>JBEKXZ010000014.1:0-93356 GCA_049511495.1 Bryobacteraceae bacterium | reverse complement strand
GCTTCCGCAACTTCGAAAACTACAGACTCAGAGTGAAGGTGTTATGTTCTTAGAAAGGCTTGGGATCGGGGTCTGCCCCCGTTTTTGGCGTAGAGCCGATTGATTTAATTTGGCTCCTCAGGTAGGACTCGAACCTACAACCCTTCGGTTAACAGCCGAATGCTCTACCATTGAGCTACTGAGGAGCAATGGGGTAACTTCATTAGAACAAACGGACTTGCCAGGTGTCAAATGCTAGGTGTGTATCATGCACGCCGGCGTTGTCGTCAAAAGCGGAGGGCCGCAGGGTCAGGAGCGATACCGCAAGCACCGCCGCGGGTCCGTTTCGCTTCCGCGCGGGGAGCACATGCTCCCGCACGCTTCCCAGAGCCCTTCATCACTTGAAGGCGCAGCCGCCACCAGATGATGCAGCGACCGGTGCGTGTGCCGGACATTGCCGGGCGCTCGGCAAGCGCCGCTCCTGTGGCTTGGAGCGGATTGCGTTTCCACAAGACAATTTGACGTCAAATGTTACTGGACGTCGCTAACCTTCCCACTGGTGAAGGTGATTTTGAGGTCCTTGTACACGTAGATGGTCTTCTGCCCTGCGTTCAGTTTTGTGGTGGGCTGGCCCATGCTGGCGAGCACTTGATCGATGGTCTGGCCGAGGGTAACGGTCACCGGTCTGTGCGCGGGCGCCTGGCTCGCGGTGTCCGCGGCTGCCTGGGCGGTTTGCTGCAGCTCGCTGGCGACGTTTGCATCGGGCGCGGGCAAGTCCGCGGCGTAAGCGGCGGGCGTCTGGGTACGCAGCGACGCATTGATCACCGGAAGATTGCCCTGGCCCTGGCGGGTCTGCAATTCGCCTAATCCCTGATCGAGCATCTCGCGCATGTGGTTCTGCATCTCCTGCAAGTCTGCCAGGGCGACCTGCACCGCCTTGCCGCTCTGGCAGTCCGCAATCTTGGCGGCCAGCACTTTGGCATTGGTCGGATCCGGGTACTGAGCGGCGGGATCGAGCTGCAGCACGTCGCCCTGGGTGACCGCACATTGCTGCCCATCGGCGCTGACCACCACGACGCTGGACACGATGAAGATGTGTTGCACGTTGGGCGATAAAGCCGGCGGCGGCGCGGCGGCAGCCGGCGCGGGCGTTGGCGCAGCGGCCTGGGGGGCCTGGGCCGCTTGGCTCTCGGCGCTCTCCTGCGCGAGTTGCTGCCGGACCTCATCGGCGATAACCTGCTTGACTGCCGGAGTAAGGACCACCTGGCCTCCGGGAGCTGCGGCGTCAGCGCCTGGCGGTGGCGCCTGGGCATTGGCGGCCGCAGCCGCGTCCAGCCGCTCCTGGTACGCTTCTTGCAATGAGGCTGCGAGCAGGTAGTCGGTCAGCCAGAGATTGGGGCTTGCGTAGGATCGGTACGGAGCAAAGTAACCGGCATAGAATCCGAACCATGGGTTCCCGGCCCAGCCCCAGTTATAGTAGATCGGCGCAGCCCACGGGCTGTACGCCCAGGCGTAGAACCTGGGCGAGTAGAAACGGAGCGGTGCGTAGACATTGAAGGCGACCCCGTGGTAGTAGTACGGCCGATAGAACCGGGCTTGCGGGCGGCCTCCGACGTAATAGGTCCGCTGCACAAACACATTCCCCCGAACGGTCACGCGCCGCTGCACGTAACCGTGCCCGCGTCCGTTGGCGACGGCGAGGCCACCGCCCGGGAGCCGGTGCACGATTCGCCGTTCACCACCCGGACCGCGGTAAATGGTGGCGCTGGCTGTTCTGGACACCATGGGGCGGCCTGACACCCCACGCAGTCCGTTGCTTCGCGCGCCCGGGTGGCTCGCGAATGAACCGGGTCTGGCCGCGTTATTCGCCCCGGGCCTGGCTCCGGGACGATTGCCCTGGTTCAGCCGGGCGCCCGCAGACCCGCCGGGGTGCGTGTTACCGTGGAGCGCCGCTCCTGGTGGGGTCGCTTTGTGGCCGGCCGGGGAGGGCCTGGAGGGCGACGCGTGGCCCGACGGCTGAGCCGCACGACTGGCCTTCGCGGGCTGGGGCTTTGCCGGCGGGTTGTTGTTCTTGTTGGCCGGGTGATTCTCCGCGAACAGGACCGTGGCCAGGACAAAGAGCAACCCAACCCTGACTGCCCGGGCCCATCCGGGCAACATGCCGGAGCAACTTCTAACTGCGTTCATCGCGTTTCCTTTCCCCTTTGCGGACGCATCATCCGGCGTCCGGGCTAGTCAACATATACACCCGATTGATCCTCGGAAACAAGTTTCTCCATCCCGTTCCGTGTTCGCAGCGCGTCTCGAGGATGCGAACACCATCCACACTCTATAGTGGCCGAGCGCGAATATGCGTATCCGGAAAGTGTCGGGTACTGTACAATAGCGGCTGAAACTGCGGTACGGCTATATACAAATCCGGTGATCGAAAACCGGGATGAGGGGGGTTCGCAACGAAGCCCCTTGAACGTTCGCAATTGAGACGGGAGCCGTGATGTCAGCGGAAGATCGGAAACCCGACGCACCCGATCCGGCGTTGCCGGACGACACTGCAGCGTCGATGCGGATCGGGCGTTACGCGGTGGTGCGCGAGCTGGGCCGGGGCGGCATGGGAATCGTCTACGAAGCCACCGACCCCGCCATCGGGCGAAGGGTTGCCATCAAAGTCATCAACCTGCAATTCCTGACGGGAGCCGGCGAAGCCCAGATCTTGCGGGAGCGGCTTTTCCGCGAAGCACGCTCGGCCGGGGCGCTCTCCCATTCCGGGATCGTGGTGGTCTACGACGTGGGAGAAGACCGCGAGATGGCGTTTATTGCCATGGAGTACGTCGACGGACCGTCCTTGCAGCAGGTGATGCAACGGGACAGAAAGCTGCAATCCACCGATGTGGTGGACATACTCCGGCAAATCGCCGCGGCCCTCGATTACGCCCACCAGAACGGCGTCGTGCATCGCGATATCAAGCCGCCCAACATCATGCTTCACAAGGGCAGCCAGGTGAAGATCGCCGATTTCGGCATCGCCAAGATCACCACCGCGCCGAAATACACGGCCACCGGGCTGGTGATGGGCACCCCCGCGTACATGTCTCCCGAACAGATCGAGGGGCGGGAGGTGGATGGCAGGTCCGATCAGTTTTCGCTGGCGGTGGTTGCCTATGAGCTGTTGACTGGCGCGGGTCCGTTCCATGGGGGAACCTACGCCTCGATGGTCCACAGCATTGTCTACGGTCAGCGGCCTTCGGCGCATGCGGCCAACTCTCTGCTGCCGGTCGCGGTCGATGGAGTGTTGGGACGCGGAATGGCGGCGCTAGCGGAGAATCGCTTTGCGAATTGCACGGAATTCGTCTCCGCGCTGGACACGGCGCTGCACGCTACGGTGCCTACGGCTGCGAAGCCATCGCCCCGAACCCCCGCCCGCAGCGCTCGCCGCCTGATGACCGTCCTGGCGGCGTTGCTGGTTCTGGCGCTGGCTGGGGCGGCGGGCTACCGATTCTGGCCTGCACTGCGAGACCTCGCGGGGCGTCAGGCGCAAGAGTTGCGGCCTCCGGCGGCCAGTCCAAGCGGGGGAATGGCAAGCCGAACGCCCGCTCCGCCCATCCCGCCGAAAGAGAAGGAGAGTGAAGCGCCTGCACCGGCCGCCCACGCCGATTCGCATCCGCCTTCTCGTCAGGAAGCTGTGCCGAAGGCTGGAGCGCCGGTGGAAACGGGCGAGCCGCCGCCGGCGGAGAAGACGCCCGTAGCGCGGGCGGAGAACGCCGTGCGGCCGCTCGAACCACCGGCCACGCCTCCTGCGGAGATCGCACCCCAGCCGGTGGTGCGAGTTCTGCCGCCAACTACACGGACGGTCAGCGTCGATTCGAGCCGGGCGTGGACCGATACGGGGATCGACCTGCGCGCCAGCGACACGGCAGTGATCGTAGCCGACGGAAAGATCCGGGTCGCGGCAGACCGGCGGATTGGCGTGCAGCAACCCGGCGGTTTCTATCCAAACTGCGGCCGGGCCCGGCAACTGTTTGGCCAGCCGGTCGCGGCGGTTCCCGCGCCGCACCTGAATTGCTGGTCGCTGATCGGCCGCGTGGGTCCGGGAGGGACGATCTTCGAGGTTGGCGTTCACGGAACCGTGCCGGCAGGGTCCGCCGGCCGCCTATTCCTGGGTGTGAACGACGACAACTACGCGGACAACTCCGGGTTCTGGACTGCTGTGGTTACTGTCGAGCGCCATTGACTTGCGCGAACCCTACGCCCTATCGCCCCAGTGCCGCACCGGCAGCCACAGCAGCCAGAAGAGAGCGAGGCCAACTGCCGCGCCGGCGGCCAGGTACCAGGGCCACGGTCCCATCTGGTCGAGCAAGGATGGATGGTCGGGCTTGCGGCACAAAAACATGTAATTGCTGCCGAAGGCGGCATTGACCGCACCGACCAGTGCAGCATAGCCGAGCACGAGACCGAAGGAGCGCCAAACCGCGCCCGGACGGAATCGCGCGAAGCCGCCGCAGGCCAGCAGCGCGACTGCGATCACGATGCCGCCGTGCGCCACAAAGAAATACAGGGCCGGGTAGCTCGGCCACGGAGACCACAGGTTCGGAGTAAGCAGCGCCATGCCGGCCCCGGCAGCGCCCGCGAAGTAGGCCAATTCCACGAGGGTGGGGGCAACCGTGAAACATCCGAATACCGCCAGCCATACGGTCAGGTCGCATAATTGCAGTGGAAGGTTGGCGGCGTGGATGCCCTCCCGCGAGTAGCGATAAATCCACCAGATAAGTTCGTTAATGGTCAGCATCCACCCCATGGTCAGGCGGGCGCCGCGCATCGGCACGAAGCCCCGCCGGCATAGCGACGGAAATGCGACTGCGATCAAGGCGATCGCCATCAGCAACGAAATGTGGAGGGGTCCGAATAGCTGCACGCAATTATCTCCTACAAGTACCGCTGGATGCGGTCGCGAAGACGCGCATAGAGCCAGGAGACGCTTACCAGGATCACACCTAAAGACGAAGAATGACAAGAGCGGTAAAGCGTTTCGAGTTCGCGCAAATCGTAGAAGAACAGTTTTCCGATGCAAATCGGGCAGAGCGACAGGCCGGATAGGTGCAGCGTACCGTCCCGCGGCGGAAAGCCGGCCGCCAGCAGCACTGCGCCTTCGGTTCCTCAGGCGACGGTCAACCTGCTGTCGGAGACCTCGTGATACAGAAAGGCCGTCGCGAGACTTGTGGCGAGCCGCGAGTAGAGCAGGCGCCCGCCAGTCACCGTACGCCCCTTGCGTCTGCGGAAGGAAAAGCTATGCGGCGAACAGGCAGCCGATCAACAGAACTCCCGCCGCGATCCGTTGTTCGGTGCTGGCGAAGATCTGGGCCGGGTACAACTCGAGGGCCAGCCGGTCGTGCACGAGCCACAGAGTTGCCGAGGGACGCAATCGACCTGCGTGGACGGCTACGCCATTCATTGGAAGGGTTTCGGTAGAATCGTTCTCGGTGAGGTCCACGTCAAAGGCAACGGCCGCTGCGTCACCTTGGTACGGCTGGCGATCGGTTCGGATGCGGGCGGTCCCGGCGCGGTCCGCTCCGGCCAGTCGAACGGCAGATCGAACTAAGTTCGCCGCGGCCGCTGTGTTGGGCCTTCTGCTTCCGCTCTTTTCCTGTTCCCGGACCGAGCCGGCGCGGCAAGCGTATGCGCGTGCCTGGGCCGCATACGTTGCCGGCGACCTGGAGGCGGCCGGCCGCGAAGCTTCCTCCTACGCCACGCGCGCGCAAAAGGAACCCGATTCATACTGGGTTTTGAGTCTCAAGCTGCTCGATGCCGAGGTGCTGGGCGCGCAATCCCAGTGGAATCGGGCTCGCACTCTTCTTCTGGCCCCCCTGACGGCCAAGCCAGAGCTGAGGCAGTTAGAGGTGCGGCGCCTGATCGATCTGGCAACGGCCGATATTCAGCTCGGCTGCGATGCCGCGAAAATCCCCGGGATGCTGGCCCAGGCACGCGCCGCAGTCCGCGATCCCGAGCAGCGCATTCGCTTGGAGCTCACCGAAGGTATGGCCGCCATGAAAGCTGGCCAGCCGCAGGAGGCTCGGCAGTCGTTTGGCGCCGCCGCCGACCGGGCTGCCAAAGAGGGGCTCCCCTATTGGCAGGCGCAGTCGCTGAACAATCTGTCGTATGCGCTGAAGAAACTGCGGCGGTATGAAGAGTCGATCGATGCCGGCCAGCGCGCTCTGGCCGCGGCGGAAAAACTCGGCGCGCACCGGGTGGCCGCCCTGGCGCGCCTCAACCTGGGTTCCACGTACGCCATTTTGGGCGACCTGGATAGCGCCTTCGAGCACCAGCGGCAAGCGATCGTCACTCTTGAGGCCATTGGCGCGCGGGCGGATCTGATGATTGCGCTCGGCGAGTTGGGATCGGCATACTATGGCGACGAAGACTTCCCGAATGCGATTTCCAACTACCGGAAGGCGTATGATCTCGCGCTGGCGATCGGCCGCAGGGACGAGGCCGCCCGCCACGCCAGAAATCTTGCGCTGACTTTGATCGACGCCCGCCAGTGGGACCAGGCGGCGGAATGGAACCAGCGCGCCTCGGAGCTCGCCCGTGCGCTGGACGCGCGCGACACATCTCCGTTCCTGGAACGGAATCGCGCCTTAATAGCCCAGGGCCGCGGCGATTTCCAGGCGGCCGCCCGAATCGGCCAGGATCTGTTGCGCTCTGCAGGCACCCCACCCAATATCCGCTGGGCGGCGTGGGACTTGCTGGGCGCACTTGCCGCCGACGCGAGCCGTTTTGCGGAGGCTGACCGGTGCTACGAGCAGGCGTTGCGGATCATCGAGGCCACGCGCAGCGACCTGCTCGATCCAAATCACCGCATGACGCTGCTTTCGGAGCTGATGCCGTTTTACCGCGCCTACGTGGATGTTTTGTGGCGGCAGAAAGACGACGTGCGGGCCTTGCGCGTGGTGGAATCAAGCCGCGCGCGGGTGCTGGCCGAGCGGTTGGAAGGCGACGCCGCGGCCGCCCCGCCGCGCGGTTTGACCGAGTTCGAACGCGTGGCGCGCGACGCGCACGCGAGCATCCTCTCATTCTGGCTGGCGCCCGAGCGTTCGTTTGCATGGCTCATCAACGGCCGCGGCGTGCAACGGTTCCAACTGCCGGGCTCGGGCGCGATCGAGAAGCTGGTGACGAACTATCGCGACACGGTGGAGCACTCGGTGCGCGATCCGCTCACCGCCAGCACCGCCGGCTCCGAACTCTGGCGAACGCTGGTGGCGCCGGTTGCGCCGCACATCCGCAAAGGAGAACGGCTGATCGTCATTCCCGATGGCGCTTTGCACCGGTTAAACCTGGAGACGTTGGTGGCGCCCACGCCGCATCCGCACTTCTTGGTTGAGGACGTGGAGTTGGCCGTGTCGCCTTCGATCGAGATCCTGGCGTCGCCGCCGCAAGCGGGGGCGGGGAAGAGCGCTTCGCTGTTGCTGATTGGCGCACCCGACTATGCAGGCAGCCACTACCGGCCGCTCGCGAATGCGGAGCGCGAGATTCGCGACATTCAAGCGGATTTTCCGGGGCGGATGCAGCAGGCTTATCTGGGCGCGCAGGCGTCTCCGGCGGTGTACAGCCTTGCCGGTCCGCAGCGCTTTTCGCTGATCCACTTTGCCGCCCATGCGGAAGCCAATTCGCAGCGGCCACTCGAATCGGCGGTGATTCTCTCTCACGGCAAGCTTTACGCGCGCGATGTCATTGGGATTCCCATCCATGCCGGCTTGGTCACCATCTCGGCTTGCAACAGCGCGGGCACGCGGACGTACGCGGGCGAAGGACTGGTGGGTTTTGCCTGGGCTTTTCTGCGGGCGGGTGCGCGCGCCGTAGCCGCCGGCCTGTGGGATGTGAGCGACAGTTCCACCGAGCAGTTGATGAACGAGTTCTACCGGCGAATGGCTGCGGGCGCGGACCCGGTTACGGCCATGCGCCAGGCCAAGCTCGCGCTGCTCAGCTCGGCTCGCTTCGCCCGCCCTTATTATTGGGCGCCATTCCAAGTTTACGTGGCGTCGCTCGGCCGGTAAGGAAGGCCGCCGCCGCGGGAACCGCTGGGACCAGCGAGGCGTGGGTCCACCGACAAGCGGTCGCCGCAGCGCGCGGAGCGGTTCAGTTCCGAGCGCATGAGCGGTGTGATGTTCTGCTCGAGGTCGCCGAGGTCGGCGGTAAGGGAAGCGTTGAAGCGGCCGGCCGGCGTCGCGCGGATGGTTCCCCAGGCGGTGATGCCGGCCGACTGGCCGTCAAGATCGAATGATGTATGGCTGGGAGGAATCTTGCAGCACCGCATCCTGCGTTTGCGCCCGTACGATGGAAAGAATTACCAATAGAACAACGAATCGGGGCCCCATGAAATAGAAGCGACGGGCGTTTTTGACCTCGCGTTTCATTGGCGCGGTGAGCTTTGGTGGAGCGATCGGCGCGGCTACTCGGCCAGGATCGTGAACGGCGCGCTGGAGGAACCGTCTACCACGATCGTCACCGGCACCTGCGCGCCATTGAAAGACTGGCTCAAAGTGAACTGGATCTGGCTGGCGCTGATGGACTGGACGGGCATGGACACGCCCGCGACCATCACTTGCAGGCGGCCCGATGCGAGCGTCACCGTAGGATCCAGGCCGCTGATGGCGATCGTCAGCAGATCGCCGGACACAGCCGCGTTAGTGGCATTGACGATCGCGCCGGAGGGCTCCGCGATGCCGAGGATGGACGGCGGTGCGTAATCGATCGGCACCACCAGGCTGACCGAGCCGCCGCTGGTGGTCAGGTTCAAAACCACCGGCCCGGTGGGCGTGCCGGGCGGCACCGCGACATTCACCTGATCGCCCGACGAATAGTAGACTTGCGCCGGTTGGCCGTTGATGGTGATCTGCGGGTTGGCCAGGTTGGCGCCCCAGATCGTGGCGACCGCATTCGGATAAATCGTGGCTTGGCCGAAAACGCCGTTCACTACCGCCAGAATCGCCGGCGCGGCCGGATTGGCCGGCACAATCTGGAAGCCGAACTGGGTCACTACCTGAAACCCGGAGATCACGCTGATCTCCGAAGAGCCCAGAGCCGCGTCCGCCGCCACCATGACGTTGACCCACAGGTGGGTCGGGCTGAGCACCCAAAGTCCGATCACCGTGACATCCGAAGTGCCGAAACCCACCGTCACCTGCCCGTTCACAAAACTGGTGTTGAGAGCGGTGATGTCCACCATGGCCTCGCCGCCGGCCGGCAGCGACAACGGACTGACACTTTGCAACTGCGGCGTGTTCATAGCCGGGTAGCTGTACGTCGGGATGTTCGGCCATTGCTGCAGGAACGTCGAGTTCTGCCCGTCGGCGTTAAAGACCGTGACGTCGGAAGTCTGCCCGCTGGCGCCAGAAGGTGGCGTGACCGTAATCGGGCAATCTCCGGACGTTCCGCTGGGGCACCCGTTCAGCGTGACCGAGGCCGGCAGGCTATCGAAATATACCGTGCTGTCAGGTCCCAAACCGGTGCCGGTGACGGTGACGGTGCCATCCGGGTTGCTGGTAACGGAATCGACGTAGGGCGGCTGCTTATCGACCAGATTCACTCCGGCGGGCAGCACATACATGTCGTTGCTCAAATTGAACACCAAGTGCCGCAAACCCGTGCCGGCGTTGGCCGGAGCGTCGAAATAAGCGAACAACGCCGAGAGCGGTGTGGATACTTCGAAGCATGGCGAGTCGGCAGTACAGATGGGCGCGGGAGCGAATCCCAGAATCGAGACCGTTTGCGGGATCACCAGCGGCGAATAAAGGGTCTCCACCACCGATTGCTCCTGGGTTCCGTTGATGAACGCCGGAGACATCCAGTCGCTGTCTTGCTGCACATTGACCGTGTAATCGCGGGTTATCGGATCCAGGTAGCCGCGCGTGATGACATCGTACATCGGCACCGAGGCTTCCGCTTGCACGTTGAAATTGGCCGTGAAGCTGGCGCCCGCGGCGACAGGGAAAGTGGTGGCTGCCGTTGGGTCGGTGGTGCCAGGATAAAAGACCGTTTGAAAATCCGGGCTTGGATCGAACGGAAATCCGTTCGCGTCGTATGGCAATAGGAGACCTTCTTGGGAATTAGTAGGTATAGCGTCGGGCGGCAGTGGATGAACGTAGACTTTGTAGCTTCCCGGCGGCAGGCCGCTGATGTTGTAGAAACCCGCGGGATCGGTCAGCGCGCTAACCGCCGGTCCGGCAGGCGGCAGGGCCACCACCGAAGCCAGGTTGACGCCCGTGTTGCTGCCGGCGAAGGTTACCTGGCCGGAAATGGAGCCGTAATTCGCGGTCCAGTTGGCGGCGCCGTACAGCAGGGAGAACGCAGCCACGTCATCGGCATCGATGGGCCGCGTCCGGGTGGTGTTGCGGATGACTCCCTGCGACATGGCCGCGCCGGTCCAGGTGTGCTGCAAGCCGAGCGCGTGCCCCAGCTCATGAACCGCTGTCGCGAAGAAGTCCGGCAGTTCACTGGGGCCGGCACCGCTGGTGGTGTCGTTGGTCAGCGTTACCACGGAGTGAGTGATGGCCACTAGCGGCTGCCCATCGGATCCGGTCTGAAACACCGGAGGGAAAGGTATGTTGGGCGAACCATACCCCAAAAGCCCGGGCGGCATCTCGGCGAAGACCACTTCGATGGCGGGCGTAGCCTGGGGTGGTTGACTGGCGCTCTCCAGCCCCCCGAAGTTCAGCCGCAACGCCGAAGCGGGTACGGTGTTCCACGCCGCCACGGCTTGCTTTACTTCGCCCAGAACCGAGCCGAAGGTGTCATTGGAGGCGTAGTTGACCGGGCCGGCATCGCTGACGAAAACGTTGAGCGTTCCATTGGTAAGCGCCGGCAGGTTGAAACGGGCGCGGATGGGGGTGAATGGCGCGCTATGGCTGGAGTAAAAAGTGTAGTGATAGTAGGCTTCGACGGGAGCGCTCATCGCCAACACCGCCGCTGCCGCCAGCACCGCCCGCATTGCCGCCCGCCGCCGCACTATTTCGCCGCCCCCAAGGCGCTCGCCACCAGCGAGCGCAACGCGCTCAGCCGCATGGTCAATGGCCGGTCGTTCACTTGGTTATGGGTTGCTGGGTCGAGCATCAGCTCATGGCTGGCGCTCCGCGTCAAGCTGGGATCGGAAGAGCCGTCCGGCACAACCGCAAACGCACCCTGCGAGAACCCCATAATCTGCGTCATGCCCGACTTGCCGGTCCACAGGAACAGCACATATTGATCGCCCGGCTGAAATTGCGGCGCACCCGCATAGGTCTGCCGCACGCCGCTGGCAATACCGCCGGGCACCGCCACATCCATCGTGGCGCCCGTCGAGCCCTTCCACTTCTCCGCCACCTGAATGCGGTAATGCGTGAAGATCACGGGGCCGGAAAAGGCTGTGTACGAACCCTGGACCGTCCCGCGCACGATGGCGGTGGATTTCGCGATCAAGTCGCTCATCGAGAGCTGCTGGAGGGTGGCGGATTGAAGCTGTGCTACACCCAGCAACGCCGCGACGAAGAACAATCTGCGAGCCACGGCCATCGGAAAGCATCCGTCGTGCCACTTTAATCCGGCTGAAATGATTGGGTTTAGCCACTGCCAGGAGGCTCTGGTTGGGTTGCCCCGACACGCATTTGAGGCATCATGCCCCAGTCTTCGGCAGTGGGTGTGGTCCGGGAGATGGGCTCAACTCAATGCGGCCGGGCCGGCGGCTTCGTGCAAGTCGGCTTCTGCTTCTGTCGGCGGGTTACTTACTCCGGCACATGGCTTACCCACACAAATAGCCCTATCCGCGGCCGGCCGCTCCGTCAAGTGAAGACCAGGGGAGTGGCCCCGCAAACAGCTCCGGGCCCCGATGTCCCAGCAGCGCGGCGAGTTCTGGACAGCTTTGGGCGTACCCGTGATGGCGGCGGAATACGTTGCGGGCTTCGCGTTTCCTCGCCGGCTCCGCCGTCGCGCCGTAAGGATCCTGTTCGAAGAGAAGGGCGCGCGCCTGCTCAAACGGGAGGTTCTCCTCCAGCGCCGGCGGATCGTTTACACCTTCATAGCGGAAGCGTGCTTCGGGAAACCGGAGGGCACGCCGGTGGAGACCGAAGCGCGCGCCTTTGAATTTCCAGCCCACCGCAACGATGCCAATGGGATAACCGCCGGTTACTTCCCGAAACCGGCACACTCCGTACAGCAGATTCTGGAACGAATCGAGAGAGAATTCCTCTGTGGTCGCACGGTTGCGCACTCCCCGATGACCGAACCAGTCCAAGTGATCGGCGGCCAGCCAATAGCCCTGGCTTTCGCTGCGCGGACCCGCCGCGGCATCCGTTTGACCTCCGGCGAAGATGAGCAGGCTGTCCGTTTGTCCGGCCGCGACTTCCACGCCGCGTTTCACATGATCCAGGTAGAGAGAGCCCTCTCCCGCTTGAAAGGGCTTGAGATACCATCCGTCATCGTGGTCCAGCCGGTCAAAACGGTAGGGAACGGCATGGCTGGCCACCAGCACCAGGGTGTTCATGGCGCGCAGAACTGAGCCAGAAACCGGCGCGCCTGACGTAGACCCAGAATCCGGTCCTCCAGCGAGCCCTCGTATGCCCGGTCTTCCATTTCTATGGCAACCGAAACGTCGCCCCGGGCTTCCGTCAGTGCGGCGAAAAAAGCGCTCCAGTCGAGTTCGCCCAGGCCGGGCAATCGCGGGTCGTGGTACTCCACGGGATGCGCTAGAATACCCACCTCGTTCAGCTTTCGGCGGTCGATACGGGCGTCCTTGGCATGCACGTGAAAGATCTTCGCGGCGAACTCGCGCAAGGGCTGAATCGGGTCCATCTGCTGCCAGATCATGTGCGAGGGATCGTAGTTCAAGCCAAACGAAGCGCTGGGAATCTCTTCAAACATCTGCCGCCAGATGCGCGGGCTGACGGCCAGATTCTTACCACCGGGCCACTCATCCTCGGCGAACAGCATGGGACAGTTCTCGATGGCGATGCGCACGCCGCGCTCTTCGGCGAATCGGACCAAGGGTGGCCACACTTCGCGGAACCGGCCCCAATTCTCGCGAAGCGAACGCGTCCAATCGCGTCCGATGAACGTGTTGACGAGACCGATACCGAGCGCCTGCGCGGCGATAATGACGCGTCGCAGGTGTTCCCGTGCGGCCTCACTTTCCCCTGGGTTGGGCGAGAGGGCGTTGGGGTAATAGCCTAATGCACTGACAGCTACGCCGGATCGCGCCAGTTGCTGTTTCAGTTTGGCGCCGTCGTCTTCCCCCAGCGCCGTTACGTCGATATGCGTCACTCCGGCGTAGCGGCGGTCGGCAGGGCCGACCGGCCAGCACATCAATTCCACGCATTCGAAGCGCTCCCTGGCGCAGAGGTCGAGGACTTCCGCCAGCGATAGCTCCGGCAGGATCGCGCTCACCACTCCGAGCCGGATCATTGCGCGCGCCCCGAACTTTCCGCTGCGTGCGGTACCGCAGGGATGGAGATCAACCGGCCCGAAACCGCCCGATATTGTATTGCCTCCCGCAGCAACATCTTGTGCGTCATGACTGTGGCTTAGCCACGATAGCACGTTTCACAATGGTTGCAAGCTCATGGTTAAACGGCCCTTCGTAGGCTGCCTGCTTGTTGTGGTTGCCGATCCGGATCTTGATTGGCTCGGCCGCAACGCGCTGGCGCCTGCCTGCGCAAGCAAGCCGAGCCGGGCGCCTTTTTTTGTCCTATGCTTAAAGAGAGAGGGTCCCATGCGAATCGTATTGCTCGTCTGCGCCGGCCTGGCCTATCTGCCGCTGGCGGCCCAGGAAGCCAACGTTCCGGTAATCCGCAGTACCACGCGGGAAGTGCTGCTGGATGCCGTGGTGCGGGACAAGAAAGAGCGCCCCATCCGCAATCTGAAGCCGGAAGAGGTACGCGTGTTGGAGGACGGCGTTCCGCAGAAGCTGCAGACCTTCCGCTTCACCGATACCGATGTCGATGAGCAGCAGCCCGCCACCGCGCAGCCGGGCGCGAAGTCCGGCGCGAGCGCGCCCGTTGCGCCGCAGGGTCCCGCGCTCAACCCGCTCCACAATCTCAACATTGTGACCATCGTCTTCGAGCGCATGGGACCAGTCAGCCGCCGGTTAGCGCAGACGGCTGCCACCGAGTTCCTCGCCAACGAATTTCGCGCCAATACGTATGGCGGAGTCTTCAGCCTGGACTCCCGGTTGAATGCGTTGCAGCCCTACACCAACAACCAGGATCTGTTGCGCCAGGCGATTACACGAGCCACCAGTGGGAACTACATCGAATTCCGCAAAGATTCCGAAAACGTGCTGAACAATCTGGCCGTCGAAATCTCCTTCAACCCAGGCGTTGGCGGCCTTCAGTTCGCCCCGGCAGGGGGCTCTCCGTTCCAAAGTGTCGGCGCGGCCACCCAGGGCGCCGAATCCGCCGGCATGAGCTCGGATGGGCAGATGGCGTTGGCCCGGCTGGTTTGGCAGCAGATGGAAATGTTCAACTACGAAGTGGGCTGGCGGTCGATCGACGGGCTGCTGTCGCTGGTCGAGGCGCAGGTCGCGCTGCCGGGCCGCAAGACTGTTTTGCTGCTTTCCGAAGGTCTGATCGTGCCGTGGCAGGTCGAGGACACGTTCCGAGCCCTCATTGGCACGGCCAACCGCGCTGATGTGAGCATCTATTGCGTGGACGTCACGGGTCTCTCGGTCAGGTCTGCGCAGACTGCGAACACCGATTTGTTGCGTACGGCCGCGAATATCAGCCAAAACCAGGCAAACTATGACACGTTGGACGTGGCGACCAACGCCGATGCGGAGAAGGACATGTTCCACCAGGGCGAGACGGTGATGACTAGCCTGGCCGCCAATCCACAACAAGCCTTGGCAAATCTGGCGGATTCCACCGGCGGCTTCCTGATCGCCAATACCAACGATGTCACCAAGCCTCTGCATGAAGTAATGGAAGATGTGCGCGCGCACTATGAACTGAGTTACGTCCCCACTTCCCAGAATTACGACGGGCACTTCCGCAAGATCGAAGTGCAGGTGACGCGGCCGGGCGCGCAGGTGCACACGCGCGCCGGGTATTTCGCCATGCCGCTGCTGGCCGGCGAGGTCATGGAACCGTTCGAATTGGCCGCGCTGGAGGCGCTGAACGCCAAGCCGCAGCCGAGTGCCGTCCCATACCGGACGCAGGCGCTGCCGTTCCGCGCCGCGGGCAGCGCCGTGCAGTATTCCCTGGTTTTCCAGGTGCCGATGCAGAACCTGTCTTATCGCGACGAAAAGCAAACCGCCAAGCTGCGCTCGCATATTTCCCTGCTGGGGCTGGTGAAGGGCGCGGACGGCCAGGTAGCTGCGAAGGTCAGCCGGGACTTGGCCAACGATATTCCGGCCGACAAGTTCGAAGCGTTCACCCGCGGCGATCTGACCTTCGCGCAGCCGCTGCTGCTGGCGCCCGGACGGTATACCGTGGAGACCGCGGTCGTAGACCGCGAAAATGGCGCGGCCGGCGTGAAGCGGACGGTCCTGCTCGTGGAGGATCAGCCGGGTATCGGGTTGAGTGAAGTGGTGCCGGTGCGGCGCGTCGATCCTTTTGACGTCCCGCGCGACGGGGGCCGGAATCCCACCGACCCGTTGCACTTTGCTGGCGGCAAGGTTACGCCGTCGCTCGACGGAGTGTATGCGGCCGGAACCGAAATTCCGCTTTACATGGTGGTCTACCCGGCCAAAACGGGCGGGGCGCCGCGGCTTTCGATCCAAATTCTGCAGGATGGAAAGCTGGTTTCCAGCGCCTCGCCCGAACTGCCGGCTCCCGACGTGACGGGCGCCATCCCCTTCATGAGCACCGTTTCGCCCGCCCCAGGCCAGTACGAAATCAGGGTCACGGCGCGGCAAGGCGCGTCCGCCGCCAGCCGCGTGATCGCTCTCCGCGTACAATGACATAGAAGCGCTTCGAATGCTAGCCAGGTTTCACGGCCTGTGGCCGGCCGGTGGTGCTGCTGTGTCCGTTGAAGCTGCCGAAAAGAAACGTTCGTGTGGCCGGTCAGCGAGTGCCGGCGCGGGGTTGGAGCGGTGACGCCGGCCAAGCGAAAGATGGCCGCATGCACTTGCGGCGCCGCAACACTCTCAGGCTTGGCGGGCCTTTTCTTCCTGCCAGGGCGGCAGCAGCTTGATCAACACCAGGAAAATCGCAAACGGCAGAATCATCAGCGCGATGGCGGGCAGCAGACCTTCTCTGGTGACCAACTCCATTTTGTAGCTGGTGTAGCCGAGAAAGCTCTTGGAGAACAGTTGCCCGCCTATGACCACGTTCCAGCGCATGGCGAAAATACCAATCAGCGTCAAGCCGCCGGCGGTCATGTACATCGCCTTGCGGACACCCTCGGAGAACCTCCACAACTGGCTGGCCGCGAGGATTGCCAGCGGCACTAGTGTGCCCAGGATGATTTGCAGGATCACCTGCGAGAACCACAGCCGCGTGTGCACCATGAAATCCAGGCTGCGGAAGCTTTCGTCCGATTCGTACGTGCGGTGCACCAGGTCCAGCATTTCCAAGGTGAAGTCGATGACGAAGGTGTAGAAGAGATAACGCGCGATGGTGTCCAGGCATCGCATATCGATGGCGACTTTGCGCAGCTTTGAAGACACCACGTAGAGCACCATCACCGCGGCAATCCCGGAGACCATGGCCGAGAACAGAAACACGATCGGCATCAGCGGCGAGGACCACCACGGATTGGCTTTCACCGAGCCGAAGATAAAGCCCACGTACCCGTGCAGCAGAAACGCCGACGGGATGCCGATGACGGTGATGGCATAACCGACCTTGTCGTCGATGCGGCGGGCCTCCGTGCTGACGTTGTAGGAACCCAGCGTCAACGCCCGGTAAATGAGGTGGCGAATGCCAGTGGTGGTTTGCGCCAGCCCCACGATTTCGGCGCGGTACTCAAGCCAGATTTCGACGAGCAACACCACCGCGAGATACCACAGGTAGACGAAGCCGAACATGGCCATGGCGGAGGAAGTGTGCGGCGTCAGGTACATTTCAAACGACCGCTCGGGGTGCCCCAGGTGAAGCTGCAAGGGCAGCGGGGCGACCAGCAGGAAAGCCAGCGCCGTCAGCAGGGCCAGCCGGTAAGTGGGCCGCACCGCCTCCACTTTGAAAACCCGTTCGAGCGAAGCCAGAATGAAAGCACCGGCCACTAGGCCGGTAATGTACGGGTAGAGGACAATGAGGACGCTCCATTGCAGCTCCACCTCGTTCGGGTACATGAAACCGTCGACGCCAGTTATCATCATGTCGCTCCTCTAACGCACCGCACCGTCCAGGTTCTCGTAATAGACTTTGGCCCGGGTGGCCATGTACGGCTTCAGCACCGCGACCTTGTTATTGCGCAGGATCTCGTGCACCGGATCCTCGGGGTTCTTGAAATCCACCAAGAGGCGCGCGCCGGTGGGACAATTCTCGCAGCAGGCCGTCGTGAGACCCTTCGTGATGCGGTGATAGCAGAGCGTGCATTTGTCCACCGTCTGCTTCTGCGGATGCAGGTAGCGGCACCCATAGGGGCAGGCTTGCACGCAATACCGGCAGCCCAGGCAATAGGTTTCATCCACCAGCACCACGCCGTCCGGACTGACGAAGGTGGCGCCCACCGGACACACCTGTACGCAAGGCGATTCGGCGCAGTGGTTGCACAGCTTGGGGACGAAGAAGCTCTTGACGTCCTCGCGCGTGGAAGGTGGGAATCCCTCCATACCGCCATCGGGCGAATCCACCTGCGGCTGGTCTTCGTCCGCAATCTGGTACCGTTCCACCCAGGTACGGAAGTAGCCATGCGGCACGTTATTTTCCTTGGAGCAGGCGCGCACGCAGTTGCCGCAGCCGATGCACTTGTCGATGTCGATGATCATTCCCCACCAGTGGTCGGCCATTTTGTAGGCATCGCTGGCGGGCTCAGCGCCGGTGATCTGCTCCAGCGTCGCGCCGACCGACGCCAGCACCAGCAGCTTTCCACCTGCTTTGAATAAGTCGCGCCGGCTGATATCCATGCTCATTTCCTTACCTCAAAGGTGCGGGTTGTGGGGTTGATGGCACTGGTTGCAGGCCACGCCGCCGGAATGCTCGGCGGTAACAACCTGGGGGAAGTTTCGTGGCTTGGCCGCGTCTTTTTCGTGGCAAAGCCGGCAGAGGTTGGCGACGTCGGGCAGTTTTGGCACGTGCGCCGCGGGATCGTCCGCGTGCAGCGCCAGGGGTCCATGGCAGGCTTCGCAGGCTACGTGAGCGTGCTTGCCGGCTGCCCGCGCTTTGCCTTCGTCACCATGGCAGAGAACGCAGGTGTCCTGCCCGGCGTAAACGATGGGCCGCTGCCGGACCAGGGCAAGCGCGCCGGGCCGATAATGGCCGTATTGTCCAAAAGCTTTGGGAACAATCGCGCTGCGCACCGCCAGAAAGACGGCCAGACCGGCCAGCAAAACCAGGGCCGGGCGAATCAAATGACCTGCGTCCCGCACCAAATGGCGCACCGCTCCCCCTCTCCGCGCGAGCCAGACCTCTGCGCAGGGATAATCCGATGGTGCTCTGGCAATATCGTCACCAACAGCCCTGTTGACGGCAAAATCAGCCATTCGGCGCAGATTCGTTGAGAAACTCGACAGCAACACAACCTGAGGTCAGGTCATCATTGGGTCATGTTGCGCAATATAGTGCTACGCGTGGGGCAAATCGCTCCTTTATCCGTAATGACCGGTGAAAAAGGCGCCACGCGGGCTGAGCCCATGCGAAGATGTGAATGACCATGGCGCAGTCGATGGAACGCGGCTGGCATCGTGATCGCACGACTACGGACCAGCTCACTTCATAACCCATGACTCACGATCATCCTACTGTGGAAACACGGCGGGCCGTCATCGTCGTCCCGTGCTACAACGAAGGCCGCCGCCTGCCGGTTTCCGATTTTCAACAGTTTCTCGATCGGCCGGGCGCCGAGCTGCTGTTTGTCGATGACGGCAGCACGGACAATACCGTGGAACTGCTGCGCGGCATTTGCGCCGGCCGTGAAGGCCGCGCCACGCTGCTCGAATGCGGCAAGAACGGAGGGAAGGCCGAAGCCGTGCGGCGTGGTATGCGCGCCGCACTGGAGGGCGGCGCCGCGTATGCCGGTTTCTGGGATGCGGACCTGGCGACACCTCTCGATGACATTGCCGAGTTTCTGCGCGTCCTCGAAGCGCGGCCGGAAATCGATATGGTATTCGGCTCGCGCGTGAAGCTTCTCGGCCGCAAGGTGGAGCGCCATGCGGTACGTCATTATCTGGGAAGAGTCTTTGCCACAGCGGCCTCCACGGTGTTGCGAATGGCGGTCTACGACACCCAGTGCGGCGCGAAGGTATTTCGAGCCGTGCCGGCGACGGCCGGTCTCTTCGACGAACCCTTCTGTACCCGCTGGGTGTTCGACGTGGAGCTATTCGCGCGCTACATCCGCAAGCTCGGCTCTTCCAAAGCGGCAGCGGCACGAATCTACGAGTTCCCGCTCATGGTCTGGCGCGACGTCGCGGGTTCCAAAGTGAAACCGAGCGATTTCCTCGTGGCTTTCCGCGACATCGTGAGAATCTATTGGAAGTACATGGGCACCCTGTGACCGCGGGTGCCTTGCCTGCCGTACCGCACTCATGTTGCCCGGTGGGCGTGTACGTGAGTACTAAGATTAGAGTGTACGGATGCAGCCCAAGAAACAACAACCCTCCGTGACCGGTCCTGTCGGAGCGGCGCGGAGGCCCCATGCGGCGGCGCCGGGCACATTGGCCTCGGTGGCTGTTGGGCAAGCCCCCCTCTCGATTGAGGACGCGTGGGAAGCCGAGCCAATCCGCAAGATTTCCTTCTACTTTTGCCTGGCAGCGCTCTTCTTGCGCCTCAGCGTCCTGCCCGAGTTGATCGCTTATGTCACTCACGTCAATACATACCTTTTGTACCTGGTGGCACCGCTGGCGATCGTGTCGACGCTGTTGAAGGGAGGCGTGCAGCGCACATTCCAATCGCGCGCTTCCTGGTATTGGCTGGCCTTTTTTGTCTGGATGGCCCTGGCCACGCCGTTCAGTTCCTGGCCGGGAGGTTCGGCGGGGAGAGTGATGTCCTATGCTCGAGTCGATGTCATTTTTCTGGTTTTGGTCGGTGGCATGGCCCTCAACTGGAATGAAGTCCGCGTCATATTCCGCACTATAGCCGCTGCCGCCGTGGTGAATCTGGTCTCCACCCGCCTTTTTGAAAAAATGGCCGAGGGCCGGCTGTCCCTGCAGTCGAGCGGGACTATCGGCAATCCGAACGATCTGGCGGCGCAACTGCTCTTGGTGCTGCCTTTTCTGTTGTTTTTCATGGTGGGCCGAGGCAGATCGATAGTTGTCCGGATCGCGGTACTGGGTTTGTTGCTGTACGGGATCTGGATCATATTGGGAACCGCGTCGCGCGGCGGGCTGGTTGGTTTGGCGGTCGTGTTTCTTTGCCTCCTGATTCATGCTTCCCTGCCACAGAGGCTATTGTTGGTGGTCTTCGCTGGGGTGGTCGCACTGGCGGCGCTGGCAGCATTACCTGCCATGACGCTCAGCCGTCTGGGCTCCCTATTTGGAGCGACGCACGAGGAGGCCCGTGAATCGGCGGAGGCGCGCAAGTATCTCTTCAAGACGAGCGTCAAGTACACAATCGAGTACCCGGTGTTTGGCGTCGGTCCCGGTCAATTCGACAATTTTGAGGGGAAGACGAGCCGGGCGCAAGGTTTCCACGGCAATTGGCACGCGACCCACTGTGCCTTCACGGAAGTCTCCTCGGAGTGCGGCGTGCCTGCATTTGTTTTCTTTACTGCCGGTCTCGGATCGGCACTGCTGCTCGTGTTGCGGACCTATCGCAAAGCCAAGCGGGAGGGCTACCTGGAAATCGCAAACGGATGTTTCTGTTACCTGCTGGCGATGGTGGGTTACCTAGTGGCTTTGGTCTTTTTAGCGCAGGCTTATACGTTCAAGCTGCCGGCAATGGTGGGCCTCGCCGTGACGCTCAGCTACGCTGCGATGCGAACCATGAGATCGGGTCGCGACGGGCAAGCTCCCATACCACCGGCGCCCGTCCCGCAGAGAGCAATTCACCGTTGATGGATCGCGCCGCTTGTTAGCGCGCCCGCGGCCTCGGGGCGTCCCGGTTTCGCGCCATCCGGCGCCGGCTGAAATCCCCACCACAGTTACGCCGTTTCCCATGTGGCCTTGATATTTGCCGGTTCGGCCTCGGCCGTCAAACGCGCCGAAAAACCGAGCCATAGCAAGATCGCCAGGATCGAGAACGACGGCATCGCGGCCATCAGCCAGCCGGCAGCAAAGCCCAGGTTCCGTGCAAACCAGTTGTACATCCAAAGGAACGTCGAGTCCGGAAACGACAGGAAAACAAGCGCCGCGAGCAACGCCGTCGCCGCCAGCCTCGGGCGCTTGTGTCTCCAATTCCCGATTAACACCCCCAATGGAAGAAGCATGATGGGCAGGTAACGTCCCCACGAGATGGGTGAAGCCAGAAGCATCGCAGCCACGAATACCGAGTATTCGACATCCAGCCGCTCCGGCCGCAGGTTGCGGCGATTCCAGGGCCAGAGGAAGAGCGCCAACGCTCCCGCGACGATCAGGACCGTTGCAGGCGCCACGAGCCTCACATTCGCGCCCCAACCAATTCCGCTCGAAAAACTAGCGATCAGCCCCGCCACCGAGAGATTGCCGGCTGCCGGGACGAAGCGCTGGGCGACCATGTCCATGGTGTCCAGCCATTGCCGAAAGGTCGATGGGATAGTCACCGCGGCGGCGGCGATGCTGAGCAGCGTAATCGTGCCGGCCGCCGAGACGAACGCCCGCCGGGATCGCACGGCGCAGTAGAGAAGGAGCAGCGCCGGGAACGCATGCAGACACGCGGCCAGCCCAATCGCGCCGCCCGCCATCCACGGTCTGTTCCTGCGCAGCATCAGCCATCCCGCCGTAATCAGAGCGAAGAGAACAATGCTGGGTTGGCCTGAGCGGAGGGTTGTGCCAACCGGGTACCAACCGAAGACCAATCCCGCCACAGCGCACGACGTCCGAAAGGGCAAATCTGGGTACAACTCGCGAAGGATCGCCGCCAGCGACACACACAGGAGTGCAACGGACAGCAAAAGCACGAACACGAAGCTGCCCCGCAACCCAAGCAAAAGCACCGGAGCGGCCAGCGCAATTCCGAGGGTTGGCGGGTGCGCATTCGCGCTGGCGGGCGGGTCCCTCAACGTGTCCAGATCATGCCGAATGACAGGCAGCCGCTGCATTTCTTTCCGCCCTATGATGGGCGCCGACAACTCGACGATTCCCATCTCGGGCAAATCGCGGGGATACATGGTCGCGTGCTTCAGAAACTGGTGCGCGGCGACCACATCTTGCACGTAGTCTCTGGGGTTAATATAGCCCGCCAAGGCCGAAAATGCGATGTTGACACAGGCCCCCAGCAGAAGGACGGCCAGCATGGCGCGCTGGGACAGAAGCCGCCCCAAAAGCTCCCAGGTGGCTTGCGCGCCGCGCATGCCGAATCTCGCAGTCCTGGCCAGAGACCAAGCCAGCAGGATTGCAAGGACGAGAAGCGTCGAGTTGAGTGGCAGCGCCCGCATAGACGGATCACTATACCATGGGGCTGATTTTGGCAGTTCCGGTCCTATGACAGCGGTTTGACCTCGGTAGAGAGATTGCGCGCCGGGTTGCCGGAGACAGTGGCGCCCTCGGGCACGTCTTGCGTAACGACGGAACCCGAACCAACAGTCGCCTTGTCGCCAATGTCGGCCATGATGATGGCCCCCGCGCCGATCCAGCAGTGCGCTCCAATGGAAACTCGCCGAAAAACGCGTCCCTCATCGGTGAGATGTCCGGCTTCGTCCCGCCGATGTTGCTTCCGCCCGCTCAAGACCTGTATCTGACTGGCGAACAGAGTGCCTTCGCCGATATCGACCTGTCCCAGAACGCAGTAGGCGCCAATGCCGACGCGGTCCCCGAGCGATGCACTCGAGTGAGAAAAGAACGATCCGAACGCGATGTGACAGTCCCGGCCGACGCTGGTCAGGGTGAAGGAGTAATAAGCGGCTCGAAGGTAATTGCCGGGAAGGCCAGGCAGGAGGGCCATCGTGTGAGCGAAGAACAGGTAAGGTTCGTGCCACCGCCCGAAGCCCGCCAGGCACGCCGCCGGAAAGACGAGGGCTCGCGCTATGGCGTTAGCCAGTCGTTTCGCGAGCGACCTCAGAGACGAGCCTCCTCCTTACCGATGGTACACCCTGAGATCCGTTGCCTGGCCCGAATCGTTCGTTTCGACCGCAATTACGGAATCAAGGCTTTCCGGATAGGCTCTACCCAGGCATCCTTGGCCATGTCCCAGACGATGAAGTCGCCGTCGAACTGCCAATAGGTCCAGGCCCATCCAAGAGATTCGGCCGTGCGCGCCACCCAGGACGTGTAAAGGACGCGCGACTCGATGGGGCCCTTGTCATACGCGCCAAACTCTCCCAGCAGGATCGGCCGTTTGTGCGCCTTCGACCACTGCTGAACGTCGGCGAAATCGTCCACCACCTGCTGCTTCTCGGCATCGCTGCCCCAGGTTACGCCGGACAGATGCGCGGTCTCCTTATTCCAACTCGCGCCCTGGTGCGTGAACGTCATGGGCAGATAGTAATGCACCGTGACAATGATGTGGCGGTCGTCCTCCGGCAGATCGAGCTTGTCCAGATGGTGAATGTTATTCCAGTGAGCCGGGCCGATGACGACGTTGCGCACGGGATTGGTTTTGCGAATCAGCGCGAGCGTCTCTTTCAGCAGTGCGTTCCAGCGCTCGTCCGTCAGCTCGCTGTTCGGCTCGTTCAGGATTTCGAAAACGACGCTCGGCGGCGCATCCTTGTAGGCCTCCGCGACTTGTTGCCAAAAGGCCAACAGCTTCGTCCGGCAGGTGTCGGCTTGCTCCGCGCATGCCGTGTAGTCGTGTTCGTCGAGAATCACGGTGAGATCGTTGGCCAAAGCGTTCTTCACCGCCCAGTCGAGCGTCTTCAGCCAGGCCGGCTCCAGCCGGTTCTGCGCGTCCATGTGGGCGAAGGCCTGCAAGTTCATGCGCACAGTCTGAAACCCGGCCTGCTGGATGAGTTGGAAATGGCGCTCGTGGAAGCGCGCCTTGGCGAAGTCTTTCCACAGCGGGTCATAGCCGATGATGTTCACCCCGCGGCGCATTGTCGCGACTTGATCGAGGGGATCGATCTGCGCGGTCAAGCTGCCCACAACCGGGCCGCAGGCAATCAGGGCGGCGAGCGCCAGAAGTCGCGATGATGAGTTCATTCGCTTACCAGGTTAGCGGAATTCCGCTGGTCCGGCTCATTGATCAGCCGCTCAAGCGACAGTTCCCGTCGCGGCCGGTGCAGCAGTCGGCGTTGGTTCCTTCGCCGTGGCCTTCTTCACGGGCGCATTCTTCTTCGCCGTCTTTGCGGGAGCCTTCGCCGCTGCCTTTTTGACAGCGAGCTTCTTCGCGGCTGGCGCAGCTTTCTTTGCGGCTATCGGTTGCGCCTTGGCTGCCTTCGCCAGCCGCCAGCGTTTCTTGGTAGCTGCGATGATCCGCTTCATCCCTTCCTCACTGATCCTGCGTTTGGCCTTAGGTGCTTCCGAAGCGGCTGGCGCTGACGGTCCAGTGTGCCGCTTCGACTCAGCCCACCTCTTTTGCTGCGCTTCCGCGATGGCCCGCCGTCCGGCGGCGCTCAACTTTCGGCGTTTGCGCTGCGGCGGCGCTTGCTGCGGGGCGGCAGTCTCGGCGGAGCCACCCGAGAGCATCTGACGAAGCTCTGCGATCTGAGCGTCTATTCTTGTCTTCTGCTTTTCGAAGCCAGTGATGGCAGCGGTGACGATCTCGTTCGTAAGTAGTCGTGGCATATGCTTTCCTCCGCTCACTTAGCTTATATCATCTTGAAGCATGTGTGTGGGTAATTTTTAAGATATTTCCGGTACCGATTTCACGGGTAAGAATGCCGGCCCCGAGGGCGCCCGTCGTGCTCTCACTTTAGCGCCAACCGTGCGATAGCCCAGTCATACAGAGCCCCCGGGCCGGGAAGCGATTCGAGAAACCCGCGAAGATCCCGAGCATCATCCGGCGTTTCGCCGGCAGCATGAGAAAACGACCGCGCCCGCGCCGGCCAGCTTGGCGCCCGAGATGTGTGGGCGGACGCGTTCAAGAAGTTCGTTGATCGGCGCGTTGGTGGTGTGCGGAACCAGGATCTGGTTGAGTTGCGTGACGATTGAGCAGGCTGCCGGACAATCCCAATCGGATTCCCTCATTGCGTACGCCATTTTCACAGCGTCTTGATCCGGTGCTGCATCTGCACCGCCTTGACTTCACGCGCCAAACAGCGGCCTACCACCTGCCCAGCATGCCTTTTGCAATCCGGCGGATGCCAGTGTAATAACAGACGGGGCAATCGCCGCAGCGATTGGCGGGGAAAACAACAACGCCGGCGTGTTCAGTTCCGTTTTGCTCCAAGGCGAGGCCCTTCTTCGTTCCAACCTGAAACACGTTCCATTTCGGAACGGGCGTCCCGTCATCTAAGTACAGATAAAAAGGTACTTAAAGCCTAAAGTCCCTTGGCGCTAAGGATGCACTCCTAGGTGTGCCGGCCAGTTCGGGCCGGACCGAGAAAATCCGAAAAAAGGACCGAACTTCATGAAGGCGCCAAGTGTGTCCGCACGCAAAGAGGGCAGGATTTCGCAGGAGATTCGCGATCAAATCGTGCTCGAACATCTTCCCCTGGTGAAGGCGATCGCTATCCGGGTCCACGAAAACCTGCCGGTGCATGTCGATCTGGACGACTTGATCCACGCCGGCGTACTCGGCCTGTTCGACGCCGTCGCCAAGTTCGATCGCCGCAAGAAAGTGAAGTTCCACAGCTACGCCAAACACCGCATCAAGGGCGCCATTCTGGACAGCCTGCGCGAGCTCGATTGGGCGTCGCGGGATATGCGGAAGCGGCAGAAACAGATTGATGCGGTGACCAGCGACCTCGCCTTTAAGCTGGGCCGCAACCCCAATGAAAGCGAAGTGGCCTCGGAACTGGGTGTGAGCACAGACCGCCTGCGCCGCATTCAGTTGGAATTACGGCATCTCGGACAGATCTCGATTACGCAGCGGGACGACCTCGACCACGAACGCCCGCAGGAGTTCCCCGCTACCGCCGAGCTCCAGCCCGACCGCATGTGCGAGCGGCGCGAACTGGAAAGTACACTCGCCCGGGCCCTCGGAACTCTTTCGGCGCGCTATCAGAAGGTTGTGTTTCTGTATTACACCAACGAAATGACGATGAAGGAAATTGGCAGCCTGTTGGGCGTCAACGAAAGCCGCATCTCGCAGATTCATAAGACCGCGCTGAAGAAGATGGCTTTGGCGCTGGAATCGCAGGGTATACGGTCAGCGGAGGCCTTTCAGCCGATGTAAGGAGTCTTCCCCGGCGGGGGCTCGACCCTGAATTGCCCGGAATCGCTTTTTTGGCGAGAAGTTCCTTCGCGGCCGGGCACTTTATTGTCAGTTATGATGCAAGGGACCGGGCATCCGGCCGCCAGCCTGGGCGATCGCATCTCCGAAGCCTGTAGCCAGTTGCAGCGGACTCCGGAATGGCACCCGGAATTCGAGCGCCGGCTGCTCAAGCTGATACGCCTGGTGGACGACCGGGACGCGCGCCTGGCTGCCCCGCGTGTCCCCGCGGCAGCCGGCGGTTGGCGCTGCAGCGGCTGGCAAGCCTGAGCCGGCGTTCCTCGAGCGCTCGCGACTCGCCATCCATGTAACCGGACCTGCGGTACAGCCCTCTAACTACATAGGGGGGAAGTGACATGAGGACAGGGGCAACCACAAGAATTCTGATGGCCGCGGCATTACTGGCCGGCGCCGCTCTGGCGGCTACCAAGGACGCCATCCCAAAGCCCGTAAGCGACGATGCGATCGCCAAGAAAGTGCAGCACGTGGTGCTGATGTACCCGTATTACGGCATGTGGGACCAGGTCTACCAGTCCGTGCACGACGGCCAGGTAGAATTAAACGGGGCGGTGACGGAGCCCTTCAAGAAAGCCGATCTGGCGCGGCTGGTGGAACGCATTCCCGGCGTCACCGGCGTCACCAACGAAATCAAGGTACTGCCGCCCTCGCCGATGGACGATCGTCTGCGGCGGGACGTGGCGCGAGCCATTTTCGGCTATTCGTCGCTGGCGCAGTACGCCGCCGGGCCGCAGCCTGCCATTCACATCGTGGTGGATAACGGGCGCGTGACTTTAAGCGGCAAGGTCTCGACCGACGTCGACAAACAGCTAGCCGGCATGCGCGCGATGGGCGCTGGATTGAGTTTCGGCGAGGTGGTGAACAACCTCGAAGTCGAGCACCCTTCCGCCAAGAAAAGCTGAGCGCTGGCGGTAGCGGTTCTGTGCCTTGACACCCCCAGCCGGGCGGCGCGGAGACGCGGCGAACCGCACGTGCCGCGGACGGGTTCCCTCTCTTCCGCAACGTGCTATTCTGAGCCCGACGCGCCGCCGCACTTGCGCGAGCGGCGCCGGAAGGAGAACGCATGCAGGAACAGAACTACGCCAATCACCGGCGATGGGTGCCGGCTTACCACATGGTGCTCTTCCCTATCCTGGCGTTGACGCTGATCGGATCGTTGGTCAACCTGTACAAGTCGGTTGGCGACCACGAGCGTCTCTACAGCGCGGCACTGATCGTGGTGCTGGTTGTGGTCTCGCTGATGCTGTTTATCTTCTGCCGCATGTTTCCGCTCAAAGCGCAGGATCGCGCCATCCGCGCCGAGGAGAACCTGCGGCACTATGTGCTGACCGGCAAGTTGCTGGACTCGCGGCTCAGCGTCGGGCAGATTGTCGCCCTGCGTTTTGCCGCCGACCAAGAATTCGCGGCTCTGGCCGCCCGCGCGGCTCACGAGAGCCTGTCCCCCGATGTCATCAAGCGGGCCGTTCAACATTGGCGCGCCGACACCTACCGGGTGTGAACAGGCCGCAACTGGAGTGGGCCAGACGTTTTCATCCTTCGGGCCAGCCGGCTCTAATCGATGATCGATTGCATGACGGCGTTTTCGAAATCGCGCTGCGCTTGTGAGACCTGCGTCTGAATCATGATCAGGGTGACCATTTTCTCCTTTGGGTCGACCCACACTTGCGTGCCGAATGCGCCATCCCAGCCGAAGGCGCCGTTGGAGACGCGCAGCCCCGCGGCCACGTTGTCCTCCACCACCTGCACGATCAGGCCGAAGCCCAACCCGTGAGCGGGCCGGCCCAGCTTGCCGTTGAACATGTCGCCGACGTGATTGGAGGCCATCAACTCCACCGTGCGCGGGCTGAGCAGGCGCTTGCCGTTCAGCTCGCCGCCGTTCAACAGCATTTGTCCGAATTGCAGGTAGTCCGCGGCGGTCGACATCAGGCCGCCGCCGCCGGAAAAGTACGTCTTGCTCGAAAAGCCGTCCTGGTTTGGGTCTTTTGCCAGGCCGTTGGGATTCCTCCGGTACAGGGTGACGAGACGCGGCCGCTTGTCGCCGGGCGGATAAAAGAAAGTGTCCTTCATGCCGAGCGGCTCGAAGATGCTGGTTCGCAGGAATTCGTCATACGTCTGGCCGGAGACGATCTCGACGATACGCGAAAGCGTGTCGGGGCCGGCCAGACCGCTGTACGCCCACTGCGTTCCGGGTTGGAAATCGAGTGGGATAGTGGCTAGCTTCGGCACGTAGTTCGCCAGTGTGTCGGCGGGCCCGCGCGGCGCCAGCTTCGGCACTTGCGCGGCACCCAGGCCTCCGCTCACCAGCCCGGATGTGTGCGTGAGCAGATCGAGGATGGTGATCTCGCGGTTGGCTGGAACCAGGTAGAATTCCGGCTCGGCCGCGCCAGGCGCCGGCGCTGATCCCACCGGCCGCTCGCGCGGCATGGCCACCTTCATGTCGCGAAACGCGGGCAGGAACTTCGAAACCGGATCGCTCAAGCGGATTTTGCCCTCTTCCACCAGCATCAGCACAGCCACGCCGGTGATCGGCTTGGTCATCGAAGCCAGCCGGAAGATGGTGTCCTTCTGCATCGGCTTCTGCGATTCGATGTCCATCAGGCCGTGCGCCTCGAAGTGGACCACATGGCCGCGGCGCGCCACCAAGGTGACGGCCCCGCAGATCTCCCCCGCGTCGATGTGGCGCTGGATCGATTCGTGGATGCGTTTCAAGCGTTCGGATGACATGCCGGCATCTTCCGGCTTCGCGAGCGGCTGCGCCGCCACCGCCAGCGGCCACGCGGCCATCATGAGAGCGAGACTTCTGAGTGAGAACATGACGGGCACCTCGGTTCATATTATCGAGATGCGCGTCCGAATGGGAGCCGCGCGCGACAGCGGGCAAGCTGCTAATATCGAGGTCGTGATCGCATGAACACAGTGGCAGCAGAACCCGCCAGCGCAGTTCCGTTTCAGCCCGAAAGCGCGCCGGACTACCTGCCCGCCGCGATCCTGCGGGATCTGCAGCTCGGCCGGCTGCGCAGCATTGTCGAGCGGGCGTGGTCGAACGTGCCGCTGCACCGTTCGCGCATGAAGGAGCGGGGCATCGAGCCCGGCGATCTGCGGAGCCTCGACGATATCGCCGCCTTGCCATTCACCACCAAGGCCGATCTGCGCGATACCTATCCTTTCGGTCTGTTCGCCAGTCCGATGCAGGATATCGTGCGGCTGCATGCGTCCAGCGGCACCACCGGCAAGCCGATCGTGGTGGCTTACACGCGCCAGGACGTGGATGTCTGGACCTCGGTGATGGTGCGTAGTTTTGCCATGTGCGGGCTGCACGCCGGCGACATCGTGCAGAATGCGTATGGCTACGGGCTGTTCACCGGCGGCCTGGGAGCGCACTATGGCGCGGAAGGGCTGGGCGCCACGGTGATCCCCATTTCGGGAGGAAACACCGACCGCCAGATCATGGTGATGCGCGATTTCGGCGTCACCGCTATCTGCTGCACGCCGAGCTACTTTCTGCATCTGATCGAGCGCGCCGGCCAGCTCGGCGTGGATATCCGCGCGCTGCCTTTGCGCGCCGGCGTCTTCGGCGCCGAGCCGTGGACCGCATCCATGCGCAAGCGCATCGAGAGCGCGTCCGGCATCCAGGCGTTCGATCTTTACGGGCTGTCGGAAATCATCGGGCCGGGGGTCGCGGTCGAATGTCCGCACCAAGACGGTCTGCACATCTTCGAAGATCACTTCTACCCGGAAATCGTGGACCCCGAAACCGGCCGCGTGCTGCCGGAGGGTGAAGAGGGCGAACTGGCGCTGACCACGCTCTCGAAGCTCGCCATGCCGATGATCCGCTACCGCACGCGCGACATTACGGCGCTGATGCGGGGCGCCTGTCCGTGCGGGCGATCGCTGCGGCGGATGCGGCGGATCGGGCGCCGCAGCGACGACATGCTGATCGTGCGCGGCGTAAACGTGTACCCGTCCCAGGTTGAAGCGGCGCTGCTGGAAGTGGAAGGCACGCTGCCGCATTACCAGATCATCCTCACCTGCCAGCACGGCCTAGATCAGATCGAGGTTCAGGTGGAAGTGACTCCGGAGACGTTCAGCGACCAGATCGGCGTGCTCGAACGGCTCAACCAACGGATCTCGGACGCGCTCGAACATGTGCTGGGAATCCGCGCGCAGGTGACGCTGGTCGAACCTCTTACCATTCAACGCAGCGAAGGAAAGGCCCGGCGCGTGATCGACCGGCGTACGGTGCAGCCATGAAACTTCACCAGCTTTCCGTATTTAGCGAAAACAAGCCGGGCCACGTGATCGCGCCTTGCCGCCTGTTGGCCAAGGAAGGGATCGATATCCTCGCGCTGTCGCTGGCCGATACCGAGCGCTTTGGCATACTGCGCATGATCGTCTCGGACTGGCGCCGGGCCAAGGATCTGCTCGAGCAAGCCGGCTCGGTGCTGAAGGTCACAGAGGTGCTGGCCGTCGAAGTGCCCGACCGTCCCGGCGGGTTGGCCGACGTGCTCGAAGCGTTTATTGGCACCGCGATCAACATCGAGTACATGTACGCGTTTCCCTTCGTGCGCGGCGAAAAGGCGGTCCTCATATTCCGCTTCGACCAACCCGATGCCGCGATAGCGCGCCTGCAAGAGCGCGGTTTCCAGGTGCTCTCGAGCGGCGCGCTGGAAGAGCGATAAGGGGCGGGATTTGATGTTGGGCAGCCTGCTACTACCGCTGAACGCTGCCAATTCGCTAAGCTATGACCCAGGGCCTGGATTGAGGATCGCGCATGCGGATCGACGAGCTTAGGGTTCAGAACTTCAACGGTTTCGAAGGACGAGTTTTCAATTTCGACTCGCACTTCAATCTCTTCGTCGGCGATAACGCAACCGGAAAGACGTCTGTTCTTGATGCACTGGCCGTTGCGGTCGGCAGTTGGTTTCTTGGCCTGCCTGGGATCGAGAGGGGCCCAGGGATAGACCCCGAAGAGGTTCGAGTCGTCGCGCACGCACATTTGGATAGCTACACCTTCGAAAAGCGGTTTCCGTCCCGGATCGAATGCACCGGCTTCGTCATGGGGAGACGCATTAGTTGGGCTAGGGAACTCCGGCGAGAGGGTGGCCGAACGACTAATGTGGACGCCAAGTCGATCACCGACGGAGCCCGCGAGGCTGAACGGGATGTGCGGGCGGGCGGGAGGAGCACGCTCCCGTTGATCTGCACCTATGGCACAGAGCGACTGTGGTTTGAGAAGAGCCACCACAGGCGAACGGGTGGAAAGGCAGAGACCGCGCGGCGGCCGTCGCGCTTCGACGGCTACCGCGATTGTTTCAACTTCACAATTCAGGAGACTGCGCTAATTGACTGGATTCGCGACGAGGCCACCGCTTCGCTGCCCAACCGCGAGGGCACGATAGCGCTCGGGATTGTTAAGCGAGCCGTCGTTGCATGCGTGGAAGGAGCGAAAGACCTCTATTACGACGGACGCTATAAGGATCTTGTTGTGTTGATGGATCCGTACGGACCACAGCTCTTCAGAAACTTAAGCGACGGACAGCGAATCATGCTCACACTCGTGGGTGATCTGGCAAAGCGTGCTGCAGTCCTCAATCCACATCTCGGCGACGCGGCGCAGACGGAGACCCCGGGTGTAGTAATGGTCGATGAGCTGGATCTCCATCTCCATCCGAGGTGGCAGCGACGTGTGATTCGAGACTTGAAGGCGACGTTTCCATCCTTGCAGTTCATTGCCACAACTCATTCACCACAGTTGATTGGCCAGGCCGAGCCTCAAGAGGTCACGCTTTTGGATGGCGGAGAGGCCACGAACCCTCCGCGCTCGTTCGGAGTTGATTCCAGCCGGGTCCTTGAAGAGGTTATGGGTGCCAGCGCACGCGATCGAGAGGTCCAAGGACTGCTGGCACGCTTGTTCAAACTGGTCGATGAGGAAGACTTCGACAGGGCCAGGGCCCTACTGGCCGATGTTGAGCAAAAACTCGGCTCAGACGATCCGGAGGTCGCGCGGGCACGCGCTCTGATGACGTTCCTCGAATCCAAGGTATGAGGACAATCGAGAAGCGAAAGGAGCCACTCAGTCTTACAGAGTATCGCTCCAGTCCCGGCGCAACGTACGATGGCTACCAGGACAAAGAGACGCTGCGAAGCTACCTCGTGACCGAGCAGAGAGGCCTTTGCTGTTATTGCCTGAAGCGCATTTATGCCGCGCCGGGCAAGATGAAGATCGAGCACTGGCACTGCCAGGATCGGTACGACGCTGAACAGCTTGACTATTCCAACTTGCTTGGCGCATGCAAGGGAGACGAGGGTAAGCCGCTGAGGGACCAGCACTGTGACGCCCGGAAGGGCAACCGGGATCTTTCGCGAAACCCGGCAAACTCACTACACCGGGTCGAAGAAATGGTCCGATTCGGAGGCGATGGTAGGGTGTCCTCTGAAGATCCAAACTTCGACAGTGAACTGAACGAGGTGCTAAACCTGAACGCAGCGATCCTGGTAAGCAATCGCAAGGCGGTCCTCGAGGCGTTCCTGAGAGCGCGGGCCAAAAGAGGAAATTGGTCACGGGCGATCTTGGAAAAATGGCTCAGGCAGTGCAATGGTGATTCGGGGACCGGCCAACTGGAGGAATACTGCCAAACTGTCGTTTATTGGCTCAGGAAACGACTTGCGCGCTCGTAAAGGGGGTTGGTGCTGAATGCGGCGATCTCGCCGGAAGCGTATCCCATGGCTTGGACACAATATCAATGAGGAGCTACGCCGCCCCGCCCGCATCCCTCCTCGCCGCCTTCACCGCCCCGTACACCGCCGCGCCCACCATCACAATCACCATTCCCGGCCACGTAGTTGCGGGACGGTACGCGAACAGGATCAGCAGCACCACGGAGGCGCCCAAGATGTACGCCGCCGGAAGCACGGGATAGCCCCATACCTTGTAGGGCCGCTCCGCATTGGGGCGCGTCCTCCGCAATCGGAAAACGCCTGCGGTGGTGAGTATATAGGACAGCAGCGCCGCCGACATTACCCAGTCGAGTAAGTTACTGTATAGGTTCCCATAGCGCTGAGTAACTGGGTTGTAAGTGCGCGGCAGCACCAGCACGGCGGCCCAGATGCCTTGCGCGGTGAGGCCCCAGGCGGGCACGTGGGCGCGGTTCAGCACGCCGGCCGGCGCGAAGAACAAGCCGTCCTTGGCCATCGCGTAGTATCCGCGTGCGCCGGCCAACACCAGGCTGTTGACGCATCCAAAGGTGGCGACCATGATGGCGGCCGCCATCAGCACCGGGCCGTAACCGGGGAAGAGTTTTTCGAGCATGGCGGTGGCCACGCGGTCGGAAGGCGCGTGCTGGATCTCGGGAAAAGAGAGCACCGCCAGGTACGCTACATTGACGAGCAGGTACAGCCCGACCACCGCCGAACAGCCCAGGGCCAGTGCCAGTGGGATATTACGCTTGGGGTTGCGCACTTCGCCGGCCACCATGGTGATGTCATGCCAGGCATCGGCCGCAAACATCGATCCCGATTGCGCTACGCAGATTGCTACCACCAGGCCGAAAACGCTGGCCGCCGGCACGCCCAGCGCTGGATCGAACACACCGAGGCGGAACGGGTGAGTGAAATTCGTGTGCACCGCGGCCACGTTCCATCCCAAAACGAGGCCCACCACGATCAGCGCGCCCAGCGCCATCGTCTTGGCCGAGGTGAAGATGGTCTGCACGATCTTGCCGTATTCGAGGCCGCGCGTGTTGGTCCAGGTGAGTAGTGCGATCACGCCGATCGCCACCGCTTGCGCCGTCGAAAGCGAAAACGCGTAGCCCGACGACACGTGGATCGGCCGGACCAGGTAGTGGTCCTCGGCTACCGCCGGCAGCACGATGGAAGAGAACCGCGCAAACGCCACCGCCACCGCGGCGATGGTTCCGGTTTGAATCACGGTGAAGAAAGTCCAGCCATACAGAAAGCCCAACAGCGGCGAAAAGGCCTCGCGCAAATAGATGTACATGCCGCCGGCCTGCGGCATCATGGCAGCGAGCTCGCCATAGGAAAGCGCCGCGGCGACCGTCAGCAGGCCGGTGAGCACCCACGCCATCAGCATCCAGCCGGGGCTGCCGATGAGGCGCGACATGTCGGCCGAGACGATGAAGATGCCCGAGCCGATCATCACCGCCATTACCACCAGCGTGGAATCGAAGAGGCCGAGGCCTTGCACGAATTGCTGTTCCGGTTGCCTCGCGGCGATGGGTTGGCTCATGTTTTTATCTTTCTTGTGGCTCGCGCTCACTGCCGATGCCCGAGCACGACGACGTCGGGGCTGGGAGAAAACGAATTGGGGAGGAATTGAAATATCCGCGCGCGGTGAAGGCCCCAGCGCGCCGCCGCCAATTGGAACGATGTGGCCAGGACGCCCAGCCCATACATCACGCTGCGGTGGAAGTTGATTGAGGAGGCCTCGGCGAAATAGCGCGTGGGGCAGGAGATCTCGCCGATACGCGCGCCGATCAGCACCGCCTGCGCCAGCATCTGGTTGTCGAAAACGAAGTCGTCCGAATTGCGTTCGAGCGGCAATGCCGCCAGCAACTGGCGGCTGAAAGCGCGGAATCCGGTGTGAAACTCGGAGAGCTTCGCCCCCGTCAGCAGATTTTGCGCTGCCGTGAGAAACCGGTTCGCCACGTATTTATAGCGCGGCATTCCCCCGCGCAGCGCGCCGCCGCCCAGGATGCGCGAGCCGAGCGCCAGGTCGTAGACGCCGTAAGCGATCATGGTCGCGATCGGCGTCACCAGCAGCGGGTTGTACTGGTAATCGGGGTGCAGCATCACGACGACGTCGGCGCCGCGCGCGAGTGCGATGCGGTAGCAGGTCTTCTGATTGCCGCCATAGCCGCGGTTCTTGGGATGGACTTCGACCGTGAGCCCCAGCCGCCGCGCCATTTCTGCGGTGGAATCGCGTGAATGATCGTCGACCAGGATACGGTCGTCTACGATCTCCGGCAGATCCCGCACGGTGGCTTCCAACGTCATCTCGGCGTTGTAGGCCGGCAAAACGACGGCGATGCGTTTTCCGTTGATCAAGGCCGCGCTCCCTAGCAGTGTACCCGGTTTGTGGGGCAGCTTGCCAAGCTGCGTGCCGATTATCAATCGCCGCGCAGGATGCCATCCTGCCCCACATGCTCTTCTTTACAGGAGCCCCACCTACGATCCCACCACTGCCCGCGCCCTCTGGATTGCCGGGTCTCGCTCGGCTTCCACTTCATCGCCCTTCTCGACGCCGAAGGACTGGTTGAAGATTTCCGTCTTCAGGCGATTGGCCACGAAATCGCGTTCTTGCGACCATTCCGTTACGCCGGGCTGGATGTTGTGCGCGGCTAGGAACACCTGAAACTGGTCCATCAATGCCGGAGTCACGGCAAAGTCCGTGTTTACCTTGTGGTCGCGCAAATACTCGGTAGCGAAAGTGGTAAACGATCCCGAGGCTTCCAGCACCGCCCGCAGCGGGCTCATCGCCGGCGGCTCTACGGCGATGTCCGGCCGAATGCCGCCGCCGCCGGTCACCACGCGGCCACCATCGGTGCGGAATTCTTTCGCCTGGTTAGGACGCGAGGTGGTGGCGGCCAGCTCAAACTGCGCCGCATCGAGCGGTCTCTGAATCGACCGCCCGCTGGGCGTGTAGTAGAGCGCTGTCGTCAGCGCCAGCCCAGTACCTTCGCTCAACGGATAGACGGTCTGCACCAGGCCCTTGCCGAAGCTGGGCTCGCCCAACACGGTGGCGCGGTCATGGTCCTGCAACGCTCCGGTGACGATCTCCGAGGCGCTGGCGGTTTTGCCGTTGATCAGAATAGCCAGCTTGAAGCCGTAGGGCTTGGCGCTGGCGGGCACCGTTTCCGCCTTCTCCGGAACGTGCCGCCCGCGTACCGTGAAAATGGTCTGTCCGGGCCGCAGGAACAGCGCCGCGGTCTCGAGCGCCGCGGTGACAAGGCCGCCGGGGTTGTTGCGGAAGTCCAGCACCAGGCCGGCCAGGCGGTCGCCGCCGAGCTTCTCGATGGCCTCCTTGAGCTCCTGCACGGTGCGCTCGTCGAAGCTGGAGACGCGTATGTACCCCACGCCCACGCCCGGGCCCAGCAGGAACGCACGCTCCACGCTCGGCGATTCCATTTCGGCCGGGATCAGCGTGAGATCGAGGACGTGCGCCGATCCGGGCTTGCGCACTTCGAGACGCGCCGGCCGCTGGCGCGATTCCGAAAGCAGCTCGGCCAACTGATCCAGATCCAGCTGTGCGATCACGTAGCCGTTCACCGCCAGAATTTCGTCTCCCGGCGACAGCCCCGCCTTGGCTGACGGCGTTCCCGCGAGCGTCTGCAGCACAATCACCCGTCCGGGAAGTATCGATACCACGCTGCCGAACCCCTTTTGAGTGGATGCTTCCATTCTCTTGAGCTGGTCGAACTGGCCGGGATCGAAGAAGACCGAGTGCGGATCGAGCACGCGCAGCAGGCCGGGAATGGCGCCCTGGTAAAAAGCCTGTTCCGAAGCCACCGGGTCGGCGGCGTTGCTTTCCAACGATGCGTAGACGGAAATGAGAGACTTGATTTGTGAATCGAGGTCGTCCGCGGCGCTTAGCGTCAGGACGACCGCGAAAAAAGCTGCGGTGAGACGAGCCATCAATCGATCCGGGTTGTGGGAAGGCCTGCCATCGAACTCGCCCCTATCCGTATTCTATCGCGTGAAGCGGGTGGCCTTCCGCTGCCGCTGCCGGTCGGCGGCAAGTTCGATCAGCCGGTCGAGCAGCGCCGGAAACGGCAGACCGCTGTGCTCCCACATTTTCGGGAACATGCTGATGGACGTGAAGCCGGGAATCGTGTTGATCTCGTTGATGTACAGCTTGCCGCTGGAATTCTCGAGCAGGAAATCCACCCGCGCCATCCCTTCGCATTCCACCGCGCGGTAGCATTCCACCGCCAGCCGCCGCAGTTCGGCGGTGGTCTGGGGCGGCAGATCGGCAGGCACCTGGGTTTCGGCAAGGTCCAAACTGTACTTGTCGTCGTAATCGTAGAATTCGCGCGAGGGCAGGATCTCGCAGGGCAGGGAAGCGGCTGGCGTTTCGTTACCTAGCACAGCGCATTCCAGCTCGCGTCCCGCGATACCGCGCTCGACGATCACCTTGCGGTCGTACTCCGCCGCCAGCGCGAACGCCGCCTCCAGCTCGCGCGCGTTGTGCGCCTTGGAAATCCCCACCGAAGAGCCCAGGTTGGCCGGCTTCACGAAAACTGGGAAGGGCAGGGCGGCGCAGGCCTCCGCCACGTTCGCCGTCCCGCGCGGCAGCGCCACAAAGTCGACAACCGGCAACATCCGTTCCCTGCAGACACGTTTGGTCATCTCCTTGTCCATGGAAACGGCGGAGCCCAGCACGCCCGCGCCCACGTACGCTAAGCCGGCCAGCTCCAGCAGCCCCTGCACCGTGCCATCCTCGCCGAAGGTCCCGTGCAGCACCGGGAAGACTACGTCGATTTCCCGCTGCGCTTCCGGCTCGGGCAGAATGGGCCTCGGCGACCACTTGCCTTGCTTGTCGATAAAGTATTCCAGAACCTCGTACTTGTCCCGATCGAGGGCGGTCACAATGGCGCGCGCCGAGCGCACCGATACCTCATGTTCCCCGCTGCGGCCACCGTATACGACCGCCACGCGCAGCTTCATAGAATGCGTTTTCCCATCCCCGACATGATCAGCTCGACCGCCAGATCGGCGGTGCGGTTGGATTCGTCGATCACCGGATTCACTTCCACCACTTCCATCGAAACCATCTTGCCCGAATCACAGATCATTTCCATTGCCAAATGCGCTTCCCGGTAGGTGGCGCCGCCGCGCACCGGCGTGCCCACCCCCGGCGCGTCCTTGGGATCGACGAAATCCATGTCGAGCGAAAGGTGGAATCCGTCGGTCGAGTCCGAGGCCGCGCGAATCGCCTCTTCCATCACCGTGCGCAAGCCGCGTTCGTCGATGTCGCGCATGGTGAAAGCGCGCACGCCGGAATCGCGCACGTTGGACCGCTCTTGGTTGTCCACGTCGCGCAGGCCCACGATCGCCGCGTGGGCAGGGCTGACCTTGGGATGAAAGCCGAACAGGTCCACCAGCTCCGGCGCGCCGCGGCCCACAATCGCCGCCAGCGGCATCCCGTGCACATTGCCGCTGGGGCTGGAGCCGGGCGTGTTCATGTCGGCGTGCGCGTCCAGCCAGATCAATCCGATGCTGCGCCCCTGGCGGCGAAAGTGCTGCGCCACGCCGCTCATCGTGCCCACGGCTACCGAATGGTCCCCGCCCAGCACCAGCGGCAGCCGGCCGCGCTCCAGCGCCTCGATCACCTGCTTGCCCAGCCGCTCGCATGCGGCGGCAATTTGAGCCAGGTACTTGGCATGCGCGTCGCCCTCGGCGCAGCTTTCCGCCTGCTCCACCGCAATGTTGCCCAGGTCCTCGACCTCGTATCCGAGCGCCGTCACGCGCGCATTCAGGTTGGCTACGCGCAGCGCCGAGGGGCCCATATCCACGCCGCGCCGGCCTTGCCCTAAATCGAGCGGCGCACCGATCACCGCTATGTGCGAATGTCGCATGGGAAATTGGTGGGGCACGCTTTAGCTTGCCCAGCGCCCGCTTGCGGGCGCATTTCTTCATAGCTCCTCACGGTCGCGGCCACCGCGCTACGCTTCCTCCAGCCGGTCGAAAACCCGCCGGATGGTTTCCATCGGGCTCGACAGCCCCGGCTTCTCTTTCAGCTCCAGCACCAGGGGAAACTGCCCGGGCTGCCCGCGGAGCAACTCCATGGTCTGCTTCCAGTCCACGGTTCCCCCTTCGCTCTCGAACGGGAACAGGTGCTGGTCCGTCTTGCCGTCATTGTCGTGAATGTGCGTGGAGCGGATGCGCGGCTTCATCAGCCGGAACGCCGTCGCCACGCCTTCGTTCATGTTGGCGTGGCCGGCATCGAAAACGTAGTTCAGCCCGATATGCGTCAGTTCCTGGAAGAGCAGAAGACGCTCCGCACTCGAGAGCTCGTTGGGAATATTCTCGAGCAGTATGTCCACGCCGCGCTGGCGCGCGAACAGGCTCAACTCCTCCAGCGCCGCAAAGGCCGCATCGAACTTGCGCAGGTCGAACTCCTCGCCGCCCACGCCGATGTGCTGGATCAGGTAGCGGAAGGGGATCACCTCGGCAATCTCCAGCGCGCGCTTGATCTCATCCACCATGTCCAGCCGCTTGCTCTTAACCGTTTCGGTGATCGTGATCACCGCGTGCGGCCCGGACCGGCCCCAGATCTCGTCGGTGTACATGGGCGAGTGCAGCGAGTGCAGTTTCAATTCCGAGTCGGCGAACCAGTGTCCGAGCTCGGCAATCTGCGCCTTGTCGCGGTAGTCCAGGTGCTGCCGGGCGCAGAATATCTCCACCGCCGGGACCCCTGCCTGCTCGATGCGTTGCAGCGTCGCCCCAGTCAACCGGTGGTTGACAAAAACGTGCGTCGAAAGTACGTGGTCCATGGTTTTCTTCTCACTCCTTTCGAGCGTAATAATCTCGCGCCGCGCCTTCTCGTGCGCCGACTCAAGTTAGATTCTAACGTGTATCGCGAGGGGCAAGAGCCGATGACGCGGTTGGTACGGTTACTGCGTAGCGAGGCCTCAGCCCGAACGCCGCCGCTTCCATTCAAACAGTACAATGCCGGCTGCCACGGAAACGTTAAGCGACGAAATCTTTCCGGCCAGCGGAATCCGCACCAGCGCGTCGCAATGCTTCTTCACCTGCTCGTGGAGTCCCTTGCCTTCGCCGCCCAGGACGATCGCCGTGGGCAGCGAATACTCGACTTGGTCGTACGATTCCGCGCCTCGCTCATCCAGCCCGTAGATCCAGTAGCCGCGCTCTTTCAGATCCTCGAGCGTGCGGTTGACGTTGGTGACGCGCGTCACCGGCAGGTGCTCGATCGCGCCCGCCGCGGCTTTTGCCGCCACGTCGGTCAGGCTGGCCGCGCGGCGCTCGGGGATGATGACGCCGCCCGCGCCGGCCGCGTGCGCGGTGCGGATCACCGCGCCCAGGTTGTGCGGGTCCTCGACGCCATCGAGCACCACCAGCAGTTCCGCCCGCGCCACTTGTTCGAGTTCCGCATACTGGCGGGCTGCGCCCATCGCGATCACGCCCTGGTGCGCCGCGCTGCCGGCGAGCCGATCGAGCGCCGGCCGGGGCTCGAAGCGCACCGGCACGCCCGCGCGCCGCGCCAGGTCGATCAACTCCTGCAAACGCGGGCCGCCCGCCCCTTGCGCCACCAGCAGCCGCTCGAGCGGATGCTTAGCGCGCAGCGCTTCGGCCACCGGATGGATTCCGCTCAAGATCGGCATCGCGCTTAGGGCAGGATCTGCAGGCCGTTGTTGAACCGGTTGGTGAAGTTGGCCATCGCCGCCACCAGCGTGATCTCGACAATCTGCTCCTGCGTGAAATGAGCGAACAGCGCTTCGCGCGATTGCGCGGCCGCCGCCGTGCGCGTCAGATCGCGTGCGTACGCGATCACCGCGCGCTCGGCCGCGGAAAACGGCTTCTCGTCGCCGGCCTGGAGCGCCCGCATCTCGTCATCGGTGACGCCGGCTTTGGGCGCGCTCGCTGTGTGCGCGGCCGTGCAGAAGGCGCACTGGTTCGAGTACGAGCAGGTCAGGTACACCAGCTCTTTCACGCGCTGCCCTACCGAGCCCGGGCCCACAATCGCGCCGTACAGCGGTACAAAAGTCTTCAGCACCTCCGGCCGGTTCGCCATGGCGCGGAAGAAGGCGTTGGGTTTCTTCAACTTGGCCTCGAGGTTGGCCAGAAATTCGTTTTGCGTGGGGTCCACGCCTTGAATTGGAATTGGCATAGCAACCAGTATAGGCTCTCGCTTTACCGCCGCAGCGCTTCGGGCGCGCGCCTATAAAGGTTAGAATAGCGGGCTGTGACGGCGATTCCCGCTCCGGTGCGCACGGCCTTGTCCGGCAAGGAGTGGCGCATTCTGGCGCTGCTCGTTATTTCCGGCTTCCTGAATTACTTCGACCGCGCCAACCTTTCCGCCGGCGCCACCAACATTCAGCGCGACCTCGGCTTCACCAACTACCAGCTCGGCCTGCTGCTGTCGGCGTTTTTCTGGACTTACGCCGCGTGCCAGTTGCTGGGCCTTTCCGGCTGGCTGGTGGACCGGTTCAGCGTCGGCTGGATTCTCGCCGCTGGCTTTTTCCTGTGGTCCGGCGCTACCGCCATCACCGGCGCGGCCCATGCCTTCACCGTCGTGTTCGCGCTGCGCCTGGTGCTCGGCGCCGGTGAATCCATCGCCTATCCGGCCTATTCGCGCATCCTGGCCAACCATTATCCCGAGCATCACCGCGGACTGGCGAACGCGCTGATCGATGCCGGCACCAAATGCGGTCCCGCGCTCGGTACTCTGCTCGGCGGACTGCTGATCGTGCAGTACGGCTGGCGGGCGTTCTTCCTGGCCCTGGGCGGAGCCAGCCTGATTTGGCTGGTGCCCTGGTTGCTTTGGATGCCGCGCGGCCGCGATACGGCGGTGTCCGGCGAAGCCCACGCCGCCCCCTCCCTCGTCGCCGTGATCCGCCGGCGGCCGGCGCTGTTCACCGCGCTCGGGCTATTCTGCGCCAACTACTTCTGGTATTTTCTGCTCACGTGGCTGCCGCCGTACCTGGAAAAAGAGCGGCACTTTTCGAAAACCAAAATGGCTTATGTCGGATCGCTTGCCTTTCTGCTGATCGCCGTTTCCGCGGTCGTTTGCGGCCGTCTATCGGATGTCTGGATTGCGCGCGGCCACACACCGAACCGCGTGCGCAAGACCTTCGCGGGTTTGGGCCTGGCGTTTTCCGCGCTGGTTCTGCCAGTGGCCGTGCTACGCAATGAAACCGCCGCCATGGCGCTGCTCATGCTCGCCTCTTTGTCCTACGGCCTGTACAGCTCCAACAATTACGCCATCACGCAGACGCTCGCCGGCCCGCGCGCGGCAGGCAAGTGGACCAGCTTCCAAAACGGATTCGGCAATCTGTCCGGCGTTGCCGCGCCCTGGTTCACCGGCTGGATCGTCCAGCGCACTGGCGAGTTCTATCTGGCCTTCCTGGCAGCCGCCGTCGTCGCGCTGTGCGGAGCCGCCTGCTACGTCATCGGCGTCGGCCCCATCCGGCCGGTCGACTGGGATGCCGGCGGTGAGCCGTAGCCCGCCCCTTCACTTCGCGATTGCATCCTCCATCGACACCTGATTCACCTCCAGCGTGCGGCCAAGCTCCTGGTCGAGCGCGATGCGGCCATGCACGTAGGCGGCTGCGGCGGCCAGTTCGGCCGATTGCGCGTTGGCCAGATCGCGGCGCGCCTGCACCACGGTGGAGATGGTGGAAGCCCCGGCTGCCCACTTCTTCTCTTCGCCTTGCAACAGCCGCTCCAGCAGCCCGCGCCTCTCCGTCGCCGCCTTGTACCGCGCGCGCGCCTGCTGGAGCGCCAGCACCTGGCTCGATATGTTGACCGCCAGGAGCTGGCGGGTGCGGTCGGCTGTCAACTCAGCCTGGCGCCAGTTCAGCACATCGATCGCGTGATCGGCCTGCGCCTGCGTGTTCTCGAGCGGGGCGGAGTAAGAAATGCTCGCGCTCTCATTGGGGAAATTGCGGCGAAAAGTCTGCGCCAATGCGGTGCCCACTCCTCCCACGAAGTACGGCGAGGGAGTCGCGCCGGGCACGACCTGTCCGGCCTGGCCGGAGTTGGTCGTGGAAGCGGAAACTCCCAGGCTCGGCAGAACGCCGTTGGCGGTGCCTTCGGCCGCGATTCCCGCCAAGTCCACCGACAGGCCCGCCAACGCGACTTCCGGACGGAGCCGTAGCGCGCTCGCGATCAGTTCGCGGAGGCTGGGCAGATCGTCGGTTTCCGGCACGTTCAGCGGATCGATGGCGACGATCTGCGCGCCGGCAAGTTGATCGTCCGCCGCCGCCCGGAAGCTGAGATAATCCTTCAGTGCATTCTGCCGCACCGCCACGCTGTTGCGGGCCACCACCAGCGCCTGTTCGGCGGCCGCGGCGGCGCTCTCGGCGTTGATCCGGTCCACAGCCGGCGCCGCGCCCGCCGCGATCTGGCGCCGCGTGTCCGCCAGAAATTGCGCCGCCACGTCGCGGTTGCGCTGCTTGTACTGCAAATCGTTGGCAGCCAGCGACAGGTCCCAATAGGCGTTCAGGACGCCGCTCACCACCGCCATCAAACTAGCGCGGAAGGTCTCATTCGCGCCGCCCACCTGCCGCCGGCTGATGCGGATGAAACGCCCGTTCACCCGCTCGCCGAATCCGCGCAGCAGGTTCTGCGAAAGGGAAATTCCCAGGCTGGTGAACGAGGTCGGGTTGAGAACGTCGGTCGGTACGGCTTCGTTCAGATACGAGTCGCTATAACTCATGCGCGCCGTCCCCCCCGTTAGCAGGCCCTCCGACACTTGCCAGCCGTACGAACGAGCGTTGTCCACCAGCGAATCAACTCCGCTTTGGATGAGCACTAACTGGGGCGAGCTCTGGTGCGAAAACACATCGGTGGTGGAAAACACCGGGTCGAGCTGCGGCGTCACCGGGCCGATCTGTTGAATCAGGGCAGCGCCTGCCACGCTGGCCGATCCGGACGAACTCGGCGATCCGCCTCCACTCTGGCTGCCGGCCACGCCCTGCCCGCTTCCCAACGTCACCGATTCGTTGTTGGCTCCGGTGACACCGCGCAACGGGCCACCCGATTCCGCGCGCTCCACCGCCCAATCCGCCACCAACAGGTCGTAACGCGCGATCTCCAAATCCAGGCTGCTCTCCAGCGCCAGCGCAATCGCATCGCGCGCGGTCAGGGGAAGGTTGCCCGCTTGAATCATGCCACTTAGCCGGCCGGTCCCCGTCATCCGCAGCGGCGGCACTGTTACCGGCTTGTAAGAGCGGACGAACGGCAACCCCTGCGGCTTGGCTGGAGCGATCGGCAGCGGCGCCTGCGCGGCGAGGGTGCCCGCCAGAGCCGCGACGATAAGAAGCCGCGAGAGAACGCGCCCGCCAGCGGGCGTTGACAGGCTGAAGCCTGTCCCACCAAACCCCCGTGAGAGCTTTCGCATGGCGGCTCCTATTGCTTCCCCGGCAGTGCGGCCGGCAAAGTGGATCGCCGCTCCACCTGTCCGCTCGCCGCTTCCGCCATGCTGATATCGTTGCGCTCCAGCGTCATCCCGACTGCCTGGTCCAATGCGATGCGCGCGTGCGTGTAATTGGCCATCGACTGCACCTGCTCGCTTTCCGCCGCCACCACATCGCGTTGCGCCTGGATCACCAGCGCGTTGGTGGATTTGCCGAACTCGTATTTCTTTTTCTCCGCCTCCAGCGTTTCGCGCGCCAGCTTCAGTGTTTCCAGAGCGGTTTCATAACGCGAGTGTGCCTGCTCCACGCCGATTAGCGCGTTTCTCACGTCCACGCTCACCTGGGCGACGCTTTTTTCGAGCCGCAGCTCCTGCTGCCGCATCTGCAACTGGTCGGTTGCGAAATCGGCTTGCGCGGCGCGATTGCGAATCGGAACCGTCAGTGAAAAGCCGACCGTGTAATTCGGGAAATTGCGGCGGAAAATCTGTGCCAGCAAACTGCCATAGCCGCCAAAATAGTAAGGGTCGGGCGCGCCAAATTCGTCGCCTGTGTTGAGCGGGTTGGGCGCGCCCACCTGAGCGGCATTGGTGAAGGACGCGAAGGCTTGCAGCGACGGCTTCAGCGCGCTGCGGTCTCCGCTCAGCACCAGGAGCTGGCTTTGGATGTTGATGCGATTCTGCTCCAGGTCCGGCCGCTGCTCGAGCGCCTGTTTCATCAGGTCTTTCAGCGGAGCCAGCCCCTCTTGCTCCGGCACCTGGATCGGATCGAGCGTGACGATGTGCGCATCCTCCAGCGCCGGATCTTCCATCCCGCGCCGGCTCAGCGCGTTCTTGAGCACAATCTCCTGCTGCAGCAGGTTGGTCTCGGCGATCAGCACATCTTCCGAGCGGGCCGGGATCTCCGCCTGCGCGCGCGTCACTTCGATCGCCGCGATCGCGCCCGCCGCCAGTTCCTTCTTGTTGTCTTCGTAAAGCTGCCGCGCCGCGTCCAGCGACAGCCGCTTCAGATGCAAGTCTTCGTTGAACGCCACCAGGTCCCAGTACAGATTCAGCACCGCCGAAACCGTCGTCGTCACCTGCTGCTTCAGTTGCAATTCGGAATTACGCGAATTGTTGCGCGCAATCCGTATGTAGCGGTTGTTCACCGAAGCGCCGAACCCCTGCAGCAGGTTCTGCGAAATATTCAGGTTCAGGCTGCCCTGCGTAAAAGGATTCAGCAAAGTCGTGGGTACGTTTGCGGTGGCACGTGTGCTGCTGTAATTGAGGCTGAACGCAGCCCCGTTCATGAATTGCTGGCTGTATCCGGCGTTGAAGTTCTGATAGTCCTCGACTACGGCATTCGATTCGTACAGCACCAGGTTGCTTTGCGGATACGAGTTGTGCCCGAAATAAGCCGAGACATTGAGCATCGGATCCGTTTGCGGGATGAGCGCGCCGATCTGTCCCGTGATGCCGCCGCCGGAGCCCACCCCGGCGCCACTCGCCAAACTGGTGCCGCTCACGTTGATGCCCGCCAGGCTCACCGATTGCGGCCCGGGTGCGATGGCCGTCGAAGGCGCCCGCAGCGCGCCGCCCACCCGCGCGCGGTCGATATCCTGGCGCGCCATCAGCGGGCCGTAACGCTGGATTTCAATATCGATGTTGTTCTCGAGCGCCAGCGCGACCACGTCGCGCGCGCTCAGGTACAGGCTGCCGGATCGTAGCAGCTCGCCGAGGCGTCCCGAATTGTTGAGATTCACGGCGGGCACCGTGCGCTGCTGGTAAGGCCGCGTCAAAAAGCCCAACGGCCGCGGACGCGGTGGCAGGATGGCGACGTTGGACGGCTGTGCCGATGCCGGCCACGCCCACGCCGCCAGCAGCCAAGCCAGATGGCTAACGCGGAACGGACTGCGCGGAAGGTAAGTCATTCCTCATCCGCCGTGCAATCTTCGGGCCGATGGCCGCAATCGTCGCCAGTGCCACTAGACGGACGCGCGGTGCCTTCTGAGCCCGGAGGGCGAAAGAGCATAGCCCGAGGCGTCAGCCTTGGGAAGGCATCAACGGTCGGAAGCCCCGGAACGGGGCGTAAGGGCTGCCATAGCAGGATTCTTTCGCCCTCCGGGCTAAAACTACCCGTGTAAGGCCCGCATCGGCCAGGCTTGCCCACTGTCCCATTTCGCGACAAGGTGTTCGGCTGCGAACAGTGGAAGCTGCACAGACCGAAGCGCGGCTTGCCGTATCTTGTGAGGGATATGCCACCTATACTGGATGCATGTGCGGGTCAGAATGCCTCAGGGTGCCATCGATCCCGGCGCTCATTGCATTCATATTGTCCATCTCGGCGCTTTCCGCGCAGTCCGCGCCGACTGTTTCGCCTTTGCCGAAGAGCGCCTTCATCGTCGAGCGAGCGGAGATACCGAATGCCGTTCACCCAGGCCGGGAACTCGTGCTGTGGATGATTTCGCCGGAGAAGCACGACCGCGGTCCACTCTCTGAGGCCGGTCCTTACACGTGTCCGGAGGTCACTCTAGGGAGTTACTACAGCGGGCCCACGCGAATGTCGTTGGTCGACACCGCTGCCGGACGTGTAATCAACACGATCAGGCTGACGCACGACTCGTCCTGGGAAGAGGATAGCGAGGAAGAGGATAGCTTTGACATTCCATACCGCATTCTGAGCGGAGACTATTACTTGGTGCCGGGGCATCCGAAGGGCACCGAGGGGAAGCCAGCTTTGCTCGCGCTGCGTGATCTCAACGGCGACGGCCTCGCGTTGGAGACAGCGTTTTTCGAGCAGTTAGCTTGTATGGGGCTTCCGACAACGTTGGTCGGCTACAGCCTCAAACAAGACAGGGTCATCCAATATCAGGCCGAACTTGAGGTAACGACGTTCAAGCCGAAGGAAGGCAGATTTACTTTTGAGCAAGCTGAGCGCTTGGGCCCGCCGGAGGTTGAAATCTTCTTCTGGGTCGACTATCTCTTCGACCAGAAACCTATCGGGCCCGGCCACTGGAAATACGAGACTGACTACGGCGGACGCGGCGGCTGTCTGGACTCTTACGATATCCGGTACGATTCACGTCAAGAGAAGTTTGTCGGCACACTGTCGCACCTCTGCCAGCCCGCGGCGCTTGACTCGAAGGGCCGTCTCACAATTCATGATTGGCAGCAGTGATTACTGCCTGTGGAACTGATCGCCTGGCCGCCAGTCGGGGAGCTTATCTTGATTGGCGATTTCGCTGCCGAGGATGAAGCCGAACTCGGCCGCCTGCGCGTCCGAGGTGAAATCCCAATCTTCGTGATATTCGTCGGATGGGTGATGGTAGTGCAACCGGTTGTACTCCTCCCACATCCGCTGGCCGTAGCCGGCCGGTTTGCCGTAAAACTCCGTTCCCAGGCCGATCGAAAAGGCGGGAATGCCGGCGCGCGCGAACGAAAAATGATCGGACCGGAAGTAGTGACCTTGCTCGGGCTGCGCGTCCGGCTGGATTTCGAGCTTCAGCCGCCTGGCGACGTTCTCGGCCAGAGACAGAACGTCGGTGCGTTCCGCGCCGGCGATCGTGATTTGTTTGGCGCGGCCCCACGGCGGGACGGCGTCGAAGTTGAGATCGATGGCTGTCTTCGCGGCCGGAACCAGCGGGTGTTGTGCGTAATATTCCGAGCCCTTCAATCCGCCTTCTTCCGCCGTCACGAAAAGAAACAGCGCCGACCGCCGCGGCTTGGCTTCGAGCGCCGCCCACGCGCGCGCCAGCTCCAGCACGATGCCGCAGCCGGTCGCGTTGTCGATGGCGCCGTTGTAAATCGAGTCGCCATTCACCGGCGTGCCGATCCCCAGATGGTCCCAGTGCGCGCTGTAAATCACCGCTTCGTCTTTCAGATTCGGATCGGCGCCTTCCACCAGCCCCACGACGTTGCGTGTGTTCAATTCGCGAATGTGCGAAACCATTTTGCCGTGGATCCGGATCCCTAGATCGATCGGCCGGAAGCTAGCCTGCTCGGACGCGGCCAGCAGCTCGTCCACCGTCTTGCCCGCGAGGCTCAGCAGCTTTTCGCCGGCCTCGCGCGATAACCAGCCGGCGCAGGCAAGCGCGGGCTCGCCGGCGGCCAGTTTCACGTAGGGCAGCTCGCGCGCCCAGGAACCGCGCACCACCTCCCAGCCGTAACCGGCGGTGGGCGTGGTGTGGATGATGAGGACGGCCCGTGCGCCGCGCCGCAGCCCTTCCTCGTATTTGTAGACCCAGCGGCCATAGTACGTGAGCGCGCGGCCGTCGAAGAATTTCGGATCGTCGGAAGTGGGCTCGTTGGTGAACTCGACCAGCACCTTGCCGGTCACATCCACGCCTTTGAAATCGTCCCAGTTCCATTCCGGCGCTCTGATGCCATGGCCGGCGAAGACCGCGCCGGCATCGAAGCTGGTGCTTTCGCGCTGGCTCATGTCGATGCCCACCAGGTCGTCGAGCAGTTTGAAATCGATCGTCTTACCGCCGGCCGTCGCGGAAACCTGCGTCTCCGGTTGCGTGGTGACGCCCACCAGCGGCACTTTCTGGAAGTAGGTGCGGTCCGCAGCCGCTTGTTTGGCGCCGGCCGCGGCCAGTTGCCGCGCGATGTATTCGGTGGCCAGATCGCCGCCTCTGGTTCCCACCCCCCGGCCTTCCAGCAGATCGCTCGAAAGATACTTCACGTCTTCGCGAATATGTTGCGGGTTGATGGGCCCCGGCTGCGCCGCCAGCGCTGCGCCAAACCACAAGGCCAAGCTAAAGCATGCCCCACCAAGAACCGCCATGCGGATCGATTTCTTCATAGCTGTTATGCTATCGCACGCGGTGGCAGCGAACACAAGCGTCCTCTCCGGAACATGCGCCGCCACGCAGTATTATCCACGCTCGTGCATTTCTAATCAGGCGAGCCCTCGCAACCGGGGATTCCAACGCCGCATCCATTAGATAGAGGCTCAGAGGAGTGAGTTATGAAGCGGTCAAGGTTGATAGCATTTGGAGGCTTCTTCCTGGCTGCGCTGTTATCCAGCCCCGCATGGGGCTCCCTACCCCCGCAACCTGGAACGATCAATTACATCGAAGGGCGAGCGGCTATCGGCGCGCATGCCCTCACCGAAAAATCCGTCGGATCGGTCGAGTTAGCGGCAGGCCAATCGCTCTCCACGGAAAACGGCAGAGCGGAGCTGCTGCTGGTGCCGGGCATCTTTCTGAGGGTGGATAACCACAGTACGGTGCAGATGGTCTCGCCCGGCCTGGCGGATACGATCGTGAACCTGCAAAAAGGCCGGGCCATGGTCGAGGTTGACGAGATCCGCCCGGAAAACAACGTTCGCGTCGTTGAACACGGCTCCAGCACGCAGTTGCTCAAAGCGGGACTGTACGACTTCGACGCGGATCATGGCCTGGTCCGGGTATTCGACGGAGAAGCTTTGGTGCAAGCGCCCGGCCAGAGCGCCGAGCTGAAGCGTGGGCGCCAGGCGAATCTCAACACCCCCGGAAAAATGAAGCCGCGGAAGTTCGATGAGAAAGCGCAGATGGACGATTTCTATCGCTGGGCCAGCTTGCGGTCTTCCTATCTGGCCGAGGCCAACGTAGATGAGGCCCGGACCTATGCGGGTGGCTACGGCTGGGCACCCGGCTGGTACGGTGCCGGATGGTATTGGGACCCTTGGTTCACTGCCTATACATTCATCCCCGGTGACGGTATCTTCTTCGGCCCATTCGGTTGGGGCTTCTACTCCCCCTGGTACGCGTTTGGAGCTCCGTACTTTGGCTTTGGCTACGGCTACGGCGGCTATTACCATCGATTCGGCCCCGGATACCATCCTCCTTCCACGGCTGCCGCTCGCTCGTCCGCGTTTGTTGGGCACGCGTATAGCGTCCGCGGCGCGAGCGCCTTTAGCCGAGGCGGTGCCTTCGGTGGCCGCGCTGCCGGCGGCGGTGGTATGCGTGGTGCCTTCGGTGGCCGCGCTGCCGGCGGCGGTGGTATGCGTGGTGCTTTCGGCGGCGGTTTCCATGGCGGTGGTGGCGGAGGACGCCGCTAAGTACGCCATTTCGCAAATGCGCGCGAGGCGGTTGGCAGCGTTCGGAGCTGCCAGCCGCTTGGCCGCGACATTTTTTCGAAACCAACCGCGCTCCGCGAGGATATCTATAGTAGAGGGGATATCGAGCGAAACCTATGCGAAGCGCGTTGTTGCTGTTTTTGAGTACGGCCCTGGCGTCGGCCGTCACCCTGCCGGTCGCCTTTGAGCCGAACCGCGGCCAGGAGCCGGGACCGGCGGAATTCATCGTGCACACCTCCGGCGCCGCGTTGACGCTGCGCGCCGGCCGCGTCGAATGGATCTCACGCCAGGCGCGCGTGGCCGTGGCCTTCGAGTCCACGCGCCGCGGCGCGCACGGCCAGGGCGAAGAAGCGCTGCCCGGCGTGGTGAACTATCTCATCGCCAATCAGTCCTCGGGATGGCTCAAGAACATTCCTACCTATTCGCGCGTGCGCTACTCGCAACTGTATCCGGGTATCGACGTGGTTTACTATGTGAACGATGGACGCCTGGAATATGACGTCGAGCTGGCTCGCGGCGCCGACCCAAGCCGCATCCGCCTGCGCGTGGAAGGCGCGCAAGGGCTGCGCGTGGATGACGCGGGCGACCTGGTAATCGCGACCGTGGGCGGCGAGCTCCGTCAGCACCGTCCCATCGTTTATCAGGAATTGAACGGCGAGCGCCGCCAGGTGGCGGGCCGGTACCGTTTGCGCGGAAGCGAGGTGCGCTTCGTGCTTGGGCGCTATGACCGCTCCCAGCCCCTGGTCATCGATCCGGCGCTTACCTGGGCCAGCTATGTGCTGCCCAGTGGCTCCAGCAACGCAGGAGCCGCGGGCGTGGCGCTCGATTCGGCCGGCAACATTTATCTGACGGGGACGGCGCTCGCCACCAACGGTTACAACGCGTGCTTCGTCGCCAAGCTGAACTCTTCCGGCACCACGGCAGCGTATCTCACTTTGATCGGCGCCCCGGACGGCGACATCGTCGCTAACGCCATCGCGGTGGACCCGGCGGGCAATATCTACCTGGCCGGCGCCAGCGATTCCGCGTACTTCGGGTATTACTATGCTGATACCACTTACCTGAACTATTACGCCGGCTATAGCATAGACGGTTTGGTCATGAAGCTCAACAACGCCGCCGAGAACCTGCTTTTCTCGCACTATTTCGGCGGATCGGGCACCGATATATTCAACGGGGTGGCGCTCGATCCGGCCGACAACGTCTACCTGGTCGGCACCACGAATTCGACCGATTTGCCGGTCGGCACTTCCGGGACGACGCCTCCGGCGCAGACCACCCTGCATGGACCACTCAATGCCTTCGTCGTGGAGTTCAGCTCGGCGGGCAGCCTCATCTACTCGACTTACCTGGGCGGTACCGGCACCGATAACGGCGCTGCCATCGCGGTAGATGCCGGGGGCGACGCCTTCATCACCGGGTCCACTACCTCCACCAACTTTCCAGTGTCTAGCGGGGCTTACCAATCCACGCTCAAAGGCACCACCAACGCATTCGTCGCCAAGATTGCACCCACCACAGGCGGGCTCGTCTATTCCACATACCTGGGTGGTAGCGCGAACGACGAAGGTAACGGAATCGCGGTTGACTCGAGCGGCGCGACCTACATCACCGGCGCCACGAGTTCCTCCAATTTTCCCGTGACATCCGGCGCGTATCAATCCGCGTATGGTAGCGGCAGCAGTGGCAGCAACGCTTTCGTCACCAGGCTGGCCGGCAGCGGGCAGTCGCTGCTCTACTCGACTTACCTGGGAGGCAGCGGCACCGATGCCGGCTATTCGATTGCCATCGATTCGACGGGCAACGCCTATATCGCCGGCAGCACCACATCCACCAATTTCCCCACCAGCGATGCATTCCAAAGCTCCAACCAAGCCTCTTCGGGCATCGCCAACGCCTTCGTGACCGGCCTGAATGCATCGGGCTCCGGCCTGCTGTTTTCCAGCTACCTGGGCGGCAACGCTGCGGCGCCCGTACCGGCGGGAAGCACCAATTATGGGGACTATGGCACCGCCGTAGCGCTGAACTGCGCAGCCGGGCTGGTGGTGGCCGGGATCACGAACTCGACCAACTTCCCGGCCACCAGCGGAGCCTATACTCCGTCTTACCCCGGCGGCGCGCCGGACGCGTTCGTGGCCCAGATCGCGGCGGGTGGCGGCGTCCCCGACGTCACGCCTGGCGGCATCGTGAATAACGGCGATTACGCGACTGGTCCGGTGGCGCCGGGCTCCATCGTGGCTATCTTCGGAACCGGTCTGGCGCCTTTCTCGCAGGTATTCAGCGGGTTCCCGCTGAGTAATTCGCTGAGCGGAGCGACGGTGACCGTGAACGGCGTTTCCGCGCCGATGTTCTACGCCGGCTGGGGCCAGATCGACATCCAGGTGCCGTTCGAGATCGGAGCCGGCCCGGCGGCGCTCACGGTGAGTGACGCTTGCGGCTCCAGCGGGCAGGCAGCCTTCACGGTGGCGCAGGTCGCGCCCTACATTGTGTTGCTGAACGGCACGCCCCAGCCCGCCGTGCGGAACCAGGACAACTCCATCAACGGCCCGGCGAATCCCGCCAAGGTGGGCAGCGTGGTCAGTGTTTATTTGATCGGCATCGGTCCCGTCTCCAATCAGCCGGCCGATGGCGCAGCCGCGTCTCTGACGCAGCTATCGCCCTCGACCCTGCAATGGAGCGCGACCATTGGCGGCTTGCCCTCCCCGTCCTCCCCTTACAGCTTCCTCGGCCTGGCGCCGGGCTGGGTGGGGTTGGATCAAGCCAACGTAGTGGTACCCGGCCTGAGCACCGGCGCATACCCGGTGGTAATCACGGTCGGCGACGTGCAAAGCAACGGCCCAACCATCTACGTCACCCAATAGGTGGGGCACGCTTTAGCTTGCCCTCTGAGGTAGGGAGAGCGGTATGCGGAATCCATTCGTGGTGGTGCGGCGCTGGGTGCTCGTCATTGTGCCATTACTGGCATGGGCCGGAGTGCCTAACGTCGAAGTCAGAGGCTCTGAGGTCTGGGTCACCGACGACGGAGGCCAGAGGCAACTGACGCACGATGGAAAGGCGAAGGATCACGTCGAGCTATCCCCGTCATTGAGGCGCATCGTTTACATAGAGCAGTGCGCCCCCAAGGAGCGTTGCACGCCCTCCATGGTTGTCCTCGACCTTGAGGGTCATCGTATCGGGTCCTTTCAGGCATGCGGTTCTCCGTCGATTGCGTGGAGCAGCGAGACCGCAGTCGCAGCCACGTGCCATATCAATCCCTCGCTCGAAGAGTACTTTGAAGCAGACACTTCGACCGGCAAGAACATTCGCGACCTGCTCGGCTATGGGTTCACGCTCTCGCCAGACGGGAAGCTGGTCGCGCACGTCGGCTGGATCATCCATTTCGCGCCACCCTATGCTCAGAGTGATTACCTGCAAATCGAGCACACGACGATCTATCCTCTCCCTGAAGGTATGCGCCCGGTCGTGCAAACGGACCTGATTCAACCGCCCACGGTCGTCCGCAAAGAGGGACCGACCTACCGCGGGATTCACCAGTTCGGCTACGGACTGCTCTGGTCTCCCGATTCCCAACGCATCGCTCTGACCGATTGCACATATGACTGGGCGCCGAGTTCGCCCGGCGCCTTGTCTATTGCCTACGGGAAAGAAACGGGACGGCGTTGTTCCGTGGCCGTAGTCTCTACCGGCGGCAAGGTCGCCCTGTTTCCTATCGCTGATTTAACTCCGGGCGGCCGCGGCGAACCGCGTCTGTCCTGGCTCAACTCGCGTCAACTGTCGGTCGGCATCAACGGAAACACAAGAATTTTCAACGTGCAGTAACTGCCAATGAAACGCGCGCCGGACCGGGTGGGCAAGCCAAAGCACGCCCTGCCCTAATTCTTGGGCGGCGCGGCGGGCTGGCTGGGATTCTTCGTTTCTTTGGTCTTGTCGTCCGGCAGCGGGGCGATGGGCTCAGAGTCGAACTTGATCTCGGACTCGGCCGAGTATTTGCGGTACAGCCGGAATTCCTCCTCCAGCTTGGACATGCCGTCCGCCGCCGTCATAATCACCTGCGATTTCAGCGGCAGCAGGAAGGTGTGGCCGGACAGTTCCTGGTAGTCGTAATCGAGAACGTCGGTCGTCGCCTTGAGGGGGAAATCCGGCGGAATGTTCTCGGCATTCGCCGTGATGCGCACCACCGCATGCGTATCCGGTTCCACTTCGACCAGCCCATGATAGGCTGTCGTGACGCGCAGTTTGCCGTCTTCCCATCCAAGCTGATACTGGGAGTGGTCCAGCCGTACGTGGTACTGAAACGCCATCACGCGCTTGCCGCGCAGGAGGCCCCAATGGTCCCACTCGAAGCGGGCTTCGGTCGCGGGCTCGAAGATCTCCCGCATCATGCTGCCGAACTCGCCGAACGCTTTCGATCCGCCCACCTTCTCATAATCCTGGTTCACGATGGCGTTGTTCATCAGCACTACAACGTAATGCTCCTTCTTCTCGAAGTAGCTGAGCCGGATTTGCAGCGTATCGAGCGCTCGCCAGTACGGGTCGCCGCCGGCCGCGCCGCCGTACCTGGCGCCGGGCACGGGCGCCTGGAAGCGGCGCGTCACCTGGGTGCAGATGAAGTCGGGCAGAGTGTCGCTGTAGTTCAAGGCATACTCGCGCACGTCGTCGATGATGGCTGCCTGTTCTTCGGAGCTAGGCGGCGGGATGGGCCTCGGCTTCAGCGGCGGCGCGGCCGGCGCGGCGGCGGGCAGCGACGCGCTTTCCGCCGCCAGTTTGCGCAGCGCTTGCAGCGTCTTCGGGCCAATCCGCATGTCGCCCTGGAAGTCTTCGATCTGGCGTTCGTCCAGCTTCTCGGTGAGCTTCACTTTCTCCAGGTACGCCGCCATCTCGCGGTCGGACATGGTGCCCTGCTTGATCATGGGCGCGGACGATTCGAGGAATTGCCGCAACTTCTCGACCGACATCGTCTGGGCCGGCGCCACCACACAAAGCGCGAAAACGGCCGCGAGCAAACGGGAACCCATACGCCTCCATTTTCGCACGGCGCGGAACGCGACCAGAGCGTTCATGCCCCGCACACTGAGGCTTAATCTTCACGGAACGCCGTACCGCCGGATCTGCGTGCATGGCGGTTATGGCCGGCAGGTTCCGCGCTCCGCTCAACTGCTACACTGGCACTTCAGAGAGGGATCTTATCTGATCAACCGTGCTGCTTTCGCATTTCTCGTGCTTGCCGCTGCGTCGCTTCCGTTGCAGCTCCGCGCGCAGGATGCGCCCGCGGGCGATCCCGGCGCAATGGCGGCGCCCGCGCCGCCTGCCGCTTCCGGGCGCGACGTGTCCTGGAAGGATCTGCCAGCCAACTTCCTCAGCGATCAGAAAAACATTTGGCTGTTTCCCAGGCACCTGCGCCATCGGTCCGCGCTTCTTCCCGCGCTCGCCGTGGTTGGCGCGACGGTCGCGCTGGTGATCGCAGCCGATCCTATAGAAGGGCGTGCCTTGCGCGACAGCACGAAGTTCCTTGGCTTCAATCGCGTAGTTTCGGGCAACAACGTATCCATCGGGATGTTGACGGTTCCAGTCTCGATGTACGCGGTGGGGCTGATCCGCAAGGATGACAAACCGAAAAAGACGGCGCTGCTGGCGGGCGAAGCGGTAGCCGATGCCGAACTCGTCACCATCGTAATGAAGGACATCGACCGGCGTCTCAGGCCCGCCGTCATCGGCCTTCACGGCAATTATGCCGACACCTGGTTTAAGAGTGGCGGGCCCTGGTTGCGCGGCCAAGGCAGTTTCCCCTCCGGCCACACCATCGCCGCGGCCTCCATCGCCACCGTGGTGGCCCGCCGTTACGGGCGCGAGCACCGCTGGGTTCCGTACGTCGCTTACGGCCTGACGGGGCTGGTGGGTTTTTCGCGGATGACGTGGTCGTCACATTTCCTCTCCGACGTATTCGTGGGTGGCGTATTTGGGTACTCGATCAGCCGCTTCGTGGTACTGCGCCAATAGTTGCTTCCTGCTGCTGTCCGCGTGGCTGGGCTGCGGCGCGCTGCGCGCGCAACTGGTGCTCGGCCGTGTCGAGGGCTCGGTGCGCACCGATACCGGCAGCGCTGTGCCCATGGCCCGCGTGGTGGTCGAGGGCTCCGGCCTAGGCCTGCTCGTGCGCGCCGATGGTGCCGGCCGTTTCGCCCTCGCCCTGCCGTACGGCCGTTACCGCATCGCTCTGGAAGGAGAGCGGAACTCCGCGCGGCCGGTCGACATCGTCCCCCTGGCGACCGTTCGCGTCACTCTGGTGATCACGCCCGGGGCGCCGTTCCGCCTCGAGCGCACCACCGCCGCCGAGCCGGGCGAATGGGCCGGCGATTTTGGCGCCCACCTCTATGCGGAGGGCTTTTCGCTCGCCTCGGCGTTGTTTACGCTCGAGCCAGGCACCGTGACCGAGCCGCTCGATTTCACCGGCCTCGCCGACAACCGCCTCGCCGTCATTTCCCAACGCGGGTTTTCGTGGACCGATACGACGCTCCAGTTCAACGGTCTCGATGCCGGTGACGATTACCAGCCGGGCCGCCCGCAGATTCTTCCCGATGCCGATGCGGTCGAAGCCACCGTAGTGCGCAGCGCGTTCGCCTTGACGCCTTCCCCCGCTTATGGCGCCGGAGTCGGCCTGTTTTCTGCACAGGCCGGCGAATCCTGGCACGCCGCCATTTCGAGCGCGGGAACCGCGGGCGCGCTGGCTTCGAATGATCTCCCGCCGCCCGCCAGCCGCGGCGCCGTCATGCAGTCCGAAGAGTATGATTGGTTCACGCGCGACCACGCCGATCTCGGCGGCCCGCTTTCCCGCTGGGCCGACATTTTTATTTCCGGCACCGGCCAATGGGCCGCTCAGGCCGCGCCGCTGGCCGCGCCCGGCACGAACCAGAACAGCCGCCTGCTGTTTGGCAACGCGCTCGGCCACGTGCGCGCTGGCGCTCACGACCGTTTCGACGCACTCTACAGCGGCTCCCGCATCGACCTCGCCGGGTGGGGCGAACCGGCCGGCATGGAAGCTCTCGCCGCCCGGCGGCTCTCGCCCGAGTTCGTGTTGCCGGATGGCGTGGCCGGCTTGAACGAAACTGACCACCTGGATTTTGTCCAAGCCGGATGGACCCACATTTGGTCCGCCAGCGCGGCCGGCACCCTCCAGGTTCGCTACGGAGACTCGTTCGCGCACCTCGACACCGCTCCGGCCGTGGTCACGCCCATCAACCAGAGCAGCATCGAGCTCGCCGGCGGCGCAGTGACCGGAGAGCCCCCGTTAACCAATCTAGCCGTGCGCGCGCGCCAGCAGGTCGCGGCTGCTTGGGAACCCGGCTTCATCCACGTGGCAGGCACGCGCCATCAGTTCATGGCCGGCGGCGGATGGCGGGCTTCGGCACCACAGAACCGCTATCGCACGCCCTCGGATCTGAACCTGATCACCGCAGACGGTGCGCCCGCCGAGGTGGTCGAGTTCAACACGCCGCTCGATTCGCGTGAACACATTGCCTCCGCATCCGCCTGGGCCACCGACTGCTTCAATCCCGCGCCCCGGCTCACGCTCGACCTGGGCGTGATGGCCGATTTTTCGCGCGGCGGCCTTCCTGCGCAGTCCAGCCCATCCGGCTTTTACACGCCCGCACGGCAGTTCACGGCCCAGTCGAACCTCATCGCCTGGAACAGCGTGTCTCCGCGCGCCGGCCTCGCCTGGCAGCTTCCGCACGCCCATGGTCTGGTCTTGCGCGGGTCGTTCTTTCGCCTGTACGCCCCGCTGGCCGGCCGCTACCTCGACTATGGCAACCCCAACAGCTTGGGCGGGAATGTCTATCAATGGAACGATGGGAACGGCGATGGCTGGTTCGAGCCTGGGGAACAGGGCGCGCTCCTCGCCCGTTTCGGCGGCCCGTACTCGTCCATTTCCCCTTCCTTGCGCCGCCCCTATGCGGACGAGTGGAACCTGGGAGCGGAGATGCCCCTGCCGTTTTCCACGCTGGCCTCCATCCACCTTTTCCGCCGCGACGAGAATGACCGCATCGCCGCCATCGACACCGGCGTGACGCCGCAGGATTACACCCCGGTAACCATTCTCGATCCCGGCCCCGATGGCATCCCGGGCACCTTCGACGACCAGCGGCTCACCGTCTACGCGCAGAACCCCGCCACCCTCGGCCACGACCAATACCTGCTCACCAACCCGTCCGGCTTGCGCACGCTCAGCTCCGGCGTGAATGCCCAACTGCGCACCGCATGGCGCGGCGTCACCGTGCTGGCTGCTTTCGTGGCCGAGAAATCGTACGGCCCGACCAATCCCGGCAACGCGGTCTTCGAAAACGATCCCGGCGTAGTCGGCGCGCTGTTTTCCGATCCCAACGCCCAAATCAACGCGACTGGCCGCGCCTTCACCGACCGCGCCTTCACCGACAAGCTTGCGGCGCTGTATCGCCTGCCGGCACGCTGGGGCGGAGTGCAGATTGCGACCGTGGCCGATTACACCGATGGCCTGGCATTCGCCCGCATGTTGCTGGTCACCGGTTTGCCGCAAGGCCCGTTCCTGGTCGCCACCACCCCCCGCGGCAGCCCCGGCGGCGGCAATCGCGCGCAGCATGTACAGAACTGGAACCTGCGCCTCAGCCGCGAGTGGCCGCTCCCGCCCGGCCGAATCTCGGCCATCGCCGATCTGCTCAATGTGACCAATGAAGACCTCGCTATCCAGCAAAACGACCTGACCAGCCCAACTTTCAACCTGCGCTTGCCCATCGCCATCGAGCCGCCCCGCTTCGTGCGTTTCGAAGTCCGGTATCGATTTTGAGGTTGGATGATGATTGCACCCGCGCGCGGAAGTGCGGCTGGCGCGGCGGATGGGCATCTATCAGCTTCGTTACAGGCGCAGGACGGCGCGCCTGCCAAGCATTACGCACGCAACCTGTTCTGAACCCCCGGCGCTAGAATCATAGGGGGTGACCCTATGAGCGCGCACAGCCCCGAAAGCGAGGCTCCTCTCAGCGGGACAATTCAGCTTCAAAACAGCGCGTTCGGCGAGTCGAGGGCGTGGAAGAGGATCTCGAAATGCCTCATGAAGCGCTGGCTCGCCCCAGGACTCATCGTTATTGGATGGGTGCCGGTGTTCGCGGTTGCGAAGTTGGCGGACGTTTTCGCCGGTGCCGACGGCAGTGGTATTGGAGTGAGACGGTATTTGTTCTGACGGTCGCCGTGACTGCCCCATGCACCATACTGTCGGTAATGATAGCCTCGTTCCAGTTGGTGCGTACCGCCTGGCGGAGATTCCTAAGGTGACCGGACCGGCGAAGTGACGCTTGCACCCGCACGCCAGACCGCATATGCCGTGCTCGAGAGAGTGGAGGGCGGCGCGTGGGCTTCCGACTTGCTGTTGGCAGCTTCGGCTGGGCTCGATCCGCGCGATGCCGGCCTGGCTTCCGAGATCGTCTTCGGCGTACTGCGGTATCGGGCGCAACTCGATTTTCTGATCGAACATTACGGCGGCCGGCAGCGGCTGGATGCGGAAGTGCGGCTGGCGCTGCGCATGGGGATTTACCAGCTTCGTTATCTGGAGCGCATTCCGGCGCACGCGGCAGTTGCGGAGAGCGTGGAACTGGTGAAGCGTGCGCGCAAGCGGTCGGCGGCGGGGATGGTAAACGCAGTGCTGCGCAAGGTGGACCGCGCGCCGGTCGCGTGGCCCACGCGCGAGATCGAGCTTTCCTGCCCGGAGTGGCTGCTCGAGCGCTGGGAGCGGCATCACGGACCTGAGGCCGCCCGCGCCATTGCGCTCAAGGCGCTCGAAGAGCCGCAAAAGTACGTGCGTGTTTCCGCCGCGGGCACGCGCTTCCAGGACATTGGCTCGCAAACCATCGTGCCGCTGCTTGAGTTGGAGCCGGGACACACCTTCCTCGATTTGTGCGCGGCGCCGGGCAACAAGACGGCGCAGGCGCTCGAAACGGGCGTGCGCGCGGTGGCCTGCGATCTGCACTTTCATCGCTTGCGCGAGTTGCGCGGTCTCGCTGCCGATCTGGTGGTTTTGGATGGCACGCGGCCGCTGCCGCTGGCGCGGTGGTTTGACCGCATCCTGGTGGACGCGCCGTGCTCGGGGACGGGCACGCTCGGGCGCAATCCCGAAATCAAGTGGCGCTTGCGGCCGGACGACTTGGCCGATTTGCACAGCCGCCAGACGGCGCTGCTGAGGAATGCGCTGGCGGCGCTCGCACCGGGCGGGATCCTCGTGTATTCCACCTGCTCGCTCGAGCCGGAAGAGAATCGGCAGGTTGTAGCGGAGGCCGCGCCGGGGCGCGAAGCCGCAGTATGGGAACGGCTTCCGGGGCGTGACGCGGGCGATGGTTTCTGGGCGGCTGTGATAAAATCAGACGAAGCCGCAAATGGTTGAAATCCTTCCCTCGATTTTGTCCGCGGACTTCGCGCGCCTGGCCGAGGAGATCGCTTCGGTGGAGCGCGGCGGGGCCACCATCCTCCATCTCGACGTGATGGACGGCCACTTTGTCCCCAACATCACCATTGGGCCGCCGGTGGTGGAATCGATTCGCAAAGCCACGCGCGCGCACCTGGATTGCCACCTCATGATCGAGCGTCCGGAGCGCTATGCGAAAGATTTCATCCAGGCGGGCGCCAACTCGGTTTCGGTGCATTATGAAGCCTGCCGGCACCTGGACGCCACGCTCGAGATGATCAAGCAAGCGGGCGCGATGGCGGGTGTGGTGTTGAACCCGGCCACGCCGGTGGCGATGCTGGAAGATGTGCTGGAAGTGGCCGACTACGTGCTGCTCATGAGTGTGAACCCGGGATGGGGTGGCCAGAAGCTGATTCCGTATGTGCTCGAAAAGGCGCGTAAGCTGGGGCGCATGCGGCGCGAAAAGAAGTTAGCTTTCCCGATTGAAATCGATGGCGGGATCCATCCGGAGAACCTGGCGGAAGTGGTGCGCGCGGGGTGTGACTGGATCGTCACAGGGTCGGCCATCTTTCACAGTCCGAGTGCGGAAGCCACTACGCGCGAGATGCGCGAAATTGCCGCCCAGGCGATCGCCGTGCAATGCTGATGGAAAGACCGCCCGTTGGCAGGGTTGCTGGAGAAGTGAACTGAAAGTGGAACCCTTTATGTCGCGAAATGTCATCCGCCCGGCTGCCGTGGTGGCAGTGATGTGCGCCTTGGTGCTGGCTCCCGGTTGCAGGAAGAAGAAATACGAGAACCCCATCACCAAGGAAACGCAGCAACCCGACAAGGTGCTGTTCGACCGGGCTGTCGACGATATCGAACATGCGCGCTACGAGCAGGCGCGGCTGACGCTGCAAACGTTGATGAACACCTACGACACGAGCGAATACCTGGCCAAAGCCAAATTGGCGGTGGCCGACAGTTGGTATCGCGAAGGCGGCAGCCATGGCTTGGCGCAGGCCGAGGCCGAGTACAAGGATTTCATTCTGTTTTACCCGCAAATGGAGGAAGCCGCCGAGGCCCAGGAAAAAGTCTGCAAGATGCAGTACCAGCAAATGGACAAGTCCGAGCGCGATCCGCTGCACGCGCGGCGCGCGGAGGAGGAATGCCGGCAGCTTCTGGTGCAGTTTCCGAACAGCAAATTCGCTCCCGACGCACAACAGTACCTGCGTACGGCGCAAGAGGTTTTGGCGGACGCGGAATTCCGGGTGGGTGCATTTTATTACCGCAGCAAGGGGAGCTTCCCGGCGGCCGCCGCCCGGCTGACCGCGCTGACGGACCAGTTCCCGCTGTACAGCCGCGCCGATGACGCGCTGATGCTGGAGGCCGATGCCTATCACCGCATGGGGGACCGGTTCGAAGATCAGGAGGCGGCGGCATACGGCAAGATCGTGCGCGAGTATCCGTTGAGCTCGTACGTGGCCGAAGCGACGAACCACCTGAAAGCCATGAACCGTCCGGTGCCCGAGGCCGACCCGGTGGCTTATGCGCGGCAGAAATACGAGCTGGAGAACCGTCAGAAGCGGGGCCTGTTGAGTAAGGTTTGGGAGCCGTTCAGCTCGAAGCCCGACGTCCTGAATGCGGCCAAGAGCGGATCGCCGCGTATGGAGACGCTCAAACCGTACACTCCGGTGAGTATACCGGCATCGGCGAAGGGCACCGAGGCCACCGGCAGCACGGGAGTCAGCGCGGGCGGCGGCGGGAGCGATGTGACCGCATCCACGGTGAACGACAGCAAGCTGATCGACGCCGCGCCGGACGCGCGGCAGAACCCTGGGGCGGGGCAAGCGCCGGCGGCCGGCGCGGAAAGCGGCAAAACGGACACGAGCGCGAAGCCGGCCGCAGACCCGGCCATGGGACCCGGTCCGAACGCGCCGCTGCCGCAGAATCACACTGGCAAGATTACAGCGGCGCAGCAGGCCAAGCTGATGAAGAAACAGGAAGACATGGCGCGGAAGAGGAAAGAGCAGGCCGCCAAGGAGAAGAAGAAGGCCGAGGAAGAGCAGGCTAAAAAGGATAAGAAAAAGAAGGTAACCACCGCGCCGGTGGCGCCCCAGCCTCAGCCGCAGCCGGCGGACGCCGGAGGTAGTACCATCAAGCAATGAGCCGCGTTCTGCTGGTGGATGACAGCCCGCACGCGCAGCGGATGGGCGAGCGCATCCTGGCCGGGGAAGGCTACGAAGTAGTCACCGTCAGCAACGCCGAAGCGGCGCTGATCCGGTTGCAGGACGTGGATCCGGACGTGATCGTGGCGGACACGGTGATGCCCGGCCGCACCGGATACGACATCTGCCAATACATCAAAATGAGCCCGCAGCACCGGCACGTGGGCGTGATCCTCACGGCGGGCGTGCTGGAAACGGTGGACGAGGCGCAAGCGCAGCGGGTCGAGGCGGATGCGGTGCTGCGCAAGCCGTTCGAAGCTTCCGCGCTGCTGGCGTCGGTGCAGCCGCTAGCCGAACGGGCGCAGGAAGCGCGCAGCCAATACCGGGAAGGCGGGCCTGGCGGTCCGGGCGCTGCGGGGCAGGCGAAAGACGCGGCCTCGGCCGTGCCCTTCGTGGCGGTGGTGGATGCCGAGCAGGTAAGCGCCGCGGTGACGGTGGCGCTGGATGCTTCCATGGCTGCCATGGTGGAGGAAATCACCAGGCACGTGCTGGTGGCGCTCAAAAGCCAGGAATCCAATCGCCCCGCGGGTCCGCAAGACGACGCACCATCGGCTGACGGAGATCTGACGGATGCGGAAGCCGCGCCGGCGGATGCGGAAACGGCGGAGAACGAGCAGAGTCCATGGCCGGAACCGGTGCGCCGGGTGACACCGCTGCGCCGCCGCTCGGGATCGATCCTCGGCCTGGACGATCTCTCGGCCGGCGAGGAACCGCCGGAACCTCCCGAGTAGCTTATGCCCGATAACAGTTTCGACGTGGTCTCGAAAATCGAGATGCCGGAAGTTGTGAACTCGATCCAGCAGGCACTGAAAGAGATTCACCAGCGCTACGACTTGAAGGACTCGCATTCTTCCATCGAGCTGAACGAAAAGGACTGCAAGATGGTGCTGGCGAGCAAGGACGAGTTCAGGCTCAAGGCGGTGGTGGATATTCTGGAATCGAAGCTGGTGAAGCGCAAGGTTCCGCTGAAGAACCTGAGCTTCGGGACGGTGACGCCGGCGGCGGGTTCCACGGTGCGCCAGGAGGTGACGCTGCAACAGGGCATCCCGGTCGAGAAGGCGCGCGAGATCGTGAAGGCGATCAAGGATGCCAAGCTGAAGGTGCAGGCTTCGATCAATGGCGATTTCGTGCGCGTTTCCGGGCGCGACCGCGACACCTTGCAGCAGGTGATTCAACTGCTGCGGGCGGCCGATTTCGGACTCGACATGCAGTTCACCAACTACCGGACGAATTAGCGGGCAGACAATGGGCGATCTTGATTTCGCTCGGGCTGGCGTCGCCCGCAACTTGGAGCTTCAGCCACACGTTCTACTGCATTGGAGGCCTGGCAGTGATCGGTGGCGGAGGCTTCAGCCCTTGGCTCCAGTGGAGCGAATATCGGAGCGGGAGTCTCCCGTTGTGGCATGTGCTCTGGGCGAGCGGTGCATACGGTTTAGCGGTCGTCGCGAGCGTGTTCTTGGTGCTGCGCAGTTGAGCCCTTCGGCAAGGAACCGGGCATGGATCGCCCATGACGCGCCGCATTAAATCGCACGAAATCGCCGGGCCGGTGGGCCGCCTGGAGGCGCTGCTCGAAGAGCCGCACGATCGCGAGCCGTGGTGCGCGACAGTAGTCTGCCATCCTCATCCGCAGTTCGGCGGCACGCTGCACAACAAGGTGGTCTACCGGCTGGCGCGCGGCTTGCGCCACGCCGGGATCGCCGTGCTTCGCTTCAATTACCGCGGGGTGGGGCGCAGCCAGGGCGAATATGGACACCTGGAGGGAGAAATCGAAGACGCCCGCGCGGCGCTCGACTGGCTGCGCTCGCGGTATCCGGCGCTGCCCTACGCACTCGCCGGTTTCTCCTTCGGCGCGCGAGTGATCACGCGCCTGGGATGCTCTACCGGCGGCGCGCGCTTTCTGCTCGTTGGCGGATTCCCGACCAGCATGGGCGGCGCGGAATACCTGGAGCGCTGCGCGACGCCGAAAGTTCTCGTCCAAAGCACGCACGACCAGTTCGGACCCCGCGCGGACCTGGAAGCCGCCTTCGCGCGCTGGGCCGCGCCGAAACGTCTCCTCTGGATCGAAGCCGCGGACCACTTTTTCACCGGCGGGTTAGAGGCGCTGGAAGAGCGGGTAGCGGCGGTGGCGGCGGAGTTGTAACTGTGGGACGCCGAACGATTCGTATGGATATCATCACCGGCAACGCCGGCTGGATTGAAGTAATTTGCGGCCCCATGTTTTCGGGCAAGAGCGGGGGAGCTGATCCCGCGCCTGCCGTAAGGGCGCTTTCGCCAATCCATTTCGGTGTTGCGCACCCGGGAAAGCGCGTGCCCCACTGCGGCGCCGCACGCTAGAGTGATAAGAAGGAGGCTCGTTTTGCACAAGATATTGTTGGTCCTCTCGCTGGCCGCCTGGAGCTTTTGGGGCCAGGCGCCGGAAAAGTCCTCTAGCGCGCTCGGGTTCAGTGTAAAGAACATCGATGCCACGGCCAATCCGTGCACGAATTTCTACCAGTACGCCTGTGGGGGGTGGTTGAAGAATAATCCGATCCCCGCGGATCAGGCGCGATGGGGCCGGTTCGACCAGTTGGAAGAGCGCAATCGCGACGTGCTGCACGAGATTCTGGAGGCGGCGAGCAAGCCGGATGCCAGTCGGGACTCGACGGCGCGGATGATAGGCGACTACTACGCGGCCTGCATGGATGAAAAGGCCGTCGAGGCCGGCGGGTTGCAGCCGCTCGAAGACGAACTGGGGTGGATTCGCGGCTTGCGGGATAAGGCGCAGCTCGCGGCGGTGGTGGCGCGTCTGCAACGCGGCGGTGTCGAGGCGATGTTCGAGTTCAGCTCCGGGCAGGATTTCAAGGACTCCAACCAGGTGATCGCGCAAGTGGATCAGGGCGGTTTGGGGCTGCCGGAGCGCGACTATTACCTGAAGCAGGACGCGCAGAGCGCGGAGTTGCGCCGCAAGTACGTGGAGCACGTGGCGCGGATGTTCGTTCTGGCCGGCGAGACCGCGGCCGCCGCCAAGGCCAACGCCGAGACGGCGATGAAGATCGAGACCGCGCTGGCCCAAGGCTCGCTCGACATTGTGTCGCGCCGCGATCCGGAGAAGGTCTATCACAAGATCAGCACGCGGGAAATGGAAGCGCTGAGCCCGGTGTTTCACTGGAAGGAGTACCTGCGTGCGAGCGGCGCGCCGGCATTCGAGTCGGTCAACGTGGCGTGGCCCGCTTTCCTCGAGGCGCTGAACGGGGCGATCGGGCGATTCAGCCTGGCGGGCTGGAAGACGTACCTCACCTGGCACCTGCTGCATGCCGAGGCGCGCCTGCTGCCGGAGGCGTTTGTCAAAGAAAACTTCGCGTTTTATGGCAAGACCCTGACTGGCGCGACTGAGATACGGCCGCGCTGGAAGCGCTGCGTGGATTTAACGGACGCCGAACTGGGCGAGGCCCTGGGAAAGAAATTCGTCGAGAAGACGTTCGGCGCCGAGGGTAAGGCGCGGACGCTGCAGATGGTGGACGCGCTCGAAAAGGCGCTCGGGCAGGACCTGGAACAAGTGCCCTGGATGACGGCGGAGACCAAAAAGCAGGCGCTGGTGAAGCTTGACGCAATCGCCAACAAGATCGGCTACCCGGACCGATGGCGCGACTATTCGAGTGTGGCGATCCGGCGCGATGACTTGGTGGGCGACACGCTGCGCGCCGAGGCATTCGAGTTCCAGCGCCAGTTGAACAAGATCGGCAAGCCGGTGGACCGCCAGGAATGGGGGATGACGCCGCCTACGGTGAATGCGTATTACGATCAGTCGATGAACGATATCAACTTCCCGGCGGGCATCCTGCAGCCGCCGTTCTACGACAACGCGATGGACGATGCGGTGAACTTCGGCGGCATCGGCATGGTGATCGGCCATGAGTTGACGCACGGTTTCGACGACCAGGGCCGGCAGTTCGACGCTCAGGGGAACCTGCGAGACTGGTGGACACCGGAAGACGCCAAGGAATTCGAAAAGCGTGCGGCCTGCATCGAACGGGAGTACTCGAAGTTCGAAGTGGCGCCGGGTGCGTTCGTGAACGGCCAGCTCACGCTGGGCGAGAACACGGCGGACAACGGCGGCGTGCGCATCGCGCTCATGGCGTTGCTGAACACCATCGGCAGCACGGAAAAGAAGATCGACGGCTTCACGCCCGAGCAACGGCTATTCCTGGCTTTCGGCCAGGTGTGGTGCGGCAACGAGCGGGAGGAAGCGCTGCGCATGCAGGTTAAGACCAACCCTCACGCGCCGGGCAAGGAGCGGGTGAACGGCGTGGTGCAGAATATGCCCGAGTTTCAGCGGGCGTTTTCCTGCCAGCCCGGCCAGCCGATGGTGAGCGCCAACGCGTGCAGGGTCTGGTAGGGGAATTGGCGTTCCGCTTTACAGCAGGAACCCTTCCTTCCACAAGGATCAGGACACGTACTTTTCACGCCACTGCACCGCTGGTCGAGAGTCCAGTTATTATCTCCCGACTGGCCCTAAACGGGGCTTGTCAGCCGCGAATTGGCCGGCGACTGCGTTCCTTACGCCGAGCTGCCAGTCGTCGGCGTCTTTCGCTGCGCGCTCAGTTGGAGGGGCGGTTCTGCGCCGCGGTCTGCGCCGTGCGCCGCGCCAGTTGCAGGTTGGAATTGACTTTGCCGTATCCGTAGCCGATTCGGAAGGGCAGGGGACGCACACCCGGATCGTGGTAAGCCTTCTGCAAGTCCTGCTGAATCAGGTAGCGGAAACTGCCGTATGGGCGCGTATACTCGCCGAAGAGCTGCACCTTCCAGGTGTCCGGGCTGAAGAAGTGGAACGGGATCCCGGAATCGTCCTGCAACACCGCCTGGCTGTTGGCCAAGATGAGGCCGCGAATGATGGAGAACTCGTTCCGGTGCGTCATATATGAGGTGGCCTTGAGCAGCGTGACGGCCCCTTTCAAACCCGCGGCATACTTGACGAATTGCGGGTTTGTCTTGAGGTGTTCGTCGTCCAGGTTGATGGTCAGGTAATACATCTGGTGCACCGACTGGTCTTCGTCGGAGCGGTACGCGATCTGCAACCCCTTGTCGCCGTATGGCGTGCGCGGCTTGTAACTGAGATCGCGGTCGATCAGCTTGCCCGCGTCGTCCAGGCGCGTATAACGGAAGCCCAGAATGGTATTGTGCCGGCGCACCAGCACCTCCAGGATGGGCAGCAGCAGGCCATCGGTGACCTGCCCGCGGAATTGATGGTCCATTTCGCGGGTGATAAAGAAGCTGCGGCCGAGCACCGAACCCATCGTATCCCGCGTGGCCTTCAGGTAGCCTGCAAAGTCCTGTTTCCGGCTAAGCTGTTCCAGGCTGGGCAAGGTTCCGGAGGGTTCCAGCGCCACTAGAACGTAGGTGCTATTGTCGGGAAAACACGCCGTGGCATAGAGTGCGTCGGGACCGCTGAATGGGTAATAGACAATCGCCTCGCGGAGCGCCGCGTCCGACAACTCAGCCTTTGCGAACTTGTGGAGACCGGCGATCAAAGTGACGTCGAGGTTATGCCACGCCGAATCCAGACGGGCGCGGTGGTCCTTCCAAGCCTCGGTCTGTTCCAAATCAGCGAATGGGCTGCCCGGATGACCCGGCATTCCGGCCAGGAAGCGGGCCGTGTCGTCCGCATCCCGGTTCTCCGGTACTGGCACCGGCGCGGTGGCCGCGGGCTCTTTTTTTTCGGTGGAAGTTGCCCCAGGCGGGGCGGGGTGTCCGCAGCCAGGCGAAACCGTAGCAAAGGCGAACAGGAGAGCAACCAAGAGGGGACTTCTGTATCGTATGCTCACGCGCAGGATCTCTTTCGATATTGTAGGAATCCGCGACAGTGCCGTAGGGTTTTGCGACATCACGTGCAACCCGTTAATCTCATTGCAGTTCATGGTGTTTTTCGACATCTCGGTCGCCGAATATTTCTACATAGATCATTGTTGACAAATACCACGCCTAGCCACCAGCTTGATTCCACAACAGATAAAGAGGTGAAAAACACCGCTTATTGGCCCTTGCCGTGCCCTAGATAGAATCAGAAAGGATGGAAGATTATGACAGTCGTTCTGGTTCTGATCACGTTCCTGACCTTCATCGTATTGGATTATTTCCTGAATCGCAAGAAGGCGCTTAGCACCGTCGCCGCATCGGACCGCGCCACAACCCCAGCTTTCGTCGCCGGGGACTACGTCAGTGGGTTCCACACGCCGGGGCAGGTGGCCTATCACCCGGGACACACCTGGCTGGTGCAGGAGCGCAAGAGCGTGGTACGCGTGGGCGCGGATGAGTTTGCCGCCGCGCTTGCCGGGCGAATCGAGAAGATCGAGCTTCCCAGGCCCGGCCAATGGGTTCGTCAGGGTCAGAAAATCCTCTCCTTTTACCGCAACGGCGAGAAAACGGAAATGGTTTCGCCTACCGAAGGTGAGGTCATGGCTATTAATGCTGAGGTTGTCAACACCCCGGCGCTGGTGCGCAACGATCCGTACGGCAAAGGCTGGCTGCTGACGGTCAATGTACCGGATGAGGAAAGTACCACTCGCAACCTGATACCAAAAGGCTTGGTTCACGAGTGGATGCGCCTGGCCGTCGACCGCCTGTACAGCCACCAACCGATGTTGGCGGGCGCTGCTGCAGCCGATGGCGGCCGTCCCGCCGAGGATCTGCTGGCCGAAGTTCCTGGCGCCGACTGGAAGCAGACCACCGGCGAGTTCTTCCTCACCGCGTAGAAGACGGGCAGGGGGTGCCCCGTACTGCTGCGATTGGGACGCTGCTTCCATCCGAACCGAACTTACTGAAACCGCCCGCCTCGTTTCGCTCCCCAAGCGGATTCGAGGCGGGCTTTTTTTCTGGCCCAAGCGAATGTGGGCAGGTAATCCGACCCGCCCGGACCTGCGCAGGGTCTGCGCCGAGCCTCCTGGCTCGGCCTTCGGACCCGGGGTCCGATGCGGGCTGGGGTGCCCGCCCCATTGGTACCGGTGGGAAAAATCGACGCCGCAGTTGATTCGACCAGAGCGATATCCCCCGTGATTTCAACACGTCCACTGATTTCAATAACTCCAACTGTCATTTTTTTCTACACTTTGAGGTCAATTTCTGCTAAAACAGAGTTAGAGGTCCTATATGCCCAAAGCGATTTTGTATGACAGTACCCTATGCATAGGGTGCAGGGCTTGCGAGGGCGCCTGCGCGGAGCGCTGGGGCCTCCCTTACAACGACAAAATCGCCGCCGAAGAAACGATTTCAGCGCACAAGCTCACTACCATTGTGACGCATGGCGATCATTTTTGCCGCCGCCTATGTATGAATTGTCTACAGCCAGCGTGTGCCTCGGTTTGCCCGGTGGGCGCGTTGCAGAAAACGGCACTGGGTCCGGTCACCTATGACGCCGCCAAGTGCATCGGGTGCCGGTATTGCATGCAGGCCTGCCCGTTCCAGGTGCCGACTTACGAATGGTCCAGCCGGCTGCCACGGATGCGGAAGTGCGATATGTGCTATGCGCGGCAGAGCGCCGGGAAGCCGACTGCGTGCGCCGAAGTCTGCCCGACCGGCGCTACCCGCAATGGCGAGCGCGACGAACTGATCGCCGAAGCGCGCCAGCGGCTGGCTGCCAAGCCGGACCAGTACTATCAGAAAATCTACGGCCTCTCCGAAGTCGGCGGCATCTCGGTGTTCTTCCTTTCGGCGGTGCCGTTTGAGCAGATTGGTCTGCGCACCAAGGTGCCGCGGGAGCCGCTGCCGATGCTCACCTGGCGCGTGTTGGAGTTGCTGCCGGATGTGGTGTCCACCGGTTCCGTGCTGCTGGGCGGCATCTGGTGGATCACCAACCGCCGCGCCGAGGTGGCGCGCAAGGAGGGCCCGCGCAAGTGACCACCAAGCTCGTAAAAATGCTGCCCAAGATCACGGTATGGCGGGCGATTTTTGCCGCCATTCTGCTCAGCGGCGCGTATGCAACCTATCTCCGCATTTTTTACGGCCTGGGCGGCTCGACTAACCTGAGCGACAAGTTTCCCTGGGGACTCTGGATCGGCTTCGACGTGATGTGCGGGGTGGGTCTGGCGGCGGGCGGGTTCACGCTGGTGGCCATGGTGCATATCTTCAACATCAGGCAATACCGCCCGGTGTTGCGCCCAGCCATCCTGACCGCCTTCCTGGGTTATCTGTTGGTGACGCTGGGTCTGGTTTACGACTTGGGCCGGCCCGACCGTCTATGGCATCCGCTGGTAATGTGGAATCCGCACTCGGTGATGTTTGAGGTGGCGTGGTGCGTCATGCTCTACAGCACCGTGCTGTTCCTCGAATTCCTTCCCATCGTCTTCGAGCGCTTCAGCCTGCACAAGCCGATGGAGTGGATTCATCGCATCTCGGTGCCGATGATGATCCTGGGCGTGCTGCTGTCCACCCTGCATCAGAGTTCGCTGGGCACGCTGTTTCTGATCGTGCCGGAGAAGCTGTATCCGCTCTGGTACACGCCGATTCTGCCGCTGCTGTTTTTTGTTTCGGCTATCGCGGTCGGCCTGGCAATGACGATTTTCGAATCGTGGCACAGCAGCCGCGCCTTCGGGCGCGCGCTGGAGTTGCCGCTGCTGGCCAGCCTCGGGCGCGTGCTGGCGGTGGCGATGAGCGTGTATCTGTGGATCCGCTTCCTCGACCTGCTGCATCGCGATGCCTTCGGCCTGCTGCTGCGGAACCGCACCGAGACGTGGCTGTTTCTGCTCGAGATCGCGCTGGCCGTGGTTCCCACCGCGCTGCTCTACCAGTCGCGCATCCGCCGCTCCCCGGCCGCTCTGTACTTCTGCGCGGTGATGGTGGTGTTCAGCTTCATCGCCAACCGGCTCAACGTGTCCATCACCGGGCTTGAGGCGGGAAGCGGCACGCATTACATGCCGAAGTGGAGCGAAGTCGCAGTGACGCTCTCGCTGGTGGCCGTTGGTTTTGCGATTTTCCGCGTGATTGGGCAGTATTTCCCGGTCTTTGAAGCTCACACGCCGCAGTCCGCGCCTGAGCACAGCTTGGAAGAAACGGAGGTAGACCCACTCGCCGTAGGATGACCTTCCTCCGTTCAGTCCGGTTGGGACTCGCCGCTAAACTGGCGGTTTCGGTGATCGTGAGCACGGCTGTGTTCTTCACCCTGTTCGGGTTCATCAATCTCCGCGTGGAGCGCCGCCAGTCGGAAGGGTTGATGGTGCAATCGGCCGACCGGGTCGCCGACATCATCTTGCGCAGCACCCGCTACGACATGATGCGCCATGACCGCGACGCGCTGTCCAACGTGTTGCAAGAGGTGGGCAGCGAGCCCGGCATTCAGCGCATCCGCATCTTCAACCGCGACGGGCGCATCATCTTCTCCACCGAAGCGCGGGAAATCGACACGGCCGTGGATAAGTCGGCCGAGGCCTGCTACGGCTGCCATGCGCAGTCGCAGCCGCTCGCCAAGCTCAACCGGCCGGATCGCGCGCGTCCGTTTTGGGACAAGCAGGGCCATCATTTGATCGCCGTAATCCGCCCCATCGCCAACGCGCCCGAATGCTCCAGCGCGGCTTGCCATGTGCATGACGCCGGCCAGCAGGTGCTGGGGGTGGTGGACGCGCAGTTGTCGCTCGCCCCGGTGGACGCGCAGATCGCGCACAACCAGGCCACGCTCGGCTGGTTCCTGCTGGGCGGGATCCTGCTCGGCTCCGGCCTGGCGGTGGCCTTCATCTGGCGGGTTGTCTACCAGCCGGTGAAGGAGCTGATCGATGGCACGCACCGCGTGCGGGAGGGCGACCTGGATTACCGCTTGCCCGTGCGCTCGGACGATGAGTTGGGCGATCTGGCCACCGGCTTCAACAAGATGACGGCGGAAGTGGCCGGCGTGCAGGCCAAGATCGAGGAGCAGGTGCGGCGCAAGACGGCCGAGCTGGAGCGCATTCACCGCACCCTGCTCAGCTCGGAGAAGATGGCCTCCGTAGGCAAGCTCGCTGCCACCGTGGCGCATGAGATCAACAATCCGCTGTTCGGCATTCTGACCTACGCGCGGCTGGTGGAGCGCGGCGTGCTCAAGTCGGAGATCCCCAACCGCGACGAGATGGCCGAGCAGTTGCAAACCATCGAGCGCGAGAGCAAGCGCTGCGGCGAGCTGGTCAAGAACCTGCTGACCTTCTCGCGGCAGAAGCCCAGTGAGCGCGAGCCCACCGACCTGAACACCATCGTCGGCCACGCCGTGCTGCTGGTGAAGCACAAGCTGGAAATGCAGAATATCGTGCTGGTGGAACGGCTGGCCGATGGCCTGCCGCCGGTGGATTGCGACGCCAACCAGATCCAGCAGGTGGCGCTGGTGCTGATGATGAATGCGTCGGAGGCGATGCCTTCGGGTGGCCGCCTGGAAGTGATCACCGAGCTCGATGGCTCGACCGGCGAAGCGGCCCTGCGCGTGAAGGACACGGGTTGCGGCATTCCGGAGGACGCGTTGCCGCGCATCTTCGACCCCTTCTTCACCACCAAGGAGGATCAGAACCGTACCGGCCTGGGCCTAGCCGTGGCGCACAGCATCGTGGAACAGCACGGCGGCGAGATCCAGGTCAACTCGACGCCGGGGAAGGGAACGGAATTTCGCGTGGCCCTGCCGCTGAGCGCGGCAGCGGTCGCGGTGGCAAGCAAGTAAGCGGGGGTCCCGGTGTGATGGGACCCAAGTTGAGACGGGAGGAAGGAATGGCAACGGCAGTGGACAGCACGGCGTCGGTGAAAACCAAAGGCCGCATCCTGATTGTGGACGACGAGCTGGTGGTGCGCGACTCGCTGGGGAAGTGGTTCACCAGTGAAGGCTACACGGCGCGGCCGGTGGGCAGCGGACGGGAGGCGCTCGAAACCATCCAGCAGGCGGAGTTCGATGTCGCGCTGCTCGACATCAAAATGCCCGGCATGGACGGCATGGAGTTGCAGGCGCGGCTGCACGAAGCCGATCCGGACCTCACGGTGATCGTCATGACCGGCTACGCCTCGGTGGATACCGCCGTGCAGGCTTTGAAGCACGGCGCCTACGATTACATCACCAAGCCGGTGGATCCCGATGAGCTTTCGCACCTGGTCGAGAAGGCGCTTGAGCACAGGCGCACCCGCCGCGAGGTCGTGCGGCTGCGCGAAAACCTGCAAGAGGTCTCGCCCGGCACCGAGCTGATCGGCAAGAGCCCCGCCATGAAGAAGGTGGTCGAGCTGATCGAAATGGTGGCGCCCACCGAGGCCACCGTGCTGATCACCGGCGAAAGCGGCACCGGCAAGGAAGTGGTGGCGCGTGCCATTCACTCCGCCAGCCCGCGGCGCTACATGCCCATGGTCACCATCCATTGCGGCGCGCTCACCGAGACGCTGCTCGAAAGCGAGCTGTTCGGGCACGAAAAAGGCTCGTTCACCGGGGCGCAATACCGCAAGAAGGGCAAGTTCGAAGTGGCCGACGGCGGCACCGTGTTTCTGGATGAAATCAGCGACATCAGCCTGCGCACCCAGACCGACCTGCTGCGCGTGCTCCAGGAAAAGGAAATCACGCGGGTGGGCGGTAATCAAACCATCAAGGTGGATTTTCGCGCCATCGCCGCCACCAACAAGAACCTGGAGGGGCTGGTCAAGGACGGCGCCTTCCGCCCCGATCTCTATTACCGGCTGCACGTTTTTTGCATCGATCTGCCGAGCCTGCGCGAACGCAAGGAAGACATTCCGCTGCTGGTGAACCACTTTCTCAACAAGTACTCGATGGCCACCAGCCGGCCGGCGCCGCAGATCGGCGGCGAGGCGCTGCACCTGCTGATGCGCCATGACTGGCCGGGTAACGTGCGCGAGCTGGAGAACGCCGTCGAGCGCGCCCTGGTGGTGAGCCGCGGGCCGGAGATCGGCGCCAGCGATTTTTCCTTTCAGTTCGAGGCTGAGATCTCCAAGGGTGGCCAGACGCTGGAGGACATAGGGCGGGCGCACATCGAGCGCGTCCTGCGCGAAACGCAGCACAACCTGTCGCGCGCGGCGCGGATTCTCGATATCGACCGCACCACTTTGTACAACAAGCTGCGGCGTTACGGTCTGCGGTGAAGCCCATTCAACTCGTTCCGCTTTCCGGTTCGGGCGGGAACGGGTTCTCACAGGAGCCGGCACTCGATCTGCTGGAGCAGCTTGCGGCGTCGCTCGCCCGCACGTTTCGCGTGCCCTGCCGCGTCAACCAGCGCAGCCTGGAGCTGGATTTCGCGCTCGACGGGCGCCGCAACCAGTATTATTCGAGCGCCATTTTGCAGCAACTCGAGCGCGCCGCCGATTCCGACTCGCGCGTCTTAGGTGTCACTTCCTGCGACTTATACGTGCCCGTGCTCACCTTCGTCTTCGGTGAAGCGCAGTTAGACGGTAACTGTGCGGTAGTTTCGACCGCACGCCTGGCCGAGCCTTACTACGGCATGCCGCGCCGCGACGACTTACTGCGCGAGCGCCTGCTGAAAGAATCCGTCCACGAGTTAGGCCACACCTTCGGCCTGCGCCACTGCCGAGATTGGCGCTGCGTAATGACCTCCAGCCACGCGGTAGAACGGCTGGATGTCAAGACCAGCGAGTTCTGCGCGCGGTGCAAGAAGCCCGTGTTTCAGGACGGGTTCTGGTAGCGGGCCCGTGTCCACTGAGCTCCAGGAAACCGTCCCTTCTTCGAGGTTTCGCAGTCTCTACTTGTATGGATTCGGCTTTTCTTCTCCTTTCAGCACCTTAAGGGCCTCTTGGGAGATGAAATCGATTTCGATGCCCCGGCGAGGGCCTGAATCTGTAGTTCTGATGTGCTCGCCAAGAACGATAAGCGCACCATCCGGCATGGCCCACGTGACCTCCGGGCAGTTCCATTTGGCCCCATAGCTATTCTGGTACGAAACCGTTTTTGTTTGCGTAGGTGCACCAAAGGCTTGTGTTAAGAAATCAATCTCCTGCTGCGTGTCAGGCTCAAGTACAGACAGTATATACGATGGAATCCTAATCGAGACTCGCTCCAACTTGCGTCCGGCGAACCTCCAGTTGTAGTTTCTGCCATTCTTATCCTGATAGCTTCCCTCCACAATGATTTCTCCCGTTCCGCTCGCTACGGCACGCATTTGCTGGGCGCATTCTTTGCCCGTCCGCTGCACCTCGTCCTCGGTCACTCTGCGTGAAATCTCCTTTATCTCACTCCGCATCCCTTCGGACACATTCGCCTCTGCCTCTGCGAGTGTGCTGTCCGCATCTTTTCGAAAATTTCGCTGTGTCTGCTGTTGTTGGGATTCGCATGCGGCTTCAGGGGAATCAACATCGTCTGCGGCAAGCCATTCTTGGAAGGTCTCCCCAAGATGGTGCTTGCCTATGCGCGTTGCAGATGGCCCTATCGCGTTGGCATAGGGTTTGTCCTGTGCGGGCAAGGCCATCGCTAGAAAGAGTATGGGTACAGCAGGCTTCATGATAAACCCAGTGGCGTTTACGGGGTTAAACTCTCTAGAATTGATATGGAGCGGCCCGTCAACCCTTTTTAGAGGCTGGGGTTTTGGCATTTCGGGGACACTGCCCCCGAATTCCCCAGAATTGCTTGTAATCCGGACCGCAGGCCTACCGCGCCCGATCTCTCTCCATAGAGCTTCGCAACAGCGCGTTGATCCGCGTCTGATAGCCTCTGCCTTGTCCTTTGAGCTAGGCGAGAACGTCCGCGTCCAACCGGATCGTGAGGTGTTTCTTGAATGGCCGATAGAACTTGCCGACCACTGCCTTGCTCCAGTCGAGCACCGGCGGAATATCGGTGGTATAGATTTCCCGGTCCTTCATCCCCTTGAGCGCACCTGATGGCGCTCAGCTTGTATTCCTTCGGGCCGTTTCATTCTGGATTACGTTTCCGGCAGGGCGCTTTCGCCGGTGCCGCAAGGGAGATAGTTGCCCGGCTGGGTACCGGAGGCGATGTTTGACTGTGTTAGATTGGATGTTGCCGCTCGTTGACGCGTCGCGGTTGCGGGGTTGGCCTAGCGGTCGGGCGTCAGCCTTCCAAGCTGATTTACACGGGTTCGATTCCCGTACCCCGCTCCATCCTTCGAACTGCCACGTTTTGCAGGAGTTCGCGCATGTCCGATAACCGCCGCATCCGCGTGTTCGCCACCGGCGGCACCTTCGATAAAGAGTACAACGAGCTCACCGGCCAGCTCTTCTTTCAGAGCACGCATTTGGCCGACATGCTGCGTCTGGGGCGCTGCAATTTGGATGTGGCGATCGAGAGCCTCATGATGGTCGACAGTCTCGAGATGAGCGATCGCGACCGGGAACTGATCGCCGAGCGCTGCCAGGAAGCCGAAGAAGATCGCATCGTGATTACGCACGGCACCGATACCATGGAGCAGACTGCGGCCGTGTTAGGGCCCAGATTCGGGCACAAGACGATCGTGCTTACCGGCGCGATGGTGCCATACACCTTCGGCAGCTCGGATGGTCTGTTCAATCTGGGAACGGCGCTGGCTTTCGCGCAAACGCTGGCGCCCGGCGTCTACGTGGCGATGAATGGGCAGTGCTTCCAGTGGGACGAGGTGCGAAAGAACCGCGAACTGGGCGTCTTCGAGTCGCTAAGGAAATCTTAGCGACTTCTTGTCAAGTACTATAAATAACTAAGTTAGAGCAGTTTACAAGATAATCTTGTCACTCTCACGTGGAGTGTGCTAAAAATAAACGAGGGACCTTAGCAGGAATACTGCGAGCGGGTTCCACCGGTTCACCTAGGAATCAACATTCACAGGAGGTTTAATTTGATGAAAATTCGTCCGCTCTACGATCGGATCGTGGTTAAGAGGATTGAACAGGACAAGGAACAGAAAATCGGCGGCCTGTACATCCCCGACAGCGCCAAAGAGAAGCCCCAGGAGGGCGAAGTCATAGCGGTAGGAAAAGGCAAGTGGGAAGAAGGCAAACTGCGTCCGCTGGAAGTGCAGGTTGGCGACCACGTTCTGTTCGGCAAATATTCCGGCACCGAGGCTCCCAAGACGGTCGGCGACGATTATCTTATCCTGCGTGAGGATGAGGTCTTGGGCATTCTCGAAGACGCGCCCAAAGTGGCGCAGAAAGCTTCCTAAGGAGTCAAAAACAAGATGGCGAAACAGATTGTGTATTCGGAAAACTCGCGGCAGGCAATTTTGCGCGGCGTCAACCAGCTCGCCGACGCAGTGAAGGTTACGCTTGGCCCCAAGGGCCGCAACGTGGTTCTGGAGAAGAAGTTCGGCGGTCCGAACATCACCAAGGACGGCGTCACGGTAGCCAAGGAAATCGAGCTGAAGGATCCGTTGGAGAACATGGGCGCGCAGTTGGTGCGCGAAGTCGCCTCGAAGACCAGCGACGTGGCCGGCGACGGCACGACGACGGCGACCATTCTGGCGCAGGCGATCTTCCGCGATGGCGTGAAGGCAGTGGCTGCCGGCGCCAACCCGATGGCTCTCAAGCGCGGCATAGAAAAAGCCGTCGACGCGGCCACCGAGGAGATCAAGAAGCTCTCCAAGCCGGTTTCCGGCGATATGATCGCGCAGGTGGGCACGATATCGGCGAATAGCGATTCGACCATCGGCAACATCATCGCCGACGCGATGAAGAAGGTCGGCAAGGACGGAGTGATCACGGTCGAAGAGTCCAAGACCATGAGCACCGAGCTGGAGACGGTCGAGGGCATGCAGTTCGACCGCGGCTATCTCTCCCCGTACTTCGTCACCGACGCGGACCGCATGGAAGCGGTGCTTGAGGATCCCTACATCCTGATCCACGAGAAGAAAATCAGCAACATGAAGGACCTGCTGCCGCTGCTCGAGCAGATTGCGCGCTCCGGCAAGCCACTGCTGATCATCGCCGAGGAAGTGGAAGGCGAGGCGCTGGCCACTCTCGTGGTCAACAAGCTGCGCGGGACCCTGAACGCATGCGCGGTGAAGGCGCCGGGCTTCGGCGACCGCCGCAAGGCCATGCTGGAAGACATTGCCATCCTCACCGGCGGCAAGTCCATTATGGAAGAGACCGGCATCAAGCTGGAAGGCGTGCAACTGAACGACCTGGGACGCGCCAAGCGCGTGACCGTGGACAAGGACAACACCACCATCGTCGACGGCCAAGGCAAGGATAAGGACATCCAGGGCCGCATCAAGCAGCTCAAAGCGCAGATTGACGAGACGACTTCCGATTACGATCGCGAGAAGCTGCAGGAACGGCTCGCGAAACTGGTCGGCGGCGTGGCGGTGATCAAGGTTGGCGCCGCGACCGAAACCGAAATGAAGGAGAAGAAGGCCAGGGTGGAAGACGCGCTGCACGCGACGCGCGCCGCAGTGGAGGAAGGCATTGTCCCCGGCGGCGGCGTGGCTCTGCTGCGCGCTTACAAGGTGCTGGCTGCGCTCAAAGGCACCGGTGACGAGCAGATCGGCATCGACATCGTCAAGCGGGCCTGCGAAGAGCCGCTGCGCCAGATCGTGGCCAACTCCGGTACCGAAGGCGCGATTGTGGTGGAGAAAGTGCGGGAGAACTCGAATCCCAACTTTGGTTTCAACGCTGCGACCGACACTTATGAAGACCTGGTGCTGGCGGGCGTGATCGATCCGACCAAGGTGACACGGACGGCGCTGCAGAACGCCGCTTCCATCGCCTCGCTGATGCTTACCACCGAAGCCATGGTGGCCGAAATTCCGGAGAAGAAGCCGGCGCCGGCCGGTCCGGGCGGTCACGGGCCCGAGATGGACTACTAAGGCCCCGTTACGCAATAACTGTACCAACCGCTCCCTCATAGTCGCACCGCCGATAGCGTTCGGAGCTGCGACAGTAAAGGGAGCGGTTGCCGGCGATTCGACTGGTTGTTTCCTGACAGGCCCTAAGCGGTTTGCCAGGCGCTCGCAATCAGTGGGCGGTTTTGGGAATCACAAGTGGACTGACAGCCGCGCTCTCCCCTGCCCAAGGGGTCGGGTGTGGCTTTCTTTTTGTGGCAGCCGGTTCGACCGCGTGGCGGCATCCTGTGTGCGCGCGGCGGCGGTGATGGCGGGTGTTGGTTGTCGCCAGAAGCAAGGTTGCAACGCCCACAATCACCCAGGTCGGCGGCTCGACGCCCCGCAACGGGTCGCGTTGCCGGCAGGTACGCAAATGAACTGCGCACTGCCTCGCATCGGACCACAACTCGATGGGAGAGTCCGGTTTGGCCGCACCGATGAGGAACGTGGAACTGAGTGTCTCCACGGCTGCGGCTGGAGCGAAAGCTCGGGCCGGCTGGTCGCCGATGGACCGATCCTCGATCGCTGGCTTCCAACCGGGGGAGGGGGCCTTGGATTGGCCCAGCAAGGTGCTCGCACTCATTACCTGTGCGGCAATCCACAGGAGCAGCGCGGCGCGCGGCGCTAAACAGATTTTGCCTTCCTGGGGCGGTGGCATCTCCGTTGCATATTTAGTGGGACGGGCGCAGGGGAATCTTGACGATTCGCCGACTCACCCCCCAAGAGCGAGAACGGCCCCCTAAGTGGTGGTTCACCATCCAGGCAAAGAGATATGAAGGTCTATTCCCAATGCGCCGGCGAGATACACCCGAGATCAGACCGGCGGCCGTGGGAAGCAGAGCGAGGCGGTAGATGCCACGATACTCGCGGATCCAATTCCCAACCGGACGTGGTACGGATGGGCGTTGCCGGCGAATCCAGCGGCCTTAGCCTGCTTGGTGATGAAGAGGCCTCGTAGCTGCTCGGCGATCGATGGCGCCGGCAATTGCTCTGGGCTCGTTCATCCGCGCGCGCCGGCGGCTCGTTTCGCCCGGTGCTTCCCTATCACAAAGTGCGCCGCGCCGGCGGCGAACAGGACTATCGAAATCCACTGCGATGCGTCGAGCGGCGTGCCCCACAGGTTGCCTTGTTGGTGCTCGCGGAAGAACTCCACCACGAAACGCGCCGCGCAGTAGAGCATCAGGTACATGCTGATGATGTCGCCACGCCCGTGTGGCCGGCCGAAGCGCCAGTAAAGGATGCCGAAGATGGCGAACTCCGCTGCCGATTCGTAAAGCTGCGCCGGATGCAGCGGCACATCCAGCGGTACCCCCACAAGCTGGTTGGCTACCGGGTTGGTGAAGGTGACGGCCCACGGCAGGTGGCACACTGTCCCCCAGCAGCAGCCCGCGGTGAAGCAGCCGATCCGGCCGATAGCATGGCCTAGCGCGATGGCTGGCGCAAACGCATCCGCCACCATCAGCCCCGGCAACCGCGTCTTGTGCAGGTACCATGCCGCTACCGCCAGCGCGCCCAGCAGTCCGCCATAAAAAACGCCGCCGGCCTGCAATGTTTCGAGCGAGAAGATCCGGTCTGGGTGTTCCCAATAGTAGCCCGCGTCCACCGCCAGCATCATCACCTTCGCGCCTGCCAGCGCCGCCAGCGCGCAATAAAGGCCCAGGTTGGTGATGTGCTCCGCGTTCAGCCCGGCGCGCGCGCCCAGCCGTCCGGCCATCCACAATCCGGCAAGGAAGCCGAACGCCACCAGCACACCATAGGTGTGCAGAAACGAGATGTGAAACAATTCAGGGTACATTCGCCGCCTGTCGCTTCGAGAGAAGCATATCCAACAGCAGCAGCCCGCTGCCAATCACTACGCACGAATCCGCCACGTTGAAGGTGGGCCAATAGTAACCGCCAATGTGGAAATCCAGGAAGTCGGTGACGCGCCCCGAGACAATGCGATCGAAGGCGTTGCCCGCCGCGCCGCCCATAATCAGCGCCAGCCCCCACAGCGTCGACGTTTCGATGTGCCGCGCACGCCACAGGTATACGCCGATAAAAATCATCGCGGCCACCGCCACCACGATCAGCGCCAGGCTCCGCCACTCGAAGGTGGAATCGTTGAAGATGCCGAATGCCACGCCGTGGTTTTCCGTGCGCACGATATCGAAAAAGCCCGGGATCACACGGTAGCTGGCGATTTCGGAAACCCGCTGCTCGATAATCACCTTGGTCAGCCGGTCGAGCCCGAACACCGCCGCGGCCGCCGCGTACGCTTTGAATCGGCCCTCAGCCATGGAGCATCTCGCCGACCGCTTGCGCGCACCGGCCGCACACGGTCGGGTAGCGGCTGTCGGCGCCGGTGTCCGTCGTGTACCGCCAGCAGCGCTCGCATTTCTCTCCCGCCGCGCGTTCGACGGTTACGCTCAGCTCGCCTTCCGCCGCGCGCTTCACTTCCACTTGAGACACGATGAACAGCGCCGGCAATTCCGCCGCGTATCGCTCCAGCAGATCTGCCTGGTCGCCGGCCGCGGTCAGCACGATGCGGGCTTCCAGCGGCGCCCCGATCCGTTTTTCGTTGCGCGCCGTTTCCAGTTTCTGCAACACCTCGCCGCGCACTACCATCAACTGCTCCCACTTGGGGTACCATGCCGAGTCCATTTCGCCAAGCCCCGCCGTCAACTCGGCCGGTTCCGGGAACAGCGCCATGTGAACGCTCGCCGGCCGGTTCATGTGCGTCCACACTTCTTCCGTGGTGAAGCTCATAATCGGCGCCAGCAGGCGCACCAGCGCATCCAGCAGCCGATAGAGGGCGGTCTGCGCGCTGCGCCGCGCCGGCCAATTCGCCGCCGAACAGTAAAGCCGGTCTTTCAGCACATCCAGGTACACCGCGCTCAAAGCCACCGTGGCGAAAGCGTAAACGTGGTGGAAAACCTTGTGAAATTCATAGTTGTCGTACCACTTGCGGCAGTTCTCCACCAGACTGGCCGCTGCCACAAGTACAAATCGGTCGATCTCCTGAAACTGGTCTGCCGCCGCATCCTTTTGCGGATCGAAATCGTGCAGGTTGCCGAGCAGGTAGCGAAACGTGTTGCGCAGCTTGCGGTACGCGTCCACCAGCCTTGTGAGAATCGTCTCCGACAGGCGCACGTCTTCGCTGAATTCGACCGAGGCCGACCACAGGCGCAGAATTTCCGCTCCGTGGTGCTTAATCACCTCTTCCGGCTCGATCGTGTTGCCCAGCGATTTGTGCATGGCGCGGCCTTCGCCATCGAGCACCCATCCGCTCAGCGCCGATGCCCTGTATGGCGCCCCGCCCTTCAGCCCGGTCCCCACCAGCAGCGAGCTCTGGAACCATCCGCGGTATTGGTCGCCGCCCTCGATGTACATGTCGGCGGGCCACTCCAGGCCGAAGCGCCCGTTCAGCACCGCCAGATGGCTCGAGCCGGAATCGAACCACACGTCCAGAATGTCGTTTTCCTTGCTAAACTCGGTCCCGCCGCACTTGGCGCATTTGGTGCCCGCCGGCAGCAGCTCGGCGGCGGTCCGCTCATACCAGATATCGGCGGTGTGCTCGCGAAACAGTTGTACGATGCCGTCCAGAATCTTCCGGTCGGTGAGCGGCTCGCGGCAGCCTTCGCAATAAAACACGATGATCGGCACGCCCCACGCCCGCTGCCGCGAGATGCACCAGTCCGGCCGCGAGGCAATCATGTTCGAGATGCGTTCCTGGCCCCACTCCGGAATCCAGCGCGAACGCCGCACCGCCTCCAGTGCATGCTCGCGGAAATCGTTGCGGTCCATGCCGATGAACCACTGCTCGGTGGCGCGGAAGATCACCGGCTTATGGCACCGCCAGCAATGCGGGTACGAGTGCGCCAGCTTCTCCATCTTGAGCAGCGCGCCGCGGGCTTTTAGGATCTCAATCACCAGCGGGTTGGCTTCCCAGACCGTCTTGCCGACCAGTTCTTCCGGCAGGCGTCCAGCCGCTCCCGTTGCATGAAAAAACCGTCCCGCCGCGTCCACAGGGCAGTAGATTTCGAGGCCGTACTGCCGCGCGCTCACATAGTCTTCCTGGCCGTGCCCCGGCGCCGTGTGGACTGCGCCCGTGCCTTGCTCGAGCGTCACGTGATCCGCCAGCAGTCCCAGCGAATCGCGCTCCAGAAACGGGTGACGGAACACCGCGCGGTCGAGCTTGGCGCCGGGAAACCTGGCCAACACGCGTGGCTCCGTCCAACCGCACTTCTCCGCCGTGACCTGCAATAAATCGCCGGCCACGATGTACACCGCGCCGCCCACTTCCGCCGCGACGTATTCGAACTTCGGGTTGAACGCAATCGCCACATTGGCCGGCATGGTCCACGGCGTAGTGGTCCAGATCAGTCCGTAGACCGCCGGCGCGGAAGCGCTAAAATCGCGCGCGACCTCGCTCGCCAGCTTCGCATCCAGCCACTGGTCGGGGGTGGCGAAAATGCCGTGATTCAGCAGCTTCATAACGACGCCGGCCGGTTTGACGCCGAGTTTCTCAGCGAGCTGCTTAACGGTGACGTCCTCGGAGATTTCGATCGCCGCGCGCCCGGCGAGCGCCGGGTCAATCGCCGCCGGGTCCGACATTAAGCGGAAGCGCACCCAGATCGACGGGCTGGTGTCGTTTTCGTATTCTACTTCGGCTTCGGCCAGCGCGGTGCGATCCTTGATGCACCAGTGAACCGGCTTGAGCCCCTTGTATATGTAGCCTTTCTCCAGAAAATCCGTGAACGCGCCGGCGATTACCGCTTGATAGTGCGCGCTCATCGTCAGGTACGGGTCTTCCCACTGCCCCAGCACTCCCAGCCGCTTGAAATCCGTGCGCTGCAAGTCGACGTACTTCTCCGCGTATTTGCGGCACACGCGGCGGATCTCCACCGGCGACATCTGCGCTTTCTTGGCGCCCAGCTCGCTATCCACCTTGATCTCGATGGGCAGCCCGTGGCAATCCCAGCCCGGCACGTACGGCGCGTCGAAGCCCGCCATGGTCTTCGATTTCACAATGAAGTCTTTGAGGATTTTGTTGAACGCCGTACCCAGGTGAATGCGCCCGTTGGCATACGGCGGCCCGTCATGCAGAATGTAGCGCGGCCGGCCGGCTGCCACGCTGCGGATCTGGTGATAGAGCCGCTCTTTCTCCCACCGCGCCAGCGTCTTCGGCTCGGTCTGTGGCAGGTTGGCCTTCATCGAGAAGGCCGTCTTCGGCAAATTGACGGTTTGCTTGAGGTCTACGCTCTGCGGATCATCCATCGTCGGGAGTAATCTCTATCGTACCAACCGCGAAGCAATCGGCGCTGGGCTCGCAGACGCGGGCGATCGCCATCTCCGTGGCAGCGGCTCAAAATCAACCGGTTATACCGGAGTTCACCCCGGTAAGTCACCGCGTTGTATCATGAAGAATAAGTACCAGGTGTCTTATTTATGATGTCGGTCGGCGAGACCTTGCGCCAGCAGCGGCTGCGGCGGAAGGTGCAGTTGCAGGAGGTTTCCGAGAAACTGAAGATCTCAGCTCGCATGCTGGAGGCGATTGAGGCCGACCAATACGACAAGCTGCCGGGCGGCGTTTTTGCCAAGAGTTTCGTGCGCCAATATGCGGGCGTGCTGGGTCTGGACGAGGAGGAAGTGGCCACTCAGTTCGAACAGACCGCGCGATTGCCCGAGCTAGCGGATCTGGCGGAGCTCCGGCGGCCCCGCCCCGCGACTGACCTGCCCAGGATGGATGAGCGGCGCTTCAGCAGGGGCCGGTCGCGGAGTGTCTTGCCATCGCTGATTGCGGTGGTGGTGGTGATGCTGATCTGCTCAGGAGTGTACGGGTGGTGGCAGCGAAGTCGCCAGCTCGCTGCGACGCGGCAGCAGATTCCGCGGGCGATGCAAGCCCGTCGTGCAGCGCCGCCGGCCGCCCCAACCCAGCAGCGGCGCGCCCCCATCCAGCCGCAGCCGGCAGTGGCAACCACCGCCGCCGGTAACGTGGCGCCGGCGTCCGCGACCGCCGCTTCGCAGCCTGCCGCATTCCAGCCGGGCGTTCCGCAGCCGCTGGTGCCGGACGCTGAGCCCTCTGGGACCGGGGCCGTGCGGGTCGAGCTCGTGGCTACCGAGCCGGTCTGGGTGAGCGTGCAACGGGACGGCCGTTCCATCTTCCAAGGCGAGCTCAAACCAAACGAAGTTCGCACCGTGGCAGCCAACACGGAAGTCACGCTGAAACTAGGCAACGCAGGAGGCGTAACGATTTTTCTGAACGGCAAACCGATCCCTCCACCAGGGCCGAAAGGGCAGGTGCGGACCGTTCAGTTGACTTCGGGCGGCTTCCAGATCGTGCCGCCTGCGCCCGCCGCTCCGGCCCCGCTCCCGCGGGCGCCGGCTCTCCTGGAACCTCTCTGACGCAGCGATTCCCGCTGGCGTTTTCTTTCCAGCAGCAGCAGTTCGCGGCGCCGGCGCAGCTTGACATGCTCATCCACCTTGCGCCAAAACTTGCGGAAGTAGCTGACCGCGGAAAGCAGCGCGAAGAAGATCACGCCCCACATCATCCAGATGCCCGGCCGGTGCAGCGCGGGATGGCGGGTGCTGACCAGCAGGCAGGAGATTGCTATTACCTGCGACAGCATTTTGGTCTTACCCAGATCGCTCGCCTGGATGGTGTAGCTCTCCGCCGCCGCGATGGCGCGCAAGCCGGAGACGGCGAACTCGCGGCCGATCACCAGAATCGCCATCCAGCCTGGCAGAACCCGCACCTGCACCAGCGAGATCAGCGCCGCCGATACCAGCAGTTTGTCGGCGATGGGGTCGAGCAAGGTGCCAATCGTGGTCACCTGTTTCCAGCGGCGGGCCAGATAGCCGTCCAGCAGATCGGTGGCGGCGGCCGACAGGAAAATGGCCAGCGCCAGCCACTCATTGGTGACCTGCCAGGATCCAATACGGATGCTGACATTTTCCTCCAGCAGCACCGCCACCAGCAGCGGCACGAAGAAGATTCGCAGAATGGTCAGCGCGTTTGGAAGATTCATCGGCTTGAGACCATTATGCCTCACGCGAGCATCGGCGATTTTGGCAGGCGCTCCCGAATAAAGCTACGCGCCCTGGAACCATCGGGGGGCCATCAATAACGTGCAGGTGGGAATCGGGCACGGCATCACGAAGTTGTCCTGCGACTGGCTGAACACGCGCCCAGCGCTTGCGTCACGCGTGAAAATGTCGTTGCCGGTAAACGCCACTGCCCTATGATGATTCCCGTCGAAAGCTATTTCAAAACTCACGGGGCGCGCAATGCGCAACCACACTTATTCTCGCCGCACGGGCTACTACAATTGGCGAGTCACAGGCAGCCCAATACTAATGCCCTACCAAGGGCAAACAGGCTATCAAGCTCCTAATTGTAGCTGAGCGGTACGTATCGCCGGCTTCGGCTTGCACCCGCGGGCCGCGGGGCAGAAGGAAACGTCACGTAGCCCGCGGAATTCTTACTGCGCGAACATCTCCGCCAGCACGCGGCCGACGGAGCCGCTGGGCGTCTCCACGCGGAGGATGGTGGCCAGCGTCGGAGCGATATCGTTGGGCGTGATGGTATTGTCGTACTCTCCGGCGCGAATGCCGGGCCCCAGGAAGATCACGGGCACGTGGGTGTCGTAGCCGAACGGCAGGCCGTGCGTTGTGCCCGCGCTGCCGATGATCCAGTAAGGATCGGTCAGCACTTCCAGGTCGGCGCCGCGGCGCGGAAAATAGCCGTTCATCGCCATGCGTCCCACCGAGTCTTCCAACGCCTGGCCGCCGGTGAGTTGGACGCCCATATAGACGCGGAAGACATGCGGCACTTTACGCAACGCTTCGGCCGCGGTGAGCTCCACCTCGGCCAGGTCGAGCTTCCTGGCGGCAATCAGCTCGCGATTGAGATAAACAACTGTTTCCTCATCGGCGGTGATCCAGTCGAATTTGCCGTACTTCGCGTCGAGGGCTTCCTGCACAGTCTTTTTGACGATGCTGTCCGGCATGCGGCCACCCGGCATATGGCGAGCCGCATTCACCTCGGGAACGGGGGCCACGCCGTGATCCGCGGTCAGCACCACCAGCACGTTATTGAGGCCCACCGCGCGGTCCAACGCCCCGAAGAACTTGCCGAGCAACTTGTCGGTGGCCACGGAGATGGCGTGGGCTTCCGGTGAATCCGGGCCGTAGGCGTGCCCAACGTAATCGTTCGAAGAAAAACTGACTGCCAGCAGGTCGGTGACACCGCGCTGGCCCAATTGCTCGGCGGCCAGTGCGCGTTCGGCGAAGGCTTCCACGAGATCGTTGCCGTATGGCGTGGCTTCGATCGAATTATACAATTGGCTGGGTTGCGGCATTTGGTGGCCCAACCAGGTTTGGCCGGCGTACTTGTCGGCGGCGTGCGCCGCGTTGGCTTCCCTGACCCACGCCGGCATTTCCGCGAAATAGTAAGTGCTGGAGACGAAGTTGCCGCTCTTACTATCGAACCAATACGCCGCATTAGCCATGTGACCGGCCGGCAAAATGGCGGCCCGGTCCTTGAGCGAGATACCGATCACGCGCGACTGGCTGTTGTCCGCCATCTTCAGCTCATCGCCCACCGTGTCCACCAGCATGCGCCGCGGCGAGGAGCCCACGCCCTCCGCCCCGCCCACCAGCGAGGTCCGCGGGTCGGAGACGCTGGTGACTTGCGTGCCCGCCTCGCGGTCGTACCACGCATTGCCGATTATGCCGCTGAGCGCGGGCATGGCGCCGCTGAGGAGGATGCTGTGGCCCACCGCCGTCACGGTGGGAAAGTGTTGGTAGCGGGCGTTGGTGAATACGGCGCCCTTGTTCAGCAGCAGGTCGAAACCGCCGTGATAGTCCGAGCGGTAGCGCGTGAGATAGTCGTAGCGGAACTGATCGACGACGATCGCCACCACCAGTTTCGGTTTCTTGGGAGCGGCGCACAACAGGCTGCCCGCCATCAGAATTAAGGCCAGGATCTTGCTCATGACCACTTAGACTAACACTTGAATGTAACAGAGAGATGATCGCCGGCTACGCGCAGAGCGGCGCTGGGAGGTGGCTACTTCTCGACGCTGGCTGCGGGAGCGGGTTTACTTTCGGATTTGGTTTCGGGCTTCGACTCCGGCTTGCCGCCGTTCTTGTTCCCGTGTCCGTTCGTGGAATCGGGCGCGGAAGCCTTGCCGCTTCCGTAGTCGTTGATGTACCAGCCGGACCCCTTGAATTGCAGCGTGGGAGCCGACACCAGCCGTTCCACTGCGCCGCCGCACTCCGGGTGCAGAGTCAGAGGTTCGTCGGCGAACTTCTGGATGACCTCGAAGTTTTTCCCGCAGCGGTGACAGAGATATTCGTAAAGCGGCATAAAAGAAAAGACAGTTCCCCCAACAACCTGTTTCTATTATAGCTCACTCATGTCAGTGCTGGCGCCGCGAGTGAGGTTACTGCCGCGCGGACTCTTCCACTTTCAACTCGCCGGGGATGCCGGCCACGCGCAGTTCCTTGGCGCCGCTGGCCAGCACAATCAGCAGCTTGCCATCGTTCTGAGTGGCGCCGCGTCCGGTGTAAGCGTCGTCGGCGGTGCGCAGGTTGAGACCGGTGAGTTTGAGCTGCGGAAAGCCGCGTGCCCACGCCAGGCTATAGTTGCCGCTGGCGCGGCAGGGCGCGGCGGCGCCGAAGTCGAGACCCGTTCCCGAGAAAGTCCCCGTCGAAGCCAGGTTGGCCACCAATTGTGCACCGATACCGGAAGTCGTGAGCGAACCCTCCGCATCCAGCCCGCCCGATTGCCACGGCATGTTCTTCACTTGTCCTGTGAAGTGGTACGCCGGCACCGAGCCGCTCAAATTCACCGCCAGGCGCCCTTTGATGGCGGCGCGGGCCAACCTGGCTTCGAAGTTGGCGAACTCCACGCGACCCGCGTTCCATTCGAGATGCGAACGCACGCCGTCCAGGCGGACGCCGGCCAACGTCAGGCGATCGATCTGAATAGTACCCTCCACCTGGCGCGCCTTCAACCAATCGGGCAGCGCGGTGCGGCCCAGGGCGCGGGCCAGCAGGCTCGATCCGCGCCGCAGCGCAGGTAGGCATTCCGTTTCCGCTTCGGTTGCGTCCCATTCCGCCGCGCGCAGGTGCACGCGGTGCGGGTGCGGCGCTCCCGGCACATACGTGTAATCGCCGGTGAAGCTCAGTTTGCCGGCGGCGCCGCGCAGCCGGTCGATGGTCACCCGCGCGCCATTGATCTCGACGCGCGCGGAATCAAGGAGCAGCGGATCGGCGAGGCCATCCACCGGAATCTCGGCCTGGTTCACCTGCAGGCTGCCGGTCCATCCCGCCTTGCCGGCGTCGCGATGATAGCGCAATTGGCCGCTCCAATCGCCGCTCCGAACCTGTTCCAGCCAGGGAATGGCCGCCAGCGTAACCTGTGCGCGCAGAGCCGGCACTTTCATGCGCCCGGCGGAGATCGCGATGTCGAACGCGCCCTCGCCGAAGGCGTAATCGGCTTCGATCTGCGCCTGGTCCTGGCCCGCAGTCCGCACCAGCGCCGGCGCCAACCGCGCGTGGCCGCCATCGAATACGATGCTGGCCTGATCGAGCGTTAGCGGCGGCGCATCCGGGATGGCAACCGCCGCGTCGTGCAGCGCCAGTTGGCCCTGCAAGCCCGCGCCGGAGTAGCCGATGGCGCCGTCCACCGCGCCATTCAGTTCCAGCTTGGGTGGAACTTCCAGCCCCATGTGCCGCGCCAGTTCGAGCAGGGGACCCAGCGGAAAACGATTCCAGTGGAGCGACGCCGCCCAGCGCGGCTGCGACAGGTAATTGCTCGCGTGCAAGCGCACCTCGAGCGGCAGCGCCGCGCCGTTCACCGAGCCCGATTCGATCTCCAGATCCTGGCCGGGCAGGTTCAGCCGGCCGCGCACGTCGAGTGGCCACCCCTGCCCGTACGGCGGCATCAAGTCCCAGCGGTGCATATCCTCAATGTTGAGGCGGCCGGCGATGCCGATCTGGTCGATCGGCCCTGCCAGGTGCAGCCGCGCCGAGATCCTTCCGTGCACGCCGCCGGCCTGGCCGCGCAGCAGCGCCGTCATTTCGGCCAGCAGCGTGCGGTCGATCTCCAGGTTGAGATCCACACGCTCCGGCGCCACGTACCAGCGGCCGCGCAAACGGAATTCGCCCAACCCCTGCGCGGTTCGATCGGTGCGCGCCGGTTGGGCCGAGCAATCGAGAGTCCATCCCCGGCCGGCCGCTCCCGGCGGAGAAATGTCGAGGTCGGTTTCGGTCAGATAGAATACCGATTTTTCGTCGCCAAACTTGAAATGGATGCGGCCGTTGCGCACGTGCAGGGAGGGCGTGCGGCTCATCACCGAGCGATTGACGAGCGATGCGAAATTCCAGCGGCCCCACTCCGAAGCGGGGCCGGACTTAGCCAGGTTGATGCTCGCGCCATCCAGTTTGAGGGAGGCAATCACGAAACGGCCGCCGGCCAGAGACCACAGGCTGGGCCGCACTGTCATCGTGTCCATGTAGGCAACCGGCTCCAGCCCGATGGAGGGGTCTTCGTGGATCACCACGTCGTCCACCGAAAATCCCGGACCGCTGAAGAGGCTGAAGCGCACACGCCCGCGGAATTCCACCCGCCGTCCCAGGGCGCGCTCGAGTGAGCCCCGCAAACGCTCGCCGTAGGAGCCGGTGTTGATATAAGGCACGACGATGCCGGTCGTGACCAGCAGCGCCGCAGCGGCCCCAGCGAGTTTGAACACCGTGGCGGCACGCACCTTCATGGCTCGGCCTCGAGCAGGGCGCGGTGCGCCGCCGGATCGTCGATATCCGCCAGTACGCCTGGGTCTTCCACGTCCACGAATTCGGTAACGCCAGAGTGCGCGCGCACCACGTCGCGCGCGGAGCCGGACTCGGCGAGTGCGAGGAATTCACCAATCAAACCGCGCGAAAACCAGATGGGATGCCCGTTGCGCCCCTGGTAGCGCGGCACGCGCAGCAGCGCCCGTGGTGGAACATGCTTTAACATGCCCGTCTGCGCACCGCTAACGTCCGTGCCCAGCAGCGCGTCGATTGTCTCCATCCGCACCGCCGGATGGTCCACCAGCGTGAAGAGCACGCCTTCGGCCTCCGCCGGCACGGCTCGCAACCCGCACTGCATGGAGCTGGTCTGGCCGCTCTCCCAATGCTCATTTTCGACGAACGCCGCCGCGCGCGTGGTGGCGGCGCAGACCTGTTGCGCCGCCGCTCCCAGCACCACGATCACCGGCGCGCAACGCGCGTTGAACAAGCCAATCAGCGTATCGAGGAACGATTCGCCGCGGTACCGCAGCAGCGCCTTGGGCGTGCCCATGCGGCGCGATTCGCCAGCGGCCAGAATAAGCCCGGCGGTCACTGCGGGACGGCGGCGCGCGGCGCGCCTCCGGCTAGCACCGAAAGCGAGAGATCTCGCCAGTTGGACGGCGCATTGCGGCGGACGGCGATCATTTCCGCCGCCACCGCGATGGCGATCTCCTCCGGCGAAATCGCGCCGATGTCCAGGCCCATCGGCGCGTGAACGCGCTCGAAGGCGGTGCGCGCCATGCCTTCCTTTTCCAGTTCCTTCACCACGTTGAGGACTTTGCGCTTGCTGCCGATCATGGCGATATAACGGGCCGGCGTCCCGACGGCCAGCTTCAGTACGCGCATGTCGTCGCGATGGCCGCGGGTGACGACGATCACGAAGCTGGTCTCGTTGATGGGCAGCGTGGGAAACACGGCTTCGTATTCGCCCGCGTGTACCGCCGCGGCTTCCGGAAAACGCTCGCGGCTGGCGAAGCTTTCGCGGTCGTCGATCACCACCGTCGAGAAACCGGCCAGCGTGGCCACTTTCGACAGGCTCTTGGAAATGTGTCCCGCGCCGAAGATAAACGCGTGCGGAATGGGCAAAACCGCTTCTACGAAAACGTCGAGCTGGCCGCCGCAGATCAGGCCATTATCGTAAGCCGCGTCCTGGCCCAGGCTGAACTTGAGATGCTTCGGTTTTTCGGTTTCCATCACTTCGCGCGCCGCGTTCCAGACTTCGGCTTCCACGCAGCCGCCGCCGATGGTGCCCACCATGGAACCATCCTCGCGCACCAGCAGCTTGGCGCTTTCGTAGCTGGGAATCGAGCCGCGCACCTCCACGATGGTGGCCAGCGCGCACTTTTGACCGAGCCCGCGCAGGCGCACCAGTTCCTCGAAAACATCCATCGATGCGATTATAACGTGCGAGGGGTGGGGCATGCTTTAGAGGCTGCTGAAAAAGTAAGTCTCTGATAGGTCCATAGCCGTTCCGGAGGGGCTTCCGGGGTTTTCCTACGCCGGGATCGTGGGGTTTCGGGCCGTGGCGGCGCTTTTTG
>JBEKXZ010000013.1:0-93485 GCA_049511495.1 Bryobacteraceae bacterium | reverse complement strand
GAAGCCTGGACGAGGCGCTGAACTGCCTGGAAGAGGACCACGCGTTTCTGCTGCGCGGGGACGTGTTCAGCGAAGAGCTGATCCAGACGTTCATCGACTACAAGCGCAAGAACGAAGCCGAAGCCGTGCGCTTGCGCCCGCACCCGTACGAATTCGCGCTCTACTACGACGTGTAGACGGGTGCGGAAAGCCCGCCCACCGCTTCCTGACGCACGTGGCTCCGCAACGGAGCATGATGCATGAGCTGTTTTCGGAGCCACGGCCGTCGGAAGCTGTGAAGGAATCCATTTCGCGCCGCAGAGGAACGCGGTTGTTCGAGCGCTTCGCAGGCGGCGCCGCCACTCGATTCCCCGCTATTCGTCGTGCAGCGCTACGGCTGGATCGACTTTCGCCTCCCGCTGCGCGGGGACGTAAGTGGCCAAGTAGTGACACATGGGTTATCCGCGCGCGGCGAGGCGCAGTTCCAGCACCGCTGGCGCACGCTACGCGGGGGCATTGTATGACAGTTTTAGGGGATGCGAACTACGCGACCTTCTGAACTTTGCCGTTGCGGATACACGACGTGCAGACGCGCAGGCGGCGGGCCGCCCCGTTCACCACGGCGCGAACCGATTGCAGATTCAGGTCCCAGCGCCGCTTGGTGACGTTGTGGGCGTGGCTGATGCGGTTTCCGAACTGGGGTCCGCGGCCGCAAATATCACAAACTCTTGCCATAAAGCGCAACACTCCGGATCAAGTCGAAAGGTTAAGTATAGCAGATCCCCGGTTCCCGGCGCTCGAATGCTACAGTAAAAGACCAAGGAGACTCTTGACGATGCTGAGACGCAATTTCCTGCTGAGCGTGGCCGGCGCTGCGGCTGCGCCGGCGTTCCTGCGCGCGGCCGCGCTTTCCCACATCGACCGCGTGGACCGTGCGCTCGCCGGTAAGGAATTGGACCGCCCTCCTTTCACGTTCTGGCATCATTTCGGGCTGAAGACGCCGGAGGAGCACGCCGCACGCACGCTTGCGTTTCACCGCGCCTACCGCACCGACATTGTCAAGGTGATGAGCGATTTCCCGTACCCGAAGCCGGCCGGCAAGTGGTACGACCTCAACGTCGAAGCCAATCCGTTTCCGCAGCAGATTCGTGCCCTCGAGCTGATTCGCGACGGCCTGGGCGGCTCCGCCTACATGATGGAGACGGTCTTCAACCCATGGAACGTGGCGCAGAAGCTCTCTTCCAAGGAGGAAGTGCTGCGCCTGAAGGATGAGAATCCGCAAGCTCTGATGGATGCGCTCGATGTGATCACGCGCTCGGAAATCAACCATGCGCGGCGCGCGCTGGCCATCCACGGCGTGGTGGGCATTCTGTATTCCGTCGCCAACGCCAACAAGGAGGAAATGTCGCCCGCCGATTACGACAAGTTCAGCCGCCCCTTCGACAAGCGCTTCCTGGAAGCCATCGGCGAAACCAAGCTGACGTTTCTCCACCTGCACGTCCAGCCCGGTTATCTTGGGTTTTTCCGCGACTTCACGGCGCCGGTCATCAATTACTCGCTGCACGTGTCCGGCATCCCGATGGCCGAGGTGCGCAGCCAGTTCCCAAGCTGGGTCATCGCGGGCGGCATCGACGAAGTCAACTACCGGACCCTCACCTCCGACGAGCTGCGCCGCCAGTGGCAAGCCGCGGCGCAGGCCGCCGGCCGCAAATTCCTTCTCACCCCCGGGTGCTCGGTGCCCAACGATAGCACCGGCGCGGAACTGGCCCGCTTACCGGACTTGCTGCACGCGTGAGTGCGGCCAGCCCGGCGCGCTTCACTTGCAGCGGATAGCCGTTGACCAGCCAGCAAGGCCGGCCTTGGTCAGTGCAAGCGAGCTTGGCCGTTTACGCGCGACCATACGTCCGATCCTGCTCCCTTCCAGTTTGAAGGACGGCAACCGAAGCCCCACGGCCCAGCCCACGCACCCCGCAGGCCCTCCGCGCTAAACTGGAACTCTTATGGCCATCAGTCAAGATCTGCTGGAGATTCTCGTGTGTCCGGTGTGCAAGGCTACGGTGGAGCTCACGGCCGGCGGGAGCGGGTTGAAGTGCGTGCAGTGCCATCGCGTCTATCCGGTTCGGGACGACATACCGGTGATGCTGGTGGACGAGGCCAAGATCGAAGACTAGACCGGTGCAGAACGTGCTGGAAGAGCTGCCGCGTCCGGGCCGGGTGGCCGTCGTCCGGCTGCGTTCGCTGGGGGACTGCGTTCTCACGACGCCCGCTCTCGCCCTGCTGAAACGCGCGCGCGCAGACCTGCGCGTCGCGGTGGTCGCCGAAGCGCGCTTCCACGCTCTGTTCGAGCACAACCCGGATGTGGACGACATCCTGTGGCCCGACCGCCGCGTGCTGCGGCGCTGGCGGCCGGATTTGTGCCTCAATCTGCACGGCGGCACACGCAGCGCCTTTATGACGCTGGTTTCCGGCGCCCGCTGGCGCGCAGGCTTCGGCCACTTCCGCCACCAGTTCGCGTACAACCTGCACATCCCCAGAGCACAGGAAATCCTCGGCGTGGAACGCACCGTGCATACGGCCGAGCACCTGGCCAGCGCCGTTTTCTATTTGGGCGCGCCGGTCGAGGAAATTCCCCGTGCCAAGCTGGGGCTGGCTGAACCGCCGGCTGCTGCGCGGCCGTACGCGGTGCTGCACCCGGTGGCAACCGCGCCCAAGAAAACCTGGCGCGCCGATGGGTTTCTGGAAGTGGCACGGCACATCGAAGAAAGCGGCCTGGAGGCGGTTTTTATCGGAGCGGCCGGCGACGATTTGCGGCCGTTCTCGCGGCACCGCATCGTCGAGGGCGCGCCGCTCGGCCAGGTGAAAACGTTGCTCGCCGGAGCGTCTTTGTTCGTGGGCAACGATTCCGGCCCGGCGCACATGGCGGCCGCGCTCGGACTGCCCTCGGTAGTGATCTTCGGCCCGTCGGACCCCGCTATCTGGGGCCCCTGGCGCGCGCGTTCCGAAGTGGTGACGGCGCCCGGTGGAAAAGCCGGCGTCACGGTGGCCGGCGTGACGGTGGCGCAGGTGGTAGACGCGCTGGCCCGGCTGCGGGTACACGCATGAAGGAGCTGCTCCGGCTGTTCGGTTACGCACGGCGGTACACGGGGTACCTGGCGGTCTCGGTGGTGCTGATGGCGGTGGCCGGAGGCGGGACGGGCTTGATGGCGCTGCTGATCGGCCCGCTGCTCTACGTCGGGCTCGACCCACACGCGGCGGAAGCGCGCATCAAGCTCTTCACTGACCCGGTTTTCCACCACACCTTCTACCTCGACCAGATCGTCCCCTCTTCCTTCCACAACGTATTCAGCATGATGGCGTTCGCTACGCTGGCGGTGTTCGTGACCAAGGGCCTGTGCGATTACTGCGCCAACTACCTGGTCAACTACGTCGGGTTTTCGGCGGTCACCAACCTGCGCAACCGGGTTTTCGACAAGGTGCTGCGGCAAGGGGCGGAGTTTTTCGAATCGCACGCGACGGGCAAGCTGATGTCGGCCATCATGAACGATATCGACAAGGTCCAGCTCGCCACATCGCACATTCTGGCAGACCTGCTGCGCCAGACGTTCGTGCTGCTGGCGCTGCTGGCGGTGGTGATCGGGACGGACTGGAGGCTGGCGCTGCCCAGCTTATTGCTGGTTCCGGTGGTGGTTCTTCCGGTCACCAACATCGGTAAGCGGATCCGCCGCACCACGCGGCGCACGCAGGACAACCAGGGCGAGCTGAGCCAGGTGTTGCAGGAAACGCTCAGCGGCCACATGGTGGTGAAGGCCTTCAGCGCCGAAGGGTACGAATCGCGGCGCTTTCACGACGCGGCGCGCAGGCTGCTGAAGACCAACCTGCAATACGTGCGGCAGCAGGCGCTCTCCTCGCCGCTGATCGAGGTGGTGGGCGCCGCCGCCGTGGTCGGCTTCATCTGGTACGCGCGGACCCAGATCAAGCTGGGCGAGCTGACGCCGGAACGGTTCGCCAGCTTTGTCGCGGCGCTGGTCTTCCTGCTCGAGCCCGTCAAGCGCCTGGTGGGGATTCACAATATCTTCGAGCAGGCGCTCGGCGCGTCGCAGAAGGTCTTTGAGTATCTCGACAATATAGAAAAAATCGCCGAAAAACCCGGCGCCACGAAGCTCGAGCACTTCTCCGAGCGGATTGTGTTCGACAACGTGGGGTTCCACTACCTGCCGGCGGACGGCTTCCGCATTGAGGGAATTTCGCTGACGGTGGAAGCGGGTGAAGTGGTGGCGCTGGTGGGGCCGAGCGGCGGCGGCAAGACCACGCTGGTGAACCTGGTGCCGCGCTTCTGGGACGTGACCGCCGGGGCTGTCCGCATGGATGGCCACGACGTGCGGGAGCTGGAGCTCGATTCGCTGCGGGCGCAGATCGGCATCGTGGCGCAGGATACTTTCCTGTTCAACGACACAGTGGCGCGCAACATCGCCTACGCGCGGCCGGGCACGCCGCTCGACGAGATCCGGCGGGTGGCCGAGACCGCGCTGGCGCACGAATTCGTGGAGCGCCTGCCGGACGGCTACCAGACCGTGATCGGCGACCGCGGCGTGCGCTTGAGCGGCGGCCAGCGGCAGCGCATCGCCATCGCCCGCGCGCTGCTCAAGAACGCGCCCATCCTGATCCTGGACGAAGCCACCTCGCACCTCGATACCGAATCCGAGCTGCTGGTGCAGAAAGCGCTGGCCAACCTGATGGAGCACCGCACGGTGATCGTGATCGCACACCGGCTCTCCACCATCCGCCGCGCCGACAAAATCGCGGTGATCGAGCAGGGCCGCCTGCGCGAGACCGGCACGCACGAGGAGCTGATGGCGCGCGGCGGAATCTATCAGCGCCTGCACGAGATGCAATTCGTGGATCTGGCAGTGGAGGACTTATGAGCGTGCGTAGCATGACCGGCTTCTCGAGCGTTCGAAAAGCCGGCGGGCCGGACGAGATTGCGATCAGCCTGAAGAGCGTCAACCATCGCGGCCTGGATCTGCACTTTCATCTGCCGCCCGAACTGGACGCAATCGAGACCGGCCTGCGCGCCATTTTGAAGGGCGCTATCGCCCGCGGCCACGTGCAGATTCAGGTGACGCTGACGCGAACGGCCGAGAGCGCCGCGGGGTTGAATCGCAACCTGATGTCGGAATACATAGCCGCGTTTCGCGAGGCCCAGAAGCTTCTGGCGTTGCCCAACCAGGAACCCGATCTCAACGCCGCGCTGCGCATGCCCGGCATGTTGCAAACGGGCGGGGACGCCGAGGTCAGTGAAGAAGTAGCCGCGGCGGCGCTGGACGGCGTCCGTGAAGCGCTGGCAATTTTCAACCAAAGCCGGGAAACCGAAGGCGCCGCGATGGCAACAGAGATGCGCGAACGGACGGCGGCGTTGCTCGAGCTGGTGGCACGCATGGAGGAGATCCGCGCCGGCGCCGCGCCGGTTTTTCAGAAGCGCTTGCGCGAACGGCTGGCCGAACTACTGAACGGCGCGGCCGTCGAGCCGCAGCGGCTGGCCCAGGAGGCCGCGCTGGCCGCCGACCGCAGCGACATCGCCGAAGAGCTGGTTCGCCTGAAGACCCACGCCGCGCAGCTCGATGGTTTGCTCGCCGGAGAAGGCGAGGTGGGCAAGCGCCTGGATTTCCTGCTGCAGGAAATGAACCGCGAATCGAACACCATCCTCTCCAAGACCGGCGGCCTGGGCGACCTGGGGCTGACCATCACCGAGCTCGCGCTGGCGGCGAAATCGGAAATCGACAAAATCCGCGAACAGGCGCTCAACCTAGAATGACGACCGTCTTCATCATTTCCGCCCCCTCCGGTTCGGGAAAATCGACCCTGGTTTCCCACCTCATGGCCGAGTTGCCCGGCCTCATGTTCTCGATCTCTTACACCACCCGCCCGCCGCGTGGCGCGGAAAGAGACGGCGAAAGCTACCACTTCGTTTCGCGGCCGGAATTCGAAGCCATGGCCGAGCGCGACGAGTTTCTGGAATGGGCGGTGGTGTTCGGCAATTATTACGGCACCCACCGCGGCATTCTCGAGGAAGCCCGCGCCCGCGGCCGGGACCTGGTACTCGACATCGACGTGCAAGGTGCGAGACAATTGATACAGAAGATTCCCGAGGCTGTTACCGTCTTTATCCTGGCTCCTTCGCGGCAGGTTCTCGAACGCAGATTGCGCGCGCGCGGCGAGGACCGGGACGAGGTGATCGAACGGCGGCTGCGGGACGCGGCCGAGGAAATCCGGCGGTACAGCGACTATCATTATGTATTGATCAATCGCGAGTTGGACGAGTCGGACGCGATTCTGAGTTCGATTGTGCGCGCCGAGCGCGCGCGGCGGACGCGGATCGAAGAGCAGATCCGGCCCATACTGGAATCGTTTCAGGTTTAGAGGTATCGAAGTTATGGCGGAAACAGCCCCCAAGAACAACGCCCACTGCACCATTCCGGACGACGAGGAGCAGAGCACTTACCGCTTCATCATCGTGGCGGCCAAGCGGGCCCGGCAATTGCAGGGCGGTGCGCGGCCAGTGCTGCCCACGTCCTCGAAGAAGTCCACCGTCATTGCGATGGAGGAAGTGCGCCGCGGGTTGGTGAAATACTCGCTCAGCGGACCGGCGCCGGAACTGCCGGTAGCGGAGCCCTCCCTCTGAGCGCGCACTGTCGCGCGGGGCGCGGCGGAAGTCTCCCATGAAGATCATTCTCGGCGTCGGCGGCGGCATCGCGGCGTACAAATCGGCCGAGCTGGCGCGTCTGCTGATGCAGCAGGGCCACCAGGTGACAGCGGCGATGACCGACGCCGCCCAGCGATTCGTGACGCCGATGACCTTCGCGGCGCTGACCGGCCGCAAGGTGCTCACCGACCTGTTCGCCATCGAGAACGCGATCGATCACATCGGCACGGCGCAGGAAAACGATCTGCTGGTGATAGCGCCGGCCACCGCCGACCTGCTCGCCAAGCTGGCCCACGGCCTGGCCGGAGATTTTCTCTCCACGCTGTACCTGGCCTTCCCCGGCCCGGTGCTGCTGGCGCCGGCCATGAACGTCAACATGTGGCAGCACCCGGCTACGCAAGAGAACGTGGAAACGCTGAAGCGCCGCGGCAACCGCGTGATCGAGCCCGGCTCGGGATACCTGGCCTGCGGCATGACCGGCCCGGGCCGCATGGCGGAGCCCGAGGAAATCGCCGCCGCCATCGATCGGGAAGCGCGGCAGCGGCGCGACCTGGAAGGCGAAACCGTTCTCATCACGGCCGGGCCTACGCAGGAACCGCTCGACCCGGTGCGGTACATTTCGAATCGCTCGAGCGGCAAAATGGGCTACGCGCTGGCCGAAGCAGCCGCTGCGCGCGGAGCGCGCGTAGTGCTGATCTCCGGACCGGTGCACTTGTCCGCTCCGCGCGGCGTGGAAGTGATCGGGGTGCGCACGGCGATGGAAATGCGCGAGCGTGTTTTCGAGAACCTGGAGCCGGCCAGCATCGTCATTAAAGCCGCGGCAGTCGGCGATTTCCACTTGAGCAAGGTGCCCGATCAGAAGCGCAAGAAAACCGCCGCGCGCCTTTCGCTCGAGCTGGATCCCACGCCCGATATTCTGGCCGAGCTGGGCCGCAAGAAAGGCGACCGGCTGCTGGTGGGCTTCGCCGCCGAAACCGAGAACCTGCGCCAGGAAGCGCGCCGCAAGCTGGAATCGAAGAATTGCGACATGGTGGTGGGCAACCTGGTGGGCGGCGCCGATGCCGGTTTCGAATCTGACGAAAACGAAGTGGTGCTGGCGCTGTCGACGGGAGAAACGCTGGAGCTCGAGCGCGCAAGCAAACGCGAAATCGCCGAGCGCATCTTCGACGAAATCCTCAAGCTACGTCTTTCCCTGCACGCCGCCCATGAAGCCTGACGACCTGCGGCGCCGCCTCGAGTTCTATCGGGATATCGGGGTGACGACCCTTTACCGCCAGCCAGTCGCGCCCCAAGCCCGCGACGCGGAGGAGGCGGAAGCGGGCGCGGCGGATACGGCAGACGCGCAGCCGCAGCCCGCTGCCGAGGAGCAGCTTTCCATCAGCCTGCCATCTCTGGCGCCGGCCGGCGACGCCCTGCCGCGCATCCTTGAGGACATCGGCGATTGCCGCCGCTGCCGCTTGCACGAAGGGCGCAACAAGATAGTCTTTGGCGTCGGCAATCAGCGGTCGCCGCTGGTGTTCGTCGGCGAAGGCCCGGGCGCCGACGAAGACGCGCAGGGAATCCCGTTCGTCGGACGCGCCGGTCAACTGCTCACCCAGATGATCGAGGGCACCGCGAAGAAAGAGGGCATCGAGCTGCGCCGCCAAGATGTCTACATCTGCAACGTGGTAAAGTGCCGCCCGCCCGGCAACCGCACTCCCGAGCCGGATGAAATGGAAATCTGCGGCCAGTTCCTGTTCCGCCAGCTCACCGCCATCGCGCCCAAGGCCATCTGCGCTTTGGGAGGCACCGCCGCGCGCGCGCTCACCGGCCGCAAGGAAGGCGTCACCAAGCTGCGCGGTCATTGGCTCGAGTGGCGCGCCATCCCGGTGATGGTCTCTTACCACCCGTCCTATCTGCTGCGCCCCTACAATCAAGACGCCAAGCGCGAAGCCTGGGAAGACCTCAAGAGAGTGCTGCACTTCGTGTACGACTGAGGGCGCGTGGGGCGCGCCCCCTACCGCAGAATAGGATGTCGATCTGCACGTCGTGTTCGGTGGGATCTCGACGCGTGACTGTCGTGGAGGCAAGCGGCGATGTCGCGCCGGCGGCGGAGTAAGCTTTCGCTTTGTACATGGATTTACCCTCCTATTGGTTTGTGTTGGCCCGTAGTCAGGCCTGGTATTGTTCGTCGGTAACGTGTTCCATCCAGTCGACGGCCTTGCCGTCGAGCTGTTCCTGAATGGCAATGTGCGTCATGGCACTGGTTGACGCGGCGCCATGCCAGTGTTTCTCGGCGGGCGGAATCCAGACCACGTCACCCGGCCGGATTTCCTCGATCGGTTCGCCCCAGCGCTGGACCCGGCCGCAACCCGCCGTCACGATCAGAGTCTGGCCGAGCGGGTGGGTATGCCATGCCGTGCGGGCGCCGGGCTCAAAGGTCACACTGGCGCCGAACGCGCGCGCCGGAGCGGGCGGGTTAAACAGCGGGTCAATGCGCACGGTGCCGGTGAACCACTCTGATGGTCCCTTGCCGGAGGGTTGTGAACCGCCTCGTTTGATCTCCATTTCTTGAACTCCCTTCCATGGCCGCTCAGCGACCGGTCATCTGTTCCAGTTTCTCAGGATACCGGGCGCCTTCGACCGTGATCTTAGAGGCGGCGTTCTCGATGTCACTGAGATCGCCGGGCGTGAGTTCGACCGAAAGTGCCCCGATGTTTTCATCCAAGCGATGTAGCTTGGTGGTGCCAGGAATCGGCACAATCCACGGCTTCCGGGCCAGCAGCCAGGCGAGTGCGATTTGCGCCGGTGTCGCATTCTTTCGCTCCCCGATGCTGGCGAGCAGACCAATCAGGGCCTGATTCGCCTTGAGAGCCTCCGGCGTGAAGCGAGGCAGCGTGCTGCGAAAGTCGGAGCTGTCGAACTTCGCGCTTTCGTCGATCTTGCCGGTGAGGAAGCCCTTGCCGAGCGGGCTGTATGCGACAAGGCCGATGCCGAGTTCCTCAAGGGCCGGGATCACTTCCTTCTCGGGAGTCCTCGTCCACAGCGAATATTCGTTCTGGAGAGCAGTAAGTGGCTGAACTCGGTGCGCGCGGCGGATAGTTTTCACTCCTGCTTCGGAAAGGCCGAAGTGCTTGACCTTGCCCGCCTGAATCAGCTCCTTCACCGCTCCGGCAACGTCTTCGATAGGCACGTCCGGGTCAACCCGATGCTGATAGAGCAAGTCGATTGTCTCCACCTTGAGCCGCTTGAGCGAGCCCTCGGCAGCCTGCTTGATGTGCTCGGGTCGACTATTCAGACCTGCCGCTCCCGGCCGATTGTCGCTGCCACTCAGATCGAACCCGAATTTTGTCGCGATCGCCACCCGGTCACGGAACGGAGCGAGAGCTTCGCCCACGAGCTCTTCGTTTGTGAACGGGCCGTAGACCTCGGCAGTGTCGAAGAATGTGATGCCGCGTTCCACGGCTGCCCGGATCAGAGAGGTCATCTCGTGCTTGTCTTTGGGCGGACCGTAAGAAAAGCTCATGCCCATGCAGCCGAGACCGAGAGCCGAAACTTCCAGGTTGCTCTTTCCAAGTTTGCGCTTCTGCATTGTTTCTCCTGCGGAACTGTTTATCTCTTCTCCAGTTTAGGTTCGAGCTCCCCGGGGTGCGGTATCCCAATCCTTCCGATTTATTGCCTATTCCTCTTGCACTGTTCATAAACGCACAGAGGCCGAGGGTATCCTAGGAGTAGAGGAAAGCGAGACCGTTACCATGAAAAATCATAGTGGACAGGCCGCTCCGCTGCCGAATCGAGCACCGCCGACCAAAACCGATCGTCCGTCCTACTCCACCGCCAGCGTAACGCCCAACTGGCTGGTGGCGCCGCCGATGGTGATGGTCACGGGGACGGCGCTGCCTGGGGTTATCGACTCCGGCACCAGCGCGTTCACCTGCACTAAACCGGCGGTGAAACCCGGCGCTTCGCCACAATAGTTCTGCGTGGTGGGCACGCCGCCAATCGTAGCCGAGCAGCCGGCCGCCACCTTCGGCAACGGCGTTCCGGATGTGCCGGACAGACGGCCGTCCATGCCCGGCGGCGTGGTCACTCCTTCGCCGGTCGCGTAGATGGAGACATACTGCCCGCGCGGGGCCGGGTTCGACGAGCTGTTCACGCTGTAGTCCTGGTTCAGAATAGAGCCCTGCCCGTAGCCGCGGCCATTGCTGGTGAAGATGCCCGGCTTGACGGCCGAAATGGGGATGGAAAACGGCAGCGATGCGTTGCTCTGATAGACCACCACCACGTTGGCCGTCTGCGTCTGCGCCACTTCATAGGGGACGATGGCGTTGACTTGAGTGTTCGACGCGTAGATCAGCGGCGCCGGATTGCCGTTGATGAATACCTGTGTGCCGCTCAGGGCGGTGGTGAGCAGGCCATTGGAATCGAGCTGGAGGTTAACCCCCGCGACCAGTCCCAGGCCTGTGCCCCAGACGGCCACTATCTCTCCGGGCGATATGCCGGAAGCATCGTACGACGCGGCGCTGGTGACCGCGGAGATCCACGGTTGCAAAACGGTCATCGCACTCTGCGCCTGTGGAATCACCAGCAGCGTCATCGAATATGCCGGAAAAGTCATGCTGAGGCCGCTCCCGGTCACATTGAGGTCCGGAGACTGGACAATCGCGCTGAAATTCGCCGAGCTGTACTGCCACACCTGTGCCGTCCCGGCGGGTGTGAAGTGCTGCAGGCTGATGCTGTCGGCGATAGCGCCCGCGGTCTTGTTCAGCACCAGCACGGTGAGCGCGGAATCGTGCCGCTGCGCCGCGAAAATGGAAAGCGTGTCGTAATCGGTGCTGGTGGCGGAGACGCTGGTTTCTCCGAACTGGCTGCCGTTGCCATCGTAGTTCAGGAAGATCTTGAAGGCGAAGGCGCCCGGGTCGGTGGTCGCCGGCGGTCCCCAAAGCGTGCCGTAGTCGAGCGACTCACGCCCGAAAATGCCCAGGATATCGGCTTGCGCGATGGCGCCCGTGATGCTCCCCAGCGCGTACCACATGTACTCCGTGATGGCCAGCTTGGTGCCGGGATAGTTCTGGTCCACCCATTGGTGCATGCGCGGGATCAGTTGCGGCGCGGTCAGATTGCCTTTCGCATCGTATTCGTTGTCGCCGGCGTTCGAATTCGGCACGATGTAGGTGGGGTCCCAAAGCGCGCGCGTGGAAGTCATGCGCAGCGTTTCCATCGCGGCATCACCCGCAGTGCCGCTTAACGTGTCCGGCGCGAGATACCCGTGGACGTCGACCGCATCCAGCAGACGGTATCCGTTCTGCTGCTCGAACTGCTGCATCTGCTGCAGGTAATACTCCACCCATGGCACGCCGCCGTGCGCTTCCTGATCAATCGGGTTGTCCCAGTATTGGTAGGGGGACGTATTCCATCCGCTATTCATGTCCGTACGCGAATAGAAGTAGCCGGGCCACCCCGAGGGCACCGGCCCGGTTACCAGCGCGGTGGGGTCCACCGCTTTGACCGCCTGCGCCCACGTGAGGCTGCGCTGCATCATGTCTTTGTAGGTCGCGGGCTGTTGGTAGATGTCGCTGTGGACGCCGTACCACCATTCCGGCTCGTTATCCATGCTCCACAGACGCACGCCGCCGGCGTTGCCCGGGCCGTACTTCTGCATCAGGTATTGGACCCACTGCTGTTCGAACGCCGCGTCGGACGGCTGGTAAGCATCGGTCGGCTGGTTTACGATTTGCTGGTTGTTCTTGAGCAGGATGCCGTTCCCGCAATTGGTGTTGTACGGATTCACGGCTGTTTGGGCGCCGTATTTCGCCACGCTGAAGCTGCAACTGGTGTCATCCTTCGGCGTCCAGTCCATCAGCGAGATAGTGCCCAGGCTGAGAGCGCCGGTCTGCAGGTTCGCTTCGTGGAACAAGTCGAACGACGAGCCGTCGGGCAGCGCGGGCGTTCCGCTGTACTGCGCGTAGTTTTCAAAATACCAGTCCGACGCAGCGTTGCTGACGTCGATTTGCCAGTTGTAGCTGGTAGTGGCGTCGCCGCCGAAGCGGCGCAGAGGAATACGCATGATGCTGGCCAGCCCGCTGTCCGCGTACTCGTTGATGCCGTAGATGTACGGACTGATCGGGTGAACGTTGGCAGTGGCGTCCACGGCCAAGGCGGGCGCCGAAGCAGCGTGCAGAGCCAGTCCGCTCAACAGGGAAATGGCGAGAAGAAGACCGCGAGACATTGATGTAGCTGCCTCCAGTGTATCGCGCCCCAGGCACATGTGCGTGGAATCCGGCCGGACCGGTCAGAGTCACGCCAGGGAAAGCCCGCAGGCGCTTGAAGAGCAGCGATGCCTTTTACGGCGAATGTCAGCCGGTCGCGGGAGGGGCGGCACGCCGCGCTCGGGCGGGAACCGCCACAAGCAGTGAACAGAGGAGCAAGCCGGCCAGCGTAATGGCCACGCCAATTCCGAATGAGTCCGAACGGAAGGAGAACTGAAGCTCGTGGTCGCCGGCGGGAACCACCACGCCCATCAGCGCCAGGTCGACATGGACGATCGGCAGTTGCTGGCCATCCACAGTGGCGCGCCAGCCCGGAAAATAGGGCACGCTCAAACGCAAGAGAGCCGGTGAGGCGGTATGGTAACGGATGCGATAGGACTCCTCGTTGTAAGAAAGCACGGTAGCCGTCGCCGCTGGGTCCTGCCGAATGAGGCTGTGCGGCGCAAGCGCGATCGACTGCAAGTGAGGGTCGAGGGTTTCGAGCGCGCGGAGCGCTTCCGCCCTGTTCCCGGCGTCCACGACCGATTTGGGGAAATACACACGAGGCAGTACGGATTCATTGGATGCCACGCCGGCTAAATTGGCCGTCACATAAGTGCTGACGTTGAGACCGTCCCGGAGCTTGGGGTTTTGCCTCATGGCGGCCAAATACCTCATGTAATCTCTGATCGGCAGGGCGGCATATCCGGCGGTGGTTTCCAGGTGAAGATCGAGCGCGTAGTCCTGCGGACCGACCGGGGCTCGCCGTCCTCCTCCGAAGCGAGTCAGAGGCGGCATCGCCCGGACCACGTGGCGCAGCAGGGCGTCTTCCCCGTCTCCATAGGCGCTGCCGAATGTGAAGTGCCCGTACGCGAGCGGGTTCTCGAGCATATTCCAGCACCAGACGTCGATAAACAGGATCGCGATGACGATCGCGCCCAGGTACGGCACGCGCCAGCGCCCCTGCACCCACGCAAACCCCGCCGCGGCCAGCATAGCCAAACCCAATGCAACCACAAACCAGCCCTGAATTGGCTCGCGCACCTTGTTCATTCCCGGCAGTAACAGCGCAACGCGGTAGAGACCGGCCGCCCCGCCGAGCATGAACCATGCGGCAGGCACGATCAGGAGCAGCGCGTGCAGGCGGGTCTTTGTCTTGGCGAGGCCGAGACCCGCGAGAGGAAGCAGCAGAAAGCCCGCATAAAAGTAATACTGGGTAATGTCGGAAGGCCCCGTGTACTTATCCGAAATCGCGCCCAGCCAGTCCGGTGCGGCCAGGGTAGGCAGGGCCCGGAGTTCCAGCACTCCGTCCGTGGTTCGCGAGTAATTCGACGTTGCGCGGAACGTCGTCCGCACCAGCTCGAGCGTGGGCACAATCTGAATGGCAGCCACGACGATCGCCAGCGCCAGCATGCCGGCCACGATCGAGGCGATCCGCAACCAACGGCGCGGCGCGCGGTACAGGTCCGCCAGCGCATACAGCCCGAGCGCCAAAAATCCATACATGGCGGTCTGAAAGTACCCGGCCAGAATCATCGCGGCACCGACAATGCCTCCCAATGCGGTATAGCGGACGGCGCTCCCGTCCAGCGCGCGCCGGAACGCCAACAGCAACCATGGGAAACAAGCCGCAGCAGCGAAGATCCCCACGTGAGAAGCGTGGCCGGCAAAAAAGCCGGACAGCCCATAACAGAGTCCCCCCAGCACCGCGGCCGCCCGATTTTCGACAAAGCGCGAAATCAGGAGAAACGCACCAAGGCAGGCGAGGAAGGCGTTCAGCGCCAGTTCCGCCTGAATCATGCGCGGCGTAATCCCAATCAGAAAGAAAGGCCAGTGCGGCGGATACCATGCGGCGGTTTCCGGATACGCGAGGAATGGATAGCCGGCGAAAACATACGGCGTCCACGAAGGCAGGCTGGCCGAACGGACGTGATCGGACCAGTACTTCTGAAAAGGGTAATGCACGTCGGCCGCGTCCCATTGAATACTGGCGGACTCGGACGTGAGCGGTACCAAGTAGAAAACCAGGACCAGAGCGGCAATCAGGGCGGGCGCGGCCCAGCGCGATGGCCTCTTCGGCTCCGCTGCCGAAGTCCCGCCGGAGGTTCTCTTTCGTCCCTTTTTCACGATGAGTCACCATTGTAGATCAGGGTGTGGGCGGAAAACCCATCCCCCATCTCGGCGACGTGGCGCAGCGGCGCATGTTTGATCTGCCGCCAGCCTAACGAGGGTCCGCAGCGCCGCCGGATTCCGGGACTACCTGTGAAATAGCGGAAGCTGTTCTGTCCGGCGATCGCACTCCCCAAGCAGCCACGAACTGCGCCCGCTCCGCGCGAGCGATGTTTATTCATTGCCGGCAGCTAATCCACGGGCGAGGCCTCGATCCTCCAAATTGCGACATAGTTATTGCTCCGTTCCGGTACGGTAGGTATGCTCTTGCGTTGCTCATAAACCGTCTAGGACCTTTGGGACTTGTGCGCGCATGAACCGCAATCTAAACTCGGGACTTGTGAAGGGCTTTCTCAGCTTGTCTCGACGCACATTTCGGCTGTTCGCAGTTGCGGCTCTGGCGTGCGGAATCGCTGCCGCGGAGACGGCCGTCGCCAACCGGGTCAACACAAACCTGGGCGACTCCGCGCCAGCGAGCGGCCTTCCCGAGCCGGCAACCTTAGCCATGATGGGCGGTGCGTTAGTTGCTCTCGCCACCCTGGTGCGAAAGCGCTTGCTGTCTCAGCAGGACGACCTAACGGGTGGCGCGAGTTGACTTCCAAGAACCTCGGCAGACAGAAGGCTGGCAGCCCTGGTCGATCTGCCGCCCGCCGTGACCTCCAATCTCCGGGAGCACGCCCTTCCGTCATCCTTGTCGTTGATGACGACGCCCTATTCCGCAAACTAATCGCGTTGCTCATGCGGCTGGATGGGCATTTCGTCCTTTCCGCCGCCAACGGTCACGAGGGGCTGGAATTATCGCGCCAATACCCCGGATCGATAGATCTCGTAATTACGGACGTGGAGATGCCCCGGCTGAATGGCACCGACCTGTGTGCTCATCTGCTCGAAGAGCGGCCAGAAATCAGGGTATTGGTGATGTCGGCTGCAGATATGAGCAAAATCGTCAGCCAAAATGCCAATTTGCCGTTCCTGTCTAAACCATTCGACCCAGGGGCCCTCAGAGCGAGAGTTCAAGCGATCCTGGCCGCTCCAGTTCAGCCGCCAATGCATTTGCTTCACTCAGGCGCCCTGCCATAATCCTGATTGCGCGAGACAAAATGGTTCGCGAGGCGCCCGATCGCGCTGCCCTGAGAACGTTGACGCCGCTTGGCCACGCGCCCGGCTCTTAGGGGCGCCCGCTACCTTCCCGCGCTCACTAAAAACACCGCAACTTCGGCCAGCAGGTTCGGCATCACGCCCACCTTGCGGTGCCCGGCCAGAAAGTAGCGCCGCTCCACTGTGAGACCCTCCAGCGCGGCCAGCGCCTCGAAATCCTCCACCGTGAGGAAGTGAATGTTCGGCGAGTCGTACCATTCGTACGGGAACAGCTTGGTGCGCGGCGCGCGTCCGCTGGCCAGCATGGCAAGCCGTACCCTCCAGTGGCCGAAGTTGGGGAAGGCCACGATCCCTCTGCGTCCCACGCGCAGCATTTCGCGCAACACCTTCCGCGGTTGCCGCGTTTCCTGCAAGGTCTGGCTGAGGATCACGTAGTCGAAGGCCAGGTCGGGATAGTCGGCCAGCCCGTCGTCGATATCGCCTTGAAACACCGAGACCCCGCGGGCGATCGCGCGGCGCACTTTTTCGCCCGCGATCTCGACCCCGCGCGCATCCACGCTCTTGTTCGCGGCCAGCCATTGCAGCAGTTCGCCCTCGCCGCAGCCCAGGTCCAGCACACGCGCGCCGGGCGAGACGATTTCGCCGATGATGGCGTAATCGCTGCGCCCCAGCAGCTCGCGGACGAACGCCTGCTTGGTCACTACGGCGGTCATGCCGTTTTCTCCAGCGTGTTGGCCAGAAAGCCGCGGATCAGCTCCGTCTGTTCGGCCACGTCCACCAGGAAGGAATCGTGCCCGTAGTTGGAAGGCAGCTCGGCGTAGGCCACGTCGCAATTGCGCGCCCGCAGCGCACGCACGATTTCCTGCGATTGATAGCTCGGATACAGCCAGTCCGAGCTGAAGCTGATCACCAGGAAGCGCGCCTGGGCCGGCGCCAGCGCCGCCGCCAGCGAGCCCTGGCCGTTCGTCAGATCGAAATAATCCATCGCCTTGGTGATGTACAGATACGAGTTGGCGTCGAAGCGGCCGACGAACTGGCTGCCGCGGTAGCGCAGGTAGCTTTCCACTTCGAAATCCACGTCGAAATCGAAGCCGAAATTCTCCTTGCCGCGCAGCCGGCGGCCGAATTTTTCGCGCATCGAATCGTCGCTCATATACGTGATGTGGCCCACCATGCGCGCCACCGCCAGCCCGCGCGCCGGCGGTTGCTTGCCGTAATAATCGCCGCCGTTCCAGTCCGGGTCGGCCATAATCGCCTGCCGCCCCACTTCGTTGAACGCTATCTGCTGCGCGCTGTGGCGCGTCGTGGTGGCGATCGGAATCGCCGAGACCACGCGGTCCGGGTAAGCTACCGCCCATTCGAGCGCCTGCATTCCCCCCATCGATCCGCCGGTCACCGTCAGCAGCCGCGGGATCTTCAGCGCATCGATCAGCATCTTCTCCAGGCGCACCATGTCGGAAATCGTGATCACCGGAAACGACATGCCGTAGGGGCAGCCGGTCGCCGGGTTGATCGACGACGGCCCCGTCGTCCCGCGGCACCCGCCCAGCACGTTGCTCGAAATCACGAAGTACTGATTGGTGTCGAACGCCTTGCCGGGGCCGATCATGTTGTCCCACCAGCCCGGCTTGCCCGTTTCCGGGCTGATCCCGGCCGCGTGCGCATCGCCCGAAAACGCGTGCAACACCAGGATGGCGTTGCTCCGCGCCGCGTTCAACTGGCCGTACGTCTCGTAAGCCACGTCGACCGGCGCGAGCGTGGCGCCGCTGTCGAGCGCGATCGAATCGAAGCGGACAACACTGGCCTCAACGATCATGCGGGAGAGTTCTTATGATAGCAGAGCCGGCGGATTCCTCTGCTTTTGTGGGGCAGGTCGATAACCTGGGCGCCGATGGCCAATCGGCGCAGCCGGGCGCCAGCCCGGCCCTTGCTTGTCGCGCGCCAGGCCGCCAGACGCGCCAACGCTACTCGGGCTTGCGCAGCCAGAGGTAGCAATGGTTGCCGATGCGGCCTGCGCGCGGAGTCCGCAGCAGCAGCAGATCCAGGTAGCGTAGCGGAAACAGCAACCAGCCCAGAACGCCGTGAACCAGGACGCGCCAGGCGCGCCACGGCAACAGCAGCTTCGCGTACTCGATCGTGAATACCAGCAGCGTCGCCGTAGGGCCTGTGCGCCAACCCGCAGCGACCGGCTCGAAGCCGCCGGCCAGCTCCTTCAATCCATCCATCGTATAGCGGCGGTAATCCTTCGGGTACTCGTGAAACGGGTGGCAGAACGGTGTCACCACGTGCAAGTAGCCGCCGGGCGCGAGTACGCGCGCGATTTCGGCCATCGCCCGTTCGGGACGCCGCACGTGCTCCAGCACCGCATCGCATTCCACGCGCTGAAACAGGTTGTTGGAAAACGGCATGCATTCGGCGTCGGCCGCCACATCCACGCCCGGCACCGGAAACAGGTCGAGGTTAACGTAACCCGCTGGGCGGCTTCCGGCACCGCCCAGATACAGGTTCCACCGCCCCAAGGGAAAATCCTTGGGCTCGGCGGGATTCATGACATAAAGCGCGGGCGGAGCGAGCAGGCGGCTCAGCCGGTCCTGCCAGCGCGTAGAACCACGGCGGCGGTAGAGATCCTCAAGCGAATCGCGCGGCACTGGTCCTCAAGCGTCGTCGAAAGAGAATTCATCATAGCAGAGGCCCCCGCAGGGCGAAACGCTAAGTACGCAGTTTCGCAATTACAACGGCGTTTTGGCGCGCGACCCCGCAGCCGAGGCATGCCTCGCCCTACAGCGCCCGTCCGCCGGCCGTAGGGGCCGGGCACGCCCGGCCTGCCCCGAGACCCTCGGCCGCAGGCGGAAATACGCCGCCGTATTCATCGACAGATGTTCTAAGTTCCCGTAATGATTCGAGCCGCGCAGACCACTTTCTCCGTTCAAATCATTGCCGGAGAACATGAACTTGTAAACTTCCGATCCCGCGGGAGCCCTTCGGCCGCAGACCCAAGAACCCTCCAAGTGTATGTTTCTACACGGTAGAATCTATACTACAGCGCCCGAGTGATGCGATTTTCTGCGCTGTCAACCCCCTATAAAGGGCTATTGCAGCGGCTTGCCCCTTCGCTGCGAACGACGTATCATCGTGGCAGATAACATGCATTTGCGGTTGAGCTCACTCAGAAGGCTCGATCGTCTCTAACTTGTACGAGCAAAGTACAGTCTGAATGGAGGGTACGTAAAATGGCAACTAGTCCGGCGGTGATGGCGCCATCGCGCCCCATTGAAGATCCCCTGGCACACCTGGCGCGCACCAATGTTGTGGAGTATGCCAAGGGCCAAACCATCTATAGTCAGCAGCAGCCTTCGCAGGCGGTCTATCTGGTGATCAGCGGCAAAGTCAAGGTCTCGCGATTGGCCGGCGACGGACGGCAGGTAGTCGTGGATATTTACCGGCCGGACGACTTATTCGGGGAATCGGCGTTTTTGAACACGCCGCCGCGGCCCGACCAGGCCGTCGCCATGGAAGATACGCGGCTGATGTCCTGGACCTGCGCGGAAATCGAGGCGGCCATCGCCAAACGGCCCCGCTTGGGCATGGCGCTGCTCCAGATTCTGGTGCAGCGCACCGGCGACCTCACCCGCCGCGTGGAAAGCCTCTCGGCGGATAATATCGCGCGGCGCTTGGCGCGCTCGCTGCTCCGCTTTGCCGAACGCTTGGGAACCCAAGGACTGGACGGCACGGTGTCCATGCCGCCGTTCACCCACGAGCTGCTGGCGCAGTATGTGGGCACTTCGCGCGAGATCGTCACCCATTACATGAGCCAGTTCCGGCGCGAAGGATTGCTGCGCTATTCGCGCGCCGGCATCGCCATTCATTGCGCCGCCCTCACCGCCTGGCTGGACGAAGCCCGTTAGCGCCGTGGCGCGAACCGCAGCCTGCCGTGCCGGCTCATTTGCCGGTACCTTCTTGGCGGCTCAAAAGCTCGATCGCGGAGTGGTCGCGGTTCCGGCCGAGTTCGCCAGTTGCACCATGAACCCGCTCACCTGCGACGGATCGCCGCTCACCGGGAAATACGCCGCCAGCGCGAATTGGCCGCCATCGTCCGAGGCGGCGAAATAAGTGGCGAACGCGGCCGTACCGTCGTAGTTGATGGCGCCGGGCGGAATCGTGTTTCCGGCCGAATCGTAGAAGGTGAAACTCAGCATGCCGGCGGTCCGCGTGTTGTCGAAGCCGGTGACGTTCACCGACACCCCCGCGGTCTGCCGCGTACCCGTCACCGCGGCGACTCCGATTGCCGCCGGCGCAATCACCGCGTTCTGCTGGCTCACCGCGCCGCCGATCTGCGCCGCCAGCATCAGGGTTCCTGCCGTGGTGCCGGTCTGGAACGCGGCGCTGCCGGCTCCTTCGAAATTGGCCGCTGTATCGCCCTGGTTGAAAGTGAAGTTCGCCGTATTGCGGCCGCCGGCGAAGACGATGCCCGGGTCCAGTTCGCCCGCCGCCAGCGCTTCGAACGACAGCGTCACCGTGCCCGAACCGCCAGTCTCGGCGGCCGCCTCGAAGCTCACGGAGACCGAGCCCTGCTGCGCGCTCTGCGCTTCACCCAGCGTGACCGACAACACCGGCGTTGGGAGCGCCGGAGACACTCCCGTGCCCGTCAGCGTGAACTGCCGGCTGCCAATCGACAGCACTGCCGTGCGCGTGCCGGCCGCCGTCGGGCTGAACTCGATCGAAAAACTGGCGCTCGCTTGCGGACCCAGCGGCGTGCCGCTCGGGGCTGCCCCAACTAGCGCGAAATCTCCCGTCGCCACGCTGATGGCGTCCACCGTTAAAGTGGCCGTAGTCTGATTCACGGCCAGGAAAGTCAGGGCCGTGTTCGATCCCACCTGCACGCTGCCGAAGTTCACCGCCGCCGCGCCCAGCGCGCTCGTCCCCGAGGCCGTTTGCACTTCGTAAGTGAGGCCCGCCGTCACATTCGCCGTCAGCGCCACCGAAATGCCGGCCACGTCTAGCGAACCGCTATAGGACCCGGCCGTTGCGCCTTCAAACGTGACCGTGAATGTCACGCTGCCGCCCGCCTTCACGCTCATCGGCGCCGCCGCGTTGGTCGAGAATCCCGCGCTCACCGATAGCACCGTCACCGTCTGCGTCTGGCTGGTGGTATTGAGCAGGCAGAATGTCGCCGTGTCCGGCAGGTTCGGATACACCGATCCAAAACTGAACTGCGTGCCGGCCGGCTGCCCCGCGCTGCACGACGTCTGGTAGAGGCTGAACGGCGGGGGCACTCCGGTGCCCGTCAGCGTGAACTGCAGGCTGCCAATCGACAACACCGCCGTGCGCGTGCCGGACGCCGTTGGGCTGAACTCGATCGAAAAACTGGCGCTCGCCTGCGGACCGAGCGGCGTGCCGCTTGGGGCTGCCCCAACTAGCGCGAAATCTCCCGTCGCCACGCTGATCGGATCCACCGTCAAAGCAGCCGTGGTCAGATTCACGGCCAGAAAACTTAGCGTCGCGTTCGACCCCACCTGCACGCTGCCGAAATTCACCGTCGCCGCGCCCAGCGCGCTGGTTCCTCCGGAAGGCAATTGCACTTCATAGGTGAGGCCCGCCGCCACATTGGCCATCAGCATCGCCGAAATGCCGGTCGCGGTCAGAACAGCGCTGTAGGAACCGGCCGTTGCGCCCTGAAACGTGACCGTAAACTGCACGCTGCCACCCGGCTTCAGAGTCACTGGCGCCGTCGCTCCCGTGAGCGAGAATCCCACGCCGCTCACCGTAAGCATCGCCACCGTCTGTGCCTGGCTGGTGGTGTTGCCGAGGAGGAACGTTACGCTGTCCGGCATGTTCGGATACGCCGCTGGGAAGCTGAACAGCGTGCCGACCGGCAGATCCGCATTGCCCGAAACCTGGTAGAGGCTGAGCTGCGCGTACGCCGCAGGCGCCAGCAGGCCCAGCAGCAGCGCCGCGCGGCGCCAGCACCTCATGGTTTGCTCACCGTGATGCTGGGCGCCCCGATCGTAAGAATGGCCGTGCTCTCCGCCGTCGCTGCCGGCGAGGGACGCACCAGCGCCATGGTACCCCCCGCCGCCCCCGCGCCTGCCACCACGGCAACGATCAGCCAGATTTTTCGATGATGCCTGCCGCTCTTTGCCGGCGACGCTGCGGCGCCCGGGCTCGTCCCCGCAATGTACTGGAACGAGACCGTGCCCGCCCGCGCCTGCTCCTTGGAGGCTACGATGCGAATCTCGAGCCGTCCCGGCACGCGGTTAAACTCAATCGCGTGCACGGCGGCCCGGCCGCGGTCGTCGGTGACCGCTACTTCAGTGCGCAGTCCGTTGACGAAGGTGCCGCTCGGGCCTTGGTTCGGCAGGTGGAAGCTCACCGCGGCTCCCTCCACCGGACGGCCGGTTTCGTCGGTCACCACCACCGCGATGCCGCGCGAATCCCGCACGCCCGGAGTGTGCACCGCTCCTTCCCCGCCACTCACCTGGATCTGCAGGATGGCCACTTGCGCCACCGCCGGTTGGCAGAGCGCAATCGACGGCGCCGCCAGCGCAACAAGCCGTAAGATACTCGCGCCCACTTGGCCGGCGAAGGATTTCGAGGCTCGTGGGGCAGGCGCTCGCGCCTGCCAACCGCGCTGCGGGGAACTAGACACTTCGCTTACCCGTGTCTAGATTGTGGTTCGGTCAGGCGGCTTTTCTCATCAGAATGACGGTGATGTTGTCGGGGCCTCCCGCCGCTTTGGCGGCCTCGATCAGTTGGCTGCAGATCTCTTCCAGCGGCGCGCCGTTCCTCCCGGCTTCGAGCATCCGCTGCAACTGGCCCGCATCCACCACGCCATGCAGCCCGTCGCTCGACATCAGAACCAGCGATCCGGTCTCGAGCGCCACCGAGTAACAGTTGACGGTGAGCGGCCCGCTCGCCCCAATCGCCATCGTCAGCACGTGACGCATCGGATGGTTGCGCAGAGTCAGCTCGTCCAGGCCCAGCGGCCGGCCCACCTCGTTGACCCACGTCTGGTCGTCGGTGATGGCGTGCAGACCGCTCGCGTCCAGCAGGTATGCGCGGCTGTCGCCCACGCTGGCGATGTCCAGTCCGGCATCGTCTTCGAGCGCCGCCACCAGCGTAGTGCCCATCCCTTCCAGACTGCTGTCGCTCCGGCCCGCCTCGAGCACCCGCTGGTTGGCCTCTTCCACCGCGCGCAGCAACGCCTGCGCATCGCGAAACACGGCAGATCGCACCATCTCCACCACTGTCTCCACCGCCAGCCGCGATGCGCATTCGCCCGCTTTGGCCCCGCCCATTCCATCCGCCAGAACGTAGAGGCCCAGTTCCGATTCCACCTGGCAGTAATCCTCGTTGTTCCCGCGGACGCAGCCCAGGTCCGACAAAGCGCATACTTCCAGCATCGGCGACACTTTCCCGGCCGGGTAACCCGTGCCGCCATTCTGGCGAACCCCTGAGGCCCCGGCAATCGATCATTGTATCCAAACCCGGCGGCGCGGCGGTAAAATACCGGAAAGGGTGGGGCATCCTTAGCTTGCCAACGCCCGCTTGCGGGCGCGTGTTTCTCGCGGATCTCCCTCATGCTCCTCAAACGCTTGCGCCTGACGCTCGAAATGATCAAGTTCGAGCATTCCGTCTTCGCTCTGCCGTTCGCGCTCACCGGCGCCTTGCTGGCTTTCCGCGAACGGGGATTCCACGCGCGCCCGGCAGCCGTGAAGCTGGCCTGGATCGTGGTGGCCATGGTGGCCACGCGCTCCGCCGCCATGGCGTTCAATCGCCTGGTGGATGCCGATCTGGACGCGCGCAATCCGCGCACCCGCATGCGCCATCTGCCCACCGGCCTGCTCTCGCGCAGTTTCGCCTGGGGATTCGTCGCCGTTTCCTCCGCCGTCTTCCTGTTCGCCGCCGGCCGCCTCAACCCGCTCTGCCTGCGCCTTGCCCCGCTGGCCCTGGCTGTCGTCTTCTGCTATTCCTTCACCAAGCGCTTCACTTCCTTCTCCCACCTGGTGCTGGGCTTCTCGCTCGGCATCGCTCCCGCCGCCGCCTGGATCGCCGTGGCCGGCTCGCTCGATCCGCGCATCCTCTGGCTCACCGCGGCCGTCACCTTCTGGACCGCCGGCTTCGACGTCATCTACGCGTGTCAGGATTACGAATTCGATTGCGCCGAAGCTCTCTCCAGCGTCCCCCGCCTGCTGGGCATCTCCGGCGCGCTTTGGGTCTCCCGTTTCCTGCACCTGCTGATGGTTGCCTGCCTGCTGGTGCTGGCCCGCTCGTTGTCGCTCGGCGTCCTGGCGCTGGCCGGAATCGGCGCCGTCGCGGCCTTGCTTATTTACGAGCACAGCCTCGTCCACGCGCACGATCTGTCGCGCGTCGACGCCGCCTTCTTCATCATGAACGGCTGGGTGAGCGTGTTATTCTTGATATTCTGGGCCGCCGATATTTTCCTCCGTCATTCGGGTGTTTGATCACATGCAAGTCCTCTTCGAAGACTCGCGCCTGGACCCGATTCGCCAAAAGGTCGAAGCCTGCGGCCGGTTATCTTTCGAGGACGGCGTCGCTCTCTATCGCACCAACGACATTCTCGCCGTAGGTTACCTGGCCAACCTGGTCCGCGAGCGCCTGCACGGCAACACCGCCTATTTCAACGTCAACCGCCATATCAATCCCACCGATGTCTGCGTGGCCAGTTGCCGGCTCTGCGCTTTCGGCAAGCGCGTGCGCGATCCCAAAGCGTACACCATGTCGCTCGAGGAGGTCTGGCAGCGCGCGGGCGAAGGATACACCGAAGCGGTCACCGAATTCCACATCGTGGGCGGCCTGCATCCCGAGCTGACCCTCGACTGGTATTGCGAAATGCTGCGCGGCCTCAAGGAACGCTTCCCCCGCGTCCATCTCAAGGCGTTCACCATGGTCGAGATCGCCTACCTGGCGCGCCGCACCAAGATCGGCGTTCGCGAAACCCTCGAGCGCCTGCGCGATGCCGGCATGGATTCGCTGCCCGGCGGCGGCGCGGAGATATTCGCGCCAGCCGTGCGCCGCATCATCTGCGATCACAAGATCGATGGCACGGATTGGCTGGAAACCGCGCGCGCCGCGCACCAGCTCGGCCTGCGCTCCAATTGCACCATGTTATATGGCCACATTGAAAACGATGCGGATCGCGTCGATCACTTAGTCAAACTGCGCGCCCTGCAGGAGGAAACCGGCGGCTTCGTCACTTTCATTCCGCTGGCCTTCCATCCCGATAATACGCCGCTCCAGCACATCCCCAAAACCACCGGCTTCGCCGACATCCGCAACATCGCGGTGGCGCGCCTGATGCTCGATAACATCCCGCACATCAAGGCCTATTGGGTGATGATGACCCCGCGCATGGCGCAGATCGCCCTCCGCTTCGGCGCCGACGATATCGACGGCACCATCGTCGAAGAGCGCATCTACCACGACGCCGGCGCCACCACCAGCCAGGGCCTGCGCCGCGCCGAACTCTTGCAACTCATTCGCAAATCCGGCCGCACCCCCGTAGAACGCGACACCCTATACCGCCCCGTCCAGCGCACCGAAACCGCCTTCACCGTGCTGGTGTAGAATCACTAGCCCCAAAAGCCCAGTGGGGCAGGATGATATCCTGCGCGCCGGTTGACAATCGGCGCAGCCGGGCGCAAGCCCGGCCTGCTTTTGTTCCCGTGCAGCTCCAGTCACAACCCATCTTCCCAACTAATCCAATCACTTAGCCACCAAAACCCTTGACACATCCTCCATACTGAAATCGGGACTGTGGCGCCAGGCTCCGCTGCTGGTCCTTACTTGCTGGCCAGCAAGCGTTGCACTCCAGTGGTACTGAACTTCCGGCGCCCCTTAAAGGCATGCGGGGTCCCCCTCGGGCTGGACTCTCGACGGAAGACTTTGGATTCCGGGATTCATAACCGCCGGCGGAATACGGATAGCTATTATCGCCGCCCGCCGGATAACAGAGAGTAAGGAACGAATCGGCAACGATGTGCCCGCCATCCAGCGGGCCTAAATCATCGAAGTTTCTACTCGAATCATCGGGTGGCCGATACGCACGGCGATAAGTCCGCTTTAGCCCGGCCACCCGCAACGCACTCTTATCTTCTCTACCCACTCCTTCGGCCGTAGTGTGTTCAAAAATCCCCGGGTTCCGTCTTGTAGGGCAGGATGATATCCTGCGCGCCGATGGGCAATCGGCGCAGCCGGGCGGTGAGCCCGGCCGGCTCACCGCTTCATTTTGCGCTGATGAGGTTAGCGAAGAGGCGGTAAGCGCCGGGGACGCCGGCGGGCAACTGGCGAAACCAGGAGTACGCGGTATAAATGTAGACGCCTTTGCCGTAGCGGGTCCAGAGTTCGCCGCCTTCCAAAACGGACTCGCCGGGGTCCTGGCAGGCCAGCACGGTCTGGTAGCGCTTGTCCCAATCGGAGGCGAAATACAGGCCGCGCTCCTGCACCCAGCCTTCGAAATCGCGCGCAGAGATCGGATTCGGCGCGCGCAGCAGCGGGCTGTCGGCGTGCGGAAAGGCGACCGGCGCTTCCTCGACGGTGACCCGGTAGCGCGAGCCGGGCGGTACGGTCATCGGATAGGGACCGAGCGCGAGCGATAGGTCGCCGGTATTGTACTGAACGATGTAAGTACCGCCGCCCGCGACGTAATCGAGCAGCCGCTGCTGATTGGCGCGGATATCTGCGCGCACGTTGTAGGCGCGAACGCCGGCGACAATTGTCTCGAAGCGGGCCAAGTCGCCCTGCTCGAGATCCGGCGCGCTGAGCAGCGTCACCTCCAGCCCCAACTGGCGCAGGGCTTCCGGCATCTCGTCGCCGGCGCCCATGATGTAGCCGATGCGGTGCGCGGTGACCCGAATATCGGCTCGCACGAGCTTGATGTTGGCCGGCGGAAATAGCGTCTGCGCGGGAAAGTGCGGATAGGAAATCACCTGGATGCCGTTGGAGATTTCGCGTCCGCCGAGCATCGCCACGGCACGGAGCGAAGCCGTCGCCTCGCCGGCCGGCGGCGTCATTGTAAATGTCAGGTCGGTTACGTCGCCGCGGGCGGCGAATTCGAAATGGCGCGCGGCCGGCTCCACTTTCCAACCCGGCGGGGCATCCAGGCGCAGTTCTCCAGCGGCCTTGGCCACTCGCGCTTCGACGACCACGTGGACGGCGCGCGGGGCGGCGGAAGCGAACATGGCGACCGGCTGCGGCAGGTTGACCGCGACCGCCGGGACCACCACCAGCGGCCGTGTCCGCTCGCCCTCGGCTCGGTCGGCATAACGGTAGTGGACGGGCCGCACAAGTTCGATCGGCGCTCCGCCCACCAGCAATAGGACGCGCACACGCGCCACCGGCGGCGTATCGGCCTGCCCCACCAGTCGCTGGTCTTCCACCGTGTACACGTCGCCCGCAGGCGGCTGCCGCAACCAATAGGGCTGCGAATAAGGCTGCGCGAGCGGCACCTCGCGGCTGAATTCGATTGCGACGGGCTGGTTGTAGGCAAGCGGCGCCGGCTTCACGGGCAGTTCCTGATCCCACATCCCTTCCATGCGCGCGCCGGCCAATTCCACGGGCTCGGGCGAACGATTGAGCACGGTGGTGGTGATGGCGAGCGGCCTTCCCGGCACGGCCTCGGGTTCGTGAGCCTGGGCTTCGATCCACATGCCGGCGCAGCCGGCGACGGCTTCGTCGAGCTCCGCCAATTCTTCCCGTGCCAGCGGATCGGCGATAGCGGCGATGAGCGGCCGGGCTTTCAGCAGTAGCGGGATGATCTTTTCCGGGTGCTCCGGTTCGAACGTTTTGATGGCCTCCGCCAGGATAGGCGCGATCGGCGCGCCGCCGGGCAAGCGGCTCCAGGAGGTATCGATGCCACCGAACAGATCGGCGGGCCCCGGCTGGCCGGCCAGCAAACCGAATTCGGTGGTGGAAGCGCCGGGCCGCCGCATGGCGCCGGTGCCCTGGCTGTGGTGCATGCTGCGGCTCAGCACCGCCAGTTCCTCATACGAATAGCCGAGCACGGGGTTGAAGGCGCCGGTTTCCACCTGCCCGGCCGGAGCCAATCCCGCTCTCTGCGGGCCGCGGCCGCCCGGAGGGCCGAAATTAAACACGGCGTGCACGATGCGCGTGGCCTGCCACGGTTTCACGTATTGGAGTTGTTCGGGGAAGCGCGCGGGATCGGCGGCGGCGGCGAAAGCTTCCTTCCCCAAAATGGCGGAGACCTGGTGGTGGCCGTGGCCATCCTGCGGTGTGCCGCTGAAAACCAGAATGATGACGTCCGGCCGGTAGCTGCGGATGACCCAAACGATGTCGCTGAGAATGCGGTCGTGGCCCCACTTTTGCATGGTCTCCGCGGCGGTTTTGCTGAAACCGAAATCGATGGCGCGGGTGAAGAACTGCTCGGCGCCGTCGATCTGGCGCGCCGCCAGCAGTTCCTGGGTGCGAATCACGCCGAGCGCGGCTCCCTGTTCGGAGCCGATCAGGTTCTGGCCGCCCTCGCCGCGGGTGACGGAGAGGTAAGCCGTGCGCATGTGGCGGCCGCGCGCGAAATAGGCCAGCACGCCGGTGCGCTCGTCATCCGGATGAGCGGCGATCATCAGGACGCTGCCGAGCTGGTTGAGGCGCTCGACCGATTCGAGCAGGCCGGGAGTTCCGGAGAAAGGCTGCTGCTGTCCGGCCAGCGGAGGCAGCGCCGCGAGCAAAACGGCGGCGGCCAGAACGAGTTTGCGCGGAGTCACTAGTAGTCTATTCTACGATGCCGGGGTTTTGAAAATCCTCGTGTGCGGCCGCGCGGCCCCGGCGCGCCCTTCCCCTACGGGACCGGCGGCAATGGGACGCGCAGGCGGCCTTGGAAGATTTCGCCGAAGGCTTCCAGCACTTCGCCGTGCAGCGCGCCGTTATCGGCCAGCAGGTGATCGGATTGGGTTAGGCTGTGCGGCGCGCCCCGCATGTCGGAAACGCGGCCGCCGGCTTCGGTCACCAGCAGCGTGCCCGCCGCCACGTCCCACGGCTTGAGCCCGAATTCCCAGAACAGGTCCAGCCGCCCGCACGCCACGAAGGCCAGATCGAGCGCCGCCGACCCGGTGCGGCGGACACCGTGCGAGGCCATCGCCATCTGGTAAAAGAAGTGGATGTTTACGTTGTGATCCCGCTTGCGCGCCGGGAATCCGCTGGACCCCAGGCAGTCGGCCATCCGTTTGATTTGCGATACGTGAATGCGCCGGTTGTTCAGGTACGCGCCGGCGCCGCGTTCGGCGGTGAACAACTCCCGGTGGATGGGGTCGTACACCACGCCGGCCAGCATCTCGCCCGCGCGCGCCAGGCCGAGCGTCACATTGAACGCCGGAAAACTGTGGGCGAAATTGGTGGTGCCGTCGAGCGGGTCCACGTACCAGCAGTATTCAGCTTGGGCGTCGTGGCCGCCGCCCTCTTCGGCGACGATTCCGTGGGAAGGGAAATGCGACCGCAGCCGCTCCACCACCAGCTTTTCGCTGGCGCGGTCGGCTTCGGTCACCAGATCGAATTCGCCCTTGACTTCAAACGCCACCCGCCGCTCGAAGTAGTTGGCCAGCAGGGCGCCGGCTTCGCGGGCGATTTCCACGGCTGTTTCGAGGTAGGGCATGGTGCGAGAAGACGGCTTCCGGGCCTAACCCAACTCCACCACGTAGTTGATGTCGTGTTTGAAGATGAAGAGGTTCGGCTCGCCTTGGCGGGTAATGCGGATGAAGGAGTGATCGTAGTATTCGATCACGCCCGTCACTTCTTCGCCGCCGGCCAGCTTGACGCGCACGGGCGTCGCCTTCTCGATCAATTGCCTGAGGTATTTGGCCTCTTCCAGTGTGTGCTCCGGCGCGCGCGCGGACTTTGGCTGTTGTATCGTACGCTTCTCCTAACGCTTCTTCCGGCTATCGGGCTGCAGCGTAATCTGATCCGCCGGCGAACCCGAGTTAGCCTCCGCTTCCCCATAATAGCCGTTGCGCGCCGAGGCCCGCAATTCGGGTGATTTGAGCCGCACTTCCAGCTTGTGAAAACGCTCCTTGGTGAGCGGCACGCCGTGCGGGTAATAGCCCAGCAGGTACTCGGTGCGCAGCTCGGTGATGATGGAGCTGAAGGCGCGGTCGAGCTGCGGGCCTTCGGAGAGCAGGAAGGTGCGTCCGCCGGTGCCTTCCGCCATGAATTGCAGGGCGTGTTCGCCGCCGATATTGCGTCCCGCATCGTTGGTGATCGGCATCACGATCACCGGATAAATCACCGCGTCGGCCAATTGCGCCGCTTCGAGCGCCCGGTGACTGTCGATCTTGCTGGTGGTTTCCCCGCCGTCGCTCACCAGCACCAGCGCCTTGCGGCCCTCGCGCAGCTCCAGGTCGCGCGAAGCCAGCCAGATGGCGTCATAGAGAGAAGTTCCGGCCGAACCGTGCATCTGGCGCAGCATGGCTTCGAGCGACGCGATATTGCGCGTGTAGTTGTGGACCTGCGTCACTATGTCATCGAAGGCATAGAGCGCCACCTGGTCCTCGGAGTTGCGGGAGGAAAGCAGGGCGCGGACGAAGCGCACGGCGGAATCGGTTTCGAACTTCAGGTCCTGGGCGGTCGACCCGCTGACATCCACCAGCAGCGCGACCGAAAGCGGCTGATCGGTCTGGCGCTCGAAGATGGCAACTTCCTGGCGCACGCCGTTGTCGAAGATCTCGAAATCCTCCTTGTGCAGCGAGCCCACCAACTGGCCGGCGCGATTCTTCACCGTGGCGACCACGTGCACCAGGTTTACCTTGACCGGAATCACGAGGTCCTGGGCTGCCAGCGGCGCCAGCAACGCGCCGCAGACCAACGTGGCGGCGATGGCGTGGGGCAGGCGCCCCGGTTTTCGGGTCCGAAGCGGATTTCGCCTGCCAACCTTGCTTCCCACCTGTTCCTCGGCGAGCAGCCTCGTCGGAGCGCCGAATCTCGGGGCCATTGAATTACCGCGCCAAAGGCACATCGGGGTCCCACGCTCCTTCCACCCAGACCGCGCCATCGGCAAAATGCTCTTTCTTCCAGATGGGGACGCGCTTTTTGAGGCGGTCGATGCCTTCCTGCGCAGCCTCGAACGCGGGCCGCCGGTGGGCCGCCGTCACCGCCACCACCACGCTGGTTTCGCCCACCAGCAGACGGCCCAGGCGATGCGCCATGGCAACCCGTTCTACCGCGAAAGAGCGGGTGAGTTCGCGGCCGATTTCCGCCATGGTCCGCAACGCCATCGGCTCATAGCCTTCGTAGTCGAGGTAGAGCGTGCGCCGGCCGCCGGTGTGGTTGCGGACGGTGCCTTCGAAAGTCACCACCGCGCCTTCCCCGCCCCGCAGCAGCCGCGCCGTGATTCGGCACGTATCGATCGGCCGGCGGGTGATGGCGAAATAGTTGCCCGCGTCTTCGATTTCGAGGCCGTTCGCGCCGTCTTCCGAGCCACCGCTGACCGGCGGCAGGAGCGCGATTTCATCGCCCTCGGCGATCTTACTGGCCGGCTCCGCGAACCTGCAATTGCGCGCCACCACGATGCTCCCCGCCATCTTCCCCAGGCCAGGCGAGAGCGCCGCGTAACGATCCAGCACGGCGCGCAGATCGGCGCCTTCGGCGAACTCGGCATCTTCCGAGCCGCGGCCGACGACGTCCTTCAAAACGCCGAAAAACAACACCCGAACGCGCATCTGTGACGGTTGGAATTCTCAGTCTAACAGACGGTTCCGGACGCCTATCCGTTGCGCCGGGTTACAATCGCAGTTTCTTGCATGACACCGACCTCCGAGACCCGCCTGCGCGTTCGCTACGCCGAAACCGACAAAATGGGGGTGGTTTACTACGCCAATTACCTGGTCTGGATGGAGGTAGGACGCGTTGAGTTATGCAAGGCATGCGGTTTCAGTTACCGCGACATGGAAAACTCGGACGGCGTGGCGCTGGCGGTGGCCGAGGCGCAATGCCGGTACCGCGCTCCGGCTCGCTTCGACGACGAGGTGATCGTCAAGACCTGGATCGCGGAGGCCAACGAGCGCGTGGTCACTTTCGCCTACGAAATGCGGCTCGCCGAAGCGGAAACCGTGCTCGCCACCGGCTCCACGCGGCACCTCTTCGTCAACCGCAACATGGAGCGCACGCGCATGCCGGACAAATACCGCCCGCTGTTCGGGCTCGAAGGTGGCCGCGCCGAATAGGGCGCCCCGGCATTGACGCGGCCCATTGACGCAACCCGGCCCGCCTGCTTAACTGGGAACAGTTCCCATGGCAGGCGCCGGACAATCACTGTCGCTCGCCGACGTGCATTCCAGCGTCGATATCTCCCAGCTCTCTTTCTGGCGCCGCATGTTCGCGTTCGCCGGGCCGGCTTACCTGGTGAGCGTCGGCTACATGGACCCGGGCAACTGGGCCACCGATCTGGAAGGCGGCGCGCGCTTCGGTTACCGCCTGCTGTGGGTGCTGGTCATGTCCAACGCCATGGCCATCCTGCTGCAGACGCTGAGCGCGCGGCTGGGCATCGTCCACGGGCGCGACCTGGCGCAGGCCTGCCGGGAAACTTATCCACGCTCCTTGAGTTTCGCGCTGTGGGTGCTGTCGGAAATTGCCATCGCAGCCTGCGACCTGGCTGAAGTGCTGGGCGCCGCGATCGCGCTCAACCTGCTGTTCCACATCCCGCTGCTGATCGGCGTGATTCTGACCGCCGCCGACACGCTGCTGCTGCTCTGGTTTCAAAGCTTCGGCATTCGCGCCATCGAAGCCTTCATCCTATCCCTGATCACGGTGATGGCGGTCTGCTTCTGCATCGAGGTTTTCTGGGCCCATCCGGCGGCCCGCGAGTTGTTCGCCGGGCTGGCGCCGCGTCTCAACCGCAGCAGCCTCTACCTGGCGGTCACCATCCTCGGCGCCACCGTGATGCCGCACAACATGTATCTGCACTCGGCCCTGGTGCAGACGCGCAACATCGGCCGCTCCGAACCCGCCAAACGCATGGCCTGCCGCTTCAACCTGATCGATTCGGTGGTGGCGCTGAACGGCGCCATGTTCGTCAACTGCGCCATCCTGGTGCTGGCGGCGGCGGTGTTCTTCAAGCGCGGCATTATCGTCACCGAGATTCAGCAGGCGCATGTGCTGCTGGTTCCGCTGCTGGGCGTCAGCATGGCAGGCGTGTTGTTCGCGGTCGCGCTGCTGTGCTCCGGCCAGTCTTCCACCCTCACCGGAACCATGGCGGGCCAGGTGGTGATGGAGGGCTTCCTGAACATTCGCGTGCGGCCCTGGCTGCGCCGCCTGATTACGCGGATGCTGGCCGTGGTTCCGGCCGCGCTCACCATTTATTTCGCGGGAGACAAAGCCACCCTCGGGCTGCTACTGTTGAGCCAGGCGATTTTGAGTATGCAGTTGCCGTTCGCCATCGTCCCGCTGATTCACTTCACCAGCGACCGCGCCCGCATGGGCTCGTTCGCCAATGCCGCGTGGGTGCGCTGGCTGGCGTGGATCACGGCCGCCGTGGTGATCGGTCTCAACACCTGGCTGGCCTACGATTCGATTGAGAGCTGGCTGGCCGGCGCCGGAGCCTGGCGCGGCCTGGTCGGGGTGGTCGCCATCTCGGTCTCCGCCGCGCTGGCGTTTCTGCTGCTCTGGGTGACGTTCGAGCCGCTCATCAGCGGCCGCAAGCGCGGGCGCGCCGCGCTCGAGTTCCCCGCCACCGAAGGCGCCGCGGCCGCCGCCAACGCTCCGGTATACCACCGCATCCTGGTCCCACTGGACCACACGAGCCTCGACCTGCTGGCCATCGGCCACGCCGCCGCGATGGCCAAACTCTACGGCGCCAGGCTCTATCTGCTGCACGTGGAAGAAGGAGTCACCAGCCAGATTTACGGCGGCGAGTCATCCACCGCCGAGGTGGAAGCCGGCCAGGCGTATCTCGACCGCATCGCGCGATCTCTGCAAGGCCAGGGAATTGCGGTCGAGACGACGATTCGGAATTCGACTTCGCCGCGCAAAGAGATCGTGCGCTTCGCGCGGGAGATACGCCCCGACCTCTTAATCATGGGCGCCCACGGCCACGGGGGCCTGAAAGACGTGATCTTCGGCACCACCATCAGTCCCGTGCGCCACAAACTGGATATCCCGATGTTGATCGTGCGGCCGGGGAAGGGGTAAGAGGAAGGGGCGTGGCGCGGGCGTGAATTCGCTGTTACTGGACCACATTACTGGACCGCGTTGAGCCGTAGGGGCACGTTGGTGTGTCCATCGTCGTGTAATGATGGAGTGGACGGAGCTATGGACAATGAGGTTGACTAATCTTACCTACATTGCTCTCGAGCTTAACGCGGCTCTTGACACAGGAAAGTACGATGACATCCCGATGCAGGAGGCCAGTCGGCACATCGAGGCAGGCGATATTGTGCCATGGCTTCGGGATAACGTCGAAGATGCGGATCTGGGCTTGCTGGTTGGAGACCTAGCCGGTGAATACCAGTCGGCACATCGAGGCAGGCGATATTGTGCCATGGCTTCGGGATAACGTCGAAGATGCGGATCTGGGCTTGCTGGTTGGAGACCTAGCCGGTGAATACCAGTCGGCCCTCGCTGACATATATACGGCGAACGCGGGGAGGGAGCGCCGCAAGTGGGGCGTTGAAAGGCGTGCGCTATGCCTCCTGATCGCATGGACGAATGAACTTATTCAGCAAAGATGCTGGAAAGACGACTAGGAGTCCAGCCCCGCACAACCAGCGGAGGAGGCGTGATAGGCCCGGTTCCCCGCCTTATTTCAAGGCTGGGTGGCCTTGGTTCCGCGCTGCGAGCTTCTGGGCTGCGACGCGCGCGTCACTGGAAGCGCACCTTAGATCAGGTCTCCGCGGATTGCGTTTCCGTAATCTGACAGGGAGAATCGGCCGTCTGGATTGCAGAAGCCATCAAGCTCTTGCCCATCCTTTAGGCGGAGCGTCGCAGTCGCGCCAGCGAGGGCATTAACAGCCCCGGGCGGGCCCGTTATGCTGGCCTCGATCTTGGTCACCTTTGGCGGCTGGCCCCTGTGGTGCACGGCAACTCGATAGCGCACATTAAGGGCCGGAGCGTTACCAGGACGGGCCTGTCCCTCGCCCTGCAGCAACTTTGGCGTATCCATAGGATCATTATCGCGCGGCCTTGCCTGCAAGAGCCCAACATCGGCGGATCCGGACTTTTCCGCTAGCCCTGGCGCTTCGCGATCAGCTCACGAACTTTGGAGACGAGGTCGTGAGGCACGTTCATGACGGTCTCAGAAGACTCGACGCCCGCCTCGTCCTCCGCTAGGGCCTCATCTTCGCTCTGTGTCCCGTAATGAGCGAGCACGCGTTGCACTTTGCCCTCATCCCATCCGTCCGGAAACTGGTTCTGGCTCATTGAATCTGGTTTGCAATCTTCTGCCAGCCCAATTCTAACGCTGCGCGGGACGAGCAGGCCAATACTTACCGGCGCGCCAACCCATCTCGGCCTCGGCTATTCTAAGGGCATGGAGCTGATCTTCGAAGTTCGCGACGCTGAGGAAGGCGGCTATTGCGCACAGGCGCTTGGGTGCGCGATCTTCACCGAAGCGGAGACCTGGGAAGAGCTCCGCGCCAATGTACTGGAAGCAGTTTCGGTCCACTTCGAAGACGCGCCTGTGCATCCCCGGTTAGTGCAGTTGCACTATGTGAAGGACGAACTGATCCCAGTCGAAGCCGCATGAAACTGCCGCGCGGCGTTTCCGCTGACCGCGTAATTCTCGCACTGGAGCGCTTCGGCTATGGGGTGATCCGTCAAAAAGGCAGCCACGTCAGGCTGCGGCACACTGGGCCGCCGGTCCACACGATCACGATCCCTCTGCACAACCCGCTGAAGACCGGAACACTTCACGGCATTCTCTCCGGGGTCGCACATGTGCGGCCGATCGCCATCGAATCCATCGTCGATTTGCTCTGAGACTATTACTCCATTCCTCGATCTCGGCGGGTGGCTTCTGGCTGCGCGTTCGGATATAACGGAGGACGTGATCCGCACATTCTTCTCTTTCCATCGAGCGAGGCGAAGTCTCATCGCTCGATTCACTCTGGTAGCTCTCTCCACTTTTCCGGCCGCGGCAAAGGTGGTGGTCTTCTGGCAACCGGGCTTTCCAACCGTTGCCAGCCAGCCGGTGGCCCGCGAAACGCTCGCCAAGGCGTTTGAAGGCATGGAGCCGGTATTCTCCGATCTCGACCAGCTCCAGGACCCGGCGTCGCTGGCGGGCGCGGATCTGCTGGTTCTTCCCTATGGGTCGGCCGCGCCGGCCGATGCCTGGAGCGCGATTATGACCTACCTGCGGAACGGCGGAAACCTGCTGGTGCTGGGAGGACAACCGCTGCGGGAACCGGTCACGCGGATGGATGGCAAGTTCGCCGAGGGACGTCCGCAGGACACCTACGCGCGCGACCTGAATCTGCAACACACTTACGAAGTGCCCTATCCACAAGGGGCGCGGTTCGCCTGGAGCGCCGGTTATTCGTTCCTGCCCGCGCTCGAGGTACGCGCGCGCCGTTTCTTCGCCGTGGAGGGCCGGCTGAACGGCCTCGGATACATGGTCAATGCGGATGGCGAGGAAGTGGCGGCACCGGTGATTGTAGTCGACCACCGCGCGCCCGCCGGCCCCGGCTGCGGAGGAGGCGGTCGGGGCGGAGCCGCGACAATGGCGGGCGGCCGCATGGTGATGCTCGACTTTGAACCGGAGCCCGGCTATTGGGGCTCCGCGGACGGCGTCAGCCTGATTCGCCAATCCGCCGATTACGCGCGCCAGGGCGCAACCGAGTTTTCGCTCGAACTGGCGTTCTCGGCCGTGAGGCCCAGCGAGACTCCGCAAGTGATCGTGCATTTGCGCAACGCGCAGCGCGAGCGGCTGGGCACGCCACTCGGCGGCGCAGTGAAGATCGAAATGCTCTCCGGCGACCAGGTGCTGCGAACCCAGCGCGTGGCGGTGGGCGCGGGCCAGGAGATGCGCGCCGATCTCCCGCCGCAAACGCACGGTTTCTTCACCGTGCGCGGCGTGTATGAAGAAGGCGGCCGGCCGCGCGAGTTTTATCAAAATGGGTTTTGGGTGGAAGACCAGTCTCTGCTCACTTCGGGCCCGGTGCTGGGCGTTGGCGGCGACTTCCTCACCCGCGACGGCAAGCCGTTCTTCGCGGTGGGCACGAACTACTTCACCACCGAGGAAGACGGCTGGGATTTTGCCGGCCCGCGCAACGCGTGGATCTGGGAAAAAGACTTCGCCGAAATGGCGCGCCACGGCGTGAATTTCGTCCGCACCGGCGTGTGGATGTCGTACCTCGCGTTTCTCGATCCCGATACCGGAGCGGCGACGGAGCGGTTCCTGCGAAATTTTGAGGCTTATCTTCTTTGCGCGCGGCGTCACAACATCGTTGTCAACTTTACCTTCTACGCATTTATGCCGCGGCCGGGAATGGGACTGACCAAACCACCGCCGGATCGCGGCTGCGGCGCCCCTCCAACGGCGGAGCCAGCGGCAGCCAGCGCAGCGCCGCCTGCTCCCGGACCGAATCCTTATCTCGATCCCGCCGCCATTCGCGCCGAGCTGAACTATGTGCTCTCGGTGGTCGAGCGGTTTAAGAATGTTGGGTGGCTCTGCTGGGACCTGATCAACGAACCGAGCTTCTCCAATCCGGACCGGCTGTGGAAAGGCAACACTCCCAACGGCGACCCGGTGGAGCTGGCGGCATGGCGGACATGGCTGGCCCGGAAATACGGCAGCTTGGCCGCACTGGCATCAGCCTGGGCCGTCACGCCCGAACAGTTGCGGAGCTTTGACGCCGTCCCTCTTCCGGCGCAGGCCGAGCTTGCCTTCAGCCGCTACCGCAACGCGCGGGAGGTGCGCGCGCTCGATTACAACTTATTCGCGCAGGACTCGTTCACCCAGTGGGTGCGAACCATGGTCACGGCCATCCACGGCACGGGCAGCAACCAACTAGTGAATGTCGGGCAGGACGAGGGCGGTGTCACCGACCGCGTGCTCAATCAGTTCTACGCCTCGGGCGGAGTCTCGTTTACCACCAACCACACCTACTGGCGCGACGACGCGCTGCTGTGGGATTCGGTGGCGGCCAAGCGGCCCGGCGTACCGAACATCGTGGGGGAAACCGGCTACCAGCCGGTGTGGTCCACCGACGGATCGTGGCGTTACGACGAGCTGACCGGGTTCCCGCTTCTGGAGCGCAAGTGGGCGCTCGGCTTTGCGGCGGCCAACAGTGGCGCAGTGCAATGGGACTGGGCGCGCGAAGTCGATTTCGGGATGAAGCGTAGCGACGGGTCGGCCAAGCTGTGGCAAGCCATGATGGGCGAGATGGGGCAATTTGCGGAAAAAGCCGCGCCGTGGGCCAGCGGACTGGTGCAACCGCAGGTGGCGATCGTGCTGCCGCAATCGCTGCAACTTTCGGTGCTGAACGCCAACGCGCTCGAAGCCCAGCAGAAGTGCGTCCGCGCGCTCTATCAATATGCGCGAGCGGAAGCCTATGCCGTGGGCGAGTACCAGATCGAGCTGCTCGGCAATCCCAAGCTGATCATCCTGCCTGCGCCGCGCGGCCTCACCCGCGAATCCTGGGAAGCGATCCGCGGCAAGGTGGAAGCCGGCGCCACCCTGCTGGTCTCGGGCGCGTTCGATGGCGATCCTTCCTTTCATCCGGCCGGCCGCCAGGACGCGATCGGCCTCCCCTTCCAGCCGGGACCGCTGACGCTGCGGGAGACGCTGTTGCAGTGGCCGGACCACCAGGCGCGCCTGACCTTCGGCGAAGACAAGACGACGTTCCTCGACCGCGCTGTTCTGCCCGATGGCGGCACTTGGGCGGAAAAGCCGCTGGGCAAGGGCAGAATCCTCTTCTCCGCGCTGCCGCTGGAGCTCAACGATAATGTGCAGGCCATCGGCGACGTGTACCGGTATGCTTTGAAGATGGCCGGGGTCGCGCCCACCTACTCCACCACCGTTGCGGATCCCGGTATTCTGATCTGCCCCACGCGGTATCCGCAGGCCACGCTCTACGTGCTCACTTCAGAAGCGCCCGGCCAGGAAGTGACCTTCCGCGACGGCGCCAGCGGCAAGACCTTCCGCGGCAAGTTGGACGCGGGCCGGGCCGCGCTGCTTCTGGTGGGGGCGGATGGGAGTTTGCTGGCGACTTACAACTGGCCGTAACTACGCAACCCAGCCGTGCTAGGATTTTCAGGGGAGAGATCTTAGTGGAGTACGTCAATCTCGGTGAGACCGGCCTCAAAGTATCTCGCATCTGTCTCGGCTGCATGACCTATGGAGCGGCTGCCACGGGCGAACTCAAACCCGGCAGCCACGCCTGGGCCCTTAGCGAAGAGGAAAGCCAGCCCTTCCTGCGCCAAGCCCTCGAACTGGGGATCAATTTTTTCGACACGGCCAATGTTTATTCGCGCGGCGAGAGCGAAAACGTTCTCGGGCGATTCCTCAAGGCCAACACCCGCCGCGAAGCCGTCGTCATCGCCACCAAGCTCCACGGCGTCATGCGCGACGAGCCCAATGGCCGTGGCCTGTCGCGGAAGTCCATCTTTTTCGAACTCGACGAGAGCCTACGCCGTCTGCGGACCGGCTATGTGGACCTCTACCAGATTCATCGCTGGGATTACGAAACGCCGATCGAGGAAACTCTCGAGGCCTTGCACGACGTGGTGAAATCGGGCAAGGTCCGTTATATCGGGGCCTCATCCATGCACGCCTGGCAATTCACCAAGGCGCTCTATCTCGCTCGACTGCATGGCTGGACCCGATTTGTCTCCATGCAGAATCACTACAACCTGCTGTATCGGGAAGAAGAGCGCGAGATGATTCCGCTTTGCCAGTCCGAAGGCATCGGCATCATTCCCTGGAGTCCCCTGGCACGTGGCCGTCTGGCCCGCCCCTGGCAAACCGAAAGCACCAAGCGCTATGAAACCGACCAGTTCGGGAAAATTCTGTACTCGCAGACGGAAGAAATCGACCGCGCAATAGTCGACCGCGTGGGACGGATCTCAGAGCAGCGCCATGTCTCCCGCGCTCAGGTGGCGCTTGCCTGGATGCTCGGCAAACCGGCGATTACGTCGCCAATTGTCGGCGCTACGAAGCCGCACCATCTTTCGGACGCCGCCGCCGCTGTCTCGCTGCGTCTTACGCCCGAAGAGATTGCTTCTCTCGAGGAGCCCTATACTCCGCATCCCGTCGTCGGCTTCCGTTAGCCGCATCCAAAATCGCTGCGCGTAGAGTTATGCCGGTGCGCAGGCGCGGCGCAGGTTTTCACCCAGGACGTCTTGCTGTGCGGCGGTGAGCTTGCCGCCTTGCGAAGTGACGTAGAACACGTCGATGGCTTTGTGCGCTTCGGTGTCGATGAGAACGACTTCGATATTGGCGCCGATGGCGGATAGCGCGGATGCCAAGTCATACAGCAAGCCGGGACGGTCCTGCGCCACGATTTCGACCAGCGTGGCGGTCTGGCTGGCTTCGGAGTTGAAGGAGACGCGGCCCTCGATGGCGGCCCTGCGGGTGGGCGGGGATGCCTTGGGCCGGTTGCACAGCAACTGGCGGACGTCCGCTTTCCCGGCCAGCACGCGCTCCACCACGGAGGCGAGCCGCTCCACTTCACTCGCGTTCAGATCCAGCGTGTGGAGGGGATCTTCGAAGGTGAAGGTATCGAGAATGGCGCCGCGGCGGTTGGAAAAAGCCTCGGCGCGCACGATGTTCATGCCGAAGCTGGACAGCGTTCCGGCCACGCCGGCGAACAATCCGGGACGGTCGGTGGTGACCAGCGTCAACTGCCAGGCTGAATCGAGCTTGCGAATATCCACGGCAACCCCGGCCGCGCGGCTGCGCGAAGCGAGCGCCATGTGCTCGTCGATCTCGGCTTCGGTGTGGGTGCGCAGGTAGCGGGTGGGAAATCCGGCGAGAAACGCGATGCGCTCCGGCGAGCCGGTGGGCGCGGGCTCGATGCGGTCGGTCTGGAGCGACCGCGTGAGGTCGTTATAAACCGCCAGGTACAGTTGCCACAAATGGTCGGAGCGCCACGGCGTCATGGCGGTGGGATTGACCGCGCTGATATCGCCATAGGTGAGCAGGGTGAGCAGCTTGAGGCGCTCGACGGTCTCGACCATGCGCGTGACGGCGGCGATGGTGGCCGGGTCGAAAACGTCGCGCGAGTGCATGGTGGCGGAAAGCTCCAGGTGGCGTTCAATCAGAAACAGTACCGTCTCGCGATCCTGGTCGGGCACGCCGATGCGGTGGGCCGCTGCGCGGACCAGCCGCAGCGAGGCATCCACGTGGCCTTCGTGGGGCGAGCCCTTGCCCGCATCGTGGAACAGCAGCGCGAACAGCAGCAGGGCCGGCTGTTTCACTTCCGAGCGAAGGTCCCTGTACGGCTCCTGAATGTTCCAGACGTTCTGCATGGCGACGAGGGTGTGCTCGTCCACCGTGTAGCGATGGTAAAAATCGCGAATCACCAGGCATTCCATGGCCGATAACTCGGGAAACAGGGCGGTGAGGACGCCGGTTTCGTGCATCCAGCGAACGGCGAGCGGCGCGTGCGCGAGCGATAGGATGGGCTCCAGGGCGCGCCACGCGGGCTGCCGCGCGAAGTGTTCGCGCAGGCGCGGCAGGCGCGCGGCGATCTGCTGTTCGGCTTCGGCGGAAGGCCGCATGCCGTGGCGGGCGACGAATTCGAAAAGACGCAGCACCACGCCCGGATCGGCGTCGAGCGACGAAGATTCGCGCACGTGGACGCGCTCGCGGTGGACGCTGAATTCGGCGTTCCCGAGGCGCGACCGCCAGTCGCGGAAGGAGGCGAAGAGCCCGCTATTCTGCGCCTCGGCGATCTCGAGCTGGCGAATGGCGGCGCGATGGATGGCGCGGGCGTGGCGGAAGTATTCCCGCATCCACGCAGCCGTGTCGGCGGCGCCGGCTTGTTCGGCGATCGCGTCCTGCGCCTCGAAGCTCAGCGTATTATTGTCGCGTCCGCTTGTGTAGTGCAAGTACATGCGCAGGCGCGCCAGATGGCGGAAGGCCTGCTCCAGCTCCGCGGAGGGCGCGGCCACGCCCAGCCGCTGGCTTCCGGTGTTGCGCAGTTGCTCCAGCCAGCACACCAGTTGAAAATCGCGCAGACCGCCGGGGGTTTCCTTGACGTTGGGCTCCAGGTGATGGATGGTGTCGCGGTACTTGGCGTGGCGTTCGCGCGTGAGGCGCGCCAGGTTGCGCGCCAGTGCGTCGCGATTGGCCAGCACGAAGCGCGGCAGCCTGGCGGCCAGCGCCGCGTAGAGCGCGCGGTCGCCGGCCAGGTAACGCTGGTCGAGCAGGGAAATGTTGAGCTCGGTGTTCTGGTCGTAGACCTCGGTGCACTCCTCGGGCGTGCGCACGGAATGGCTCATGCGCAGGCCGGCGTCCCAAAGCTGCTGCAGGAAAGCGGAGATGGCGTCCTTGCGCTCGGTGGCCTGCGCGGTGGAGCGGAACAGCAGCAGCAGGTCCACGTCGGAATAGGGGAACATCTGGCGGCGCCCGTAGCCGCCCACGGCCACCAGCGCCGGGCCATCGCCGGGAAACGCGGGAAACAGGATCTGCGCCGCCGCGGCCGAAACCACCCGATCGACGTGGGCCGAACGTTCGGCCAAAGCGGTGCCCGCGTCGCCGGTGTCGAGAAGCACCGGCGGCGCGGGACTGGGCGCGAGGCTAGAGAGCGGTTTCCCCACGATCGTCGTTGCGGATGCGCACCGCTTCGGCGACGTCGAAGACGAAAATCTTGCCGTCGCCGATCTTGCCGCTGCGCGCGGCAGCGGTCAGTGTCTTCAGCACTTCCTCGTAGCGGGCCGACGGGACAACCATTTCCAGTTTCACCTTGGGCAGGAGGTCCACATTGTACTCCTGGCCGCGGTACACTTCGCGGTGGCCTTTCTGGCGGCCATGACCGCGCACGTCGGTAATCGTCATGCCATCGATACCGATGGCCTTCAGCGCTTCTTTCACTTCGTCGAGCTTGAACGGCTGGATAATCGCTTCGATCTTCTTCATGGAATTAGTCTCCTAGGACTTTACGATTCGAAGATATACCCTTCTTCACCGTGCTGGGAAACGTCCAAACCTTCCCTCTCCTGCTCCGGCGTCACGCGCAAGCCGACCAAAAGGTCGCAGACCTTCAAGATCACAAGCGTACCTACGATGGCGAGGGCCCACGCTATACCGCATCCTATCATCTGGTTGAGCACCTGCGAGGCCTTGCCATCCACCCACCCGAGCGGCAGGACGTGGCCAGAGGCGTCCTTGAGGCCGCTGTTGATGGCGCTGGTGGCGAAAACGCCGGTCAATGTCGCGCCCAGCGTGCCGCCGATACCATGCACGCCGAAGGCGTCCAGGGCATCGTCGTAGCCGAACCAGTTCTTCACCTTGACCACCATGAAGTAGCAGACCACCCCGGCCGCGAAACCGATGAGCAGCGCGGGAAACGGCTGGACGAAACCGGAAGCCGGCGTGATGGCCACCAGTCCCGCCACCGCGCCGGAGATGCCGCCCAGCACGCTCGGCTTGCCGGAGTGTATCCACTCCGCGAACATCCAGGAGAGCGCGGCGGCCGAAGCGCCGAAATGGGTGGCCACGAAGGCGCTGGTGGCCAGGCTGGACGCCGCCAGCGCGCTGCCGGCGTTAAACCCGAACCAGCCGACCCAGAGCAGGCAGGCGCCGATGCAGCTAATCACCATGCTGTGGGGCTTCATCTCGGGACTGGGGAAATCGAGGCGCTTGCCCAGGTAGAGCGCGCAAATCAGCGCGGAAACGCCGGAGGTGATGTGTACCACCGTGCCGCCGGCGAAATCGAAGCACGGAAACTTGCCGCCGAGAAAGGCGTTGAGCAGCCCGCCCTTGCCCCATACCATGTGCGCCATGGGGAAGTAAACGATCAGCGACCAGAGCGTGGTGAAGAGCAGCATGGCGCTGAACTTCATGCGCTCGGCGTACGCCCCGCAAATCAGCGCCGGCGTGATGATCGCGAACATCAACTGGTAGATCATTAAGGTTTGGTGCGGGATGGTGGGCGCGTAATCCGGGTTGGGCGCGGCGCCGACGTTGTGCAGCAGGGCAAAGCGCAGATCCCCCACAAAGGGACCGCTGCCGCCGAAGGCCAGGCTGTAACCAACCACGGCCCAGATGACGGTCACCACGGCCATCAGGATAAAGCTTTGCATCATCGTGCCCAGTACGTTCTTCCGGCGGACCAGGCCGCCGTAAAACAAGGCAAGGCCCGGACCGGTCATCAGCAGTACCAGCGCTGCGCTCGTCAGCATCCAGGCGTTATCGCCGGCGCTCTGCGCGGATTGGGCGGCGGCTTCAACAGCGGAGATTCGGGCGTTCAGGTCCGAAGCGCCTTGCGCCAGCAAACCAGGCGCGAAGACGGAGGCAAACAGGAACAACGGGGTTAATCGTCTCATATCTAGGAGCAGTGCACACACGGCACTCCCTTGATTCTCCCCTACGGTCGCGAGGTTCACCAAAACAGAAGTTTCTATTCCGGGAATCGGATTTTCTTATGGGGATGGCCTGCTTTAGCTTGCCCTCAGAATACCCGGCGAGCAACCTGAACCGGTTTGTGAAAAAGTCGGGAAAATAGCGGGCAACCTCAAGGATGCCCCAGCTATTCCAAGTGGGCGGGTTTCCAGGTCTTATCGGGATTGAAGACGGTCATCTGCCGCGCCAGCGTCATGGTGTTCGGCCCCAGGTCCTTGCTGTAGACGATGCCGCGCTGGTTGACGATGAATGTCTGGATGCCGGAGACGCCGTACTCGGCCGGGAAGGCCGCCAGCGCGAAACCGCCGATCATCTGTCCCTTTACGACGTAGTTCGCGGCGCCGCCCTCGGCGTCCGGCCCTTGCGATTTCAGGATGTGGAAGTAGTAACCGTGATACGGGACCGGCTTCCTGCCTTCGGCGAACATGGCAGCAGCCGCCTCTGCAAAGGACTTGGGAACCAGGTTATCGGGATTGCCCTCCGAGTACAAACCGTCCGGCTTGCCCGGCGAGCTGACGATCTTCTGCGCGTATTGCATCGCGCCGTTGCCTTCGTGGTGACGGGTCGCGTATTCCATCTGCGCTTCCACGTAGCCGCGGCAGACCTCGATGGCGTTCAGCTCATGGCGCCCGATGCGGCGCGCCAGCACCTCGACGCGGCCGGCCGCGGAATCGAAGCGCCACACACCGTCTTTGCGGACCAGCGGCACGGGGAAGGGCCACTCCTGGTTGCCGGCGAGGATCGTGTTGCGGTCGGCTTCATCCTGCCGGATTTGCAGTTTCTCCGCTGCCAGGCGGGCAAACTGGGCGCGGCCGGCCTTGTCGTCGTTGGCATCGCCCGAGGAGACGATATCCTTGCCGTCGGGCCCCAGGATCTTGAGCAGCGCGGCCGTGTCATTGGCTTCCGCCGCATCGGCCAGCGCGTGTGCGGCCTCCTGCGGGGTGGCGAAGGTGCGCTGGCCGGCTGGCGGAGCAGCCTGAATCGAAACGCAGGCGGCCAAGACGATGGCGGTAAACGTGAATGTTCGCATGGCGGGTCTCGCTCCCCCTAACGGCGTCTGTCCGAAGCCGGCGCGGATGATCTGGCGGCCGGACGCTCCGGCGCGGCCCGCGGCGCCGGCTGGCTGCGTGCCGGGCCGAGGCTGGAATAGCCGTGGTCGCTGTGCTGTTGCGCGGCGCGGCCGTTTTCATAGCCGCTGAACGCGCTGCGGTTCGCGGCCGGAGCGTTCTGCGGCACGGTGCGGTCGCCCATCCGCTCGGTGGGCTCGCCCGAGGCACGCCCGGCCGGCGCGGCCAGGTTGCTCCTCACGCTCGCCCGGTACTCGGTGCGCAGCGCCGCATTGGCATAAGGTACGCCCATCCTGTGCACCGGGTCATGCGCCCAAACCGTAGTGCCATGCAGGCTCACGCCTCTGGTTTCGTTGAAGTTATAGCGATGAATAAACGCGTTGTTTACGATCACGGTGTGGGTTCCCCAGGCGGGGCGCCAGCCCCAGCCGCCCCAACCGGTCCAGCCATAGCCGAAGTAGAAGCCCATCGAAACCGGCGGGTAGAATCCAAACCACAACCCGCCCACCATAATGGAATCCGGCGGCCAATACCAGCCGGGATAGGGATAGTACAGCGCCGGCCCCCAGATCCAAACCGGGTTGTATTCGGGCACGTACATGACGTCCGGATCCACCGGGTTGATATCGATCGCGCCCTGATCGCCGGACACCTGCTCCTGCGGCGTGGAAGCCAGCTTGCCGGCCTGCTGAGCCTTCTGCCGCAGGGCCTGTACCGCGTCCATCACATCCTGCTGTTGCGCCAGAAAAGCGTTGCCCAGGTTGGTGGTCCAGTTGACATCGGCGTTGAGCTGCTTCAACACGTCGGGAAACACGACCAGCGCTTGCACGCTGGGGTCCCAGTTCTGCTGCTGGACGGCGGAAGTGAGCACGGCGCCGGTGAGGCCGGGATTCTTTTGCAGCCACTGCCAGGCTTCGACCACTTCGAGCGGATAGGTGGAGGCCGCCAGTATCTGGCCGAGCAGCGGATCCGGGTACAGCGCGATAGGCGCCACCAGATTCTGCAGTTGATCCGCCGTCAGCGTCTGGTCCGGCGGCGGCGCCACCGGCTCCTGAGCCGGCAGCGTCCGGAAGCTGGCCAGCAGGCCGAACACGAGAAGAATGACGGCGATCGGTTTCAGCAACATAGGCACCTCCCAGTTCCGCATCGAGCATCGCGTGGATGCCCGCGAAGCCTTCCGATCTGATAGATTAGCGCAAACCCAGCCAGGTTACGGGTGCGACCCGGAACTTTCGATGAAAAATGCATAATCCGTCCGGCAGGAGTGGGCCGGCCCGGCAGCGCCCCGGCGCATGGCGCTACGGTACACTCGAAGATTGAGCCTCCCGAATTCCAGTAAGCCGCGGGTTTGCGCGGTCAGTTTCCTCAACACTTCTCCTCTCGTCTGGGGCATGCTGCACGGGCCGCAGATGGGGATGTTCGAGCTGGAGTTCCGCCTGCCTTCCGGGTGCGCCGACGCGCTCGAATCGGGAGCGGCGGACATCGGCATCGTGCCTTCGTTCGAGCTCACGCGCCAGGAGCTGGAGATTCTCCCCGGCGCGGGAATCGCCTGCCATGGCCCAGTGCGCAGCATTCTGCTGGTGTCGGCCAAGCCGCTGGGCGAAGTGCGCACGCTGGCCGCGGACTCGAGCTCGCGCACCTCGGTGGAGCTGGCCCGCATTGTCCTCGACCACAAGTACGGCGCGCGGCCGCAAGTATTGCCGCACGCGCCGGATCTCAATGCGATGCTCGGCGCCGCCGACGCCGCGCTCATCATAGGCGATCCCGCCTTGCGCATCGACCCAGCCCATCCGCCGTACGAAGTGAGAGACCTGGGCGAAGACTGGGTCGAGATGACGGGCTACCCGATGGTATTCGCGGTGTGGGCCGCGCGCAAGGGCGTGGCGAATGCATTCGTAGCCCAGGCATTTCGCGACTCCTGCCGCTATGGGCTGGAGCACATGGACGAAATTGTCGCAGCGGAAGCGGCGCGCCGCGGCTTCGCGCCGGAGATGGTGCGGCAGTATCTCACCCGCCACATCGTCCACCAGCTTGGGCCCAGCGACTACCAGGGCATGCGGCTGTTTCTCGAGTGGGCCGGCGGCAAGGCTTCGGCGGTTCCGCTGGCGCTGGCTTCCCTCGGGTGAACCGGCGCGCGGCCGAGTCAGTCGTCGAACCGGTCCGGGTCGGTGCTTTTCATCTCCAGCCAACCCTGATGCGGAATGGCGTCGACGGGGAGACCGCCTTCCCACAGAGAGGATTGAAAGCGCAATCCCTGGCCTGCGGCGATCCCCAGCGCCGCCAGTGAGATCCGCACTTCCAGCACGCGGGCAAACGCGCATTCGATCGCGCCCTCGGCCGGAGCGGCCATCTTCACTTCCACTGGCTTGACGGCGCCGTAAGCGAAGCCGATGGTGACCTGGCTGGTGTGCGCGCCATCCAGCGTCTGGCCGGTGAAGCGCGCTTCCATGCCGCCCAGTTCCTTTTCGTAACCCGGGTTCACGTCGACGCGCAGGAAAAAGCTCTGGCCGTCGGAACCGAAGTACACTTCCTTCACCAGGAACTTCTTGCCGTGCATGGAGCCGCTCCGCTCATCGACGTGGTAAACGCCGGCGCCCATCCATTCGAAATAGGAGGTGACCTCGCCATCGATCACCGGCCGGATCGGCCCCGACGGCGGCACCAGCACGGCGGGCAGCGCCAAGCGGAGGATGGGACGCGAAAGCTCTTCGGGCGGCATCAGGTTGAGGAAGCGGTAGACGTTGGCGAGGTGGCTGCGATAGAGCTGGTCGAACTCCGGGCGGTTAGCGGAATCGTGCTCCGGTCCGTACCACCAGCACCAGTCGCTGCCCTCGGCGATGAGCAGCTCTTCATAGGCCATTTGCCGTTTGTCGCCATTCACGACAGGGGCGGAATCGAAGGTCTCGCGGGCGCGCAGCAGTTGCGCCCACGCATGGTTGTCCTCTTCGGCGCCGATCCATACGTCGAAATTGGCGTTGATCCAGGAGCCGGGGAAGATGCCGGCGAGCGGCTCCGGCGCCAGGCGCCCGATCCCTTCGCTGACGGTCACCGCGCTCAGGCTCGCGTCGTCCTGGATGCGGCGGTAGAGCTCCCGTAGAAAGGGGCGCCCGTTTTGGTCGTAATACTCCCAGGCGTTTTCGCCATCGAGAATAATGGGGACCAACGCGTCGTGGCCGGCGCCCAGAATGCGGGAGCAGTTGTCGCGGATGCGCTTGAGAAAATCGCCGGCCGCCGCGGCGGCGTCCATTTTCGAGTAGACGAAACCAATCAAATCGCTCAGGTAATGGTCGCGGAAAATCACGTCCAGGGAACGCTCACCCTGCTGCCAGCGATAGGGCCGGTAAAGTCCGTCCACGCCCACGCCGCGCCCCAGCGTGCGGTTGAGCACTCCGCTATCGGTGGCGGCCCAGCGGTAGCCGAGCTCGGCGGCGATAGCGAACGCTTCGTCGGAGACCGAACCCTCCGATGGCCACAGCCCCGCCGGCGCGGCGCCGAAGGTTTGCGCAGTGAACTCGCGCGCCATTTCGAGCTGCTTGCGCGCATCGCCCGGATAGCGGAAACGCGGCGGCAAGGGTACTCCGGGATGGGAAACTTGGGCGATCGCGGAATCGCAGATGAGGGGAAGAATGGGGTGATAGTAAGGGGTGGTGGAGATTTCGATTTGGCCCGACGCCGCCAGCTTGCGGTACTCCGGCGCCACCTGGGACACGATCTCGCGCTGCTTGGCTCCCATGCGCGCCTGGTCGGCGAGCGTGAAGTTGCGCCCGCGGCGCAGCCAATCGCGCACTTCCTCGTCGTTTGTCCGGAATTCCTCGTCGAACCACGACAGTTGCGACCACATCTGCAGATCGCGGAAGTCCTGCGGCCCGAACACCGCGCGCGCCCCGGCATTCTTCTGCGACTGCCAGGAATCGAACAGCTCGCCGTAGCGGGGGTAGCGATAGATCATGCGCTGCGGATCGGAATAGAAGGAATGGCGCAGCAGAAAAGCGCGGTCCTGATCGGTGAGCGCCTCGGCGGGCTTCATCGCGGCCTCGAAAAAGGGATCGCGGGCCGCGCCCGAGGCGTACTCGGCCACCTGGGCCATCATCGAAGGCACCAGGTTGAAGGTCTGGCGGATGCGCGGAAATTCCTCCAGGATGCGCACCATCCCGTAGTAGTCTTTGAGCGCGTGCATGCGCGTCCAGGGCAGCTTGTATTCGCCCGAGGCCAGGTCCTTATAAAACGGCTGGTGCATGTGCCAAAGGAAGCACAGATAAATTTGCGGCATGTCGAGTGTCCTGCGGCGAACGCGACGCTGGAGCCGCGCGCAACGGCGCGTGCCCGGCGCGCGTTCTATTTCCCGAAAAAGCTCCGCGCAGGCGGCGGAGGATCGCTGCGGCGAATGGCCCGCCACAGCACGTCGTTCAATTCGTCGTCGTCGTTCTTGTCGGCCTCCTCGAAATCCATGTGAAGCGACGCCTCGGCCCCGGGCCCGTGGGCGGGGTTCCGGGTGGTAAGCGGGATGCGCGGCTTCTCGGCCGTGTACGGAGCCGCGTCCGGCAGCGGTTGAAACACCGACGTCATCGGCCGCGCGCCGGCATCGAAATGCGTCATCGGCTTCACCCCCAGCAGAAACTCCATGGTACGCAGCACGGAGGCGGTATTGTACATGGTGCTGTCCACCCGGCGACGCCTCACGTAAGAGGAAATGACGAACGCGGGCGAGCGGTGGGAGTCCACGTGGTCGGGGCCGTTCTGCGCGTCGTCCTCCACCACGAAAATCGCCGTGCTGGTCCAGAATTTGGATTTCGACACGGCCTCCACAATCATGCCCAGCGCGTAGTCGTTGTCGGCGGCCATGGAAAGCGGAGCGGTCGCGCCGGGCTTAGTCCCCGACGTGTGATCGTTGCCGAGGCGCATCACGATCAGCTCCGGCATATTGCCGCTCTTTTCGTACGCGGAGAACTCCTGCAGGAAAACCTGCGCGCGCTCGACGTCCGGAATCGTCAGGTCGAACCCCGGGTACTTCCAGTTGGTCACCTTGGCCAGCACGGGGTCGCGCACCCGGGCGATCTGCTCGGCGCCAACGGGCGCGCCCTTCCGGTTGTCCACCATGTAGCCGAAATTGCGGATGCTGCGCCCGGCCAGGTTGGCATTGGTCCACAGGTATCCGGCCGGCGGCAGCGAGGCGGGGTCCTGCTCCTCGAAATCGTACTCTTTGCCGCGGTTCGCATATGAGTTCGGCCAGAGCTTGACCACATAGTCCGGCGCGATGGCCGCGGTCGACCAGTTGTGGCCGTCGGCGCTGACGTCGGCATTGACGTAGAAATTATCCAGCAGCACGAACTCCCGCGCCAGCTTGTGCAGGTTGGGCGTCGAGTTTTCGTCGAACAACTCGAGCGACGGGTCGCCGTTGCCCTCCTTCATGTCACCGAATACCTGGTCGTAGGTGCGGTTTTCCTTGACGATGTAGATGACGTGGTCGATGTGCGGCAGGGGGCTGGTCTCATCCAGCTTGCTGTCGCGATAGGGCGAATCGGCCAGCGCGTCCGCGGTCCACTCTTCGAGCTGGCTGCCGGTAAACGGCGCGATCCACGAAGCCGTACCGGTCTGCATGCGCGCCACGTACTGCTCCTCAACCAATCCGGCATGCACCGGTTCGGGCCGGCGCGCGGGATTGGGCCCGTGCGGATTGGGATACGAACGCGCGCCTTTTCCGTTGAGCACGACCAGCGTCCCGGATGGCAGCGCGCGCGCCGCCGTGGGATACCAGCCGGCTGGGATGAAACCTCTGACGTAGCTGCGGTCGCCGGCGAGATCCACCACGGCGACGGCGTTCGCGTCGGAGCAGGCCACGTACAGCCGGTGGCCGTCGGCGCTCAGCCCCAACCCGGAAGGCGACATGCCGAGCGGCTGGCGCGGCGTCATGGAGACATTGATGCTCTCCACCACGTGCAGTTCTTGGTCCTGGCTCACTCCCACCGCGTACACGCTGTTGGTATTGGTGGCCGCCACGAAAATGCGCGCCGCCCAGCGGGGCTCGTCCTCCACCTCCTCCGCGTTGCCGCCCGCGCGCCACACCATGTCGGTGGGATGCGCGCCAATCGGCACTCGTGCGAGCTGGCCGCCGGTCGACACGTCGTAGTGACCGAGCGTGCCATCGGCCCAGTGGGTGACGAAGAACGATTTGCCGTCGGGATGGAACAGGATACGATACGGCCTTCTCCCCGTGCGGATGCGCTCGATCACCATGCCCGATTGAGGATTGACCACCGCCACCGTATCGCGATTCAGCTCCGCCGCGTAGAGCAGGCGGCCGTCCGGCGAAAACTCGACGTCGCCGACAAAGTCGTTGGGCGTGCGGCTGGCTGCTTCCAGTGCGAAGGTGCGCCCCGCCGCCAGTTTGCCGCTGGCCAAGGCGAACTCGAACACCGCCGCGCGTGCGCCGCCGCCCACATACACCCGGTTGCTGTGGGGCGCGAAGGCCAGCCCCAGCCACGCGTCGGGCACTGGAGTCGTGCTGACGACCGCACCGGTTGCGGCGTCGAGCACGGCAATCGAGGGCGGGCGGTAGCCGCAGTGCAGCACCAGCAGATAACGGCCGTCCGGCGAAAGCGCGGTGGCCATGGGCAGCGTATCGAGCGCCACTTGTTTTCCCGCCGGGCGAAGCTTCCATCCGCTATTCAACAGATAGCCGCCCTGGGGGAGCGGACCCACCTGTTCCTTCGGCGCCGGCTGCGAGCCGAGAATCGCCGCCAGGGAAACCAAGGCGGTGGCCATAACTACGGCGCTGAAAATGCTTGGGGGCGGTCGCATGGTTTCCCTTCATTGTACAGGTGGGAGTAGCGCGGCATCCGTCTCAGCATGGCGACAGGGCCGTCTTTGCTTGCAGCCTGGCCATTCGTGGCGACGCTCCGGGCAACGGCAGAGTGTTGCGCGCCCCAAGAAAATGCCGAGACGACACGGCATGCAGGACTGCCCGCGCCACGGGCTAGCGGACGCGGAACAGGGCGGACGATCCGGCTCTGGCGACCGGTTCCAGACCCCAAGCCAGCGGGCTCGCCAGCATGTCAGCGCCGATGCTGCCTTCGCCACTGCCTTCGACCGGAGCGAAGATGTAGCCGAAGCCGTCGCGCCGCAGTGCCGCGATCCCGTCCGGACGCCGGGGCACGGCGGGACTGACCTCGGTCGGCGGGGAATTCCCCACCAGGCGCCAGTCGTCGCCGGTTGGCTTGACCCAGATTTCCAGCGGTACGCCTTCACATGGCGTGCGTGACACCAGGGCCACGCCATCGGCGATCACGGGGACTTCAAAATCGACTTCGAGCGCCATGCCGGCCTCGATCGGCCGCCAGGTACGCCAGCGGGTGGCGTAGTTGTGGTCCAGGGCGAGCGGCGCCTCCCAGAGATTGGGCTGGGCAACCAGGGTCCAGTCCGCGGCCGTTGGAACGCGCTTCCCCTTCGAGTAGATCTCCACCTCCGAGACATCCCATTCGGCATCGTCTGCGGCGGGCAGGCGGAAGCGGAGACCCATCAGCGGTTCTGCCGGCCAACGGCCGCGGCGTTGGAACAGTCCGCCCGGATAGAAGGCGTCGTAGAGAGCGTCGCGCATGCGCTCGCCTTCGGCCGATTGCCAGCTCACCGTCACGGCGCGCGGCAGGTATGCGTTCGCCACCGGACCGAAGGAGAAGATGCGCGCGTCGTTCGGAGTGCTTTTTTCGATCATCCGCGCCACCCGGTATTCGGGAACCTCGCGCGCCAGGTAATTCGCCTGGGATTCGATGCGCAAAGCAGCGGCCAGCGGAAAACTGCGCAGGCGAAAAGCGTCATCCGGCGGCCAGAGATTGAGCGCCTGCGGCCAGCACACGATGGCCTGCAGCGCCACCGCGGCCCACGCCGCGCGGCCACGCCAGGCGCCCGCCAGCGCGGCACCCAGGGCCAGTCCGGCCAACGCCATCGAGGGCATCAGAAAGCGCGCGCCCTGGTTGAAAAACCATGGCAGCGCCAGCAGCACGGCCGCTGCCATCAAGAGTCTGGCGGCCCGGCTCCGCCACGCCAGCAACGTCAGCGGCAGCGCCAGCAGGAGCGGGCCGAAAGTGCCGGTGAGACGGTCGCCGAAAGCCAGTTGCCACGGAACGTCAAGCGGCGCCACGTGGCCATAGGCGGCCAGGTCCGCTGCCAGGATCCGTTCCCGCAGGAGGTGAAAATACGGGTTCGGAAACAGGGCGTTGCCGAGGGGCGCCAACGGATTGCCCGCCGCCACGGCGTTGCGCACCAGCCACGGCGCCACGGCCGGCAGGGCGCCCAGTGCCAACAGCGCCAACCCGCGCCACCGCCGGGCGCCACCCCATACGGCCACCCAAAGCGCCGCGCCCGCCAACGCCATCGCGCCCGGCATTTTGATGGCGTAGCAGAATCCCGCCGCCAATCCGGCCGCCGGCAGGTACCACGCAGCACCCGTGTCCCGCCATACCAGCAGGAGGTAGAACGCGGCCAGCGTGAAGAATACCAGCGCGGCTTCGTTGTATGACGTCGTTCCGGTCAACCCCGTCACCGGAGCGCAGAAGTAGAATACCGCCGCCACCAGCCACGCGCGTTCCGGCAACCCAAGGCGCTTGGCCGTGCGCAGCAGAAGCGTTGGCGTGGCAGCCAAAAAGCCAAATTCCACCAACTTGGCCGCCGAATGGCGCCCGAACGCAAACGCCATGGTGAACAGCATTTCCATGCCCTGGGGCAGCATGTCATAGAACGCGATGCGATGCGGAAACCGGCCCAGCCGCGTGTATTCGAAGGGCAGGCCCAAGTGATAGGTCATGCCGTCCGGCGAAATCTCCGGCGCCAGCGCATTCACCAGATACCAGACGCCATAGGCGGCAAAGATGACGCCCGCGGCGATGCGGCCATAGCGGCCGAGCGGCTCGACGCCTGCGTCCTCGAGTCTGGCAGGGCGGAGGAAGGGCAGGACAGCCAGCGGCGCCAGGCCCACCACCAGGTAAGCCGGCCGCCAACCCAAATGCAATATCAACAGCAAGAAAATCAGCAGACTCTCGAAGGCCGCGCCCACCGCCAGCGCGATTTCGGGAGGAGCGGCCAGCCGGCGCAGCAGGATGACGCCCCAGGCGTATGCCGCAGCCAGCGGAAGTGCCGCGCCAAAGACAATCGCGAGCACCAGCATGGCGGCGCTTTAGAGCAGCACCGTGTCGATCCGCGCTTCTTCAGGCGCGGCGCCACGGCGAGGAGCGCGGTCCTCCGCTGCGGCGTCCGCTCCGGCGCCGAGAAAGCGCAACAACTCGCGCTCGGAGCCGTCGAAGAAGCCGGCCACCAGCTCGCGGATGGCCGTGCGGCGCATCTCATCGCGCAGCGTACGCGGCGCGTAGACGTAAGCGCGTCCCGTTTTGCGCCGCTCCAGCTTACCTTTGCGCACCAGGCGGTCGAGCACGGTCATGATGGTAGTGTACGCCAGCGGCCGGCGGGCGGTGACGATTTCCCGCACCTGCTTGACATTGCCTTCGCCGAGCGTCCACAGGGCGTTGAGGCATTCCAGTTCGAGCGGCGGCGGGACAGCGCGGGCGGTTTTAGGCATCACTTTTCCTGGTCTGTCGCAGCCGGCTGCAAGGCCTGCCGCAGTTTGCCGGCAAACGGCGAATCGGGTTTCGGCGCGAACGCCGGGTGCACCGGTGGCGACGGTAGCGCATCCGGTTTGGGCTGCGGCTCACTCGCCTCTTCGCTTTCGGCCGCGGCGGGTGCGGCAGCCCGCGGCGGCGGCGGATTCAAGAACCGCTCCATTTTCAGCGCGGGGCGCTCCAGCGCCACATTGAAAGTGGTGAAACAGCCCTCCACCTGGCGGTCGTTTTCAATCATCGCCCGCATCGCTTCCATTTTCGAATCCATGTCGTCGAGGTAATGCAGCAGCAACGCCTCCGGAAATTGCGGTAGCTTGGGCGAGCCGAATTCCAGATGGCCATGATGGCTGAGGATCATGTGCTCGATCAGCGTGCGCAGAGTGGGTGGAAAGTCCGGCAGCGCACGCAGCTTGTCGGCCACCATGCGCAGCCCGATATTGATGTGGCCAATCAACTGGCCATCCGGAGAATACGAGAAGCCGCGTTCGTAATTCAGTTCGTAAATTTTGCCGATATCGTGCAGCACCACGCCCGCCAGCAGCAGGTCGAGATCCACCTCGCAGTAGTGCGCGGCGGCGGCGCGCGCCAGGGCGCACAGCGAAAGCACATGCTCGATGAGGCCGCCCAGGAAGGCATGGTGGATCTGCTTGGCGGCCGGCGCCGAGCGGAAACGCCGCCCGATGTCTTCGTCATCCAGCATGGCGTTGACCAAGGCCCGCAAGTGTGGGTTGCCGATCGAGTTCACCACCGCGCGCAGCTCCAGCCACATCTCCTGGGGGTCGCGCCGGGAAGAAGGAAAGTAGTCGCCGAATTCGACTTCGCTGTCTTCCATGCGGCGGATCTTGTGAATCGTCAACTGCGGCCGGTTGTGGAAGACCTGAATCAGCCCCTTCACTTTGACGAAATCGTCGCGCTCGAAGGTCTCCACAACCTCGGCCACGTTGTCCCACATTTTGGCGTCCAGTTCGCCCGTGCGGTCGCCCAAGAGCAGCGAAAGATAGAGCTCGCCCGTCCTTTTCTGGCGGATTTCCTTGGAATGCACCAGAAAACTGCCGGTGATCACCTTGTTGGGCTCGACCTCGTTGACGTAAGGCGACTTCATGGTTTGCCCGGCGCGGCGGCCGGAGCGTCCGGCGTTGCGGGCGGAGCCGCCGTTGCGGGCGCGTCTGGTGTTGCGGCCGCGGCCGGCGTTGCGGGCTCGCCCAGTTTGGATGTGTCGATGTTAGGCTTGGTGCCCTTGGTGGCCGTGGTTCCCGGTATTGGGATGAAGAGGAAGTGCTTGTGCCTCTTGTACGTGGCGGCGACTTCTTCCTTGGTGGTGGTCTGCGGTTTCAGTTGCAAGATGTCGTGCCAGTGGGTGTCCTTGCCGGGAGCGGCGCCGGTATCCACGTAACCTTCCTTGATTTCGAGGAATGCCTCCTGCCGCAATTTGGTTAAATAAGCGCGGACCCTGACATCCATTTGCGGCGCGGACAGGGTCTCTTGAATCTGCTCCTTGACTTCGTCGAACGAGGCTTGCCCCGCCTCATAGCGTTCGTCGATGCGCAGAATCACAAAGCCTTGCGCGATCTTGATCGGGTCGGAAACCGAGCCCTTCTTCTCCTTGAATGCGAAATCTTCGATCTCCGGCAACGACATGCCTTTTTCGCGCGGCGGCAGAGAGCCTCCGGCTTTGGCCGTTTCCGGGTCGTCGGAGTAGGCGGTCACCAGATCGGTGAATTTCTCGCCCTTGCGCGCGCGCGCCGCCACGTTTTTGGCGTTCGCTTCGGCGGCCGCCGCCTGCTCCGGCGTCTTCCCCTCGGTGGAGATGAGAATCTGGCTCAGGAAGACCTGCGCTTTGCGCACGTACTCCGCCCGATGCGCATCGTAGTATTTGCGCAGCTCGGGCTCGGGAATGGAGATGCGCGCGCCGACCTCCTGGCCGATCAGCCGGCGCCACAGGAATTCGTCCGTCATCTTCTGCTTGTACTCTTCAAAGGGGATGCCCGTGTTATCGCGGATGTAGTCGTGGAACTTGTCGGGGTCGGTGATCTTCGCCGCCACCTGCATTTCGGCCAACCGTTTGGCCACCTCGCTATCCACGCTGATATTCAAATCCTTGGCCTTCTGCACCATCAGCAACTGGTCGATCTTCTCCCGCAGGAAGTTCTTGGAGCCCTCCTCCACGGCGGCGGCGAGTTGCATTCCGGTCATGTGCCGCTCCTGGCGCAGGACCATCTCCAGCTCTCTCCGCTGTTCGTCGAGTTCGCCGCGGGTGACAATGTCCCCATTTACTTTGGCGGCAATCTCCTCCACCACGCGAATATCCGCGGCAACCGCGGCGGTCAAGGCCGCCATCATGACTACTACAACCCTGCGAATCATAGCTGTTAACGCTCCATTCTACCATTGCGGAAAGGCCGCACGAGGGCAGGACAGACCGTCGCCCTGTGGTCTGTCATGCGCCGCGTATGCACCACGCATTTTTGACAGACAACTTCGACAGACGACAAAAACCGATCGTCTGTTCTACCCCGGCGGCCGCATCTGCTCCAGTCTGGCATCGAGGAAGGCGAGAATCTCCCGTGCCGATGCCTGACCATCCAATGGTAGTAGCAATACTCCTGCCGGAGTGAACTGCGCGCCGGGAGTTTTCTTTACCAGGTGCATGAGCCGCGCCGGATCCACCCGTGTTTCGCGGTGGAACTTGATGCTCAAGACGTTATGGCGCCGGTCGATAGTCTCGATGCCCAATTGCTCGGCGCTGGTTTTGATGGCGGAATAAGCCAGCAGGCTGCGCACTGCCTCCGGCACTGTGCCGAAGCGGTCCTCCAGTTCCTTTTCGGCACGCTCGCGCGCTTCCGGGTTGCTCGCATTGGCGATCTGGCGATAGGCGCGCAGTCGCTGGTTCTCGTCGGGAATGTAGTCGGGCGGAATTCGAATGTCCAACCCGAGATTCACCGCCGAGTGGACTTCCGGAACCACTTCCTCGCCCTTCAATTCGCGCACGGTCTCATCGAGCAGCCGCACGTAAGTGTCGTAGCCCACCGAGTTGATGTGGCCGTGCTGTTCGCCGCCCAGCAAATTGCCCGCGCCGCGCAGTTCCAGATCCAGCGCGGCGATCTTGAATCCGGCTCCTAAGTCGCTGAATTCCTTGAGTGCCGCAAGCCGCTTGCGGGCAATCTCGGTCAGTTCGGTATCGGGTGGCACGAGCAAGTAGGCATACGCGCGCCGGTTCCACCGGCCTACGCGTCCACGCAACTGGTAGAGCTCGCTCAGCCCGTAGCGCTCGGCATTCTCTATAATCATAGTATTTGCCCGCGGAATGTCGAGTCCATTTTCTATAATTGTAGTGCATATCAGGATGTCGAACTCGTGCCGCATGAAGCGCAGCATGGTTTTTTCCAGCTCAGCTTCCGCCATCTGGCCGTGGCCGACACCGATGCGCGCGTTGGGAACCAGTTCCTGGACACTGGCAGCTCGCGCCCAGATGGAATCCACACGATTGTGCAGGAAATAGACTTGCCCGCCCCGGCCCAATTCGAGCTCTACCGCAGCGCGAATCAGTTCCGGCTGAAACGGAGCGACGACGGTGTGAATGGCGAGCCGGTCCTTGGGTGGAGTTTCGATCACCGACATGTCGCGCAATCCTAATAACGACATATGTAGTGTTCTGGGAATGGGAGTGGCGCTCATAGTGATGACATCCACCTGTTTTTTCAACTGCTTGAGCCGCTCCTTGTGTTTGACGCCAAAGCGTTGTTCTTCATCCACGATAACCAGGCCCAGGTCGCGAAACTGAACGTCCTGCGACAGCAGCCTGTGGGTTCCGATGGCAATATCCACTTTGCCTTCGGCCAGATCCGCCAAGCTGGCCTTGAGCTCCTTGGGTGAGCGGAAGCGGCTGAACATCTCGACACGCACTGGAAACGGCTGAAAGCGGCGTCTGAAGGTTTCGAGGTGCTGAAATACTAAAACAGTAGTAGGAGCCAGCATGACAACTTGCCGCCCATCGCCGAGCGCTTTGAAAGCGGCCCGCATCACGACCTCGGTCTTGCCGTAACCGACGTCGCCACAGAGCAGGCGGTCCATAGGGTGGGGGCCTTCCATGTCGCGCTTGATTTCGCGGATGGCGGTCAACTGGTCGCGGGTTTCGGTGAAATCGAAAGCGTCCTCGAACTCGCGCTGCCAGTTGCTGTCGGCGGAAAATGAGAAACCGTCGGCCAGCTTGCGTGCGGCATAGAGTTTCAACAGCTCGCCGGCCATATCGCGCATCTTGGCCTTGATGCGGGACTTGGTCTTGGTCCAGGTGGCTCCGCCCATGCGGTCGAGGGCGGGTTTGGCATCGCCGGCGCCGCGGAACCGCTCGACCAGGTCCATGCGCGCCAGCGGGACGTAGAGTTTGGCACCGGCGGCGTATTCGAGCAGCATGTAATCGCCCTTGGCGTCACCCTGGGCGATCTCCCGCAAACCCAGGAACTGGGCCACGCCGTGGTCGGCGTGAACCACGAAGTCGCCGGGCTTGAGGTCGATCAGATCGGCGGAAAAGGCCGCCAGCGCCGGTTTGCCGGCGGGGGCCTGTGCAACCAGTTCGGAGGCTTCGAAGAGATCCTCGGAACCGAAGACGACCAGTTTCGAATCCTGGAATGCCGCGCCGCGCCGGATCAGCCCCTTGACGAGGTGGATGTTGGCCACCGAGCCAGCCATATAGACGCGTTCCGCGAGATAGGCGGGAGTGGAGTCAAACTGCTCCACGCCGAGTTGGTAAGCCACCCCGTACTCGTTGAGGACGTCGGCCAGCCTTTCTACTTCACCCGTGGCAGGCGCGAAGAAAGCCACCCGGTTTCCCGACTCCACCAGAGTACGTGCTTCGGCGATCGCCACCTGGACGTTGCCGTGGAAGCGCAGCGAAGGCCGGGTTGCAATGTGGGCCGACGCGCCCATCCCAATTTCCAGCTCTTCCATCACGAGTTGTGGGAGCGCCTGGGCCGACTGCTGGAACTCATCCCAGCGATAGAAGATTTTGCCGGGAGCGTAGGCCGGCGAGGGTTCAATCTGCTCCAGGCGTTTCCAGAGCCGCTCGGCCGCGCTGCGCACCTGGCCCGGTTCATCCCAGACAATGATCGGCTTGCCGGCCAGCGTGAGGACCGCTCCCGTTTTCGCGCGCACCATGCCGACGAGCGGCTCCCAGCCGGGAAAGGGTTCTCCGGGGACTGGCAGCTCGCGCTCGGGCGTGCCGGCCTGGCGCATCAAGTCGTGCAACCCGGTGAGAAGCTGGCGCGACTTCTGGAATTCCGTGAGCGGCAGCAGGGTGCAGTCGCCGATTTTCAGCACGGAGCGCTGCGACTCCACGTCGAACCGGCGAATGGATTCCACCTGGTCGCCAAACAGGTCGATGCGTATCGGCTTGGCGGCTTCGGGAGAGAAGACATCCACTATCCCGCCGCGCACCGAGTATTCCCCCACCATTTCCACTGGCTCCCGCCGCTGATAGCCGACGCTTTCCAGGTGGGCGACCACTTCTTCCAAGGGCAGCTCGTCGCCCACCTTCAGCCGCAGAGCGAGCTGCCGGTAATAGGCGGCGGGCTCAATGCGCAGCAGAGCCGAGGCCACCGGCAGCACCGTGATGGGCGCGTGGCCCGCAACCAGGCGCCACAATCCGACCGCACGCGTCGCCAGAATCTCGGCATGCGGGGAAAGCTTTTGCAACGGCAGAACATCCAACGCCGGAAGCAACTGCGGGCCATCACGGTCATCGGTGGCTAGCAGGCGGAAGAACGTGCCGACGGCTTCCGACAGCGCCTCGGCTTCCTGATTACCATCTATGACAATTATCAGAGGACGACCGGTGGCCTGCCAGAGCAGCACCGAGTACACGGCTTTGGCGGTGCTGGTCAAGCCCGACAAACTGGCCGCGCCATCGCCGGCAAGCTTGCGAACAGCTTCCGCAAAGTTGGGGTGGCGCCCCAGTTCCAGGAACAGATCTCGAATCGCGGGATGGGTCAAGAGTGGTGTCCGGCGGCGATCAATGTAACTACGTTAGTCGTAGAATAATCCGGTTCGAGCGGCAAGGTGACGACTTTGCCTCCGGCCGCCTCCACCTCCTCGCGGCCAGCCACGAAATGGGACCAGTCGGCGCCCTTGACCAGCACGTCGGGCAGAACGGCTGCGATCAGCGCGCGGGGCGTCTCCTCGTCGAAAAGAGTGACGGCATCGACCGCTTCGAGAGCCAGCGCCAATTCGACGCGCTCGTTTTCGGCGACGATGGGGCGCGAAGGCCCTTTCATGCGGCGGGTGCCGGCATCGGAGTTAAGAGCCAGCACGAGCACATCGCCCATCGATCGCGCCGCCTCCAGGGTCCTGATGTGCCCGGGATGCAGCAGATCGTAGCATCCATTGGTGAAAACGACGGTCTTACCCTCGCGCCGCCAGCGCTGGCGCTGCTCGACAAGCTCGGCGTGATTGTAGAACCGGCCCAAGGTCTCAAGCATAGTGTATCAACCGGTTCGCGGGGCTAGAATTGACCGTTTCGCTTTTCGCAATCAGCCCCCTTGCCGGAGGCGTTCCGAAGTGGGTGAGGTTGTCAGCGATCCGGTCGAATCTCTGCTCCGATGGCATTCCCTCCATGCGAGGAGGCGCTCAGGCCGCTTCGGCTGGCGGCGTTACCCGGCTTGCGCTTTGCGAATCGCGCGCTCAAAGCCGGGGAGCGAGCGTTCGATTTCGGACGAAGAAATCGTCAGCGAGAGCCGCATGTAGCCGCTGCGGCCGAAGCCGGAGCCGGGGACGGCGAGGATACCTTCTTCCTGCAAAGCGCGGATGAAAGCGACATCGTCGGGAATGGGGGTCCTGGGGAAAACGTAAAACGAGCCCTCGGGGCGCGGCGCATCGTAACCCATCGCCTGCAGCGCGCCGCACAACCGGTCGCGCTTGGCCTGGTAGAGGCTGACATCCACCGTGGCCTCCGGCTCGATCCCCACCACGCGCTGCCAGATGGCGGGTGCGTTGATGAAGCCGAGAATGCGGTGTGCGAACGTGCAGGCGTTGGCGAGAGCCGCGGCTTCCTTGAGGCGCGGCGAAACGCACAAGTAGCCGATCCGCTCGCCGGCGATCGCCATCGCTTTCGACCAGCTCCAGGCCAGCACGGAGCGGTCGATCAGGGCCAGCGTGTCGGGCGGAGCGACGCGATCGTAAACGATCGGGCGATACGGCTCGTCGCTGATCGCGAGCAGCGGATCGCGCACGATCGCATTCAATTCGCGCAAGACGGCGGCGGGATAGAGCCTTCCGGTAGGATTGTTGGGCGAATTAAGGATCAGCGCCTTGGTGCGCGGCGTCACGGCGGCGGCGATGCGCTCCGGATCGGGCAAGAAGTCGGCGGTGGTTTCCACCAGGACCACGCGGCCGCCGTGGTTTTCGATGTAAAAGCGATACTCGGGAAAACAGGGATTGAGAACGATGACTTCGTCGCCGGGGTCGAGAATCGACTTGAGCACGGTGTTGATGGCGCCGGCCGCGCCGCTGGTCATGATGAGATGCTCGGCGGCAAAGGGAAGGCCGGTGGATGCGGCCAGGCGGCGCGCCAGTTGCGCCCGGACTTCCGGGTAGCCGGCGTTGGGCATGTAGCCGTGACTGTGCGGCCGGTTCTCTTCCACCACGCGGCGCAGGGCGCCGATCACCGCCGCGGGCGGTTCCACTTCCGGATTGCCGAGGCTGAAATCGAAAACGTTTTCGGCGCCGCGACTGCGGCGAAGCTCGATGCCGATTTCGAACATGCGGCGAATCCAACTGGCTCGCTCGAGTTGCCCGGCTATGGATTGCGAGATCGGCATCGTCGTCTTGGATCGTGGCGCACGCACCCGTGCGTGCCGCCACGTTTGCCCGTCAGACAGTGCGAAGTCATCGTTGCGTTGGCCCTACTGTTCGCCTCGCCCCTGCCCGCTCCGGATGCGCTCCGCGATTTCGCGGTTGCGGCGCGCGTCATCGGCCTCCATGTGGATCACCGTCTGCGGGCGCAGCACATCGAGGAGCGCGTCCGCCTCCAGCTCATCGGCTACAACCGCGTAGTCTACCACTCGTAACGCGGCCACCATGCGGGCGCGCGCGCGTATGTCGAACACCTCGCCGGAGAATGGGAGCACCAGCGCCAACAGGGTCCGGGCGCCGCTTCGGCGGCGGACGCCCGCGAGTTGGCGGGCGTGTTCGGCGCGGAGCACGTCGAAGTAGCCGGTGACCACGGCCAGCGGCCGGGGGAGCGCGCGGGCGGCGTCCGGAGTCAGGATTTTGCTTCGTGTATCCATGTCTCGGCGGTCGAGTTTATGAGTTCCAGCGAAACCGCGGCCACGCGCTCCGGCGTGACGCGGGTCATGCAGCGGTGATCAATGGGGCAATTGCGCAGCAGGCACGGGCTGCATTCGGCGTGCTCGCGCACCACGCGAGCCAGCGGCCCGGTGGGGCCGGTGGTAACGTCGTCGGTCGCGCCAAAGACGGCTACCGTCGGCACGCCCAGCGCGGAAGCCACGTGCATGGCTCCCGAATCGTTGGTGAGGTACAGGCGGCAGGCGGCGGCGAATTCGATGAATTCGCCGAGCGTCGTGCCGCCAGCCAGATTGCGGGCGTCCACGCCTCCGCCGCGCAGGCCCGCAGCGACTGCCTCGCACAATTCGCTCTCGGCGGCCGAGCCAAACACGAGCACGCTCGAGCCCAGCGCCTTAGCCACCGCGCGGGCCGCCCCGGCGAACCGTTCCGGTGGCCAACGCTTGGCATCGCCGTAAGCGGCGCCGGGGCTGACGCCGATTGCCGCCAAGTCTACGCCGAGCTCGCGCAAGCGGGCAGCGCCGGCTTCGCGCGCAGCCGCAATTCCCTCCAGACGGATGGCGGACGATTCCGGGAAACGCTCGATCAGCCCGGCGCGCCGCAGCAGTTCCAGATAATAGAAGCGCTCATGGCGTGGAATATCACCCGGCTCCGGCCGGGGAATCGCGCGCGTCAGCAGCCATGTCCGTCCGTCGCGCGCATAGCCGATGCGCTCCGGAATGCGCGCCAGCCAGGCCGTCAACGCCGCGCCGAATGAGTTCGGCAACAGAAACGCGGCGTCGAAGCGCTCCGCGCGCAGGCGCGCCGCAAAAGCGCGGCGCTCGCCCAGCGACTTCGGCGATGGGCAGGGGATCACACGAGTGATGGAAGATTCACGAGCGTAGAGTTCAGCCACCGAGGGCCGCGCTACCAACGCAATTTCGGCGCGCGGGCACGCCTGGCGAATCGCGCGAATCGCCGGCAGCGACATCACGGCATCGCCCAGCCAGTTGGTGGCGCGGATCGATATGCGTTCGAGCGCGGCGGGATTGAAGTCCACTCCCGTTCAGCATAGCAACCGGGGAGGCGGTGCGAGCGGCGCGGCCAACGCATCAGTGGCGAGACCGCCCTTGCCAGAGAGCACCCCGTTGACGTGGTGCTGCATTGGGGCTATTATTCAGGCGGTGGGTCTTACCGGGCCCGCCGAACTGGAAAGGAGGTCTGCCATGTTAGCTACCGCAATGGCAGAGAAGAACGCATACCAAGTCGCACTGGAGAATTTCGACCTGGCGGCGGACGCGCTGGAGCTCGACGACAGTGTGAGAGCGATGATCAAGTATCCGGAACGCGTCCTGACGGTGAGCGTGCCGGTGCGCATGGATACCGGGCGGATTGTGCGCTTCGAAGGGTTCCGGGTGCAGCACAACACCACGCGCGGCCCGGCCAAGGGCGGCATTCGTTACCACCCAGACGTGACCGTGGACGAAGTGAAGGCGCTAGCCACATGGATGACGTGGAAATGCGCGGTGGTGAATATTCCGTTCGGCGGCGGCAAGGGCGGCGTGACATGCAACCCGAAGGCCCTGTCGATGGGCGAACTAGAGCGGCTGACGCGGCGTTATGCTACCGCCATTCTGCCGCTGATCGGACCGGAAAAGGACATTCCGGCGCCGGACGTCTACACCACGCCGCAGGTCATGGCGTGGATCATGGACACCTATAGCATGAACATGGGGTATCCGGTTCCCGGCGTGGTGACCGGCAAGCCGATCAGCCTGGGCGGATCGCTGGGGCGCAATGAGGCCACCGGACGCGGCGTGTATTACACCGTGCTGGCAAGCTGCGAGCACCTGGGCATTCCGGTCGCCGGAGCGCGGGCGGTGGTGCAGGGCTTCGGCAACGCCGGATCCATCGCCGCCATGCTGCTCGACCGGGCTGGCTTCAAGGTGATTGCGGTGAACGACACGCGCGGCGCCATCTACAATGCCAAAGGGCTGGACATCCCGGCGGTGATGGCGTTCAAGGAGAAGACCGGCAGCGTGATGGGCTTCGCCGGTTCGGAGGCGGTGAGACCGGCCGAGATGCTGGCGCTGGAGTGCGAAGTGCTGGTGCCGGCGGCGCTCGAAGGCGCCATCACCGAAGAGAACGCGAACACGATTCGCGCGCGCATCGTCGCCGAGGCGGCCAACGGCCCGGTGACGCCGGAAGCGGACCGCATCCTCGACCGGCGCGGGGCGTTCCTGATTCCCGACATTCTCTGCAATGCAGGCGGCGTCACCGTGTCGTACTTCGAATGGGTGCAGGACGAAAACCACCTGTTCTGGGACGAGCAGGACGTCAACCTGCGGCTGGAGAAGGTGATGACGCGCGCATTCCGCGAGGTACTCAAAATCCAGATGGACCGCAAGGTGAGCATGCGCCTGGCGGCCAACATCGTAGGCATCGGCCGCGTGGCCGAAGCCGTTAAAATCCGCGGGTTGTATCCGTAGGTTGCGAAGGAGGACAGTGGGGCAGGCGTCAGGCGGTTGGCAGGTCGCGGGCCTGCCCCACGAGCTACGCGGCTTAGCGCGCCTCCATGATGCTCGTCCCCAGGATGAAAGATGCGGTTCCCGCGAACGTGTTGGTCTCCCTCGGGCAACCAATGTACGCTTCGAAGTTGCCCATGATCCCGATGCTGCTGCAATCGACGATGTCGAGCCGGCCATCGGCAGCCGGCACGGCTTTGGTTACGATCCCCGCGTAGGCCCTGCGCACCACCGGCATGTACTCCTCGCGCCCGATGTAGCCCTTATTCATCGAATTGCGGATCAGGTAGGTGAACATCCCGGTGCCCGAGGTTTCGTTCCAATTGCCGCGTTCGCGCGGCTTATCGACCACCTGGCACCACATTCCCGTTTTCGGGTCCTGTACTTCCTTGAGTCCCGCGCACAGGCTGCGCAATGCGCTGAGCAGGGCGGCCCGGTCGGGATGATCCTGCGGCAGATAGTCGAACACGTCGGCGAGCAGCACCGCGAACCACCCCAGCCCCTCGCTCCAGACCTCCGGCGCGAGGCCCGTCTGCCTGTCGGCCCACGAAGCGGCACGCGACTCGTCCCAGCCGTGCAGCAGCAGCCCGTTCGGCTTGCGGCAATGGCTGAGCAGGAGCTTCATCTGCCCGGTGACCTGGTCGAAGGCCGCCCGGTCGTGCATCACGGCGCCATAGCGCGCCTCAAACATCTCGCCCATGAACACGCCGTCCACCCACATCTGGTGCCTGGCCCAGTCGGCGTGCCAGAAGCCTCCGTCCGCGTTGCGCGGATAGTGCGCGAACGCATTGTGAATGGTGGCGGCGGCGATTCTGTACCTCTCCAGCCTGGTCTGTTCGTACAGGAACAGGACAGCGTAGCCCGGCAGGAAGTTGTCGAGCGCGGTGGGCTGGAAGCCCGGGATGCGGCCATGCCCGTCCACCTGCTGATCGACGTAACGCCGGATGTAGTCGAGGTAGCGCCGCTCACCGGTCAGCCTCCACAGTTTCTCCATCGTGAACATTACGTAGCCGGCCTGCCAGCTAAAGTGGTTCGTCTGCCCCTGCCAGTGAATCGCGTCGGGGTCGGGGAATCGCGCGATCAGAGTGTCCGCCACCGGCACGGACCACCGGAACTCCGCAGGCGCCTCAGCGGCCGCCGCGGCGAGGCCCAGACCTGTCACCGCCAACCCGATCCGCAACAACAGGTGCGGCACCACACGTCTGAGCCTCATCGGTCGATTCCTCCTCGCCAATCTGCGCCGCTTCGGTTCATGCCATTCGCCGGCGTCCATCGCCGCATCCCGAGCAGAAGCCATCTTAACAGGCGACAGCCCGGCCGTTCGCGCCGCGCGGAATGAGCCTACGCGTTCGCCCAGCGAATCAATCCGGGCAGGAACTGTTGCGGTTCGTCGGCGTGGTAGGGAAGGACACGGACGGTGTAACCGTGGAGGCCGCTCTCGCGGCAGGCGGCGGAATGGGCGGCGAAGACATACACGCCGCCGGCGGCCTGGCTCACCTGTTCCATCGGCACGGCGGCTGCATCGCAGATCTCGAAATCGGCGTCGAGCATGCCGAGATAGAGTTCCACCGAGACCTCGTCGCAACTGAGGGCGCCCAGGCGGACGCGCGCCCGCACTTCCACCTGGCCGCCGCTGCGCAACTCCGTCTCCGGCAGCGCATCCACGCTTTCGACGGCCACCTGCCCCCAGTTGTCGTGGATGCGCCGGTTCCAGGCGGCCAGCGCACGGGCGGCGGCGGCGTTATCGGCCATCAGGTGCTGGTGCCTTTCATGGCCGCGCAGGTAAAAATCGGTGGCGTACTCGGTCACCATGCGCTGCATGTTGAACTCGGGGCACAGCGTGGCGATGGAGGATTTCATGCGCGCGATCCAGCGGCGCGGCAGGCCATCGGCGCCGCGCTCGTAAAAGGCCGGGATGACGTCGTGCTCGAGGATCTCATACAGGGCCAACGATTCCACCTGATCCTGATAGTCCTGGTTGTCGTACTTTTCGCCGCGGCCGATGGCCCAGCCGACGAAGGGCTGGTCCGCGGCCGCCGGGCGCCAGGCTTCATCCCACCAGCCGTCCAGGATGCTGAGGTTCAATCCGCCATTGGCGAGGGCTTTCATGCCGCTGGTGCCGCTGGCTTCGAGCGGCCGAAGCGGCGTATTCAGCCAGACGTCGGAACCCTGCACCAGGTAACGAGCCACCGCCGGGTCGTAGTTCTCCAAGAAGACAATGCGGCGGCGGAACTCGGGGCGCTGCGCGAGTTTGACGATCTGCTGGATGAAGACCTTGCCGGCGTCGTCGCGCGGATGCGCCTTGCCGGCGAACAGGATCTGCGCCGGACGTTGCGGATCGTTGAGGATGCGCGCCAGCCGCTCCGGGTCGCGCAGCAGCAGAGTGGCCCGTTTGTAAGTGGCGAAGCGGCGCGCGAAGCCGATGGTGAGGGCGTCGGGATTGAGCGCTTCGTCGGCGCCATCGATTTCGGCCTGCGGGGCGCCGCGCCGTTCCAATTGTACGCGCAACCGGCGGCGCGCGAAGCTCACCAGGCGCTCGCGCCGGCGCTCGTGGGTGCGCCACAGCTCCTCGGCGGGGATGGTTTGGGCGCGCTTCCAAAGCTCGGCGTCGGCGCCCTCTTCGCGCCACTTCGGACTCAAGTAACGGTCGTAAAGCTGGTTCATTTCGGCGGAAATCCAGGAGCGGAAGTGCACCCCGTTGGTCACTGAACCGATAGGGATTTCGTCCTCCGGCACGCCGGGCCACAGCGTCTTCCACATCTTGCGGCTGACCGCGCCGTGCAACTGGCTGACGCCGTTGGTAGAGGCCGCCATGCGCAGCGCCAGCACGGTCATACAGAATTCCTCGGAGTCATTGGCGGGGTTCTGGCGGCCCAGCCCGTAGAATTCCTGACGGGAAAGACCGAGGCCACTCGAGTAATCGCCCAGGTAATGATCGAGCAATCCAGTCGAGAAGTAGTCGTGCCCGGCCGGGACTGGCGTGTGAGTAGTGAACACCAAGCCGGCGCAAGCCACTTCGCGCGCCTCGGCGAAACTGAGACCGTGACGCTCCTTCAGCCGCCGCACGCGCTCCAGCGACAGAAGTGCCGAGTGGCCCTCGTTCATGTGATAGACCGTGGGCTCCAGGCCGAGCGCCTCCAGCGCGCGGTAGCCGCCGATCCCGAGCATGATTTCCTGTTTGAGGCGCATCTCGGTTCCGCCGCCATAGAGCTGGTCAGTGATGTCGCGGTCTTCGGGCCGGTTCTCGACCACATTGGTGTCCAGCAGGTAGAGCGAGACGCGGCCCACCACGGCACGCCAGATCTGGGCGGCGATCTTGTTGCCCTCGCAGGCCAACTCTACCGTAAGCGGGCGCCCGTCGGCGCGGCGTTCCAGCGTGACGGGCAGGTTCTGAAAGTCGTTGTCTTCATACGATTCCTGCTGCCAGCCGGCGGCGTTGAGGTATTGGTGAAAGTAGCCCTGCTGGTAAAGCAGCCCGACGCCTACCAGCGGCACGCCCAGGTCGCTGGCGGCCTTCAGATGATCGCCGGCCAGCATGCCCAGGCCCCCGGCGAAAATCGTCAGGCATTCGCTGATCCCGAATTCGGCCGAAAAGTAGGCTACCAGCAGCCCCTCGGTCTCTCCGCAGGAACGCCGGTACCAGGTCGACTCGCCCGCCAGGTACGATCCAAGCGCGATCTCCGTGTGGTGCAGATAGGCGAGAAAGGCTTCATCGCGAGCGGCAGCTTCCAGTTGCGCCTGGCCGATCAGCCCCAGCATCCGCACCGGGTTGTGGCCGGTGGACTCCCATAGATCGCCATCCAGCCGCCGGAACAACTCGACGGTGTTGTGATCCCACGACCACCGCAGATTGTACGCCAGGGTTCGCAGCCCTTCGAGCGGAGCGGGCAGGGAGGGGACCACCTTAAACACATGCGCGGGCTTCATGCCATAAGTATAGGCAAATCGAATCTTACATAATCTTGAATTTATTGCGAACTCCAGGTGACACGTCACTCGTTGACATGTACCACCTGCGCCGGTGCGAAGCCGTTGAACCACGTCGATGAGGCGTTGCTGTACGCGCCGATTCGCTCGGAGTAGACCAAATCGTCGATCGCCAAATCGGGCAGTTCCTCGGACTGGGTAATGATGTCCATGCCGTCGCAGGTCTGGCCGAACACCGTCGACAGCGCCTTCTCGCCGGTCTTGAACGCCTGGAGACGGTACTGGCAGTGGTCGAACACGATACCGGAATAGGTGTGGTACACGCTGTCGTCGATGTAGTAGCACGTCTTGCCATCGCGAAACGTTTTGCCGATGACGCGTGCGATTGCCGCGGCGGCGGTAGCCACCAGGTATCGCCCCGGCTCCGCCAGGATCTCGATTTCCCCCGGGAACAGCCGGTCGATCTCGGCGTTAATTTTGCGGGCCAGCGGCCGCAACGGCTTCACGCGATCGTCATAGGGAACGGGAAATCCGCCGCCGATATCCAGGATCTTGATGTCGTGGCCGCGGGTGAGAGCCTCCTGCCGCACGGCTGCCGCGATGTTCAGGGCCTGCACGAAGTTATCGAAGTTGGTGCACTGGCTGCCCACGTGAAAGCTCAGCCCTTCCACCACCAGACCGGCGCGAAAGGCTTCTTCGATCAGGTCGACCGCAACGCCAGAGTCGCAGCCGAACTTCGACGACAGCTCCACCATCGAGCCGGTATTGGGCACGCGCAGACGCAACACCAGGCCGGCGTGCGGAGCGTAACGCTTGATCTTGCGCAACTCCTCGAGGTTGTCGTAGGTCAACAGCGGCTTGTACTGATCCAGCGCCTGCAGCGTTTCCTTCGGCTTGATGGGGTTGGCGTAGATGATCTTGTCCCAGATGAAGTCTTGCCGCTCCTTGGCCGGCAAGTGCTCGATGTTTTTGTGCACCAGCAGGAACTCGGGCAGCGACGCCACGTCGAAACTGGCGCCGGCCTTATACAGCGTGCGCACGATTTCCGGCGCCGGGTTGGCCTTGACGGCGTAGTAGGCCTGCACCCTCGGCAGGTGACGCCTGAACTTCGCGTAGTTGCGGCGGATCACCTGGTGGTCGATCACCACCACCGGCGTCCCGTGCTTGCGCGCTTGGGCGAGAAGTTCCTTCTTAGTCATGAATCAATCGAGCACGGGCTCAGATCCGTCGACCATCTTCACTTTGTTGTGGGCGAAGTACTCCCGAGTTAGCGCCTTCATCATCTTGCCGCGCTGATCGTAAAGGCGGCGCGGCTTGCGCGGCTTGTGGCGCGCCAGCGCGTAGTGCGTCAGCAGGGGCATGGCGATGGTGGTGTCGGTGTAGCACACCACCGCGTCGGGCAGGCGATCCGGGTCCACTTTTCCCCAGCTCACGGCTTCGCTGGGCGTGGCGCCACTCAGGCCGCCGGTATCCGGGCGGGCGTCGGTCACTTGCAGGAAAAAGTCCTGGCCGAATTCCTTGATGCGCAGCACTTCCTGAATCTGCGGTTCGGTTTGCAGCGTGAAGTTCTTGGGACTGCCACCGCCCCACAGCACCACCGCGCTCCTGCCGCCGCTGCGCTTGGCGGCCAGCACGAAAGCGGTGGTCTCATTGACGTCGATGGACGGGTTCAGGCGCAGCTTATTGCCGCGCAGCTCGACGCCGGCGACGTTCATGCCGATGGTGGAATCGCCCGGTGACGACGTGTAGCACGGTACGCCCGCGCGATAGGCCGCGGCGAGCACCGAGACATCCTTCAGCCCGGCCTTGCGCTCCCACTCCGCGGCGTACTTCCCCAGCAGGTAATGCAGCTCGGCGGTGCCCATCTCCTTCTGAAATTCCGGCTGCACCAGAATGCCGCGCAGAATCTCGTCGGTGGCCATCAGGCAGTCGCTGTAGCCCAGCAGCACGTCGTAGACGCGCACGATATCGTTGTCGCGCAGCTCGGTATCGTTCATACGGAAATCGCCCATGCGCACCGGATAGTTCAGCGCGAAGTGCAGGTCGTGGTAAAGATTGGCGCCGGTGGAGACGATCCAATCCACGAATCCGGCCTTAATCAGCGGAACGATGGACGAGCAGCCCAGGCCGGCCGGCGTCAGCGCGCCCGAGAGGCTCATGCCGATGGTCACGTTCGGCTCCAGCATTTTGCCGGTGAAGAGCTGGCAGGCTTCGCGGAGCCGCGCGCCATTGTACGCCAGGAAGGCGCTGTCGATGAGGCCGGCGAGTTTCTCCCGGCCGGTCAGGTTCTTGGGCTGAATTCGTTTGCCGGAGAGATACTTCTCGCGGTTGGGACAGGCTTTCTTCTTCAACCACTCCGGCATTTCGGACAGGTCTTTGCGATAGCGGTCGTGCGACGGATGAGTAATGTGTTTTTTGGCCATGATTTGGGTTCCCCACGATTCTACCAGCCTTGGGTGAAATGGACACGTGCGGCACTTGCGATTATGCTCGATTCATATGAGCGAATCGCGCCCGTCGGCAGCCACGAATCCAGCCTCGCTCGGTTTTTCGATACCCGCCGAGTGGGAGACGCACGAAGCTACCTGGCTCGCCTGGCCGCACCACCCTACCGATTGGCCGGGCAAGCTCAACACCATCCGCTGGGTCTATGCCGAGATCGTGCGCAAGATCGCTCCCGGCGAAACGGTCCGCATGCTGGTCCAATCGAAAGAGGAAGGACAGACCGCCGCGCGCTATCTCGAGCGTGCCGGCGCGAACCTAGCGGCGGTCGAGTTCATCGTCCACCGCACCAATCGCAGTTGGACGCGGGACAGCGGCCCGCTGTTCGTCCGGCGTTGCGCAGGCCGCCAGCTCGAAACCGCCATCGTGCAGTTCCATTTCAACGCCTGGGCCAAGTATGCCGACTGGCAAAAGGACCGCCGCGTACCCGAGACCGCGGCCAGGCGTCTCGGTAAGCGGCTCTTCGATGCGCCGATTATCCTGGAGGGCGGCGGGATCGAGGTCAACGGCCGGGGGACGCTGATCACCACCGAGGAATGCTATCTCGATCCGCACATTCAGGTGCGCAATCCGGGCATGGACCGGGTCGGGTTTGAGACCGCCCTGCGCGACTGTCTGGGCGTCCGCAATATCGGCTGGCTGAGCCGCGGCCCCGCCGGCGACGACACCCACGGCCACATCGACGACATCTGCCGCTTCGTGAATGCCCGGACCCTGGTGTTGATTCGGGAGGACAACCCGGCGGACATCAACTACCGTCCGCTCGAGGAAAACTGGGAGCGCGTCCAGGACCTGCGTTTGGAAGACGGCTCCCAGCCCGAAGTGGTGGCGCTGCCCATGCCCGCGCCGCTCACATTCGCCGGTGAACGCTTACCGGCGAGCTACGCCAATTTCTATATCTCGAACGCCGCGGTTCTGGTTCCCACCTTCAACGATCCCAATGACCGCGTGGCGCTGGGGGTTCTGGGGGAACTGTTCCGCGACCGCCCGGTGGTTGGGATTCACTGCGTAGACATGATCCTGGGCTTCGGCTCGCTGCACTGCCTGTCGCAGCAGCAGCCAGCCGAGTAAGGTTTTATGTTCGGCTCACCGCCTCCTGATTAACGCCCGTGTGCCCCGGCCGGTCCTACCCCTTGGCCGCGTCTTCCAGCGCCTCGAGCGTGGTCTGGGCTGTGAACCTCCAGGAGAAGTGGGCCGCGCGCGCCGGGCCGGCGATCGCCAGCGTGCGCCGCAGCTCGTCGTCCTCGGTGATGCGGAACAGGGCTGCCAGCAGCGCATCCTGGTCGCGCGGGTCGAATCGCAGGGCAGCCTCGCCGGCAATCGAGCTGAGCGGCTCTACGCCCGAGCACGCCGTCGGCACTCCCGCGGCCAGCGCTTCCAGAACCGGCAGGCCGAAACCCTCGAACAGCGACGGGTAAACGAACGCCCAGGCGCGCGAGAACAACCCGTAAAGGTCCGCGCGCGGAATCCAGCCGGGAAAATCCACCACATCGCGCAGCCCCAGCGCGTCGCGCAGGCCGTGCAAGTAGCCGGCGGAGAATCCGTGAAGGCCGGACACCACCAGGCGGATGTCGGGGTGGCGCCCGCGAAACACGGCAAAGGCGCGCAGCAACGCGTCCAGGTTCTTGTGCGGGTGCAAGGTGGAGACGGCCAGCAGGAAGCGCTCCGGCTGGCGCCGCGCGGCGAGCCCGAAGAAGGCCGAGTCGACGCCATGCTGCGCCACCCGGACCTTGCCTTCCGGCAGCCGGTAGCAGCGTTTCAGATCGTCCGCGGTGGCTTGCGAAGGAGCCAGCAGCAGGCGCGAAACATGCGCCGACCAGAAGAGGAAAAATCGCCAGACCGGCAGATCGAACCAGCGGAAGTTCTCGGGATGCCGCTTGTGCTGCAGGTCGTGGAACATGGTGACCTGCGGGCAAGGCGCGAACAGCGGCGCGGTGAATCCCGGGTTCCACATCACGTCCAGGCCGCGGCGCGCCGCTTCCAGCGCCAGCACGGATTGCTCCCACAGAATCCGCCGCGGACGCGACACGGCGCGCACCGCTTGCTGGGCCACGCGGAAGTTGGGCCGCGCGGGCGCCAGATCGGGGCCGGTCTCGCGGTTGGTGAAAATCACGTAGCGATTCACCGGATCGATCTCGGCCAGCCCGGCCAGCACGCCGCGCAAATAGGTCTCGGTGCCACCCACGCCGCCGGGAAGCAGGTACAACGCGTTGACGCCAATGGTGAGGGGCTGCATGTCAGTGTCCGGCGCGCGCGCGGGCCTCGGCCAGCTTCTGCCGCAAAACTTCGCTCGAGGACTGCAAAGCCAACGCCCGCTCATACTCCGTCACCGCATCCGCCGGGTGATTCAGAGAGAGAGCAATATCGCCTTTGTACATGTACGTGGTGTAGTCCGGGCCGATTCTTTCCGCGACGGCCAGGGCATCCAGCGCTTCGGCCCAGCGTTGGCGCTTTCCGTACACCATGGCGATCTGCCCGTACACGTGCGCGGTCGGTTCCATGTTGGCGGCCTGGCGCAGCTTTTCGAGCGCCAGCTCCGGCTGGTTCACGCAATCGTAGGCCAGCGCCCAGTCCACCAGCAGGTTGTAATCCGGCGGCCAGGCTTCCGCCACCTTCCGGTACTCTTCGACCGCGTCCTGGCAGCGGCCCGCGTCGGCGTATGCGCTCGCCAGTTGAAACAGCACACGCCGCTTGTGAGGCGATTTGGCCGCCGTGTCCTGCCACAGCGCAACCGGGTCCGCCCAGACTGCCGCGCGCGCATGCGTTACCAGCGTGGCCGCGAGCAGCACGGCGACAAATGCCGCCGCCAGCTTCTTTGTGTCCGCGCGAATGCGCCCCACCAAGTCCACCACGATGAACAGCAGTCCCAACATCCCCAGGTACAGGCGCCGCTCCGCCACCGGGTCCGCAATCGGCAGGATCGACGAGGTCGGCGCCATGAGGACCAGGTAGGCGAAGAAGCCGAAGCACGCCAGCGGAAACCTCCGGCGGTAGTGCCACGCGGCGGCGGCCAGCGCCACCAGCGCGATCAGACCGAAAATGGCGCCGTGATCGAAAACGTTGTGGGAAACCGGAAAATCCCAATCGGCGGTCAGCCGCACGGGCAAGAGAAACTCGGCCGGGTAGACGAACAGCGCGCGCCCCTGGGTAAACAAATACTGATACCAGGGCAGGTCACGCAAGCCGAAGCCCGCGCTCGGCGAGTACAGGATCGCCTTCCAGAAAAGCGCCACCGCGCCGGTGGCGCCCAGCGCCAGCGGGACGTACAAGCGCCAGTTGGCGCGCGCGCCGCGGAAAGAAAAGCCGGGGTTCCACCAGAAATCGGTGAGCAGCAACAGCGCCGGCAGCATGATGGTGTGCTCCTTGGCAAACACCGCCAAGCCAAACAATGCCATCACCAGGAGCATGGTTCCCCACCCGATGGCTGCCTGACGGCGGTAAAGGAACGCCGCGTAGGCGGCCAGCACCAGCGTCACGCTGAGCACCTCGGAGCGGCCGGCCAGGTAGGCCACCGCTTCGGTCTGGATGGGGTGCAGCAGAAACAAGCCTCCGGCAAAGCCCGCCAGCAGCGTGCGGCGCGCTGCCGGGGCCTGCGACCACTCGAGCAGCCGGCGCACGATCAGAAATACCAGCGCCGCCGCCGCCAGGTGGATCGTCAAGCCGGCCACGTGATAGGAAAACGGGTCGTTGCCGGAGAGCCGCGCGTTCATCCAATAGCTGGCCATCAGCACCGGGCGCACGCCCTGAACCCACGCCCGGAACGGCGCCGACGCGTCGGGCAGCGCGAACGGAAGCGCCGTGTCGTCGAACAGGAAAGCTCCGTTCAGTGCTGGAGCATACGCCCACAATGCCAGCAGCAGCGCTGCGCCGGCCGCCATCTGCGGGCGCCAGTCGCGGCGCCGGGCGGCGGCTTGCGGCGGAGCCGGCGCGCGTCTTCTTCTTTCCGCCTTAGCTCTCATGGCGAGTGAGCGCGCCGAGATGGTATTCGAGGATGGCTACCCGTTGCGCCAGCGCGATGTTGTCGTCGCGCAGGCGCGAGATGATCAGCGTGAAGCGGAAGAACATCACCAGGAAAACCGCGCTCCCCAACAGGAAAACCGCCAGCGGGGTGTCCGGCAGCCCGAGCAGGCCGCGAAGGTAATCGAGCGCCGGCCGCGCCAGCGACAGCGCCAGCATCGCCGTCGCCGCCACCAGCCAGGTGACCGAATACTCTACCCGGATGTGCGAGCGCCGCACCGAGACCAGCACCATCACCAGCAACAGCAGGCAAACGCCGGCGCTGACGTGCAACAAACGATCCATCTATCCTCCCCCGCCGGAACCGCGGCCCGTACTCCCGCCGAGCCGGCGCCACCGGCCGTCATATCTCAGTATGTTCACAAAAACGCCCAGCAGCACATGAACGATATAGGCAAGGGGCCGGAGCCCGTTGATCGAGGAACGGCCGGTCGTGCGCGGACGCATGTGGCACGGCACCTCTTCGAAACGGAACCGCCTGCGCTGCAGCACCACCAGCGCCTCGATCTCCGGGTATTCCAGCGGAAAGCTGGCGCTGAACAGCGCCAGCGCGCGCCGGTTGACTCCCACGAAGCCGGAGGTGGGATCGTGCACCGTTTTGCCCAGAATCGGGCGCAGCACCACGCGGAAGAAGCGCGCGCCCAGCGCCCGCAGCCGCCGCGTGCGATCCCCGTCCATGCGCGCGCCAATCACCATTTCCGCGCCGGTTTCTTTCAGCTTGTCCAGGATCCGTGGAATGTCGCGCGGGTCGTGCTGCCCGTCGCCATCGACCCGGATCACATACTCGTAACCCAGCTCGAAAGCCAGCTTATATCCGGCCTGCACCGCTCCGCCCAAACCGAGGTGGTGCGGCAGGGAAAGAATGTGGGCGCCCGCAGAGCGAGCCACCGCTACCGTGGCATCCAGCGAACAATCGTCGATTACCAGCACCGGAATGCCGGGCACCTCGCGATTTACTTCGCGGACTACCCCGCCCACCGCGCCCTCTTCGTTGTAAGCCGGAACGATCACCAGCAGCGAGCCGGGTCCGGGCGCCTCGATGGTCATTGCTCCGCCAACCGCCGGGCGCCGATCTCGCCCGCGCGCGCCAAAAAGCGGAACACGGCGGGCGTGATGCGGGCGCCCTGCTGAATGTGCCTGCGTTCCCGCCACAACCATTGCCCATGCCGCACCGCGCTCAAGTGCGCCTGAATCACGTACCACAGCATGCGCGCGACGTTGTGCCCGCCGGCGCGAAACCGCGCCGCGCTGCCGCGGCCTTGCGCGAGGTACAGGAAGTGCCAGAAATACCGCGCCGCCGCGGCGAACGGCGCCGGCCCCAGCATCCGCGCCGGAAAGTTCTTCGCCAGCACGAACAGGCGGTTACGCTCCACCAGGTAGGCCTTCAACGGCGACGCCTCCCCCGCCGAGTGCGAATAGTGGTGCTCCACCACCGCCAGCGGCGTATACAGGCACTTCCATCCCCGCCACCGCCCGCGCAGGCCGAGATCGGTGTCCTCGCAATACAGGAAGAAATGTTCGTCGAAGCCTCCAATCTCCTCGAGCATCGCCCGCCGGTACATCGCCGCCGATCCGCTCGGCAACAGCACCTCCTCTTCCACCGGAAAATCCTCCGGCGCTTTCCCGTGCCCACGCTGCTTGCTGCTGCCGTCGCGCGCCAAAAGCATGCCGGCCGAATCCAGCCGGTTTTCGCCATAGAGCCGCACCTGCGACGCGCACATCCCCGCGTCCGGCCGCCGGTCGAGCGCCCGGACGAGCGCCTCCAGCCACCCAGGGTGCGCCACCGCGTCGTCGTTCAAGGTGGCCAGATACCGCGCGCTGGAGGCCAGCAGCCCCTGGTTGATGGCCGCCCCGAACCCCACGTTGCGGCTGTTTTCGATGACGCGGATCTCAGGCGGCGAGTCCTGGCGCCGCGGCGCGACCTTTCCCTGCACGAACTGGCGCTCGACCAGGCCGCGCCCGCTGTTATCCACCACGATTACTTCAAAGCCGCGCTGCGTCTGTTTCGCGAGCGACTCCAGGCATTCCAGCAGTCTTCGATCGGCAGCCAGCGTGGGGACAACTACGGTCGCGACCAGATCCGGCAACGCACCATTCTAACAGCCCCGCGCCGCCCCCGGAGAGGCCAGCCAAGCGTGTGCACCCTGAAAATGGCTGGTGGGGCATGCTTTAGCTTGCGCTTCGTTTGCCCGAGCCAGCGCCACTCAGCCTGGGAGAACCGTCCATTTCTATGTCGCGCACCTACCCGGTAACGTTCGAGCATTCCCCGACGCCTAGCCATTTACTATGACCAAAAAGCTGCTTTTTGTAACGACGATTTTGCTGGCGGTGACGCTCTGCCTTATGGCGGCCGACGCCAGTGGTAAATGGATGTTTGAACAACAGGGCCGTGGCGGCTCCGTGCAGGTGACCCTGAACCTGAAAGTCGATGGCGGCGCGCTCACCGGCACTTTGTCCCGGCCGGGACGGGACGGCAACGCGATGGAGACCCCGATATCGGATGGCAAGGTCGAAGGGAATAACGTCAGCTTCACGGTGAAGCGCGAGTTCAACGGCAACTCGTTCGTGACCTCCTATAAGGGAACCCTCGACGGCGACAGCCTGAAGCTCGAAATCACCATGCCTGGCAGGGATGGTAACAGCCGGACGACCAACGTCGTGGCCAAGCGCGCCACAATGTAAAGGCCGCGCTAGAAACCACCAGCCCCTCCCCTGGCGGCCGCCCGTGGCGCACCGACTCGTACGGTGAAGGTCCCCTTATGCACGTGGCCGTCCTGTGGTAACTTCAGAGCATGCGCAGGTCCTTTCTGGCAACCGCGCTGCTGATAGCGTCGGGGCTCACGATTTCGCTGCGCGGCGGCGACCCGGATCGCGATTTTTCCGGAAGGTGGGTGCTGGACCCGGCCGCGAGCGACATTCGTTCGCTCGGCCAAGTCGAATCGTCTCTCACGGTCTCGCAAAGCGACGCCGCCATGCTGTGCTCGACCGGACCGCTGGGATGGTCGTATGCGCTCGATGGCAGCGAGACGCAGTCGCGCGTCGGCGACGAATCCTGGAACTCCGTCACCAAGTGGGAAGGCGCGGCGCTGCTCGTCAACACGCTGGTTTCCGGCCCGCGCAACTACACGGTGATGGACCGCTGGGCGCTCTCGCGCGACCGCAGCACGCTGACCATCGCCCGGCAAGTGGTTCTCTCGAGCGGGCAAGTGGAAGGCCGGCTGGTATTCCGGCGCGAAGGCGAGCCGGTAGCGGCCACTCGCGCGCCCGCTGCCGGCACTGCGCCGCCAGCGGCATTGCGCCCGTCCGAACCGGGTAGCGACCTGCCGCAACCGGCGCTGGCGAAGCGACCCGAGCCGGGCGCACCGCCCGACATCACGGTTCCCAAGGGGACGCGCGTCCTGCTGGTGCTGGTCAGCGAAGTGAACACCAAGTACGCCAAGGAGGGCGATCGCGTCTATCTGCGGACGGACGCTCCGGTCGCCGCCAACGGGCGGGTGGCGATCCCGCGCGGGAGCGACGTCTCGGGAACCATCACCCGAGCCAAACCGGCTGGCCGCGTCTCCGGCAAGGGCGAGTTATACATCCGGTTCGACTCGCTGATTCTGCCTAACGGCGTATCGCGCGACTTTCACGCCCGGCCGCCGGGAGACGAAGGCAAAGTGGAGGGCAACGGCAAATCCGCCGACGGCCGCACCGTGGCGGAGGGAGCCGGAATGGGCGCCGCGATTGGCGCTATCACCAGGGGATTGCCTGGCGCGGGCGTGGGCGGCGCGGCGGGCGCTCTGGTTGGGGTCCTGGTTTCCCGCAATCAGGACGTGGTGCTGCGCCAGGGAACCCATATCGAAATGGTGCTGGACCGCGACCTGGTGTTTCATCCCGACGAGCTTCGCTCGACGCGTTGATCGCCGGCTTTCTCGCCGGCGCGATCGGCTTCCCGGCAGCCCGCGAGTTCCGCCCACGCTACCGCGCGCCGCCGGGCTCGCTCCGCAGGCCTTCGACGGTGAGAAGCACCAGGTCGACGCGGCGGTTGTGGGCGCGGCCCTCGTCGGTATCGTTGGTATCGGCGGCGGCGTTCTCGGCGTATCCAGCGACGGCCATACGGGCGCGCGGAATCTGGTAGCGGCTCGCCAGGATCTCCAGCATGGCGATGGCGCGAGCCGCCGAAAGCTCCCAGTTGCTGCGGAAGCGCGAGTTGTGAATGGGGACCGAATCGGTGTGGCCTTCCAGGCGCACCGGGTTGGGCAGGTTCTGAATTACGTCGGCGATTTTCGCGAGGGCCGCAAAGCTGGAAGGCGATACGACGTCCTCTCCGGAAGCGAAGAACCCCGATTCACGCAAGCTGATCACCAGGCCGCGGGTTTCCAGTTTGAGTTCCACCTTGCCGGCGCGCAGTTCGGTGTCCAGGACGCGGCTGAGCGTCTCCATCGACCGGGTCAAATCCACCGGGCCAGCCAGCGCCGAAACCGGCAGCGCCTCGAACGCATCCGGCTGCAAATTCTTGTCCTTGTCATGGCGGCCGCGCCCCAATACATGCAAGATTGCGTCGCTGACCTGGCCGTGCGCCAACGCCTCCCGCACCGACGCCGACACCTGCCTGGCCTTGCCCTTGTCGGCTTGCGTGGAGGCAAACATGACGACAAAAAAGGCGAAGAGCAAAGTGACGAAATCGGCGTAAGAAACCATCCAGCGGTCGTGGTTCTCATGGGGATGGGCGGTTCTGCGTTTCATCGGCGTTTCCCTTTCGGTGGCGCCGCCGGTTGGGGGCGGGGGACCTGGACGGGACGGGCGGCGAGCGGCTTGGGCGGCTTGCGGCGCGGGTCGAAGGATTCCAGCTTGAGACGGATGAGCGTCGGGTTGAGGCCCTCGACAATGGCTGCCACGCCCTCCAGAACCATTTCCTGGATGGCGATGGCCTCGCGCAGTTTGGCGCGCAACTTGTTGGCGGCCGGCAGGAAGAATATGTTCGCCGAACCCACCCCATAAATCGTGGCGACAAACGCTACGGCGATTCCGTGGCCGACCTCCTTCATGTCCTCCAAATGCTTCATCACCTGAATCAGGCCCATCACCGCGCCGATAATCCCGATGGTCGGGGCGTAGCCGCCCGCCGATTCCCAGACTCTGGCTTCGGCCTCGCGCGCCAGCTCATTCTGGACGAGGTCGATTTCCATCATCTTCCGCAACTCCTGCAGATCGGTTCCGTCTACCGCCAAGCTCAGGGCCTTGCGCAGGAAAGGATCCGGTATGGATTCCGCCTCGCTTTCCAGGCTCACGATGCCGTCCCGGCGAGCCTTGGTGGCGAACCGGATCAGGTTGTCAATCACTGCGGAGTGCGGCTGTGAGGAATCGAAGAACACGTCGCCGAGTCTCTTGAGCGCGCGCAACACCACGTGCAGCGGCGTGGTGACCAGAACCGCACCGAACGTGCCTCCCAGAACGATCATGGCGGCGGTGGTCTGGGCAATGTCCTGAATGCTGCCCCGTTCCAGTAACAGTCCGCCGATGAGCCCCGCCAGCGCCAGGCCGATTCCCGCCAGGGTGGACAGGTCCGGACGCCTGGACACACGCACGGCAGGTCCGCGCTGCCCGCGCGGACTAGGTGCGGCCGGACTGGCCGCGGCCGGCTTAGGGGAAGCGTCCGGCGTCTTTTGGGGAGCAGTCGCCATGGGCTCGTCAACTCGGCTGCGGAACAGCCGTCTCCGGCTCACCCTGGCCGGAATCCTCGCGCAGCTCGTGCGGAGCCGTATCCGGGCCGCTGATCCGCCGCCGAAATGCTACAATCCGGTCGACAACTTCGTCGGCGCTTTCGCGCACCCGCCAAATCTGCCCGTTCGAGAGCGTGATCACCGTGTCTGGCGTCGCCTCGATGTGCTCAATCATGTCCGAGTTGAGCACCAGCGGGACGCGGTTCAACCGGGTAAGCCAGATCATGGGATTCCTATGGATATATCGGCGGGGAGCTCGTTTTCATTAATGGACAAGAAGGTGCGGCCGAAAAGCATTTTGGAGCGTGCTCCAGACAGTCTTCGGAGAGGAAAGTGAACCCATCAACCGGCGCGGAAGCCCCGACCTTTGTTATCCCCCTCTGGCCAAGATGGGGGTATCACGCACGGGGCGGTTTGCCGGCGCTTTCACCGGCTCTGGCGGAGGAACGCCGGGAGGTCTTCGAATGCGTGTGGAACAGCCTGCGAACCCGGCCGGACGACTCCGATGCCCGCGCCGCCTGCCGATTCCTGCTGCGCCACCTGGCGGCATCGGCGCCCGATTATTGAGCGGCTTTTGGTATGATGGCTTTACCTTGGAGGAGACGTCATGAGCCCCGCAACAGCCGAAACCGCCGACGCTTCGTTCGCCCTTTCCAGCATCGGCCAAATCGCCATCACGGTCACCAACCTGGAACGCGCTGTCGCCTTTTACGGCGACACGCTGGGTTTGAAACTGCTGTTTCAAGTGCAGGGCCTGGCGTTTTTCGATTGCGGCGGCATCCGGCTGATGCTTTCCTACGCGGAAGCGGTGGGCGAACAGTACAGCTCGGTCCTGTACTTCCGGGTGCCGGACATTCTAGCCGCGGCCAAAACCCTGGAGAGCCGCGGCGCGCCGTTCGACCGGCTGCCGCACCTCGTGGCGCGGATGCCCGATCACGACCTCTGGATGGCCTTCTTCCGCGACCCCGACCGCAACCTGCTCGCCCTGATGAGCGAAGTGAAGCGCGCGGCGGAATAGGGGAAAAGGCCCCGGGCGCGGTCAGCGCACGACGTTATTGCCGAAGTTGAAGCACGGCCCGACCGACATGCGGACGGTGTTGCGGCCGTTCTCGAGCAGATCGCTGAACAGATGGTCGTGCACGAAGTCGGCCTGCACACGCAGCCCCACGTGCCGCGAGAAGCTGAAGTCCGCGCCGCCGCCGAAGCCGTAGAACACCACGGTATCCACCTTGTAACCCGAAGGCGCCAATTGCGTCGCTACGCCGGCGGCGATGGGATCTCCCGGTCGCGGGGTGGCGTATTCGTGAATGGCGCCGGCCGACGGCCGGATGAAGAGCGTCAGCTTGCTGAAGTGGCGATAGGAAAACTGCGGCCCTCCGGCGAAGGTTTGCGTGCGCGAATGCGCCGGCACGGTCAGCGTGTAGCCGACGGGAATCTGCCCCTCCGCCGCCAATTGGCCGAGTTCCGCGCCCAGTTGTTGTTGCAGGCTGGGCAGCAGCATGTCCGGCTTGAGCGTCAGGGTGCCCGCTGAAATGCTGTAGTCGAACCCCAGCGACAGCCAGGTGTTGGCCCGCACCCCGGTCTGGAAATGAAAGCCATTCTCTCCCAGGCTTACGGCCGGGCTGTCCAGATAGGTGTAGCCAGTGAACAGGTCAAACCGGCTGACATAGGTTTGCTGGCCGAAGGCGGGCAGCGACGCCGCGGCCAGAGCCAATGGCAGCAGAGCCATGGGGCGAAGCCAGCGAGCTCGGAAATCGACTTGGATTCTGTTGCGTATCATATGGTTCACTCGTGTAATCGGGTTGAATTCGATGCGGGTGCAGCGCAAGCGCGCGCATTCCCTTCCGCTGGCAGTGCCGCCGGGCGACGCTGCCGATTATAACCCGTTTGAAACAGAGAAGAAGCGGATTTGTGAAGATCTGTCGCCGGGCGCTAGGCCGGCGGCGACGCCTCAGCTTTGGAAGAAGGAGATGCCGGCGATGCCAGCCGCGCCGGCGGCCAGGCAAAGCGGGGCATTTTGGGGAGTGATGCCGCCCAGCGCGAACACAGGGATGGATACGGCGCTGCTGGCCGCCCGCAGCGCTTCGAGACCCAGCGGCGCCCCATAGGCAGCCTTCGAGGGGGTAAAGAAAACCGGTCCGAAGACGGCAAAGTCCGCGCCTTCGGTCTCGGCCGTGCGCAGGTCGGCAATCGAATGGGTCGAAACCCCGATCAGGAAATCAGCCGGCACGATGGCGCGCAGCACCCGAGGCGCGAAGGACCCGGATGGCAGGTGCACGCCGTGCGCGCCCGCGGCCAGCGCCACATCGGCGCGCCCATTCACCAGGATGCGCGACCCGTGCGGGTTCGGTAACTCGAGCACGCGCCGCACCAACGCACATTGCTCGCGCGCGGGCAGATCTTTCTCACGGATCTGGATGCGTTCCACGCCGCTCGCGAGCGCGCGCTCGACGAATCCCATCAGCGGCTCAACGCCGCCCGCGGAATGCCGATCGGTGATGTAGTAACGAAGCACGTGGCGCGCCCCCAACCGTTCATCATAGATGGAGTGTATTCAGCGCGCTGGAACCGCTCTCCGAACCGGACCTAAAACGGACGGCACCGCCGAGCATACCGCGCCGGCAATGGGCGGGCTTCAATCGCCGGGTGCAAGCCGGAGAAGCAAGCCAGAGGTAAACAGTCCGGGCGAATTGTTCACGCCTTCCCAGCCCCGGTTCATCGCGCGGCCACGCCTTTGAAGAACGTGTAGCAGAAGGTCCCGTCGGGCTCGGTAGCTCTGTACAAATCCGCGATTCCTTTCTCCCAGGTGCGTTGATCGACGAGCCCGAGTGAAAGCGCCCGATCGCGGACTCCCTCCACCATCGCAGTGAACGTGTTCTTGGAGAAGCCCTCGACCAGATCAGGCCGGCTGTTGTCTACATAGACCATCCGCGGGCTGACCCGCACCTCGCGGAATCCTGCCTCCGTGAGCAGCGGGAAGAGACGCCGGCCCACCAGAGCGTCGCCGCCCATCCGGGCTTGCAGTTCCACCAGGCACTGCACCGCACGCGCGGACTCCGGAGTCTGCGGGTAAGAGAACCAGGAGCCGTGGTCGCCCTCGATCGCCGTGACCGTCCCGCCGCGGCGCAGCACCCGCTTCAGAGCTCTGAGCGCCGCTACCGGCTCAGCCAGATGCTCCAGCACGAAGCAGAGGAAGACGTGGTCGAAGTGCTCTTCGCCAACGGGGAGATCGAACAGGTTGGCTACCCGGAACTCGACATTCCGATGACCGGCCGCTTCAATCCGTGCGCGGGCCTGCTCGAGCGAGTCCGCCGAAATGTCCACGGAAACAATCCGCGCCTGCGGGCTCCGCGCAGCGAGAAAAACAGTCTGAGCGCCGGTGCCGCAGCCGCACTCGAGCACGAGGCTCCCCGGCGGATACGACGTGTCATGGTGCAGAAGTTCGCTCAGTGTGTTGGCCTGATCGGCCAGCCGATCCGCTTCGCGTGCGGAGTAGCCGTGGACGTATTGGACTTGGGACATGGGATTCTTAATATGATCGCACTGCATGGTAATGACGCGCGGCGGTATCATGTGGAAGGTGAAGGTCAGGGATCTGATCCACCGGCTCGAATCCGCCGGCTGGCGGCTGAAAGCGACCAAAGGCAGCCCCCGTCAGTACCTGCATCCGCAAAAAGGGATGGTCGTCACCGTGCCGGGTCAAGCCGGTAAGGATGTGCCGGCGGGAACGCTGAAGGCTATTCTCCGCAGCGCCGGACTGGAAGGGAAGGAGGAGGACTGATGACGTACACGGTCATTTATGAAAAAGGCCCGGCGTCGTGGGGAGCGTACGTTCCCGACCTTCCCGGCGTGATCTCCGTTGGCGACTCGCGAGATGAAGTGGAGCGCCTGATTCAGGAAGCCATCGAGTTTCATCTTGAGGGAATGCGCGAGGAAGGCCGGGCCATCCCCTCACCGTCGAGCTTCGCTGGCGTGGTCGAAATCGATCCGGCGGCTTGAGCAGACGGCCGGGGCCCATTGGTTCGCCGGCAGGCCCCGCATGCAGGTGGTGCCTTGAATCCTTACTCGAATTCGGCGATCATCGGCTTTGATGCGCGCCGCCACTTTCCTCTTGCTGTCGCTCGCAGCCGCCGGATTCGCTCAGAACTTTGCGCCACGCCTCACGGGTGAGGTCTCGCGCGGCCAGGAGTTTCAAAGAGAGATCGGATCAGGCCTGCTCTTTCAGTTGAAGCCGACTGACGAGGCTGGTTGGATGATCCGCATTGTTCCCAAAGTTTTTTGCAGCGAGGCGGCGGACTTTGCATCTGTAGTGAACGCTCCGTATCGAAACTATAATTCGCTGCACGTCGACGCCAGCTACGGAATATCCGCCAGCGAAGCCGTAGAAAAAATGGGGCCTCGCGAGTTTAGGTTCGTGTTGACTTGCGAAGACTATGAGCTTGAGAGCCGCCGGCTGGAAATCGTTCTGTGGGGCTATACGCACTCGCAACAGGAGATAGACGAGGCTCTAGCAAAGCTGGGCACTTCGCCATTGGGGCGAGGCAAGCTTACAATTCTGGAATCGAAGGTCAGCCCCGCGGAGCACGATATCCAGGGAAAGAATTACGGCAAGATAGATTGGCTGAAGTTCAGGCTTGACATCACGTTTCCAGCCGCCCGGGGGACGTCAGGCGCCATATACCCGCTTACCGATACAACAGATACTTCTCCCGTAACTGCACGAAGCCTCCAACCGCGTCGGTGAAGCTCTGCTGGATGGTGCGTGCGTCTTCGCCTGCGGCCAGGCGGCGAATCACGTCGTCGCTGCCGATCAGGTTCTTGCAGACGCTGAAGTCGATCTTGCCGGGATAGAATTTCTCGATCGCGGCGGCCAGCTCCAGGCCGAGGCGCGTGGAATCGAACAGCTCGCGATTCGTCACCTGGAAGCGCACGCCTTCAATCCGCACGCCGCGGAAGTTCGATTCGGCGGGCGTGAAGCTGGTGGGATACGCGCGCACGCCGGGTATCTGGCGCGAGTTCAGCCAGGCGGCCAGCTCACGGCCTCCGATGAAATCCGCGCCCACCTGTTCAAACGGCGCATCGGTGCCGCGGCCCACCGAAAAGTTCTTCGCGGCTTCGAGCAAACAGAGGCCCGGGTAGAGCAGGGCCGCATTCAGGCTGCGCATATTGGGCGAAGGATCGATCCAGGGCAGGTTGGTGGAGTCGAACCAGTCGCCGCGCCGCCAGTCATCCATGGGAATCACGGTCAGCGCAGCGCCGATTTTCTTCTCGCCGTTGACGAAACGCGCCAGTTCGCCGATGGTCATCCCATGGCGCACCGGCAGGCCGGGCATGTACCCCACGAACGAAGTATGCACGGCATCGAGCAGCGGCCCCTCCACGTGCGTCCCCGTGATGGGGTTGGGCCGGTCCAGCACGAAAAACGGAATGCCGGCCTGGGCCGCCGCTTCCATCGCGTAAGCGAGCGTGGTTTCGTAAGTGTAAAAGCGCGCGCCAACATCCTGGATGTCGAACACCAGCGCATCTACGCCGCGCAGCATCTCGGGCGTGGGCCGCACGGTGGCGCCATAGAGACTGTAGATGCGGATGCCGGTGGCGGCGTCGGTCGAATCGCGGACTTCGGGCTGGTCTTCGCGGCCGGCGAGGCCGTGCTCGGGCGAAAACAGCGCGGCGATAGCGATGCCGGCACGGCGCATCAGATCGACATTGCGGCGTCCCAAATAGTCCACGCCGGTCTGGTTGGTGATGAGGCCGACGCGCTTGCCCTGAAGCGGCTGAAAATTGCGCTCGGCCAGCACGTCGAGGCCTGTGCGGGTGGCGGCGTTGCGCCCCACCACGCGATGCACGCCGGCGGCGGAAAAGGTTTCGCTATAGCCGGTCAGCGTCAAGCCGCGCGTTTGAATCCCCACCGCCGCGGCGGCGATGGTGGCGACCTTCCCGCGCAGCGCGGTGAGCGACGGATGTCCCGATGGGTGAATGCTGTTGGCCAGGAGAATCACGTAAGTCCGGCTCGATGGGTCGATCCAGAGCGACGTGCCGGTGAAGCCTGTGTGGCCGAACGAGCCGATGGGGAACAGCTCGCCGCGGTTGCCCGAGTAGGGCGAATCGATGTCCCAGCCAAGCCCGCGCAGAATCGGCTGATCGGGCGGGGTTTGCGGTTCGGTGAATTTTTGGATGGTAGCCGCGCTCAGGATGCGCACCCCGTCCAGCTCGCCGCCGTCGATCATCGTCTGCGCGAAACGGGCCAGGTCCTGAGCGGTGGAAAACACGCCGGCGTGGCCGGCCACGCCGCCCATGTTGCGCGCCGTTGGGTCATGCACCACGCCGCGCAGCGGAGGGCTCTCCTTGGTCACGCGCTCAGTGGGCGCGATGCGGGCGCCAAGCGCCGCCGGCGGTTGGAACATCGTGTCCTTCATGCCCAGCGGGCGGAAGATGTGATCGCGCGCATAATCGGATAGCGTCTGCCCGCTCAAGCGGTGCACCAGCTCGCCCAGCAGGATGAAGTTGATATCGCTATAGACGAAGCGCGCGCCGGGCGGCCCGTCGGGTGGAACCGTGCAAGCGAGCTTGATGCCGGTCTGGTAGCCGCTCCACGGTTGGGCGAGCGGCACGTCCGGCTTGAGACCGGAGAAATGCGTGAACAGGTTGCGCAGCGTGATGCCGCTCTTGCCGCCTTGAAACTCCGGGATGTAGTCGGTGACATTATCGTTGAGCCGGAACTTGCCCTGCTCGAATAACTGCATCAGCGCAGTGGTGGTGGCGACCACCTTAGTGAGCGATGCCAGATCGAAGATGGTGTCGGCCGTCATCGCTTCGGGTTCGGGAACGATGGCGCGCCTGCCGTATGCCTTCTGGTAAACGATCTTCCCGTCGTGGCCAATGACGATCACGGCGCCCGGCAGCTTCCCCTGCGCGATGGCCTCGCCGATCGCCCGATCGATCGCCGGCCCGCCGGAAAACGGCTGCGCCGCCAGAGCCGTGGCCGCCAGTGCGATCGAGGAAAGGAGCCTCATCAGCCTCTATGATAGCGGCTGCGACGGCGGATCCGCCCCATACAAGACCGCCGCCTCCACCCCTACCACGTATAGTGCGCCGTGTAAGTAATCGCCTTCTCCTGGTCGGGCGCGAGCGTCACTTCGTACTCGATGGTCCGGCTGTCTTTCTGATGATGCGCGTCCGATTCCTGTGTAATGACCCAGTTGTACCAGCGATACAGATGCTCGACGATGCGCACCGTGACTGCTTCTTTCTTGTGGTTGCGCAGCTTGATCTCGAAACTCTCGTCCGCCCATCCATTCGGATACTGCATCTGCACCTGGTAGTGGGTCTGCTTGCGTTCACCCGCGATATCGAAGGCGTTGCCTGTGTACACCCGGATGGTTTCGTCTTTGGGCGTATGGTCGATCTCGTTCTCGCCGGTGAATTCCAGTTGCCCGTCCTGGTCGCGGCGGTAGAAACGCACGCGGCCCTTGGGCAGCGGCATCCCCAGGTGATTGGCCTCGGAGTTGACGAACTCGCGCATGATCCACACGTGCGGATTGGAGTCGGTGCCATATTGCGGCGTCTGGCGCACATCCTGGTAGCCGTTATACTGATTCCGATTCACCGACATGCCATCGTAAACATAGAGCCGTTTGGATGAAATCCCGCTCCCGCGCAGGAACTCCACCTGCTTGGTCTCGCGGTCGTGCAGCGTGGTAGCGAGCGGCAGGGTGTACAGATGGTAATCTTCGAACGATCGCTCGGAGACCTGCATGTCCGGAATGGTGGGGCCATCCAAGCTGCCGCTCACGGCGAACGCCTGCCTTTGCGGCTGGCTCACCTTGTTCACGTCTCCCGCCATCAGCTTGATGTGTGCGTGGTCGAACTGTTTGCCGCTCTGGTTGTCCAGCGTCACCCAGCCGACCAGGTCGAGTGTATCGCCCGTTTCCGGCGCCACCACGTTGTAATCGGCGTTCCAGGTCATGCCGCCGGTCACGTAGCTCAGCTCGGCATCGAACTTCGCCGCCACGCCGGAGTGGATGATCCAATCGAGCGCCGGCTTGAGAATCGTATCGTCGCCCAGCGCCGGAAAGATGGGTTGCCCGGGCAGCGAGAATTGCAGTTTGCCGTTGACCTCGATAATCGGCTGGCCGTTGCCGCCGCCGGCCATCGCCATCTGGCTGTTCTGATACTGCGGCCCGTAGCGCTCCATCGCCTGGGAGTGCGGCACATAGCCGCTACGCACGATTTTGCCGGCGACGGTGCGCGTGGAACCATCCTGCGAGTGGACCACGAAGTCAATCGTCTTGCCTTCGTAAAGATTCAGCAGCAGCTCCTGGGAAATGGGATCGGCGCGATAGTTCTGCTCCAGGATCGCCAGGACGCGCTTGCCGGTGGGGTCGCGCAGAATCACCGAATCCGGCTCCAGGTGCGCGGTGGCGCCGGAAAAGCGAACCGTGTTGGGGCCGGCGTTCAGGTCCAGCGGCAGGGTTTCGCGAACGACGGCGAAGTCCTGGTTGTAGATGGTGAGTGCCGGGTCTGCCGCCATGGCGACAAGTGTGAAGCAGGCGCACAGTAGCGTGGCGTGGATGGTAGTTCGCGGCAACGTTGGAATCGTCATGTTGGAATCCTATGGCAAGTTGGACACCAGACAACGGAGTCCGGTTTCCATATGGCGCGATTATTTCAGGCTTGGGGTGGGGAAAGTTTGTCGGTGCGCTGGGCGTCGCCGGCGGTACGGAACATGGCGCCGAACAGCTCGCCGAGTTTGTCGGTAGCCTGTTTGGAGAACATGCCGACCAGCCCGGAAACGCCGGCGATCCCGTATGGGTTGACGGCGCCGGAGTAGCTGCCGGGCGCAAAAAGGCCGCCGCGAATGACCACGTAGAACAACAGCGCGAGCGCCATCCCGGCCACCGGTTGCAGCAGGTACCACCACAGCCAGCTCGCCACCAGGGCGCGGTTGCCGGCGAAGGAGGCGAACGATTTCGCCACATGAATGAAGCTGCCCAAAGCGCCGAAGAGCAGCACGAGAACCAGCAGGTTGACTTCGCGCGGCATGGAGCGCGTTCCGCAGAGGATCGTCACCGATTGGTCCGTGCCGTGGGTGGGCCACAGGGCGACTACGGCGGCGATGACGGATAGGGCGGAGGCAAATAGCGCGATGCCGAAACAGCGTCTGGTGCGATCCGGCATCATGTCCGCCATGGCGTTTTCACGGTAGCACGGACGCCGGCGCAGGCCGCCGTTGCCAAGTGAGATTGTGCGCGAGGCACCTTACCGTAAGATACTGAACAAAAGCCGCTTGCATGTCCGTGGTGGGCAAGGGCAAGCACTTGTGACCCGCCCGGGGAGTATCCAGGCCTTGCCGACCATGGCGCCGGTGGCGATCCATTCGGACCGCGCCGCGCGGGCGACCTGCGAGTGGGCGCATCACGCGCGGCATTTCCCCATCTGCGAGCGATCCAAACCAGGTGCCGTTTTGAGTGCAAGATGATCCTGAAGAGCCGAATCCAGTGTTATAATCGGGTTCAGGACGCAGCTTGAGTTCGCCTCGAGCCTCCCGAAAAGCCCTTTTTTTTCGAACGCGGGCGCGTAGCTCAATTGGCAGAGCAAGTGACTCTTAATCACTAGGTTGTAGGTTCGATTCCTACCGCGCTCACCACAATTAGACCCTATAAATCAATACGGGCTCTACGCCAACAACGGGGGCAAACCCCAATCCCAAAACCTTCGGCTCTACGCCAACAACGGGGGCAAACCCCAATCCCAAAACCTTCTAAGAACATAACACCTTCACTCTGAGTCGGTAGTTTTCGAAGTTGCGGAAACCGTAGGCTTGGCGGCTGATTAATTCCATTTTGTTGTGGAAGCCTTCGGTGATCGCGTTGTTGCGGGTGAAGCGCCACATCGCCGCGATTTCGGCCGACCAGGCGTGGAGCGTGTCGCCGAGCTGTACCAACTGCGGCAAGCGCGCCTGCCGCAGCTGGTACACAGATCGCAGGAAGCGGGGGACCAAGGCTTCGCATTGCTTGCGGGTGCGGTGTTTGGTCAGCAGCAGGTAGCAGAGGCGCTGTTTGAAGCGGTAGATCAGCTCTAGAACCGGCTGGGTGCGCAGGTAGTCGAACAAGCGTGCGTGCTGGTCGGCCCTCAGGTTATGGCGATGGCGGCGCATCAGGCTCAGCAGCCCGCGGTTGCGGCTGGCGGTGGCGTCCAGATCCCTCCAACAGGCCAGGAAGTGATGGTTGATGATGCGGATGACATGGAAACGATCCGCCACGATGCGCGCGTTAGGAAAGTGCTTGCGCACCAGGGCGCGATAGACGCTGGCCAAATCCATACACACCACCCGCACCTCCAGCCTGCCTTCCAGACGCTGGAAATAGGCCTCCAAAGCCGCCTCTGATCGCCCCAGAACCACGTCGTAGACCTTGTGGTTTCGCAGATCGCACAGGGTCGTGGCGTAGCCGGCGCGGCGGCTGAAGAAGTGCTCGTCGATACCCAGGACCGGAGGGCATCGCGGGGGATGCCGCGCGGCGAACTGGCGGGCGAGACCGCGCCGGAAGTAGCGCTCGACGGTGGCGGCGCCGATGCCTTCGCGGCGGCCCAGACGGCTGCGGTTGATGCCGTCCAGGTGCTGCTGATAGATGGCCCTCTGGAACGCCTCGCTGGCACGCTGGCAGCGCAGGATGCCAGGCAGCAGTTGGCGGGAGCGCCGCCCGCAACTGAGACATTGCGACCTGGGGACCTGGACCTCCAGCAGACAATGGCGCAGGCCCCAGTTTTCGTGGCGGATCGATCGACGAACCCAGCCTTTGTTGCGCAATCGGACGCCGCCGCAGTGCGCGCAGGATTTCGGCCCCGTATACCGGGCCGAAATCCTCATCATTCCCCCTTGGGGCTGCATGTCGGTAATCTGGGGATTGGGCAGACCCAAAATCATCGCGGATTCGGTCAAAACGTTATCTCCCAAGATTGTTTTACCAATCCCGGATCAGCGTCTGCCCCCGTTTTTGATCAAGAGCCTCAATACGTCACATGGGTTTTGTTGGTCTGCCTGGTTCACTGACCCAAAACCCAAAAATGAGACAGCCGGAAAGTTGAGTCTGGCGCCGGGATGTGGTCCTCTGAACGAAAGCGGAAGGAGGACAAATGCCGAGGAAAGGGCACAGCGAAGAGAAGATCATTGCCGC
>JBEKXZ010000012.1:0-96605 GCA_049511495.1 Bryobacteraceae bacterium | reverse complement strand
GCGGCAATGATCTTCTCTTCGCTGTGCCCTTTCCTCGGCATTTGTCCTCCTTCCGCTTTCGTTCAGAGGACCACATCCCGGCGCCAGACTCAACTTTCCGGCTGTCTCATTTTTGGGTTTTGGGTCACTCCGGACCTTGGCGGGCCAGACAAATCAGTGCCAGGGGACCTTCACGAGCGGAAAGGCGAAAGGCGAATGCATCTGCCAATGAGAAAACCGACTGCGGATGCCGGCTCGCCTGCGCCACGGCCCAGGGCTGGCATCCATGCCGTGTTCAGACGAGATCGTGGTCGGAGACAGGTGCATGCGCATCAGAGCTGGCTGATGATGATGCGATGGACTTTGATCAGCAGATCGACCTCCTGACGCGGGACTTCGAGCAGCGAGGCAATCCGCTCGGGAGGATCTCCTCGCCGGTGCATGCGCAGGACCTGCGCCCGCTTATTCAGGTTCAAGGCGGCCCTGCCGGCTTCCGGGGCGGCCTCTGACGGCTGCTTGCGGAGTTCCTCCGCTTGGTGTTCCAGGCTTTCGAAGCGGGCCACGAGAGCCTCCATGTTAATTCGGATGTTCGCCCCCAGGGCGGCGCTCTGGCGGGCGGCGCCGATCGCCACGCGCGCGAAAAGGAGAGCCGTCCCGCCGCATACGAGGGCCACCAGAAAGGCTGCCGAAAACGCGATCAGGCAGGTGTTCATGGAATGCTCCGCAAGCGTTCGTTTCGACTCGCGATTTCCTGGATCTTCACGCCGTAGTTGCCTTCCACGACCACTACTTCACCGCGCGCGATCAGGCGCTGATTGACCAGCACTTCCACAGGGTCATTCACGTCGCGGTCCAGTTCCACGATTGATCCGGTGGTCAGTTTGAGAACTTCCTTCATCGGCAGACGTGTCTTACCGAACGAGATACTGACCGGCAGGTCGACATCGAGCAGCAGGCCGATGGTCCGCGAGTTCAGAGCCAACTCGCCGGCCTCGCTCGAGCATTCGGCGTGCACCGGTTCGGCAGGGGCGGCATCGCTTGGGGGCGGTGCGGCGATCAGCGATAGCAGGATTGGGCTGAACGCCACCAGCAACGGCGGCTGAGCGCCATCCGCGAATGTAAGCGCTACCGAGGCCCACTCGGCCGATTCCGGCGCCGCCTCGCGCTCGCCGCCGCCGCCGCAGGTGATCTCGCGTCCCAGCAGGCCGCCGATCGACCGGGCCATTGCAGACAGGGATTGGCCCAGAATCTCGAACCAGGTGTTTTGGGCCTCACTCGAAGCCACCGTGTCGAGGCCCGCGGCCTTGAGGGTCAGCGCGCCCACATGCTCCCAGGTGGGCCGCGGAGAGCCGACCCACGCAAGGGCGCCGGCCGCTGCCGAGAAGGGATGTTCCCACCAAAGATATGGGTATTCTCCGGACGCCACTTCAGCGGCTGTGCCACTGGCTGCCTGCCAGGCGACCTGCGGCCGCTGATCGGTCATGGAATCCAGTACCTGCGACAGGGCTTCGGCCCACTGATCGAGGACGCCGGCGGCTCTGCCGGCAGCATCGAACGCGCTGGCTCGAGCCTTCTCGCCCGGGCTCATACGGTCATGACCCCTCTGGTCATCGGCCACCGCGCGGCCAGGTGGCTTCGCAGCCGCAGAATCGCCTGCGATTTGAGCTGCGATATGCGCGATTCGTGAAGGTTGACCACCTGCGCGATCTCGCGCAGTGTGAGTTCGTCATGGAAGTAGAGACTGAGCACCGTCCGCTCGATCTCGGGCATTCCGTCAATCCCCGCCGCCACCAGCCGTTCCAGTTCCGCGCGCTCGAGGAGGCTGCAAGGCGAGTTGTCCTGCCCGTCGGCGATATAACGCAGCAGGTCGCCGGAGCTTTCGCCGGAAACATACTCCAGACTGGCGATGTTCAACCCACGGGTCTCCACCAGCCACTCGTGGTATTCGTCGAGCGTCACGCCGAGCTCGAACGCGATTTCCTCTTCGGTTGGACTGCGCTTGAGGCGCTGCTCGGCCCGGCTCACGGCGGTTTCGATCTGTTTGGCTTTGCGGCGTTTCTGCCGCGGAGCCCAATCCAGGCCGCGCAGGCTGTCCAGGATGGCCCCGCGAATCTTGTATTCGGCGTAGGTTTTCAGCTTCACGTTGAAGCGCGGATCGAAATTGTCGATCGCCGAGATCAGGCCCAGCACCCCCGTCGAGACCAGGTCTTCCAGGCTGATGTTCTCGGGCAGCCGTTCCTGAATCCGCCGCGCAATCAGTCGCACCTGGGGCAGGTGCTGCAGAATCAGCCGTTCGCGTTCTTCTTCGCCGATCACCTGAGGCACCGTATCCGAGTACATAGGCCTTCGCTCTTTTGCATGGGGCGCCTCAGGCCACCGAAGCGGCCTGGCTCGCTGGCGCGCCGAGGAGCCGCTCCGCGAGCCGGTCCCAGGTGACGGCTTCCAGATCCTCGGGAATACGCTGGCCGTTGGCGAAGAACGACAACGGCTTCCCGGTGCGCGCAGCCTCGTTGAAAACCGGGCCGAGCGACTCGGTTTCATCCAGCCTGGTAAACAGCAGTCGTTGCGGCCGGAAGATTTCGAATCGATCCACCATACGGGTTAGATCGGCAGCTTTCGTCGAGGACGATAGGACCAACTGAGTGTCGATGTCCCCGCGGGAAGAGAGAAAATGCGCCAATCCGCAGTCGGCTTCCATGTCGGCCGGGCCGAACCCCGGAGTGTCGATCAAGATCGGATCCTTGTTGCGGTTCTCCGCGATCGCCTGGGCCAGGGCTCCCACGGTTTCGAGCACCTGGATCCCGACCCCCAGGATGGCCGCGAAGGATCGCAGTTGCGCCGCGGCGGCGATGCGGAACGTGTCGACCGACAAAAGCAGCACCGGGCGTCGGCCCGCGAGACCGTATTGCACGGCCAGCTTCACCAGGGTCGTGGTTTTGCCCGAGCCGGACGGCCCGACCAGCGCTGTCACGCGGGGTGGGGATTCGCCACGGCCCAGGCTGGGTTCGACCGTGAAGCGGGAACGAACCTCCTCCACCAGGGCCTGCCGCCAGGCCACCTGCTCCCCGCTTTGCTCCGCCCGCGGCCCCATCGTGCGCGTAGCCGAGACCCGCGCTTCAGCCGCCTCCACGATTTCGCGGGCCAGGCTAGGCAGCACTTCCTGGGCGGCCAGCGCGGCGTAGGCATCCGCAGCCGTGGGCGAAACTCCGCTCCAGCGGGCGGGCGCGAATGCCGACCGCACCAGAGCGCGCCGCATGCCTTCCAATTCGTTCTTGAGGCTGGCGACGTCCATCGTCAGCCGGTCGGCGCCTTTCTCGCTCTGTGGCCGGACTTGCGCGGCAGCGCCTTCGGCCTGCGTGGGTGCATTTTCTGCGGCGAAAACGACTTCGTACTCCCCCAGGTGGCGGGCCTCGGGCGGAGCCTTGCGACTGTTCACCAGCATCGCCTCCGGCCCCAGTTCCTGGCGCGCCTGTGCCATGGCATCTTCCACGGCGGCGGCGAAATAGGACTTGATCCTCATCGAAAGCTCCTCGCCCGGCGGGCGCGGTCGCTCGCCGGTCATGGGTCATGAGGTTGATCGGCAGAGCGGGAGTTTTCCTGTAGAGCGGGACTATGAAATACTGCCGAGCGATTGCACGCGAACTCCGGGTGGAATTTCGTTGTGCGCCAGGAAGAAGAGGTTGGGAATGGTGGGCTCGGTAAGCTGCCGGAGGAAGGCGCGGGCGCCGGTGGAGGTGATGGCCACAACTGGGGTTTCCGGCGTTATCACACGAGCCGCGATGCGGTTCAAAATGTCGCGCACCGCCTGCGGCGCCAGCGTCAGGTGGCTGGTTTGCTCGCCATGCTCCACCGCGGCCTCGACGGCCTGCTCGATGGCGGGATCGAGGAACCAGGCAGGCAGTTCGCCGGCCCGGTTCAGGTACGGCTTGACCACCGAGCGGCGAATGGTTTGGCGCGCGTATTCGGTGAGCAGGATGGTATTGCGCGTGGCGGCGCCGGCCTCGCCGAGCGCCTCCAGAATGGTCACTGCGTCGCGGATCGATACCCGCTCCCGCAACAGGTTCTGCAGCACGCGCTGCACAGCGGCCAGGGGCAGCACCTTGGGCACCAGATCTTCCACCACTTTGGGGTTATCGATGGCCACCCGGTCGAGCAGCCGCTTGGCGTCCTGGCGCGAAAACAGCTCGTATGCGTGGCGGCGGATCAGTTCGGAGAGATGGGTGCCCAGCACGCTCACGCCGTCCACTACCGTATAACCCGACTGCCGGGCCCGTTCCGCGCGCTCGATCGGAATCCAAAAGGCGCCGATGCCGAAAGCGGGCTCGCGCGTCGGCTGGCCATCGAGCGCGTGGTCGATTTGCGTCCCGGGTATGGCAAGCTCCCTGCCCTGCGGCAGTTCATAGCGGGCGACTTCGACACCCTTCATCGAAATCACGTACTCGCGGCTGCGCAGCGACAGATTGTCGGTGACGCGGACCGGCGGCAGCAAGTAGCCTAAATCGCCCGCCAGTTGCTTGCGGATGGCGGAGATGCGGCGCAGCAAGGGGGATTCCTGGGCACCTTCGACCAGACCAACCAGGCCCAGTCCGACTTCGATCGCCAGCGGCTCGACCCGCAGCAACGCTTCGGGATGATCTTTGCTTACCGCCGGTTTGGCCTCCTTCGCGGAGTCCCGCGTCAGGCGGGTTTCTTTTTGTCGCATCTTCCAGCCTATGGCCCCGGCGCCGCCGCCCATCGCCAGAAACGGAAGCACCGGCAGCCCGGGCAGGGCGGCCATGGCCAGTAGCACCCCGCCGGCCAGCAGCAGCGGCTGCGAATTGCCGAAAATCTGCCGGTGAAACTCCACTCCGAGGCGCGCGTCCGAGCTGGCCCGCGTCACGATCAGGCCGCCGGAGATGGAGATCATGAGCGCGGGAATGACCGTGACCAGACCGTCGCCGATGGTCAAAACGGTATAGGTCTCGAGGGCTTTCTGAAAATCCATTCCGTGCTGAAACACGCCGATCAAAAAGCCCGCCACGATGTTGATTCCGGTGATCAGAATGCTGGCCACCGCGTCGCGCTGGGTAAACCGCGAAGCGCCGTCCATTGCGCCGTAGAACTCGGCCTCGGTGGCGAGCTGTTTGCGGCGGCGTTTGGCCTCGGTCTCGTCGATCAAACCGGAGTTGAGGTCCGCATCGATCGACATCTGCTTGCCGGGCAGCGCATCCAGGGTGAAGCGCGCCGTGACCTCGGAAATGCGCACCGCGCCATGGTTGATCACCACGTACTGGATGGCGATCAACACCAGGAAGATCACCGCGCCGATGATGTAGTTGCCGCCCACCACGAAGCTGCCGAAAGCGCCGATCACGCGGCCGGCGGCCGTGGTGCCGGTGTTGCCGTTGAGCAGGATCAGTCGCGCCGAGGAGATGTTCAGCGCCAGGCGGTAGAGCGTAAGCAGCAACAGGGTAGTGGGGAAGCTGCTGAATTCGACGGGCCGAACCAGATAGAGCGAAACCATCAACACCGTCACCGACAGCAGAATATCGGCGACCACCAGGAAGTCCAGCACGAACCCGGGCAAAGGCGTGATCAGCGCGATGATAATGGCCAGCACCGCTAGCGGCACGGCCATCTGGCGGAGCGCGTCCAGCGGTAAGCCGCCGGTCCACCCGGACAGCGCGGGCGCCGGTATCGCCTTGGCGGGCGTCATGGCCTTAGCCTGGAAGCCTCCCGTTCATAAGTTTGAAGATGTAAGCCATGATCTCAGCCACGGCGCGATAGAGGTGCGGCGGGATCTCCTGGCCGACCTCGACCGAGTGATACAGCGCCTGCGCCAGCGTTGGATTCTCGACAATCGGCACCTGGTGCTCGATCGCCCTCTGCCGGATGCGCAGGGCCAGGTAGTTCTTTCCTTTGGCCACCATCAGCGGCGCCGACATGGTCTCGGCCTGATAGCGCAGAGCAACCGCGAAGTGAGTGGGATTGACGACGACGGCGGTCGCCGTGGCAACGTCTTTCATCATCCGCCGCCGCGCGCGCTCGCGCTGCAGGCGCCGGATGCGGGCCTTCATTTGCGGATTGCCCTCCAGGTCCTTCAACTCTTCTTTGATGTCCTGTTTGCTCATTTGCAGGTCGCGGCGGTAGCGGCGCAACTGCCGGAACAGGTCGACCGTTCCGAACGCCAGGAGAGCCGCCGCCGCCTTCCAGCACAAGCCCATCAACGAGGCGCCCAGGAACCGCCAGCCGACCTCCACGCCGGCCAGCGGCAAGACCAACAAGGCATCCATTTTGTCTCGCGCCACGACAAAGACCGCCCAGAGAAACAGCGGCAGCAAGAGCGCAGCTTGTACCAGCGCCCCCATATTCTGGCGCGGCAGGTCGCGCAGCCGGCTCATCGGGTTGAAACGCGCGGGATCCGGCGCCAGCCTTTTCAGGCTGAGTCCGAACCGCGTAGTCACCAGGCGCAGCCCCAGTGTGGCGAGCACCACAGCTAGCCCGCCGAGCAACAAAGGCAGCAGGTTGTGCCAGAACACCTGGTAGAGTACGTGGACCAAACCCTCGGGGCGCAGTTCGCCCTGAAACGCGAACTCCAGCAGGGTGCGCATGGTGACGCGGAACTGCCTCAGCCAGGCGCCCCCGCCCGCGCCGGCCAGCAGCAGAAACACCATGAACTGCAAGGCCGACACGAATTCGCGCGCGGAGGGAAACTGACCATCCTCGCGCGCCTTTTTGACCCGGCGTTCGGTGGGCTGTTCGGTTTTGCCGGTGCGGTCGGCCATCGACGTTCATAGCCCCAACACCTGCTGCGCCACGCGCCAGGCTCCCAGGCTGAACTGCGCCAAGAGTCTGGGATACAGTGACAGTACCGCCGCCAGGACGAACAGCGCGGTGAGCATCTTGGCCGGGAAGGCCAGCGAGAGCAGTTGCAACTGCGCATTCAGCCGGCCCATCAGCGCCAACGCCACGTCCACCATCACCAGCAGAGCGACCACCGGCAGCGCCAGCCGCGCTCCGGCGGCTAGCACGTTTCCGGCCAGCCGGGTGAAGGCTCCTGCCGAGGCAAGTTGAAACACATAGGTGCCCGGCGGAATTCTTTCCAGGCTGGTGGAGAACAGGCGGAGCACCTGCCGGTCCATGCCCAGAGCGAAGAACAGCATCCCCGCCATCAGTTGCGCTACCACCAGCAGAATGCCCGCGTCGGCCTGCGTGTTCGGGTCTACGGTCTGGGCGTAGCCGTATCCCGCCGGTATGCCCAGCATTTGGGCGGCGAAGGTGGCCACTTCCAGCACCATTGCGGCCGACAGACCAATGGCAACTCCGATTGCCGCTTCGGCCACGGCCCAGGCAGCCAGGGTTCCGGCGCCGCCGGCATCGATTCCGTCCAGGTGCGGCCAGCGCGGCGCCAGAGCCAGCGCGAACGCCAGAGAGAATGCCGCCCGCGCCATGCCCGGCGTGCCGCTGAATCCTGGCAGCGGCACGAGTACCATAGCGCCCGAAACTCGCGCCAGTACGAGCAGGAATTCGAGCACGGTACCGGCTGAAACGGAAAGGTCAGCGGGCATACCGGCCCAGATCCCCCCACAGTGTCACGGTGAACGACACGGACTTCTGGATCAGCCATGGCATGAGCAGCAAGAGCGACAGCAGGAACGTGACCAGCCGGGGAATGGCGCTGAAGGCGTTGTCCTGCATCGAGGTTGCAATCTGCGCCAGACTGATGCAAATGGCGGCTGCGAACCCGATGGCCAGCAGCGGCGCGGCCGTCCAGAACGCCGTCAACAGCGTCTGCCGGATGATGTCCACTACCTGATTGGGCGTCATTGGTAGAAACTCCTCATCAGCGATCCCACTACCAGATTCCAGCCGTCAACCAGCACAAAAAGCAGGATCTTGAACGGCGCGGAAATCATCGCCGGCGGCAGCTGCACCATGCCGACAGAGAGCGTCACCGAGGCCACCACCAGGTCGATCACCAGGAACGGCAAAAAAAGCACGGCGCCGATCTGAAAACCGGTCTTGAGCTCGGAGAGTATGTAGGCGGGAATCAGGATCTTGAGGTCGACATCGGCCCTGCTGCGCGGCGCCGGCGCGTGTGCCAGTTCGAGGAACAGGCGGATGTCTTTTTCGCGAGCAAAGCGAGCCAGAAACTGGCGCAGCGGCTGGGCTGCCTCGGTCATCGCCTGCCCGGTCGAAAGTTTGCCGTTCTCCATCGGCTCCCAGCCGCGGTGGTACATGTCCGCCGCCACCGGCTGCATGATGAGGATGGTAAGAAACAGCGCCAGCCCCAGCAGAACCTGGTTGGAGGGTGTGGTTTGCGTCCCCAGCGCCTGCCGGAGGAAATGCAACACGACGGTGATCCGCAGGAAGGGCGTGACCGACATCACAGCGGCGGGCAGCAAAGTCATCAGAGTGAGCAGGATGACCACTTGCATGGGCACGCTGAGCGTGTTCTTTCCGGCTGATATACCGAATAGCGAAAGAGGTTCGGAGGTCGCGCCGAATGCCGGCGTGGCCAACAGACAAACTGCCAGAGCGCGGGCCCTCATCTTGCCGCCTCCTCCCGGCCGGGGCCGGCCGCCCCGGGGCAGCGTTCGATCAGCCGGCAGCCGCCCGGCGAGGCCGCCACCAGCAGCATGGTCTCCCCCAGCCGCACCAGGTGAAGCGAATGTTGCGGCCCGAGCGGCAGCCGCTCGACCAGCTCCAGCCTACGGCGAGAGCGCGTGCGGCCGATTGCCAGGGTGGCCATTCCGCGGCGCCGCAGCCAGCAGAGCGCACCTCCGAGAAGGCCCAGAACAGCGGCCACCGCTCCCATCTGCCTGATCACATCCATCGAGAATTATCCTCGCGTTTCAGTCTTCGCGGAAGTCGGTGATGCGCACGCCCAGCGTGCTTTCGATAACCACAATCTCACCGGAGCCGCACAGCACGCCGCCGATGTAGATGTCGATGTTCTCGCCCGCCGACCGCACCGTTTCGATCACGCTGCCTTGTTCGAGGCGCAGGATCTCGCGCGTCGTCATGATGCGCCGGTCGAGCTCGATTTCGATCTCCACCGGGATATCTCCCAGAGGAGCAATTTCCTCTTGAGGACTCATCGGCGGACTACGTCGGTTGGATTAGGTTGATCGTGTCCTGGCTCAATTGATCGGCCGTGGTTACCACGTGGGCGTTGGCTTCATAGGCCTGCTGGTATACGATCAGGCTGGTGAACTCGCTGGCGATGTCCACCGTCGAGGCCTCGGTCGACCCGCCCACGATGGTGCCGCGTCCGCCCGTGCCTGGCATACCGATCGCCGGATTGGCGGTCAGAGAACTGAGCTGCAGGTTGTTGTTGCCGGACGCGACCAACGTGTCCGGGTTGCGGATGGATGCCATCGCGACCTGCCCTACCACCACCTGCGAGCCATCCGTGTATTCGGCCAGAATCTGCCCCCCGTTCCCCATACCGACCTGCTCCAGTTGCACCGCCGCCGATCCGTTCTGGGAACTGGACGAGGAAGCCGACGGCTGGCCGAACTGCGTAATCGCGGAGCTGCCGTCGCTGTTGTAAGGATTCCAACTGATGTTCATGTCCGCCGCTCCATCCGCCAGGCCGGGAATCGTGAAAGTGATCGGGCTTCCAGTGGCTGGAGAAGTGAGGTCGCCGTTACTGTCGAAGCTTAGCGTACCGCTGGCGCCGGAAATGTCGAACGGTGTGCCCGCCGTGCCTCCGCTGACGTCCGCGCCCGGTACCGTCGCCTGGTAGCTCCAAGTGTTGCCGCCGGTGTTTTGAAAGTCGAGCGTCAGAACGTGCGAGTTGCCCAGGCTATCGTACACGGTGATCGGCATGGAAAAGTCCGAAGTCGCGTCCGCCGCCGACGATGCATTCAAGTTAAGGCTGGCGGTTATCTGGGTCGTGGCGACGGGTGGTTTGAGCGTCCCCACCGGAACTACAATGTTACCGATCGGACCGTTCGTATCCACCTGACCGGTGGTGGGATCGATCGTCGTCCAGCCCTGTACGTAATCTCCCGTGGCCGTGGTCAGATTGCCGGATGCGTCGGTCTGGAAGTCGCCGGCGCGCGTATAGAGCGTATTCCCCGAGCTGTCCTGGACGACAAAAAAACCATTGCCCTGGATGGCGGCATCCAGCAGTCCGCCCGAGGTCTGGATGGCGCCCTGCTGGCTATATTGGGCCTCGGTGATGGGCTGCGCCACGCCGAAGCCGACCTGAGTAACTCCGAGGCCTGCTCCCAGCGATTGGGTTACCAGGTCGCTAAAGCACAGCTCGGTAGCCTTGTAGCCCGGCGTGTTCAGGTTCGCCAGATCGTTGCCCACCACGTCAATTGCAGTGGAATCGGCGTTGAGTGCGGAAAGTGCGGTGGAAAAGGAAGTAGACATTGAGTTTCCTTTCACGAAGCGGTCGTGGCGCCAGTGGTGCTTGTGTTGTTGCTGGTGTTGCCGTTGCCGGTATTTGCGCCGGTGGCGGCCACCAGACCATTGAGATCTTGCAGGATGGAGGAAACATCCGATCCCGTGCTGATGGACGTGTCCAACTGCTGGAACTCTGCCAACTGGGTGACAAAAGTGGTTCCGTCTACCGGGTTGAGCGGGTCCTGGTATTGGAGTTGCGCTACCAGAAGCTGCAGGAACATGTCCTGGCTGGAGGCGGCGCTGGCGCTGGCGCTCGCGGTCGAGCCGGTCGAGGACGACGAAATACTGGTGCCTGTGGGTGCCATGCAATTCTCCTTACGTTGTTTGTGCCGGAGGCGGCGTGTTCGCCACCTCTTGGGCAATCATGGTGTTGATCTGCGATTGCGAGAAGCCGAAGGTGTAGAACGACGCTACCAGGCCGGGATTGATGACCGCACCGTTGGGCATTTGCACCATGTAGTTCGGTTGCTGCTGCACGAAAGGGTCGCCCGCCGGCTGGGTGAATACATTTTCGGTGATTACCGTGCCGCCAACCATCTGCGCGACGGCTTGGGCGGTGCTTTCGGTGGCGAAGTAGAACGGGTTGTATTCGAAGGTGGATCCGTCGGGGTTGAGTCCGATGGGGTCGGTCATCCACACGTTCGGTCCGAAGACCGATTGTGCCGTGGGCGGCGCCTCGGCGGCGTTCGCGGAGCTGGTGGACGGAGCCGCCGCAGCAACCGCCGGATCGGCGGGGTTATAAGAACTGCCGCCAAACAGTAAGTCGAAACCGGAGAGGCCGCTCGCGGCGGCAGTCGAGGAAGAGGCGGCGGCTGTGCCGGTGGCTGAGACAGCAGCCGAGGAAGCCGCGGCGGAAGTTGCGGCTGCGGTTGGGCGCTTCGCGGCCGTAGCGATGGCTGCTGCGGCCGACTTTTTCGCCACCGAGCCGCTCGCCAGCAACGAGTCGAACCTGGAAGCGTCCTGGGGCGCCAGGGGTGCCGTGTCCACCTTTGCAGCCGGCGGTCCGGCTGTTGAGTTATCCGCAGTTCGCCGGAGGGACGCCTCCGGCACCATCAGTGAAGGGCTCGCTACCGGAGTGACGTGTAAAGCCATGAGAACTCCTCGGATTCGGGTTGGTTTTGGTTCTGCCGCTTTTCTTGCGGCTGGCCGTCGCGCGGGTCGCGCCCGCCGCCTTCCCGCCGCGATTGGTTTTGGGACGATTGGAAGCCGGCGCTCGAGGCGGGCTCCGCCACCTTGATGCGTGCGGCTGCTGCCGCCGGAGCGTCGTGCCAGGTTTCCGCGCGCAAGCCGGTTTGCTCTAGGCGGGCGGCCAGTGCAGGCAGGTCATCGCGTAAAGAGCCGGCCAGATGGCTGTCGGGTGTGCGCACCTCCACCTGGACCGAGCCCGCGCGCTCGACCAGCCGCACGTTGACCCGGGCATCGGCATCGCGCAATTCGAGCTGGATTTCCCGCGCCGCGCCGCCTGCCACGGGCTTGGGTGCCGGCCCGACCGCGTCCCAGGCGGAGAGGTCTGCCGATATGGGCGATGCGGCCTGGTGGCTCGTGCCCGGCGGCGCCGCCGCGCCCGCCTCTGCGTTCGAGGAGACCGGAGTGGCCGCGAAGAGCGCTTGGGCAGTCCCGCCGTCCTGACCGGGCTGGGCCGCAACTGCGAGTCCGGGACCCTGCTCGCTGGTGGCGGGGGAAGCGGAACGGCCGCCGCTCAAGCCAGCGCCGGTTCCGAGAGTGGGGTTCTGACTGCTGGAGCGGTCGTCTGCTTCCTGCGTTCCCTGGCCGGCAAGCTGCGGATCGGATGCGGGGGCTGGAACCAACAACGCCTGGAAAGCCAGTATTCCCTGTTCCGCAAGGCTGTCGTCGCTGGGTGGGCCGGCGCCGCCCACCGCGGTGGAGTTACTCTGATCGCTCGCCACACGATCCAGCTCGAGGTTCCCCCCTTCGCTGGGCGCTGCCAGCCGCGAGAACAGGCTGGCAGAGGCGTCCACTCCTTCAACTGCGACGGTGCACGCCGCCTGCGCCGCCGCAGCCGGCTCCGCCGCGCGGGGTTCCGGCGGTCGAGTCTCCGCTATATTCCGGGTTGGTGCGGCCGGCTGCCATCCGGCTGCGGACATTCGGTCATCCGCTGACGCGGCAGTGGTGCTTGGACTGGACGCGGAAACCTGGCTGTTGGAAGCGGGGGTCGCCTGTTCCCGTCGTGCGGCCCGACCGCCCGCGCCATCGGCTGCGCCGGCCACTCCGTCCGCGGCTGCCTGCGGGTCGAGCAGCTCCAGGGCCCGCTGCGCCCCTGCGGCGGCACTCATTCCGGCTTCGAGCGCCGACTCAGCCGGCGGACTGACCGGCCCACCGGTCGCCTCCGTGATGGGGTTGGATGGCTGCTCGCCACAAGCCGAGGGCGAGGTGGCGTCCGCCGGGGATTCCTTGAGCCCTGCGGCGCGGGTTGGCTGAGTCTGGCCGGACGCCGCTTCGCCATCCGCTCCAACCAGGGTGCCCGCGGCCTTGCCTGCCGCGTCATTGCCGCCAGTGTCGCCGGTTTCGGAGAATGGGCCGCTCAAAGCCGCCGTCAGGGATGACGCGCCGTCCTGGGGCAGCCATGGATAGTTCGTTCGAGCACTGGCCGGATCGGGCGTCGCTGGATTCTGACTCAGGTCGGCAGGGGTGGCTGCGGATGCCGTCCGGTTCCTCTCGCCAGCCGGCTTTCCGGATGCGCGAGCGGTGAGCGCGTTGATTGCTTTCGAACCCGGCACCGCCCCCGGCGGGGAGGGAGACTGCTCCTCGGTTTCGGTTTCCACCATCTGACCGAACAGGTCCGGGAACAACGCCGCATGCGCCGCCGATGCCGGGGCGCAGCCGGATGTTCTCGCCACTGGCGCGTTCGACGTCGCGGCAAGCGCAGTTTCGATTCCGGTGGCGGGGGCTCGCGACGCTGCGACGCTCATGACGGCCGAAAATGCACTCGCCGGGCCAAACCGCGGGAACGCGTTTTCAATCGATTGGGCCGCAGGCGTGCGGCAAGAAAATGCCGCCAGACACGCCGACGGCAAAAAACCGGCGCGAGGAGAGGCGTCCGGCACCTTTCTTATCGGCCTGTATCGAAGAGTTTTGAGAGACCTCCGGCCGCCGAGTGCGCTTGGCCCGCCGCGTGCAATCGTGAATGCCGCCATGGATCCCATGACCGCAATGGCCGCCAGCGGCCTTCGCTCCCGCATGGAATCGCTCGACCTGGTGGCCAACAACGTGGCGAACGCCTCCACCGGCGGATACAAGGCCGACCGCGAATTCTACAGCCTCTATGTATCGCCCGAGGCCGCGGATGCGGGCCAGGCCGCCACTATGCCGGTGATCGAGCGGCCGTGGATCGATCTGGCGCAGGGCGTCATCGCGCCAACCGGCAATACGCTCGACCTGGCGCTTTCCGGCAAAGGGTTCTTCACGGTACAGGCACCCGGCGGCCCGCTCTATACCCGCAACGGCAGTTTTCACCTGGCGGCCGACGGCACACTGGCTACAGCCGATGGTTATCCGGTAAGCGGCACGGATGGCGCCGTTCTGCGCCTTCAGACCACGGGAAAGATCGAGGTTTCCCGCGATGGCACGGTGAGCCAGGCCGGCCAGGTCGTCGGCCAACTGCAAGTGGTCGACTTTCCGGGAGCTGCCGGACTGGCCAAACAGGGCAACAACTATTTCCGGCCGGCCGGCGCTTCTCCCGCTACGGTGGCGGGCGACGGAACCACCGTCGAGCAGGGCAAGCTCGAAGCATCCAATACCGGCACCGCGGAATCGGCGGTGCGGCTGATTAACATCATGCGGCAGTTCGAAATGCTGCAAAAGGCCGCCTCCACGGCGCTCGATATGAGCAAGCAGGCGGTGGAACAGGTGGCAAAGGTTTGACGAAAGCAAGGCTTGACAAAAACGAGTTTGACGGGAGCCAGGATTGAGCGGGCAAGGAGAAGCGGATGATTCGGGCATTATATAGCGCGGCCAGCGGCATGGCGGCACAGGAAATGAACGTCGACAACATCGCCAATAACCTGTCCAACGCCAATACGGTGGGTTATAAGGCGCGCCGTGCCCAGTTTCAGGATTTGATGTACCAAAGCGTGCTGCAGCCGGGCGCGTCGTCGGGCCAACAGACTCTCCTCCCTGCCGGATTGCAGCTCGGCCTCGGCACGCGCCCCACTTCCAATGAAATCGTGTTCACCGAAGGGGCCTTTTCCGAGACCGATAACCCGCTCGATCTGGCGATCCAGGGCGGCGGTTTCTTCCAGATCATGCAGCCGAACGGCGAACTGGCCTACACCCGCAACGGGCAGTTCCAACTGGATAAGAACGGCAATATCGTCAACGCAGACGGGTATGCGCTGCAACCCCAGATCACCCTACCGGCCGCCGCCCAACAGGTAACCATCGGCGCCGACGGCACCGTCAGCTACACGCTGCCGAACCAGACGGCGACCCAGCAGGCCGGCCAGATCCAACTGGCCAATTTTCAAAATCCGGCCGGGTTGAACAGCCTGGGCAACGGCCTATACACGCCGACGGACGCTTCCGGGGACGCTACGGTCGGTTTGCCCGGCGGCCCGGAGGGGATGGGCTCGCTGCTGCAAGGTTACGTCGAGCAGTCCAACACTTCGATCGTGAACGAGTTTATTAACCTAATTCAGGCGCAGCGCGGTTATGAGGCCAACTCGAAAGTGGTCAGCGCCGCCGATCAGATGTACCAGCAGGTGAACCAACTCAGCCGATGATCGCTTCGCTCGCATTCGCCGCATGCCTGGCCCTCAGCCCGGGCTCCTCGCAGATCCTGGCGCGCGACTTGGCGCCGGCGTGGCCCGCCTTGGGCACGCTCGCGCCGGACACGCCTCTTGCACCCGCCCCCATGCCCGGGGTGGCGCGCGTATTCCGTCCTCTGGAACTGCGCCAACTGGCGGCCCGTTGGCATCTCAACCAAGTCCCCGGCACTCAGCTTTGCGTGGCGTGGCCGGTAAAGACGCTCGACAACCAGCGCCTGCTCGAGGCCATGCGCCGGTCCTTGCCCACGGCGGCCATCGAGATCCTCGAGTTCAGCCGCCAGCCGGCGCCCGACGGTGAGCTCGAGTTCCCCAGGTCCGCGTTGCGGCGCGAGGCGGGTGCGGCGCTCTGGACTGGTTGGGTCGCGTATGCGGGAAACCGCCGCTTCCACGTCTGGGCGCGGGTGCGCACTACCGAAAGTGTGCCGCGCGTTGTGGCCGCCGCCGGCCTTCAACCGGGGCGACCGGTCACGGCATCAGAAGTCATTGCCGTGACGCGGCAGGAGTTCCCGGCCGAGGAGCCTTACGCGCGATCGCTGGCCGAAGTCGTCGGCCTTTGGCCCCGCCGCCCTATCCCGGCGGGCGCCGCCGTGCGCACCGATCAACTCACCGAACCAAAGGTCGTCCTGATGGGCGACACGGTGGAGGTGGAAGTGCGCAGCGGCGGAGCGTTTCTCAAAATGGAGGGCCAGGCGGAAAGCGCGGGGGCCGTGGGCGAGATCATCACCGTGCGCAACCCCTCTTCGCACCAGCTCATTCGCGCGCACGTCCTGGGGCCGGGCAGAGCCACGGTAGATCCCGTGCGGCACACGGCCCTCGATTGGCAACCGGACAAGGAGCCTCAACCATGAGATCGATCCTCGCTGTGGCGCTCGTCGCTGCCTTGTGCGGCCCGGCGCCGATATGGGCAAAAAAGAAAAAGCCGGCAACGGCGGGCGCCAATCCACTCGACCGGTACGTGGCGGAGTCGGAAGCGCGCTCGGCGGTAGCGCCGCCCGCCTCGCCCGGCTCCATCTGGCAGGCCGGTTCGCGCCTGGCCGACGCTGCGCGCGATGTGCGGGCCAGCCAGGTGGACGATGTGCTGACGATCGTCGTGGCCGAGGAAGCGTCGGCGGTGACTACCGGCGTGACCAAGACGTCGCGCGCCTCCAGCGCAACCAACGCGGTCAACAGCCTGGCGGGAATCAATCCGCCCGGAGGGTCGCTGGTGAACCTGGCCAACATGGCTGGCTCGTGGCAACTGAACGGCCAGGGCACCACCAGCCGCACCACCACCCTGACCACGACGCTCACGGCGCGCGTCACGCATGTGCTGCCCAACGGTGGCCTGGTGGTGGAGGCGTCCAAGGAAATCCAGGTCAATTCCGAACACCAGCTCATCACCGTGCGCGGCGTGGTCCGCCCGGCCGACATCGATACCACCAACAGCGTGCAGTCCTCGCGCCTGGCGCAGCTCGAAGTCCACATCGACGGCAAAGGCGTGGTGAACGATGCCATACGTCGGCCCAACTTCCTGTACCGGCTGATGATGTGGTTGTTGCCATTCTGATGAGAAAACACGTCTGCATTTCCGCCTGGATCGCGTGTTCGCTGGCCACCGGCGTTGCGGGAGCGGCGCGCCTCAAGGATCTGGTCACGATTGAAGGCGTCCGCGAAAACCAATTAATCGGATACGGCGTGGTGGTCGGGCTGGCCGGCACCGGAGACACGCAACAAACCACCTTCTCCAACCAGAGCCTGACCAATATCCTGGAGCGCATGGGCGTGGCGGTTTCGCCCACCGCCATTCGCGTCAAGAACACGGCCGCCGTGATGGTAACCGCCACCCTGCCGGCGTTTGCCCAACCCGGAATGAGAATCGATATCACTGCCGGGGCCATCGGCGATGCCCTCAACCTGCAAGGCGGGATTCTGGTGTTGACTTCGCTGCGCGGCGCCGATGGGCAGGTGTACGCGGTGGCGCAAGGTCCCGTGGTGACCGGCGGATTCGCCGCCGGCCGCGGCGGGGCGGCGCAGACCGTCAATCATCCCACCGTCGGCCGCGGCCCCAACGGCGCCATCGTCGAACGCCCGGCGCCGTCCATCGAACCCAAGTCGGTGGTTCGTCTGCAACTACGGCAGTACGATTACACCACCTCCGCGCGCATCGTCGAGGCCATCAACAAGAAATTCGCCGGCCCCGCGGCGCTGGCCCATACCGAGAACGCCGGTCTGGTCGCGGTGGCGATTCCGGCCGAGTTCGCGGCGCGCTCGACCGAGTTTCTCGCTGAACTGGAGAACCTCTCCGTCGAAGCCGACCGCCCGGCGCGGGTGGTGATCAACGAACGCACCGGCACCATCGTGCTCGGCAAGGACGTGCGCATCGCCCCGGTGGCGATTCTGCACGGCAAGCTGAGCGTCGAAATCCAGACCAACCTGGCGGTCTCGCAGCCGGAGCCGCTCTCGCAGGGCACCACCCAGGTGGTCCCGCAGAACACCGTCGGCGCCAAGGAAGAAAAGGCGCGCAACGTGGTCCTCAAGCAGGGCGCGACGGTGGAGGAACTGGTGCGCGCGCTGGCGGCGATCGGCTCCACGCCGCGCGATGTGATCGCGATCCTGCAAGCCCTGCGTGCGGCGGGCGCTCTCGAAGCCGAAGTGGAGGTGATCTGAGGCATGGATGCAATGTCGATTGTGCAGCCGTCGGTTGCCCCATCGCCCACTCCGGCGATCCCCAAGGACGGCGATCCGGCCAAGATCCAAGATGCGGCCCAGCAGTTTGAGGCTCTGCTCCTCGGGCAAATCCTAGAGACCGTCAGCAAGGATGGCGGTTGGCTGGGCTCGGGAGAGGATTCCGCCTCCAGTTGCGCCAACGGCTTTGCGCAGGAGCAACTTGCCGGCATGATGGCCAAGCAAGGCGGCTTTGGCCTATCCAAACTGATCGCGCAAGGTCTAGAACGGGGCAAGTAAGCGGCGAAAAAGACTAGGGCCACGGATGAACACGGACAGAGAATCAATTTCGGCGTTCATCTGTGTTCGTCCGTGGCTCCAAATGAGTTCTTCACGCTACCTGCGGTAGTGGAAGCTCCGCGACTCCTCGAGTGGCGGCGTCCGGCGTCGCCGATTGCGGCCACCCATGCCCGCTCTTCAGCGCTGATGGCGGTACCACTCGAGGGTGCGGCGCATGCCCTGCTCGAAGGCGAATTGCGGGGCATGGCCCAGGTCGCGGACGGCAGAAGTGATATCGGCCTGGGAATCGCGCACGTCGCCGGCGCGGGGCGGCCCGTATTCGGGCGGAATGCGGATACCTTCCAGCTCCTGGACCAGCCGCCATGCCTGGTTGAGCGTGATGCGGCTGCCGTTACCGGCGTTGTACACTTTCCCCGAAACATTGCGGGCTCTGGCTGCTTTGAGGTTCAGCTCGGCCACGTCTTCCACGAAGGTGAAATCGCGGGACTGCTCGCCGTCGCCGAAGATGACCGGCGCGCGGCGCTCGATGGCGCAGCGCAGGAAAATGGAAAGCACGCCCGAGTAGGGGCTGGAAGGGTCCTGCCGCGGGCCGTACACGTTGAAATAGCGCAACGCCACCGTCTCCAGCCCCCAGACGCCGGCAAACACGCCGCAATAATACTCGCCCACCAGCTTTTGCAGCGCGTAAGGCGACTTCGGGTTGGGCGGCATGGACTCGACCTTGGGCAGCACTGCGGTATCGCCGTACGCCGATGACGACGCCGCGTAAACCACGCGGCCGGCGCCGCCTTCGCGCGCCGCGCGCAGCACGTTGAACGTGCCGTCGATATTGACCTCGTGCGACGGCAGCGGGTCGTCGATGGAACGCGGCACGGACGGAATGGCGGCTTCATGAAACACCACCGCCGCGCCGCGGATGAGCGGCGCGATTTCCTCGTAGCGGCGGATATCGGCGCGCTGGAAGTCGATTCGCGCGCGGACCTCTTCGAGATTTCGCTCGTGCCCGGTGAGAAGGTTGTCGATGACGACGATCTTGCGGGCGCCCGCGGCAACGAGCGCGCGGACGATTTGCGAGCCGATGAACCCGGCTCCTCCCGTGACGATGTAGTGGCTCATGAGATTTTCGCGATGACGGATTTGAGAGACCCAAGCGACTCGGCAGCGATGCGCTCGCCGCCGTAAGAGAAGTCGAAGGCTTCCAGCGAAATCCAGCCCTGATACCCGCGCCGCGCCAGCACTCCGAGCACGGGGCCGAAATCGTACCCGCCGGTGCCGCAGTGGCGCCCGTCGAGCTCGTTCAAGTGGACGTGGCGGATCAGGTCGAAGTAACGGTCGACCAACGCGGCGTGCGGCTCGGCCTCGTCGACCGCGTTGTGCACGTCGAACATGGTGCGGATGGCGGGGCTCGAAATCCGGCGCACGATGCCGGCGGCTTCGGCCAGTGACTGCACCACGTCGGATTGCGCGATGGGAAGCGCCTCCACCAGCACCGTAACCGCTCGACTTTCGGCGTGCGGCGCGATCGACTCGAGGCCGTCGACGAAGTGGCGCGTAGCCTCCTCGCGGCCGATCCCGCCCGTCGAGGAACGCTGCTGCGGGGAACCGAAGACCATCACCCCGTCGGGCCCCAGGTCGGCGCAGAGATCGATCAGCCGGCGTATGTGATCCCAGCTCTTTTGCCGCAGGACACGCTCCGGTGTGGTGACGTGCAGCCCCGGCGGGCTCATCATGAGCCAGTGCAGTCCGACGAAGGTGAGGCCCTCGGCGGCCATCACCCCGCGATAGTCGCGCCGCTCGACCGCCGAAATATCCGCCGGGCTTTGCGCCAGCGTGAAAGGAGCAATTTCGATCCCCGCATACCCGGCGCGGCGAATGGCCTTCACAGTCTTCGCGAAGCTCCGTTGCTCGAACGCCTCGTTGCACATCGCGTGACGAAAGCCGTATGGCATGAAACTCCAGTATAGGCATTCGGGCATGAGTCCATCGGCGCAGGCGGGGGATAGGCGATAGGGCGATCCCCAAAACGCTCGCCTAGCAATTCGGGTCGCGCGGCCCGGAAAATGGGTGGCAATCCAACTTGTTATTCGTCGCGGCCTTGGATTTCAATAATATCGAAAGACTCATTGAGCTGAACCCAGGCTTTCATATTGGGCAATCTCAAATGGACCGGCACTGATTCCGCTGGAACGTCGTGAGAGGGACAGCCATCCATTCCACGCGCACAATCGGTAGGCCTCTGGCGGACATTATAGAGCGCGAATCGCTGGCCAGTTCCATTGTCATCGTAATATGATAGGGCGTGCTCCTGCCACAAATGTGCTAGGTTTCAGCATTTGTGGCTGTGTCTTATCGATCCAAAACCTGTCGTTGGTCCTGGCTCCGGGAACGAAGTGGTACGAGCCACGCATCGAATGCGCCCGCTGGCACCGTCACTGTCCCGCTGCCGGTGACGGCGAGCCCGCGCAGTTCCTGCCGCGCTTCTCGCAGGCTGTAGATGCGGGAGACAGTCTTGTAGCTGGCCACGAGTAGAAGTCGCGAGCCCCACCGGCACCGCACTTACCGAGCGTCCGCTTGCGTTTGGCCGCACGGCAGTCAGATCAAGGAGTCGCAGAAGATTCCGTTTTTCGGCGCTCAGAGTACGCGGCCATCGCTCCGCGTATCTCATCAAAGAGTTCCTGAACACGGTTCAGCCGGGCCGGGATGAGCAATGCCTCCTGATGGTCGCACGCACTCTCGACTTCTTGACAGGCCTCGGCTACCGCTTCAGCTCCCATCTGCCTGGCGCAACCCTTAATCGTGTGGGCTTCAGCACGGATGTTCGGGAGATTGGAGGCCGCCAAGCCTTTACGCATTTGCTCAATTCGAGCATCAGTATCTCTGCCAAAAGCATCGATCAGCTTGGCTATTAGACCATCGTCCCCGGCTGCTGCTTCCAGCAGCACTGCTGGTGGCGACCAGGCTTGCCGGGTTGAGTCCCTGCACTTTGCCGTCAGGCCACTGGGCGGTTGGGAAGAGGCCATCAATCATCCTCCTAATCTCAGAGTTACACCTAAATAAGCCGAACGCAAGTGCAGATCGGAACCGCCGCCTAACAATATTAGCTTTGGTTAACCGATGGTTAACCGAATACCAGAGCTACTAGTCTAGGTACTACCAACCGTGCCAGTAGTCAGCATTGACTCGGAGCTCTATCCGAGGGATAGGCTTGTACTAGGAGTTGAGTTGCATGATTCTGAGTCGTCAGAATTGGAGCTTTCCAGTGCGGATGCGGTACGTCGAGGTGATTATGAACGCGTATACGTTGCTGATGAAGAAGTCATGTTGCGCGCGCGAGCAGATTGCGCGGAACTTAGCATCGAAACGGACAAAACGTCTCTATGCGGGTCTGATCGCCGTCGCCATGCTCGCTGCCGGTTCTTGTATCGGCAACCGCACCGCCGGCCCGCTCGAGCGCATCGGGCAGGTCGCGGCCTTGCCCTTTCAGGTCACCGACCACCGCGTACCAGTACACCTGAAGGGCTGGGTCACTCTCTCGGATCCCTCCACCAATCTGATGTTCCTGGAAGATGGTACCGGCGCTACCCGTGTATCTCTTCCCTTTCTTCACCTCGACCCCCAGCCGGGCAACCTGGTGGAGGTGATCGGCGAAGTGACCGAAGGAGGTCCCGCGCCCACGATCGTCGCCAGCGAAGCCAAAGTTTTGGAGGGTGCCCACGAACCGCGCGCTCTCCCCATCCGGGTCGCGGACCTCGTTGCCGGCCGCACCGGCTTCCGTTATGTAGCGGTGGAAGGCGTTCTTCGCTCCAGCTACCAGGACCGCGCCGGCAACCCCGTCCTCAGAATAGGTTCTGGCGCAGCGACGTTCGAGGCTTACAGTCTCTCACAGGATCTGCCGAATCTCGCCCGCGCCGGTGCGCGCCTCCGGTTGCGCGCCGTGGTTAATCTGAGCCGTGATGTTTACGGCCGCATCGCCCGTGTTCGGGTGTGGATCCCCCGCAGCACGGACGTCGAAGTTCTCGCACCGCCTCCCCCGAGCATCCCCGTTCAGACCATCCGCGAGGTGGTCGCGCTGCCTGGGAATGCGCTGGCCGAGCGCATGCTCCACCTCCATGGCAGTATTCGGTCCGCGGGCGTGCGCCAGGGATTGCTCTTTGAGGATGGCAGCGGCTCCATCCGCATCCGCGAGGACCCCAGCGCGGTGTTGCCAATCGGACATGCGGCCGACGTGCTCGGTTTTGCCGAACTCGATGGCGGCCAGCTCGAGATTGCCGATGCCAGACTGGTGCAGGCGAAGCGCCCGTCCCATCCCGCCGGCAGCCGGATCATCACCACCGTGGGCGAAGTTCACGCCCTCAGCGCGGAAGAAGCCGGCCGGGCCATCCCTGTTCACATACGGGCCACGGTGACCTACATAAACCCCGCAAGTTTCATGCTTTTTGTGCAGGATCAGACGGGTCCCACTTACGTGGCTGTTGAGCGGATTCGTGAGCTTAGGGTGCAGGCGGGCGATCTGGTGGATCTGACCGGCGTCACGGCGCCCGGTCAGTTCGCGCCGATCATTGCCCATGCTTGGGCGGAACGCGTCTCCGAATCTTCCATGCCGCCGCCGGCGTCAGTCGATCTCGAGTATCTGTATTCCGGAAAGATGGACAGCGCCTGGGTTCAAACCGAAGGCATCGTGCAAGACATAGGACGACGTCCCGGCAACGTCGAAGATCACGTTTCGCTGCAATTGGGATCGCACCAGTACTGGCTGCTCGTCCACAATCCAAACGCGCGCCCCCTGCCGCCGCCGGATAGCCGCGTCCGCGTCCAGGGTGTTTGTGCGTCGTTGTTCAACGCCAGGCGGCAGATCGTCGGCTTTCACATCTACGTGCCTTCGCCGGGGTTCGTGCAGGTGCTGGAGCCCGCTCCGGATTCGGCCGCACTGCGGCCTCACCCGATCGATGAGCTTCTCCATTTCTCGTTCTTCGAATCGCCGGGGCACCGGACGCGAATTCGGGGCGTTGTCACTCTGGCCAGCCCCTCCGGCACGTTTTACGTCGAAGATAGCGGGGCGGGCGCCAAGGTCGTCAACAACGCGGCAGACATCACGATCGCCGATAAGGCGCGCATGGATCTTCGTCCCGGCGATGTGGTCGACGTAAGTGGCTTCGCGCACCCCGGCGATTTCAGCCCGGAGATGGGGAACGCGGAGGTCTCGCTCCTCGAGCGGGGACCCGCGCCGTCGCCGCCGTCCATAACCGTGGACGAAGCATTGGAAGGCACTTACGATTCCAGGTTGGTCGCCATCGACGCCGCTGTCGTGGACCAGCTCAGGGGTCCCAGGCAGAGCGCCGTGATGCTCCAGGCGGACGGTAAGTTGTTCGACGCCACCCTGGATCACGGGCGGATACCACCCCTGGACCAAGGCAGCATCGTCCGTGTGACGGGGGTCTGCTCCATTACAGCCGAGACCAATCTCGCCTATCGTATCCCGAAGTCGTTCACGCTCGTGCTGCGCAGCGCCGGCGATATCGCCGTGGTCCGGTCCGCGCCTTGGTGGAACCCCGATCGCCTGGCGCGCGTGCTGAGCTGCATGACGGCCTTGCTGCTCGCCGTTATGTGCTGGGTGGTCGTGCTGCGGCGCAGGGTCGCATTACAGACTGCGGTGATCCGCAAGAAACTGCAGCAGGAAGAACAGCTCAAGCAAGCCGCAGAGGAGGCTAACCGGGCCAAGAGCGAGTTCCTGGCCAACATGAGTCATGAGATCCGGACGCCCCTGAACGGCATTCTGGGGTTCGCCGATCTGATGGCGGAAAGCGAGCTTACCGGCCCCCAGCGGCAACACAACGAAGCTGTGCGGGCGTCCGCCGAGAACCTGCTGGGAGTCATCAACAATATTCTGGATTTCTCCCGTGTGGAAGCGGGCCGGATCGAACTGGAGTCGGTGGATTTCTCGATCCGCAAGTGCGTCAAGGCCGCTGTGGTTTCCGTCGAGCCGCTGCTCGCCGAAAAGGGTCTCGCGACCTCGATTCAGATCGACTACGACGTGCCAGACTGGGTCCGGGGCGACCCACACCGGCTGCGCCAGGTACTTCTCAATCTGTTAGGCAACGCAGTGAAATTCACCTTGGCTGGCGGCATCAGGGTGCGCGTGTCGCTGGCTCCGAAACAGGGCGCCGTTGCGGCTGGCTCCAATGGCACCTCGGGGGCGCGGCAGATCCAGTTTGCCGTTTCCGACACCGGCATTGGCGTCCCCGAGTCAGAACGGGAGTTGATCTTCCAACCTTTCCGGCAGGCCGACGGGTCCGTCACCCGCCGCTTTGGCGGTACCGGCCTCGGTTTGGCCATCTCCCGGAAACTCGTCACCTTCATGGGGGGAAAGATCTGGCTGGAAAGCGCCGAGGGCCAGGGCAGCACCGTCTTCTTCACTGCGTCGCTTCCGCCTGGGAAGACCCCGGCCAAAGACGCGAACCTCGGCGTCGCCGCCAGTGGCCGATCACTTGCGGAACACCGGCAGCGCGAATCCCTTTCCATCCTGGTCGCGGAAGACAACGTGGTCAATCAGCTCCTCATGCGGAGCCTTCTCGAGAAGCGCGGTCATCGCGTGACCATGGTCGGGAACGGAGCCGCCGCACTGGCGGCATGGCAGCAGGATCACTTCGACTGCATTCTGATGGACATTCAGATGCCCGAGATGGACGGCTACGAAGCCACCCGCCGCATCCGGGCCGAAGAGTCGGGAAACGGAGCCCACACTCCCATCATCGCGTTGACCGCCTACGCCATGAAGGGAGATCGCGAAAAGTGCCTGCAGGCCGGCTTGGACTCATATATCTCCAAACCGATTCAAACGGCGGCGCTTGACGCTGCACTGGCCGACGTCCCTGCCCGTTTGGAGTTGAGCACCGTCTGAAACGCTATGGCACCTCAAAGCAATCACGTTCCGAAGAACTGTGCGAAGGGGGACGAGCACGTCCAAGGTTTTGCATGTTCTTACACCACTTTGTGGTCAGCCGCCCTTGGTACCGGAGTAGTACCCCTCGCCGCTTGTGGAGGTATCAGACCTCCTTGTGTTGATCTAAGCTCTAATCGTGGCCTCAATGTTACGGGTCGGCATGACTCATTCAAGAGTCAGACCCGTGGGACCTAGTTATGCGCATCCTGGTGGCAGAAGACAACTTGGTTTTTCAAACGGTGTTGCAGTCCATGCTCACGCAGTGGGGCTACGACATAGTCGTGGCGAGCGATGGAGAGGAAGCATGGTGCCGGCTGCAACACGAAGAGGCTCCTCGGCTCGCGATCCTCGATTGGGTGATGCCGGGTTTGGATGGCATCGAGGTGTGCCGCCGCGTACGCGCCAGCAACCGCCTCCACTATACCTATATCCTGATTCTCACTGGGAAGACGGGAAGCGAAGATCTCGTCACCGCCATCGAAGCTGGGGCCGACGATTATGTCACCAAACCGCTCAAGTCTGCTGAACTAAGAGCTCGTTTGCGCGTGGGCTGCCGGATTGTCGAACTGCTGGACAGACTCCAGTCCGGCTATCAACCTTTGGTCCTGACCCCCGGCGTTCGACCCCATGAAGATGTATTCGCCTGAGTGACCCAGCCGTCAGTTCGCGCCAAAATCTCAGTCTGCCACGAAGGCCAGACTCACGACAGACCCGACCGAGAAACCGGAAACCGGCAGAAACCGGGGGAACCCAGGGACATCCATGATAAGGGCCTGTCAAACGAAAACAGAACTTCCCCTGTACTGGCCCTCCGGCGGAACAGTAACCGATTGCACCATTCTGGTAAGAACTTTGCAGCCACATGGCCGCCCTGGCTCCCTTTGGCAAGAACAAAGAGAGCCGCGGCCGAGCTAATTAAGTAACAGCTAATTAAGTAACAGGCTACCAAATTCCTAACTGTAGATGGCCAGCATCCATCGCTGCCTGCGGCTTGCAGCCGCGCTTCTGAGGACACGGAGGACGCCCGGTGGCTAACCAGATTGGCACGCGCGCCAGAAGTCTTTGACCCGACCGGCGTCGTGTAGGGCTTGGATGCGGCAAAACGAGCCTGCCGTGCACGCCCGAGCCGAAACGGTTCAAAATAGATCATGATCAAAACCAGAGGTTATGCGGCGGCGGCGGTGAAGGCTCCGCTGGCGGCCTATTCGTTCGAAAGACGTGAGCCGCGTGAGCACGATGTCGCGATAGCCATCAAGTTCTGCGGCGTCTGCCACTCCGATATCCATCAAGCGCGCGATGAGTGGGGCGGCTCCATCTTCCCGATGGTTCCAGGGCACGAGATCGCGGGAATCGTCACGGCGACTGGCGGGAAGGTCACAAAATTCAAAGTGGGCGACCGGGCGGGCGTCGGCTGCTTCGTGGATTCTTGCCGCGCGTGCGCGCAGTGCCGGCACGGCCTCGAGCAATATTGCGCTGCGGGTGCGGTGTGGACGTACAACGGCCGCGAGCATGACGGCACGCCGACCATGGGCGGCTATTCCGACAAGATCGTGGTCAATGAAGACTACGTTCTGCGGATGCCGCAGAACCTGCCGCTCGATGCGGCCGCGCCGCTGCTTTGCGCCGGAATCACGCTATATTCACCACTGATGCATTGGCAGGCCGGCCAGGGGAAAGCGGTCGCCATAGTCGGCCTGGGCGGGCTGGGGCACATGGGCGTCAAGCTGGCGCACGCCCTGGGCGCGGAGGTGACGGTGCTCAGCCACTCGTTGAAGAAGCGGGAAGACGGTTTGCGCCTGGGGGCGGACCATTTCCATGCGACTTCCGACGCCCAAACGTTCACCAAACTGAAGAGCGCTTTCGACCTCATCGTCAACACCGTTTCGGCGCCGATGGATTGGAATCCTCTCATCTCGCTGCTGAAGGTCGACGGTGCGATGGTGGTGGTCGGCATTCCGGAGGGGCAAATCCCGATCGGCGCTTTTGGGCTGGTGGGTGGCCGCCGCAGCGTTGCCGGTTCCTCCATCGGGGGCATTGGCGAGACGCAGGAAATGCTCGATTTCTGCGGCTCGCACAATGTCACCTCGGACATCGAAGTGATCCCGATTCAGAAGGTCAACGAGGCGTATGAACGGGTCGTGAGGAGCGATGTGCGGTACCGCTTCGTGATCGAACTCGAATCGCTCGGAGCCGAATAACTCGGAACCACGGGGACAGTTCCTGCGAATCCTCCGGTCTCGCAGAGGGCGATTACTATGGGCAGATTCAGGTCACTTCGCCGAATGCAGTCACTAGGTCCAGACGCTCACGGCGCGAGACGAAAGTCGCCCGGGACCCCGGCGGCTGCCACCTGAGCATCCCTGCGCCTGTGGCGCAGGATGGGTCATCGTCTATACTGATCGGATGGCAAAATCTCTTATTGCACTATTGCTGGTCCCGCTGGGACTGATCTCCGGTCAGGAGCTGAAGCCGGTTGCGCTGCCGGCGCCGCAGACCAGCGGAGGCAGGCCGCTGATGCAGGTCCTCAAAGAGCGGAAGTCGGTCCGCGAGTTCGGCCCCGAGCAGATTTCCAGGCAGACGCTTGCGAACCTTCTGTGGGCTGCCTGGGGCATCAATCGCGAGGACGGCCGCCGCACGGCGCCTTCGGCATCCAACCGCCAGGAAATCGAGGTCTATGTCATCACGGCCGACGGTGCTTACATTTACGACGCCAAGGCGAATGCGCTGAAACCAGTGGTCCGGACCGACATCCGCAAACTCGCCGGGACCCAAGCGTACGTCGCCGACGCTCCGGTAAACCTGGTCTACGTGGCCGACACCGCCAAGTTGGGCGGCGACGATCCTGGCAAGCTGGCCACAGCCAACGCCGACACCGGCTTCATCGCACAGAACGTGTATCTGTTTTGTGCTTCCGAAGGACTCGGCACGGTGGTGCGCGGATCGGTCGATCGCGCCAGTCTGGGCAAAGGGCTGAACCTGCGCGCCGAGCAGCGGATCATCCTGGCGCAAAGCGTGGGCTACGCCAGGAAGGCCGGCGGCAACTGACGCCCGCGCGCCGGGACGGCTGCGTTTATTCTGCGGCCGCGGCCAAGGCCGGCGCTGCAACGCGAGAACGCGAGATCTTTCCCCCACGCTGGCCGGCTCGCGCTTTGCCGATCCCAGCCAGCCCGGTAGCCGCTCGCAAGCCACAGCATTCCCCGGCCTGCCATGTGGTAGACTCTAGATTCTCAAAATCTGACTTTCGGAGAAAAAAGCCTTGAAGCTCGCTCCGGTTGATTACATCATTCTGGCCACGTACTTTGCGATGGTGCTGGGCATCGGATGGATGCTCCGCAAGAAGATCTCCACCAGCGGGGACTTTCTTACTTCCGGCCGCGCTGTTCCGGTCTGGATCACAAGTCTGGCCTTCATTGCAGCCAACCTGGGTGCCCAGGAACTGATCGGCATGGCGGCCTCGGGCGCCAAGTATGGCATCATGACCGCGCATTTTTATTGGATCGGCGCGATTCCGGCCATGGTCTTCATGGGCCTTTTCATGATGCCGTTCTACTACGGCAGCAAAGCGCGGTCGGTGCCGGAATTCCTGAAGATGCGGTTCGACGAGAAGACGCGCGGCTTCAACGCCTTCATGTTCGCCATCATGACCATCTTCTCCTCGGGCATTTCGATGTATGCCCTGGGGTTGCTGTTGCACCTGGTGCTGGGCTGGAATTTCACCGCGTCGGTGCTGGCGACGGCTGTGATCGTGCTCGCATACACTTATCTGGGCGGACTGACCAGCGCCATTTACAACGAGGTTCTGCAATTCTTCCTGATCGTGGCTGGCTTCGCGCCGCTGGCCATCCTTTCGTGCGCCAAGGCCGGCGGATGGCACGGCATCGTGTCGCGGCTCAGCCAGGAACCGGCTATGACGCACTCGTGGAAATACCTCGGCAGCGCCAGCCAGAACCCGATGGGATGGGATATCTTCGGCGTGGTGATGGGGCTGGGCTTCGTCTTGTCTTTCGGTTACTGGTGTACGAACTTCCTGGTGGTGCAGCGCGCCATGGCGGCCGACTCCATGTCGGCCGCCAGGCGGACGCCGCTGATCGGCGCGATCCCCAAAATGTTCCTGCCGTTCATCGTCATTCTGCCCGGCATCGCTGCCGTGGCTCTGGCGCAAATGGCCGGCTCCGGCGGCGCGCATCTCTACGAATTGCCGATGAAACTCGGCGCGGGCGGCGTCAGTGTCCCGGATTACGACCAGGTGCTCACCACGCTGATGGCCAAGTTTTACCCGGCCGGTATTCTGGGCGTCGGGTTGACCGGCCTGATGGCGTCGTTCATGTCCGGGATGGCCGGCAACGTTACCGCATTCAACACGGTCTTCACTTACGATATTTATCAGAGCTACATCCGCAAGGGCGCGCCCGACCAGCACTACCTGAAGGTGGGCAAGATGACCACCATCGTGGGCGTGGCGCTTTCCATCGGCGCCGCGTACCTGACAGGGTATTACAACAACATCATGGACATGCTGCAGTTCGTTTTCGCGGTGGTCAATGCTCCGGTGTTCGCCACTTTCCTGCTGGGCATGTTCTGGAAACGCACCACGGCCCATGGCGCATTCACCGGGCTGGTTACCGGGACCTTCGGCGCGGTGCTGATCTGGTGCTTCACGGTGGCCGAAGGCAAGGGCGGCGTGTTCGGCCATTTGTACACATTCCGGTCGACGATGGTGCAGAATTTCTGGATCGCCCTTTTCGCGTTTAGCAGTTGTGTCCTCGTTACCCTCGTGGTGACCGCGTTTACTGCGCCGCGCAAGGAAAGCGAGTTGGAAGGGCTGGTTTATGGGTTGACGAAGATTCGCCGCGACGAGAACGCCAAGTGGTATCAGCGCCCGGCCGTGCTGGCGGTTTTCGTTTTGGTTTTAGCCGTCATTCTGAACATTTGGTTTGCCTAATATGGACTTACGAGTGCCTTCGGGCTGGTTCTTCACACTGCTGGGCGTCATTCTGGTTGGGATGGGCCTGATTGCGCCGGATGCGCGCGCCGCGCTCACCGACGTTAACATCAACTTATACAGCGGCATCGCCATGCTGGTTTTCGGCTTGTTTCTGCTGCTGATGGCCCGCCTGGCCGCGGGCAAGAGCCGGTGATCGAAGCGTTCCGCGGCTTGTATGGCGCGGCTGACGGGTTGCGCGTGTTTCGTGCGCCGGGGCGTGTCAACCTGATCGGCGAGCACACCGACTACAGTTTCGGATTCGTGCTGCCGGTGGCGCTCGACCTGGCCACCTTCGTTGCTACCGCGCCGGCCGCCGATGGCAAGCTCCGCCTGCACTCCGAGCATCGCCGGGAGACGCAGGAATTCGACGTGTCGCGTCTTGCCGAGCTTGCCCCCGCCCATCATTGGACCGACTATCCCCTCGGCGTTGCCCGCGAGCTGGCGCGCCTGGGTTTTGCCATTCAACCCGCCAACATGCTGATCCGCAGCACGGTGCCGGAAGGTTCCGGGCTCAGCTCTTCGGCGGCGCTCGAAGTCTCCTCGGCGCTGGCTTTCCTGGGCGGCCGCGAGGTGGCGCCGCTCGAGCTGGCCAAGCTCTGCCAGCGGGCTGAGCGCGAATTCGTCGGCATGCCCTGCGGCATCATGGATCAGTACATATCGGTTTTCGGACGCGAACATTCCGCCACCAAGATCGATTGCCGTAGCCTCGATCACCAACTTGTGGTGTTGCCGGACGGCGTCGCGTTCGTGGCCGTCAATACCATGGTCAAGCATGCGTTGGCAGGCTCGGCTTACAAAGACCGTGTGGCCGAGTGCGCCGCCGCGGTCAGTGGCATCCGGCAGAGGTTCCCTTTTGCCGCCAGCCTGCGCGACGTCGCTTCTCAGGATCAATTCGAATCGGTGGCCCACTTGCTGCCGCCGGTTGTGGCGCGCCGCGCCCGCCACGTGGTGACCGAGGACGAGCGGGTGGAGTTATTCGTCACGGCCAGCGCCCGCGGCGATCTCGAGACAATGGGAAGACTCCTGGTCGCCTCCCATCGCAGCCTGCAATACGATTACGAGGTAAGCTGCGCCGAACTCGATTTCCTGGTGGACCAGGCCCTGCTGATCGATGGCGTTTACGGCTCGCGCATGACCGGCGGCGGTTTTGGCGGCTGCACCGTCACCATGCTGCGCCCTGGCGCGGTGGAGGCCTTCACTGAACGCATCGCGCGCTCCTACCAGCGGCGATTTCAGGTGACGCCCAGGATCTACCGCTGCAACCCCTCCGCCGGCGCTCAGGAATGCACAAGTTTTGAGACAATTCCGCCGGTCGGGTGACTATCAAGTTAAGCCATCAAGGGAATCTCGTCCCGGCGCGGCAAACTACGCGCATTAGTTTGCCCTGTCCGGGAGCGGGTTTCGGTGTTTTTCTTTCCCGTCTGCGGCCCGGCGCTACACTTGAGTGAAGATGTTGCGCCGGATCAACGCCGCCAACTGCTTGACTGCCTTGCGCTTGCTGCTGGCGCCGCCAATCGTGGTTGCGATGTGGGCCGGACGCCATGCGCTCGCGCTGGCTTTGTTCGCTCTCGCCGCCGCAACGGACCTGCTCGACGGCGCCGTCGCCCGCCGCTTCGGCCTGGAAACTCCGTTGGGCGCCTACCTGGACCCGATCGCCGACAAGTGCCTGCTGAACGCCATGTTTCTAGCCATGGCCGGTGCTGGCATGGTTCCGTGGTGGTTCGTCGTCATCGTCCTGGGACGGGATGTCTACCTCCTGCTGGCGGCGGCGATTCTCCTCCGCTTCACCCGGCGCCGGAAATTCCCGCCCAGCGTTTGGGGAAAAGCCTCTACCTTCGTGCAGATTGTGACCGCCGTAGCCGCACTCACCGCCGGCATGTTGGGTCACTCGAATCCATGGATTCCGGTGGCGGCGCTGATTCGGATCGCGGCCGTGTTTACGATTGGGAGCGGTCTGGAATACACCTGGCGCGGGATCGGCATCGTGGTTCATGGGGCTGCGATCACCGATGCTTCTGCGCTGTAGTAGTCTAAGGGGAAATATGCTATGCGACCTGAAAATCCTCAAGCTACTCGCGCTCGTTCTGTCTGTCATGTTCACGCTCGCGGCGCAAACGGGACCGGTGGTGCTCCAATCGCCGGACGGGACGCTGGAGATTTCGATCGCGACCGTGCGCGGTCACTCCGTGCAGGCGGCAGGCGGCCAACTGGCGTACCGCGTGAGCTTTCGGAATCGGCCTGTGATCGAGTGGTCGAACCTCGGGCTCACATTGGAGGGCGCGCCAGCGCTTGGGCCGGCTGTCCGGATAGATTCATCACAGGCGTCCAGCCAGGACGAAACCTGGACGCCGGTCGCAGGCAAGGCCAATCCCATACGCAATCACTACAATGCCGTGACTGTGCAAACCGTGGAGGCGGGCGCTGATGGCCGGCGGCTGGCGATGGAAGCCCGCGCCTACGATGACGGCGTGGCCTTCCGCTACGTCGTGCCCGAACAGCCATCCGTGAAGGAACTGCGGATTCTGAACGAGTCCACCGAGTTCCGCTTTTCCAAGGACGCCAGTACCTTTTCTATGATTTCGCGCGGCTTCCAGACCAGCAACGAGGACGATTATCACCAACTGGCGATCAGCGGCCTGCATCCGGAATACCTTGTCAATCTTCCGCTCCTCTTGGAAGTGCCTGGAGTCGCCTGGGTCGGTCTGATGGAAGCGGACATCGAGGACTATGCCAACCTATTCGTGACCGGTGCGGGCACCGGGACCCTGGCCGCGCGCCTCGCGACCCGCGTCGAAGACGCTAATACCAACGCGGAAGTTGCCCCCTCTTTCGACCCCAAGGCGGATGCGTCGAAGGTGTCGGTGATCGCGCAAACTCCGGTGAGATCGTCCTGGCGCGTGTTAATGATTGCCGATCAGCCTGGCCGCCTCGTGGAATCGAACATGGTGGTCAATTTGAATCCCCCCAGCGCCATCGGGGACACTTCCTGGATCAAGCCCGGCAAGACCTCCTGGGACTGGTGGAACGGCGGTCAGGCTAAGGGCGTTGCGAAGCCCGGCAAGAACAACGAGACCATCCAGTACTACATCGATTTCTCCGCGCGGAGCAAATTCGAGTACATGCTGATTGACGGCGGCTGGGAGCTGCCCTTGCCCAAGCAGGCCGGGCCGGACATGTATTCCGGGCGCGCACTCTACGACGATACCAAGTCCATCGCGGCGCTTGATATTCCGATGCTGGTCGAGTATGCGAAGGCAAAGGACGTCCGCATCTGGCTGATCACGCATTTCCGGGACATCCACAGCCAGATGGACGAAGCCTTCGCACAGTTCGAAAAATGGGGCATCGCCGGAGTGAAGATCGATTTCATGGACCGCACGGACCAATGGATGGTGAACTGGTACCGGATGGCTGCCAGGAAGGCCGCCGAACACCACCTCATGGTCGACTTCCACGGCGCGTTCAAACCCGACGGGATAAGGCGCACCTACCCCAACGTGCTGACGCGCGAAAGCGTGATGGGCGCCGAGTACAACCGGTGGAGCGCGCGGGTCACTCCCAAGCACAACGTGACGCTCGCCTTTACCCGCATGCTGGCGGGGCCCATGGACTACACGCCCGGCGGGTTCGACAACGTAACCCGCGAGAATTTCGTGCCGCGCACCACGGCGCCCATGGTGATGGGCACACGCGCCCATCAAACCGCTCTGTATGTAGTCTTCGAAAGCGAGCTGCAGATGGTCTCGGATTCGCCCGACGCCTACGACGGGCAGAAGGAAACCGAGTTTCTCAAGGCGGTCCCGGCGAGTTGGGACGAGACCCGCGTCCTGAACGGTGTGCCGCCCAAGTACATTACCATCGCGAGGCGCCGCGGAGCCGAGTGGTTCGTTGGCAGCATCACGGACTGGGACGCGCGCGCTCTCGACGTGCCGCTGACATTTCTGGGCAGCGGCGCCTGCGATGCGGAAATTTACGCCGATGGACCCAACGCGGCGGCGCAGCCGAAAGACTCGGTTGTCGAAAAGCGTCGCGTGAATGCCCAGACGGTTTTGAAGTTGAAGCTTGCGCCGGGGGGTGGTGCCGCCATGCGGTTCGTCCCGGTGCGCTAAATCGGATTAGAGTGAGGCATGGCCGGCTGCGATGTGGTTTCGGGGCCGGCCGATTCGGCCTCCGGAGATCGACATGAAGGACTTGACGCGCAGGGATTTAATTAAGACCAGTCTGGCCGCACCGGCTGTGGTTGCGGCGGCGAAGGAGACCGCAGTGAGCGAGGAGGCCCAAGCCCAGACCCAAGCGCCTCCGCTCGCGGCTGCGGCTCCGGGGTCCGGCCGGGAACGCCTGCTGCTGGATTTCGGCTGGCGCTTCCACTTGGGTCATGCCACCGACGCGGCGCAGGATTTCAATTTCAGAGGCAATTTTTCCAAGACCGGAAGTTTCGGTCCGGTCGGCACGCTGCTCTTCGACGACAACGACTGGCAGGCCGTCGATCTGCCTCACGATTGGGCGATCGAATTGCCCTTTCAAAACGATCCCTCGCTCGCCAGCAAGGGGTTCTATCCACTGGGGCGCGCGTACCCCGCGACAAGCATCGGCTGGTATCGCCGCATCTTCGAACTTCCAGCTTCCGACGCAGGCAAGCGCATCACCATCGAATTCGACGGCGCGTATCGCGAGGCCACCGTCATCTTCAACGGTTTTTACATCGGCAGGCACATCGGCGGCTATGATCCGTTCAGCTTCGACGTAACCGATTTTGCCACTCCCGGCGGCCGCAACGTGCTGCTGGTCCGCGTCAACGCGACCGAGAGCGACGGCTGGTTCTACGAGGGCGCCGGCATTTACCGGCACGTCTGGCTGCTGAAGACCGCGCCCGTGCACGTGAAGAAGTGGGGAACGTTCGTGCGTTCGGAGGCGCGAGGCGGGGATTCCACGCTGCGGATTCGTACGGAGGTGGAAAACCACGGCAAGGGCGCGTTGAGCACGCGCGTCGTATCGACCGTCCTCGATCCCGATGGCAAGGTGGTGGGGAAGGCGACTGCGCCGCCGGTGTCGATCGAAGAGTGGGACGAGCATGTCTATGAGCAACAGGTGGTGGTGAGAGCGCCCGCGTTATGGTCGCTCGAACGGCGCAATATCTACCGCCTGGTTACGGAGATCGAAGTGGGCGGAGCCATTTCCGATCATTATGAGACGCCCTTCGGCATCCGCACTTGCGCGTTCGATGCCGAGAAGGGTTTTTCCTTGAACGGCAAATCGGTCAAGCTCAAGGGAACCTGCAACCACCAGGACCACGCCGGCGTGGGCGCCGCGCTGCCGGACTCGGTGCAGTACTTCCGCGTTCGGAAGTTGCAGGAGATGGGCTGCAACGCCCTTCGCACCTCGCACAATCCGCCCACGCCGGAGCTGCTGAACGCCGCCGACGAAACGGGGATGATGGTGTTCGACGAAACGCGCATGATGTCGTCGAACCCCGAGGGTTTGAGCCAGTACGAGAACCTGGTGCGGCGCGACCGCAACCATCCGAGTGTGTTCATGTGGTCGATGGGCAATGAGGAAGGTGCGGCGGCCACCGACAATGGCCTCCTAATCCTAACGGCAATGAAGGCTGTGTCGACCAAATACGACGGCACACGGCCGGTCTCGATGGCGCCGCCGGGCGGCAATAACATGGGCAAGTTCGGGTTCGCGGCGTGCGACGTGCAGGGCTATAACTACGCCGATCCAGCGGCCGGCGCGTTTCATAAGGCCAATCCGAAGATGCCCGTGATGGGCACCGAGCAGGTCAGCGCGGTGGCCACGCGCGGCATTTACGTAATGGATCCGCAGCACGGCTTCGTCGGCTCGTACGATCCGTACACCACCACCGGCCGCGCCTCCTGCGAGGGTTGGTGGAGCTTCTGCAACGCGCGGCCGTGGCTCGCCGGAGGTTTCATCTGGACGGGCTTCGACTACCGCGGCGAGCCGTCGCCGTACGGCTGGCCCAACATCAGCTCGCAATACGGCATCATCGATACCTGTGGTTTTCCGAAAGACAGCTTTTTCTACTTCCAGTCGTGGTGGACGTCCAAGCCGGTGCTGCACCTGTTTCCGCACTGGAACTGGCCGGGGTACGAAGGCAAAGAGATCGCCGTCTGGGTGCACTCGAACCTGGAGCGCGTGGAGCTGTTCCTCAATGGCCAGAGCCTCGGCGCCAAGGACATGAAGAAGGATTCGCACCTGGCGTGGAACGTCAAATACGCCCCCGGTACGATTGAGGCGCGGGGATACAAAGACGGCAAGCAGGTGATGACGGCAAAGTGCGAGACCACGGGACCGGCGGCGAAACTGGTGCTGACAGCAGACCGCACAGAGATTTCGGCCGATGGGGAAGACGTGGCGATGTTCGCGGTCGAGGTGCAGGACGCGCAGGGCCGTTATGTGCCGGTAGCTGACAACGAGGTGAGTTTCCGGGTTTACGGCGAGGGCCGCGTGATCGGCGTCGGCAACGGCGACCCGACCAGCCACGAATCCGATAAGGGCAGTTCGCGCAAGGCTTTTTCCGGGTTGTGCATGGCCATCGTCCAATCCAGCAAAACAGCGGGAAACATCACGGTCGAAGTAAGTTCGCCCGGATTGAGGCTGGCCAGCGTCATGATCGTGTCGAACGCCGTGAAACTGCGCCCCCAGGTTGCGGTTTGGAAGCGCGAGGTTCCGTCGGGCGCGGGCATCACAGGCCTGTGGCGGCCGGTGGCTGGTGCCGAGGGTCCGGGAGGTTACGGAGCCAGCCAGATCTTCACCTTCCGGCAGAATGGGAATTCGCTCACGGGAATCGTGGAGGGCGGAGGCCGCGGCGGCGATACGCCCATCACGATCGAAGATGGACGCGTGGATGGCGCCAACATCTCCTTCAAAGCTGCCAACGCCGTCTACACGGGAGCGCTGAACGGCGACGCGATCGAGTTGCAGCGTACCGGCGGCGACACGGACCGCCGCGGACGCCGCGCCCCGGCCGAACCTGCCGGACCGCGCCCGGCTATCGGCCCACCGCCGGATGGATCGGACCCGTCTTTCTTGGCCTTCCTCGGCCCTGGCGGAGGCGGACGCGGGCAGCAAACGCCCCCGCCGATCGTCCTTCACAGGACGAAGCGATAGATCTGCGAGAATAGGCTCGACCTTCGAGGATTAATCCAATGATGAAGATTCCGGCCACTCCGACACCCCGCATTTCAGCCGTCATTTCTATTCTGGCAGCGCTGGCGGTTTGTCCGCCGCCAGACTGTTCGGCTCAATCGCAGACGCGGCGCGTTGTCTTCGATGGCGTGCTGTCCGAACACAAATGGACGCTGAAGGAACTGAATCCCGAATGGCCGTCCGATTGGTCGGACTGGAACTACCTCGTTCTGGAGATCAGGACGTCCACACCGCAGCGGTTCTCCGTGTGGCTTTACACTGCTTCCGGGCCGCGGCGGATCATGTTCCAGCCGTTTGGCCAGAATGTCTGGCTGCGGGCGTCGGTCCCGCTGCAATACTTCAAAGGGAAGGACCAATCGGGTTTCGATCTGGCATCCACCAATAATCGCCGCACGGATTCTTTCTGGATGTCGATCTGGGGGCCGTTTGGCGATCTGAAGAACGTCGAGTCTCTCGGCTTCACGATGGAGTATCCCATCGCCAAACCCACGCTGGAAATACGATCCATCCAACTCGCCAAGCAAGATCCCGGCTCCGATTTCCTGGAGGGCAAACCTGTGCTCGACGAATTCGGGCAGTGGGCGCACGCGGACTGGCCGCGCAAAATCAAGAGCCGGGAGCAACTGGAAAAGCAGTTATCCGAGGAGGATAAGACTCTCCGGCCAGGCGATTTCGGCTACTGTGAGTACGGCGGCTACAAGAGCACCCACGCCAAGGCCACCGGTTTCTTCCGCGTCGAACAAATTAACGGCAAGTGGTGGTTCGTGGATCCGCATGGCCACTTGTTCCTGTCGACCGGGTCGAACGGCGTCGGCGGACGCAGCGGCGCTGCGACGCCGTCAGGCGCCGAGCCTGGGCGCACAAGCCAAGCGGCGACTCCAGCGGCAAGCCGGTTGATCCGGCGTCTGGAAGCCTGGGGGTTCAATACCGGTTCCGAAGGGATGTCCAAGCCATACACCGCCTACGTCAACACCCCGAAGGGGCCTAACACTTTCCTGGGCTTAGCCGATGTCTACTCGGACGAGTTCGCCCGCGGTGTGGACGAAGGCGCTGCGAAGCAGTGCGCACCGCGCAAGCTCGATCCGCTGCTGCTCGGCTACTTCATCGGCAACGAGCCGCCCTGGGGCGATCGCGAGAGCGAGGTTGTGGACATGATTCTGGCCGGCCCCGCGACCGCCACGCAAAGCAAGCTCAAGGAGTTCCTGGCCGCGAGCGACACACCCAGCCGCCGCATGGAGTTCGTCATCGCGGCGTTTGAGAAGCAACTCGCATTGGTTGGCGCGGCTATCGCCAAGTACGATCCCAATCATCTGAACCTCGGTATTCGTTTCGGCGGAACGCCCGCCGAAGATGTTCTGAGATGCGGGCGAGTCTTCGACGTGTGCAGCATCAATGTTTATGAATACGAACCGGCGAAACAAATCGAGCGCACGTTCCGCATCACCGGACGCCCGGTGCTGATTGGCGAATTTCACTTCGGCGTGCCGGAGAACGGATTGGGCGCCGGCCTGGTGCAGACGCGCGACCAGGTCGAGCGCGCGGGGGGATATCGTTATTATGTCGAGCAGGCGGCGGCGCTGCCGGGCTTTATCGGGGCGCACTGGTTCACCTGGCGCGACGAACCGGTTCTGGGCCGGATGGACGGCGAAAACTATAACATCGGTTTTGTGGATGTGACGGATCGCCCCTATCCGGAGTTGGTCAACGCGGCCAAGGCCACGCATCGCCGTCTACTCGACGTTCACTCGGGCAAGATCCGGCCCTTTAGCCAAAGGCCCAAGGCATCCGACGCCGGGACGCCGGAAACACCCTGGACGAATTGAGATCATGGCTTGAAGTTCAGCATTAGTTAGCGTTCCACACAGGAGATCCACTGTGACTCGCAGACATACGCTTCTCATCGCTTTGGTTTTGGGGTTGCTGACGGCCGCCGTCTCCTTTGCCGCCGACGCCTCCGGCGTAAAGGCCTGGGAGACCAAAGCGGTCATCCCCACTTACTTGGCTGGAGATCCCGAGCCGAACCCGATGTTCTTCTTCGGCCGCCAGTCGCAGGGCGCGCAGGGGCCTGTCTACCCTTATCCCATGTATGACTCGCTCACGGGCAAGAAAGTCGACAAGACTTACACCATGGTCTATCTGGAAAATGAATACATCCGGATCGGCGTCCTGCCCGAGATCGGCGGTCGGATTCTCGAAGGCGTCGATAAGACCAATAACTATAATTTCATCTATCGCCAGCACGTCATCAAGCCGGCTTTGATCGGCTTGATCGGCGCGTGGATGTCCGGCGGCGTGGAATGGAATATCCCGCATCATCACCGCGCCAGCACCTTCATTCCGGTGCAATACAGGATCGAAGAGAATGCCGATGGCAGCAAGACCATCTGGGTGGGCGAGTTGGAAGTGCGCCAACGGATGCGCTGGGCGGTAGGGTACACTCTGCGGCCGGGCAAGGCATACCTGGAAGCCTCCGTGCGGATTCTCAACCGCACACCCGCAGTGAATACCATGCTCTGCTTCGCCAATCTGGCGGTCCACGCCAATGACAACTACCAAGTGATCTTCCCGCCCAGCACACAGTTCGGCGTACATCACGCCAAACGCGAATTCACAGACTGGCCGATCTCCCATTCCACTTACGGCGGTGCGGATTTCTCCAGGGGTGTCGATATTAGTTGGTATAAGAACCATATCACGGCGAATTCGGTCTTCGCATGGAACTACCAGGACGATTTCTTTGCCGGCTATGACCACGGTAGAGACGCCGGAACCATGAGCGTGGCCGATCACAACATCGTGCCTGGCAAGAAATTCTGGACCTGGGGCAACGGCCCCGGCGGCAAGCGATGGGACACCACCCTGACCGATGAGGACGGCCCGTACATCGAACTGATGGTGGGCGCTTACTCGGATAATCAGCCCGATTACAGTTGGCTCCAGCCTTACGAAACGCGGTCGTTCAGTATTAACTGGTATCCGTTCCGGGATATTGGCGGCGTCAAAAAGGCCAATCTGGATGCCGCCGTCAATCTCGACGTTCACGGCGGCGCCGCCAAGGTGGGCTTCTATACCACGTCGGCCCACTCCGCCGCCCGCGTTTTACTCAAGGCCGGGGACAAGGTGCTGCTGGAGGAGACCGTGGCCATCAATCCCGCCAAGCCCTACGTGAAACAGGTCGCGGCGCCGGCAGGCATCGACGAGCATGACTTAGTCGCATCGCTCTGGGACGGTTCCAAGGAACTCATCTCTTACAGCCCCATCCGTCTCAACAAGCAACCTGCCCCTCCGGTAGTTACTCCACCGCCCGCTCCGCAACAGATCGAGACTAACGAAGAACTCTACCTCATTGGTCTCCGCGCGCAGCAGTTCCACGACCCCAACGTAGATCCTTTCCTCTACTGGCAGGAGGCATTGCGCCGCGATCCGGGCGACACGAGGGTAAACACGGTTCTCGGCATCACCGCCTTCACCAAGGCCCGCTACGCCGACGCGGAGACATACCTGCGAAAGGCCCTGGAGCGTGCCACGGACCGCTATACCACGCCAAAAGACGCCGAGCCGATTTATTACCTCGGCGCCACACTCAGGGCCGAAGGCAAAACCGGCGAAGCGTTCGCGTGGTTCTATAAAGCCACCTGGAGCCAGGCGTGGAAGGCCGCCGGCTACTATTCGCTGGCGCAGATCGCCGCCTCGCACGGCGACATAGCCGCGGCGCTCGATTTTGTCAACCTGTCAATCGATTCCAACGCGCTGAACATCCGGGCCCAGAACCTCAAAGCCGCGCTGCTGCGCCATCTCGGCCGCAACCGGGAGGCATTGCACGTGCTGGCCTCCGCCTGTCATGCGTTGGATCCGCTGGATGTGCGAGCGATGGCCGAGACGTACCTGGCGTCGAAGACCTCAGCGTCCTTCCAAGAACTGGCTGCCGCCATGATCGCTCATCCCGCCACGGCGCAAGAGACCGCTGCCGAATACCTCAATGAGGGACTCTGGCAGGACGGCTCTGACGTGCTTTCCTCACTGAACTTAGATAACGCCGTCATCCACCCGATGGTTTATTACTATCTCGGATATTTCGCGGATAAGTTGGGCCAAGCCGAGAATGCTTCCCGGTATTACCAAAAGGCAGCGTCGTTGCCGCGGGACTACGTCTTTCCGTTCCAGAATGAAGCCATCGACGTGCTGCGCCGGGCGATCGAGGTGAACCCCCGCGATGCCCGTGCGCCTTATTACCTGGGCAACGTCCTGTATGACTGGCAGCCGGAGGAAGCCACCCGGATGTGGGAGCGATCGGCTGCGCTCGATCCCTCGTTCGCGATCGCCCACCGCAACCTGGCCGTCGCCTACATGCATCAGGCATCCGGCGCCGACATCGACAAGGCCATCGCCGAACTCGAGCAGGCTGTTTCTCGCGAACACAAGTACGCCCTGCACTTCACCGAGCTCGACGAACTCTACGAACAAGCCGGGGTCCCGCTGGAGAAGCGCCTGCCGTTGTTCCAGCAGAATGCCTCCGTGGTGGCGCGCCGGGATGACGCTCTCAATCGTGCGATTGCGCTCGAAATCGCCGGCGGCCAACTCGATGACGCCATCCGGACCATGACCACCCGGACCTTCGCGGTGGCCGAAGGCGCCAATCTCAATGTGGCGGATCACTGGACCGATGCCCACATTCTGCGCGCCCAAACGGAAGTCCAGGCCAAACGCTACGCGCAAGCGCTCGCCGATCTGGAAGCCGCCGCCGCCATTCCCGTGAACCTGCCGGTGGGCTTCGCGTTCGGCGGCGCCAACGCCCGTTATGCGGAGCTCGCTTACTGGACGGGCGTTGCCTATGAGGGCTCCGGCGATGTACAAAGAGCCGCTGACGCCTGGGAGCGAGCGGCCGCGCCGCCCGAGCCCGCGCCGCAGCGCCGTGCCGGCCAGTTGGGTAACGCCGCGACGGGCGGCAGTGCGCAAGCTTACTACCAGGGCCTCGCCTTGCAGAAGTTGGGTGACACGAAGAGAGCCCATGCGCTGTTCCAAGCTCTTGTGCAGTCCGCGCAGGATGAGTTGAAGCAGCCCGCGTCTCCTGCCGGCCGTGAAGCCTCCCAGCGCGCCCGCACCGCCAACGCCCATTACCTCGCCGGTCTTGGGTACTCGGGCCTCAAAGACCAGGCGCACGCCAGAGCCGAGCTCAGCCAGGCTGTCCAGATCAGCCCCGACCTGCTGGGCGCCAGAACCGCATTGGCGTCGCTACCATAACCTGGTGCGCCGGCTCAGTCGCGCTCAGGCGCTATTGAACTGCGATGGTGACGGTATTCGAGGTCGCGCCTGCAATGGAAATCGAAACCGGTACGGCATTTCCCTTCGCCGATGCGGCCGGCACCAGCGCGTTCACCTGGTACAGGCCCGCATAGCCGGGCGCAAGGCCGTAGAACTCCAACCCGGAGGCCGGCGCTCCACCGATGGTCACTGCCGGAACGGTCGTGGTCCAGGAGAGTGGATTGCTCAGCGCGGGTGAACCGGTTGTGGGTTGATTAGTGACCGCGCCGAGACCGGTGCAGAAGATCAGAATGTAAGTGCTGCCGGCCGTCGCCGGGTTGGAGGAATCGACCAGTATGTAGGACGGGTCGAGGATCGCTCCCTGGCCGGTGCCCTGAGCGTTGGTGGCGAAGATTGCCGGCGCGAAAGGTGCGAGACTCACGGTCTGGGCAGCACTACTATTGCCGCTCGAAGCGGCGGTTAGGGTGGTCTGCGATTGTCCGGCCAGTTCCCAGGGGACCTGGAGGTTGACCTGGCCGAGGCTGGCGAAAAACAGCGGGGCCAGCGCGCCGTTTCCGAATTGCAACGAAAGCCCGGAGAGGCTGGTAAGAAGCGGTGAGCTGTTGTCCGTGACCGGCGCGGGCAGCAGAAAATCTCCGAATGCCGCGGCAATACTGCCGGCGGCCACCGGCGCCGTGTAGCTGGCGTCGTTCACAACCCCGCCGGGAGTGACAGCCAAAGCTCCTGTCGCTTGCGCGACCGACACCGGGAGGCCTGCGATGGAAACCGTGGCGGAGCGTGCGGCGCCAGGATTGGGAGCGGCAACCAGCGTGACAGAGCCGGGCCCGGAGTTGACCGCATTACCGGAGAAAGTGATCCAATCCGGCAGACTTTGAACCGCCCACGGACAAACGGATGCTGTTTGGATGTTGGCGACGAGGTTGCCGCCGTAAGGCGCCAGCGCCGCAAACGAGAGCGGGTTGACGGTGTATGTGCAGCCGGAGCCAGAGGGGATCAAAGCGCGAATGCGATCATCCGCAGTATCCGCGACGTAGATGTGACCGAGGCTGTCGACGGACACGCCCCACGGGTAAAGCTCGGCGCTGGTGGCCGGGCCATTGTCGCCAAACGTTGTACCGCCCCCGGCAATGGTCGTAATCACACCTCCGGATACCCTGCGGACGCGGCTGCAGTCCGCGATGTACAGGTTACCTGCAGAGTCGAGTGTTACTCCTTGAGGGAAACATAATTGGGCGCTGGTAGCCGGGCCGTTGTCGCCGCTGAGGCCTTGAGTGCCGTTCCCCGCCACGGTGGTGATCACGCCGTTGGAAACCTCGCGAATGCGGAAATTAGACGTGTCGGCTACGTAAAGGTTGCCGGCAGAGTCCACGGCGATGGCCCATGGGGAATTCAACTCAGCGTTGGTAGCCGCACCGTTGTCGCCGCTGAAGCCCGGGGTCCCGTTTCCCGCCACTGTGGTGATCACTCCGTTAGAGACCTGGCGAATGCGGTTATTGGACGTGTCGGCGATGTAAACGTTGCCCGGGGACTCCACGGCGATGCCCCGTGGCAAACTCAATGCAGCGCTGGTGGCCGGGCCGTTGTCGCCGCTGTAACCAAAGTTCCCGTTTCCCGCCACCGTAGTGATCACGCCGTTAGAGACCTTGCGGACACGCGCCGTTCCCGTGTCGGCGATGTAAAGATTGCTGGCAGAGTCTACGGCGATGCCCTCTGGGTAACTCAACTCAGCGCTGGTGGCCGGGCCGCTGTCGCCGCTGTAGCCCCAGGTCCCGTTTCCCGCCACCGTGGTGATCACTCCGTTCGAAACCTTGCGAATGCGGGAATTGGACGTGTCGGCGATGTAAAGGTCGCCAGCAGAATCTACGGCGGCTCCTGATGGCTGGTCCAGTTGGGCGCTCGTGGCCGAGCCGTTGTCGCCACCAAGCCCCGTCCCGTTTCCGGCAATGGTGGTGATCACGCCGTTAGAGACCTCGCGGACACGCTCGGTTCCCGAATCGGCGATGTAGAAGTTGCCGGCGGAGTCAACCGTAACCCCTAACGGTGATTCCAGCAACGCGCTGGTGGCCGGACCGTTGTCGCCGCTGAAGCCGTACTCGTTTCCGTATCCCGCGACGGTACTGATGACGCCTTCGGAGACCTTGCGAATGCGTATGTTGCCCTCATCTGCGATCAAGAGATCGCCAGCGGGGTCCAAGGCAACGCCGGTTGGGTTGCCCAGTTGGGCGCTGGTGGCCGGGCACCCGTCACCTACCGCGTCTGTCTGCTGTGAGCACCCCATCCCGCCGCCCGCTATCGTGGCGATCGCTCCGTTCGAGACCTTGCGTACGCGGTTATTAAGGGTGTCGGCGATGTATAGGTTGTCGGCGGAGTCCACTGCGACGCCTTCTGGCTGGTCCAGCTCGGCGCTGGTGGCGGGGCCGTTGTCGCCGCTGAGGCCTTGAGTCCCGTTCCCCGCCACCGTGGCGATCACCCCGTTTGAGACCTTGCGAATGCGGTTACTAAGGGTGTCGGCGATGTAGAGGTTGCCTGCTGAGTCCACGGCGACGCCCAATGGGTAGTTCAACTCAGCGCTAGTGGCCGGGCCGTTGTCGCCGCTGAGGCCTTGAGTCCCGTTCCCCGCCACGGTGGTGATGATTCCGTTGGATACCTTGCGGATGCGGTAGTTAGAGCTGTCGGCAATGTAAACGTTGCCAGCGGTATCCACTGCGACGCCGTATGGCTGGTCCAGTTGGGCGCTGGTGGCGGGGCCGTTGTCGCCGCTGAACCCCTTGGTTCCATTTCCCGCGACCAGGGTCAGCACACCCGATGTGGCGCTCAGCCGCAGCACGATGTTGTAGTCCGACGCCGTGATGAAGACATTGCCGCCGGAGTCTACCGCGACCCCGTCGACACTGCCGATACCGGCCGAAGTGCCGTGAACGTTCACTGGCAGGGCGCCGCCGGCAAACGTCGAAATGGTATAGGTTTGGCCGAACGCAGGACAGGTAATGGCCAGGATCAGCAGCAAATAGCGCAGCGCTCGCACGTCATTCCTCCCGAAATCACGCAAATGTTAGCACAAACAGCAGTTAATTTCTGGCTATCAGAGCCGTTTTTCTCATTTCCTGCTCCGGAGCGACTGCCCGTTTTGCCGCCGCAGACTGTTAGCGCCCGTCAGGAAATGACCAGGGTATTCGTTTGTGGAGAGCGGGCCGGGCGCGCCGCCCCTACAGCCGGACACACTAAGCTGCTTGCTAGAATCTACCTATGGCGGAAAGCACCGGGCCACAGCCGGTTCGATCCTTCGAAGCCTGTCTGGAAGAACTGGAGAAGGTGGTGAAGGAATTGGAAGGCGGAGACTTGCCGTTGGAGCGTTCGCTCGAGCTGTTCGAGCGCGGCATGAGCCTGTCTGACGAATGCCGCAAACAGCTCGAAGCGGCGGAAACGCGGGTAGAAATTCTGCTGCGCAAGGAAGGCAAGATCGCCGCTGAGCCGTTCCGTCCGGAGGAAGCGGAAAAAACATGAACCTGCGCGACCATCTCGCCGTGCAGCAGAAGCTGGTGGATGCCGAACTGGACCGGCTGACGCCGCCCGAAAGCACGCCTCCGGAGACCATTCACCGCGCCATGCGCTACAGCCTGTTCGCCGGCGGCAAGCGTATCCGGCCAGTGCTGTGTCTGGAAGCGGTGCAGACGGTGGCGGGCGAAGTGGAAGGCGCTGTGACAGCGGCCTGCCCGCTCGAACTGATCCACACGTACTCGCTGATTCACGACGATTTGCCCGCGCTCGATAACGACGATTACCGGCGCGGCAAGCTGACCAATCACAAAGTATTCGGCGACGCGATGGCGATTCTGGCGGGCGATGCGCTGTTGACGCTGGCGTTCCAGGTGCTTGCCGGATTGCCGGCGCCGGCCGACCGCAAGGCGCGGCTGATCGCGGAGCTGGCCACCGCGTCGGGCACGGTGGGAGGCATGATCGGCGGCCAAGTGGCCGATCTGGAAGGGGAAGGGAAGCCGCCCGATGCGGCGTTGCTCGAAAGTATCCATCGCGCCAAGACCGGCGCGCTGCTGCGGGCCAGCTTGCGCATGGGCGCCATTTACGCGGGCGCGAGCGAGGCGCAATACGCGGCGCTCTCCGGTTACGGCGAGCACATCGGCCTGGCGTTCCAGATCGTCGACGACATACTGGACGTCGAAGAATCCTCCGAGGCGCTCGGCAAAACCGCCGGCAAGGACGCGGCGCAGCACAAGATCACCTTCCCCGCGGTTTACGGGCTGGAGGCTTCGCGGACGATGGCCGAAGCCGAGTGCGTCAGCGCGCATCAGGTGCTGGAGCCATTCGGCGCGCGCGCCGCGCGGCTGCACGAACTGGCCGACCTGATTGTCCGCCGCAAGTCATGAAGACGCGGCTGGACCGGCTGCTGGTGGAACGCGGTCTCGCCGAAACGCGCGAGAAGGCGCAAGCCCTCGTCATGGCCGGCGAGGTGCTGGTCAACGGGCACAGAGCGGCCAAGCCCGGCCAGGCCGTGCCGGCGGAGGCGGCGCTCGCAGTGCTGGCGCGGCCGCCTTACGTGAGCCGTGGCGGTTTCAAACTTGCCGGAGCGCTGCGGCACTGGAACATTGACGTGGCCGGCTGGGTCTGCCTGGATATCGGCGCATCCACCGGCGGGTTCACGGATGTACTGCTGCAAGCGGGCGCGGCGCGCGTCCACGCGGTGGATGTGGGCGTGGGACAGCTCGATTGGAAACTGCGCACCGATGCGCGGGTGGTGGTGCACGAAGGCATCAATGCACGCCAATTGGCCGCGGAGGAGATCGGTGAAGCGGTGGATCTGGCCACCTGCGACGTGAGCTTCATTTCGGTCGCGCTGATTCTGCCGGCGGTGGTTCCGCTGCTGCGCCCCGGCGGGCAAATGGTTATACTGGTCAAACCGCAGTTTGAAGCCGGCAGGGGCCAAGTGGGCAAGGGCGGCATTGTGCGCCGGCCGGAGGTTCACCAGGCGGCTTGCCAGCGGGTCGAACGGGCCGCGGCGGATCTCGGCTTCCGCACCGATGTGATCGAAAGCCCCATCCTCGGCGCCGAAGGGAACAAGGAGTTCCTGCTCTATGCCCACCATTAGTACCGTTGGCGTCTGTTCCAAGCCAAAGTCGGCGGAAGCCCGCGCGGTTGTGCCGCGGCTTCTCGAGTGGCTAAAGGAACGCGGCATTGCGGTGCGGTGCGACCTGGAGACGGCCGTGTACGCGCCCGCCGCGCAGGGCATGCCGCGCGGCGAAGTACCGCCGGGCTGCGACCTGGTGATCGTGCTCGGCGGCGACGGCACGCTGCTTTCCGCCGCCCGCGCCATCGGCAAGTTGGAGATTCCGCTGTTTGCCGTCAACCTGGGCGGACTGGGCTTCCTGACCGCCATCACCATCGACGAAATCTATCCCGAGCTGGAGCGTGCTTTTCGCGGCGAACACCGCATCGCCAGGCGCAAGCTGCTATCTACCGAAGTGGTGCGCGGCGACGAAGTGGTGGCGTCTTACCAGGCGCTGAACGACGCCGTGCTGACCAAAGCGGCCATCGCGCGCATGATCGATCTGGAAGCCTGGGTGGACCAGCAGCTCGTCTGCGAGTACAAGGCCGACGGGCTGATCATTTCCACTCCCACCGGGTCGACGGCGTATTCGCTGTCCGCCGGCGGCCCGGTCATTTTCCCGGCGGTGCCGGCCATTTGCCTGACGCCCATCTGCCCGCACACGCTCACTAACCGCCCGGTGCTGGTGCCGGAAACCAGCGTGATCCGCATCCTGGCGCACAACCCGGACGACTCCACCTACCTGACGATTGACGGCCAGGTGGGCACTCCGATTGTGGACGGCGACGCCGTGGTGTGCCGCAGCTCGAATTATGCCCTGCATTTGATCCGGCCGCCGCACGCCAGGTTCTTCGACGTGCTGCGGCAGAAGCTGGATTGGGGCAAGCGATGAAGCGGCCGTCGCTGACGGCGTGAATCTTCATCGGCATGGCGGCGGGCGTGGCCGCGGACGCGCTGGCTCCATCGTTCGCCCGGCAACCGGCGTCCGTCAGCAACGTGTTTCTGCGGCTGATCCGTTCCATCAGCGCGCCGCTGATTTTCGCGACGCTGTGGCTGGAATCGCTGGCGCGGGCGATTTGAAGCGCATGGGGTGCGTCGGCGTCAAGGCCATCGTCCATTTTGAAATCGTCACCACACTGGCCTTGTTTCTGGGCCCGGCGGCGGTGAACCTGCGCGGCCGGGCGCCGGAATCCACCTTACTCTCAGGCGAGCAACTTTCGTGCAGGCGTATCGAAATCACCCGGGAAGCCGTCGCCCGCTTCAGAAGCTCCGCAGGTCACTTCAAGTATTTCACCGCCAGCACGGCGTTCCCGCGCTGGTTGTAGAGCAGCTCATCAACCAGGCTGCGGGACATGAGGATGCCGAAACCGCCGGCGCGCTTGCCTTGCTCCTCGCGGTATTCGATGTGCTTAATGGGCGAGCCGTCGGGGTTGGAGATCGCGGCGTGCGGCAGGGCCTGCAGCGAGAAGCCCTTGCCCGGATCGGCGATGTGCGCCATCACCGCGCGCGAGGTGCGCAGCAGCGAGGCCCGCACCCGTTTGTGCGCGTCGGATTTGCCGCCGTGCTCGATGGCGTTGATGAGCATCTCGCGGAACGCGATAGCGATGTCTTCCGCCGTTTGCGGCTCCAGGTCCGCCAGCATTTCGCGGACAAACTGCGTGGTGCGCTCGGCGGCTTCGAGCTTGCAGCGCACTTCCAGGGTGATCCACTCCGGGCGGGCGGAAACCACCCGGATGTCGTCGCGCCAGGCCGTGGCGTCGAGCGCCAGTTGCACCATGTCGGCCAGCGGGCCGGCGGGAATCGGTTTGTGAAAATAGGCGTAGGCGCGTTCGCGAATGGCCGCCAGCGCCCCGGCCGGATCGCGGCTGCCAGCCATGATGATTCTGGCCTCGGGACGGATGGAGCGCATGCTGCGCAACAGTTTCAGCCCTTCTTCACCGTTGCGGCCCTGCCCGGCCAGCACCAGGTCGCAGTCGGAATGGCGCAGCGCCTCCAGCGCTTCGTACCGGTCGTAAGTGTCCTGGATGGAGCGCCCTTCGCGCTGCAGCACGGGGGTCAGAAGCTCGTGGAAGGCGGGGTCGGCGTCGAAGACCAGTAACCGGCTGGGGTTCACAGCATCTCTCACCTTCACTGTAGCTGAGGAAGTTCCCGGCTTGGAACTCTTATCGGCATTTTATGAGCGGGAATGTACAGGTAACCTGCGCCGGTCGCGCTGCATCTCATGAGGTGATGGAAAAGATCGAGCCTGCCCGAAGTGTGTCTCCGGCCGGCAGCGCCGTTTTGCGCACCGCCGGTCGGTTCGCCATTTGGCTGCTCGCGGCCAGCGCCGTGAGCGCGCAAGTCTATCCACCCGGCGGTTACCCGGGCGGCGGTTATCCTCCAGGAGGTTACCCTGGCGGCTATCCCGGGAGCGGCCCCAGCATCCCGCTCGGGCGCAGCAAGACGAATCCCAACACCTCGACCAAGGGCCAGCCCTTGCCCAACTTCCGCGGCAAGTTGCAGCAGATGGATAACAAGACCATTACCATTACGCTCGACGACGACCGCCAACTTGACTTCAGGCGCAACGACAAGACCAAGTTTTTCAAGAACGGAGAAGAGGTGAAGGACCCGAAGTTCGCCCCCGGAGACCAGTTGTCGGTGGAGGGCCCCGAGGATGAGAAGGGATACCTGATCGCCGTGAATGTGTACTGGGAGAAAGCCGCAGGCGCCCAAACCGCGGCCACGAAAGACAAAGACGCCGGCGCGGTCGACACGTGGAAGGACAATCCGAAGAGTGCCACTCCGGCGGGTGCGCAGGCGGCCGCGTCCGCTACCGAGATGACGCCACCACCCGCCAAGCCGGATGCCGACGATCCCGGCCCGCCCGTTTTGCACCGCGGCAAGCCGGCCGACGCGGCGCGCGAGCATGCTCCCGAGCCGCCACCGCAGCCGCTGGCGCAAGCCGGAACCGCCGGCAACGCGCAGCCTGTTGCCGCCCCGCAGGCGGAGACGACCGAGGCCGCGGTGACGCCTCCTGCCCCGGTTTACCGGGATGCCGACGAGGCGGCCGTTCCGGAGGCGCGGCCCCAGCATGGCGACGATTTGATTCGCAGGGCTGCCGGGGCGGCGTTCGACTTCACCGAGGGCTTGCCCAATTACGTGTGCCAGGAGCAGATGGCCCGTTTCGCCAGCCAGACTCGACCGGCCGATTGGCGGGCTATCGACCTGGTTTCGGCCGCGGTGATCTATGAGAACGGCAAAGAGGACTACCGCGACATCAAGGTGAATGGCAAGCCGCGGCAAAGCTTTGCGGATACCGACGGCGCGTGGTCCACGGGCGAATTCGGCACACTGTTGATCGACCTGTTCTCGCCGGCCACCGACGCCCAATTCCGCTTCCGCCAGACCGACCGCATCGCCGGCGTCAACGCGCGGGTTTACGATTACACCGTGGACCACTCGCACTCGCACTGGAACCTCACCGTATCGTCGCAACACTACATGCCGGCGTACAGAGGAGCGGTGTGGATCGACCCGCAGACCGCGCGTGTGCTGCGCATCGAGGAACGGGCGTACGACCTTCCATCGAGCTTCCCCTCCGACCATGTGGAATCCGCCACCGACTACGAGTACGTGCAACTGGGCGACGCCAGAAAGTACCTGCTGCCGGTTCACTCGGAGACTCTGATGTGCCAGCGCGGTTCCGACATGTGCGACCGCAACACCATCGATTTCCGCAACTATCACAAGTACACGGGCGAATCCACCATCACGTTCGGAGACACGAAGAAGCAGTAGCGGGGGCGCGCGGGCACCGGGGCAGAACTCGTTCCTCAACGACTGTACGAACCGGGGGTTGAAGTGTTGTTTCGCGTCTTCAGCCAGCCGGCTCTACCACGGCCGACATGGAGCCCTGCGAGCGCGGCAGGCGCGCATCCCGGCCGTATGACTGAATCTGGTCGCGCGCGAATTCGGCTTCCGGCAATTCGCAGGTGATCAGCGCGGTGCGGCCCGCGCGGTCCACTTCCTCGGCGTGATGGTAGGCCTCCTCCAGGCTGAAGATGAAAATCTTCTGCAACATCTCGATGACGTAGTCGTAGGTGTGGTCGTTGTCGTCGAGCAGGACGACGCGATAGAGCGGAACCAGACGGCGCTGTTCGACGATCTCTGTGTCGGGAGAAATGGATGGCTTCGCCATGGCGCGGCCGCCAATCCCAGTATGCGACATCCCGCCGCCCGGCGACAACGGGCGAGTCCGCACGCAGAAAGACGCCATGCCAATCGATCCGGCACTCGACGATGAAGACCGATCAGGTCGTTCGGGTGGACGTTATCGCACCCCGGCTCAATGGATTCATAACATTGATTAGGTCCATATCGGATGTTATGGGGGCTCTATATCGGAGCTTAGTCTTGTTTGTGTCCCCTCGTACGGCTAGGCTATGAATGCACCCTCTCACGCGTCGAGATGGGCTTTCCAATTACCGGCTCGACCACAGGTCGCTGGCCGAGCCGGGATTTTTCCACGAGTCCCGGCGCCATTACTTCTTGCAGATCGCAGTCAGGAACCGGCCATCGGGTGACAGGTGTACCCGCACCAGATCCAGCCCGCCGTGTTCGGTGAGCAGCCAGCGGAAGGCTTCCGGAGTGTAGGCATACTGGAAGTTGAGCCCGATCCGTTCGCCACGCTGTAGTGCGACGTTTTGGCTCACCACGGTGGCGGAAAGGTCGGTTTCGGCGCGGAAATAGCGTGTGATCAGGTGCAGTCCTTCATGTCGCTCGTCGTGTTTCTGGTTGAATCGAAGTTCGCCGTTGACCTGCTGGATGCCCACGCTCTCGAGCACCGCCCAGAGGAAGTTGCGCACCGCGGGCCGCGTGTTCCGCTCCATGGTCTGCTCCGCGTGGTGGATTTCGCCGTCGATGATCAACCGGTCACCGGGCTTCATGCACTGCGCCAGGTAGCGGATCTCGGCCAGCGGATCGAGCGAACTGACGGTGTTGCCGGAGAGCACAAACAGGCGAGGCGGATCGGCGGCGTCGGCGGCGTACACCAGGTGCACGGGGCTGGAAATATCGGCCTTGATACAGGTGGTTTCGATGTCGTTGTCCTCGGCCTTGGCCGCCGCCAGTTCCAGCAGGCCTTGGCTCGAGTCCACCGGAAAGTAGAGGCACTCGCAGCCGGAATCCTTCAAAGCCCCTAGCAGCAGAGCGTCGCGCGCGCCATCGCCAGCGCCGAAGCTGATCACGGGCACGCGCCCGTGGAAATGCGAGGCCAGTTCCCAGGAGCTCGAGCCCAGCTCCTTCCAGGTCGCCGTCAGGCCGCCGTAAAGTTCCGCGTCGGCCGTCAGCGCGGTCCAATCCGCCGCCGAGCGAGGGAACCAGTAGAAGAACTTCTCGGGCAGATCGCGCGCTTCGAAAGCGTCGGTGAACTCCTGCGCGAGGTCGGCTTCGGTGAGAACCACTTCGACTTTCATTTAGCACCCCATGATCTGCATTCCCGAATCGACGAACAGCACGTTGCCGGTGACGCCGCGCGCCAAACCGCTCGCCAGAAACACGGCGGCGTCGGCCACTTCCGCCGGATCGGTATTGCGCCGCAACGGGTTGCGCGCGGCGGCATCCAGGATGCCGGAGAATCCCTTGATGGCCCGCGCCGAGGCCGTCTTCACCGGCCCCGCCGAAATGGCGTTCACGCGAATGTTGCGCTCGCCCAATTCGCTCGCCAGATATCGCATGGCAGCTTCCAGCGACGCCTTGGCCACGCCCATTACATTGTAGTTCGGCACAACCCGCTGCGAACCGAGGTAGGTGAGCGTGGAGATCGAACCGCCCTCAGTCATCGCCGGCATCACGGCCCGCGCCAGCGCCACCAGTGAAAATGCGCTCACGTCCTGCGCCAGCAGGAAGCCCGCGCGGCTGGTTTCGAGGAACGGCCGCGTCAGGTCCTCGCGATTGGCGAAGGCCAGGCTATGCACCACCGCGTGCAGCGGCCGCGCCAGTGCGGCGAGCGCTGAAGTGAGCGCCTCCAATTCCTCGTCCTTGGTGACGTCGCACGGATGTATCAGCGCCACGCTGAGATCCGGCGCCAACTCATCGATTGCGACCTTTTGCCGCTCGCCGAGATACGTGAGCACGAGCGTGGCCCCTTCGCGCGCAAATGCCTGCGCGATCGAATAAGCCAGGCTCCATCTGTTGGCGATTCCGGTGACGAGGGCAAGCTTGCCCTCCAGCAATCTGGACATGAACCTCCCAGTGTAACGGAGACCAAAGCGCCGCGTGAAGCCGCTGCATCTTCCCGCGACTATTGCTCGCTCAAGGCGAAAGCACCGGCAGACGCGCCCCACAGGGTGCAACACTTTCGGCGGCACGCATTTCGTCAATGCGCGCCAGGTTTACGCGGAGCTGCGCTACCGTTTGCATTTCTGAGCGCCGGCATTGGCTGAGTCCTCCGCCTTATCTGGAAGAAACAGCAGGAGCCTGACGCCGGAGACGCCGGTTTCGGCCGCGGCGCGAAATCTCCTCGCCGTCAGCAAGCGGGTGGTTTCTTCGAGGCTGGACGCCAGTGTATACCGGTTTTGGACGATCACCACCGGCCCGGTCGCGTCGTTGGCGTTGCAGAAGCGGCCAGTCAAGCCGGGCTCGAAAAGCTGGTACATTTCTTTCGGCTCGGGGCTTGGCACAACCGCGCACGCTCCGTGACTGGTGGCCGCGAGCAGCGCCCGCGCAGCGCCGGGCCAATCCTCGCCGGGGCTGCGGAAATAGCGCACGTCCTTGGCCAGCGAGGCCACCACGAAAATCGCCAGCAGGCCGGGCTGCCACCATTCGCGGCGCGGGCTGGGAAGCCCGGCCGTCGCGAGCAGCAGCACCGGCGGCAGCGCAAACAGCACCTGGCGCACGGCGAAGAAATAGCCGGAAACCGCATCGGCGGCGATCACACAGACGATGCCGGAGATTATGCTTCCGAGCAGAAACCGCCTGGCAAGCGAATCCGCGCGGCGCCATCCGAACGCCGCCGCGCCGATCAGCGCAAGCGAACCCACATAACCGCCACCCGAAATCTCGCGGATCAGCATCCCGAGAATCTTCGGCGTCATGGCGAAGCTGTACTGGCTGGCGGCGATCCCGAAATGCCAAGCGCTTCTCACATGGAGATACCAGGGCGCGAACAACAGGCAGGCGATCGCCAATGCAATTCCGCCCTGCCGCACCGCCCTGCGCTGGCCGCCCGAGGCCAGCGCGGCCAGGGCGCCGAGTTGCACCGCCGCTGTCAGCGGCTGCGTGTACAAACCAGCTGTCACTAACCCGGCATAAGCCGCCGCAAAGCGCCAGGACGGCGCTGGCGCCAGGCGCCAAAGGCACCACAGCGCCGCCAGGGCGAAGAATAGCGCTTGCGAATAAGGGCGCGCCTCGACAGCATAACGGAGCTGCAGCGGCGTCACCAGAAACGCTGCCAACACCACCCAGGTGGCGCGCGCCTTCAGGTCGCGCGCGAACCCGGCCAGCGTCACGGCGGATAGCAGGCTGAAGATCAACGGCGCCGCGCGCGCGGCCCATGGCGTCAGTCCCAAAGTCAAAACGAAAAAGCGCTGCGTCAGATAGCCGAGCGGTGCCCCGCCGGGATTATAAGTGACCCACCGGATTACGCTCCGCGCATCCGGCTGGGTGGATGCGACCAGTTGCAGGACCTCGTCCAGCCACAAAGGACGAAGTCCGGCCAGCCACGCCAACAGGCCGGCGTATAAGGCGATCAGCAGCAGGTCGCGTCTCTTCGGCACCGAAGTTACTGTAACATCGCGGGGCGCGGCAGGAGCGGATATCGCGATGCGTCAGGAAAAGCTGTAAGTGCCGGCTGCGTCGTCCCAAATGATTCTCTTCTGGTGGCGGAACGAGAGCGTGGCCATGTGGCCGGAGATGGCCGCCTGCTGGCCCACCGTCGGCGGCGCGATCACCTTTTCGTTGCCCAGCATGGCTTGAATGAAATTGCGGAAGTGATTATTGACGCCATCGGCTTCACCGAAATCGGCCTTGCCGTTGAGATGAATCGGCTTGCGGCCGGCGATGGCGGCCGGCGCCTTGCCGTGGTAGGTTTCCGGATTGAAGTACAGGTCCTGCCGGTTCATGACCTCGATGGTGCCCTCGTTGCCGCAAACCTGCTCGCCGTAACCGTAATGATCGTTGCCGAAGAAGCAACTGTAGTTGATGTGGAAGTTGTCGTCGTATTCGTAAATTGCGCTGAGCGTGTCGGGCACGTCGCGGTCGTCGTGCCAGCGATAAATGCCGCCCGAGGCCATACACGTCTTTGGCGTCGTCTTGCTCAGCATGAAATTGACAATGTCGGTCTGGTGCACCAGCAGGTCGGTGGAAATACCGCCCGAATAATCCCAGTACAGCCGCCACTGGAAGTAGCGCTCGGGGCTCCAGCTTCGCTTGGGCGCGCTTCCTAGAAAGCGGTTCCAATCGGTATTTTCCGCCGTGGCGTCGGCCGGGATCACATAGCGCCATGCCGGATCGTTCGGCAGCGAGTTGCGATACCAGAAGGCGCGCACGTACTGCACCTGGCCAATCATGCCCTGGTCGATCAGTTCCTTGGCCTTCCTGTAAAGCGACGAGCTGCGGTTCTGCGTGCCCACCTGCACCACTCTGCCGGACTGTTCCCATGCACGCACAATTTCAAAGCCCTCTTCGACGGTGTGCGCCAGCGGTTTTTCGATGTAAACGTGCTTCCCCGCTTGCAGCGCCGCGATGGTTATATCGCGGTGCAGATGCTCCGGCGTCATGATGAACACCGCGTCCACGTTGCGGTCGGCCAGCAGCTCGCGGTAATCCACGTAAGTGGCGGGATCGTTGCCCCACACGGTTTTCACGCGATTCTTGGCGCGCGCGATGTAGCCCTGGTAAGTGTCGCACACGGCGGTGACGGCAACGTCATTGGGCGCGGCTGTGTGCAGCCACTCGATGGCCACATTACCGCGCGTGCCCACGCCGATCCAGCCTATGTTGATCCTTTGATTGGCCCCGCGCGCGGATATGAGAGCGGGACCGGCGGCCAGCGCGGCCGTCTTCAGAAAATTGCGCCGGTTGACTTCAGCGGCCATGAATGGAACCTCCCGATGGAATCGCGAAATTTATGATAACAAGAGGCGCGCTGCCACGACGGGTAGTGCCTGAAATGTGCATTTCAGGCACTACCCCGCGACGAGCCGGGTGTCCCTCAAGTAAGTTCGCATCGGCGGGCCTTGGACACGTCCGACGCCCTCGTCAGCCTCGTTTTCAGACATTCGAATAGGTCCGCAGAGGGCCGCGCCAAGGGGTCCCGCGCGGACGAGGGCCGCCCCAGCTTCGCGGCGGGGTCAGGCCGCGGTGGCCGCGCCGGATTCCCGCGTCGCCGCCAGCCTGGAGGATCCGGCCGGCCGGGGGGAGGGAGGTACAAGCGAGGTCGCCGAGTACGCTGCCTTGATCTTGACGACCAGATCGGGACCGAACGCTTCCACCAGATCCACAAAGGCAGCCACCGGCTCCCGCGCTTCTTGCAACCGCGATACCGCCTCCGGCAAACCCGGCGCGCCCACGGCTTCGGCGGCGCTCTCCACGGAGCCAAGCGAGACACTCGTATAGCCGAAGACACCATCCGAGTTCCATGGACCCATCAGGCGTACATCTGGTCCGAAGCGTCTTTCCAGGCGCTTGAGATCGTCTTCCGGAATGACGATGATTCTCATGCCGCGTTACCCCCAACTCTCGGGGGGCTTTCAGCCCGGCACTGGAACCGATGTTGCCACAGGCTCCAGGCCGAAGTGACTGTGCGAATCACTTCCTCGCTTTTCAAAGGCCTCGCCAAGACATCGTAGCCTCCCAGGTTGAGAACTTCGGCCCACATGCGGTCGTCGGCAACGCGCGATGTCACGATCACCGGCGGCGGCGACGGCAAACGCTCGGCGAAGTCCAACAACTCCTTCCAGGACCCAGGCGCCAAGTCATGCTCGCACATTACAATCGAGATCCGTCCCCGCCGTAGAGCGCTCTTCGCCGACGCGATCGTGCTTTTGGCGGTCATGGTGAATCCTACGTCGGGGTAGAGCGTTCGGCTGGGGTTCGAAAAAATGTCTTGCAGGTGGAAGTGGTCTTCCTCCGCCGAGCTCACGGACAACACGGCGATCGTCTGCGCCACCGGTTTGCGAGTTGGTCCAGCGGGTGTCATCGGCCACATCCTTCCTTCGCAGGGAAACGGATTATTCACTATGGTTCTATGAGTTCTAATAACAGGGTCTAGTTCTAGATTAAACTCGTTTAATGCAGACCACAAGAGTCTCTTTAGGCGGTTCAATACCCAAGTTTGAGGGTAATGGTGAACTATGGGACGGCTGCGCGGATCTCCTCCGGCCAAGCTGCGGCCCACACACCTCGTTGCCAACCATCGTGTTTTCAGCGAATGCCATCGTTCCAAGCTACCCCTTTCAAGCAATTCCCGTGCCCGGCAGCGGTACCGTTTCCAAGATTGGGGACATTAGCAGCCCTTTTTCTTTTAGCCCCGAGAGCGCCAGACCGTAGCGGCCACGGATGCCAGTCTTTTCGAAAATGTGTTTCAGGTGGATTTTGACGGTACCGATGCGGATGCCGAGCGCGCTGGCGATGTCCTTATTCTTCAGACCGCGCTCGACCAGTTCCATAACTTCGAGTTCCCTACCCGTCAGCGGTGATCGGGCAGCGCGGTACGGCCGATCCCGCCCCCACATAATGGAATCTTCCATCCAGGAACCGCCCGCCGCCACGGCGCGCACGCAAGCCATCACCGAATCCAGCTTGGAGGTCTTGCGCATGACGCCGGCCGCCCCGGCTTGCAGGATGCGCAGAGCCTCGGATTCCGACAACGCTGCACCCCACACAATTACCGCCGGCCGCTGATCCATCCGGCGCATGGCGATCAGCCAGTCCAGCACGGCGTGGATGCCGAGCGCCTTGTCCACGAGCAAGATGGCCGGCCGCAATTCGCGTACAGCGTCGCTGCCGTCTGCCAGAGTGCTTTCCGCCGCGACAACGCGCAACTCCTCTGTCGATTCCAGAAGGCCTCGCAGCCCTTCGATGGCGATCGGCTCCGTATCGCAAACCGCAATGGTTACCAAGAGTTCCCCTTTGACGGTGCGGACTGTCACGTCCAAATTCGTTATCGGCTAAAGCGGCAAAAACTTTAGCCGCCGGTTCGGCCAAGTCTCCGGCGGCGACCAACCAAGCCGGATATCGCCGGAATCGGTTGCTCTCGCATTCCAGCCTTGCGTCTAACGTGCTGTCATAAGGGTGTAGTGGCGGCAGGGAAAAAGGGATCTCACAAATTAACAGGCGCGTTGCCGAGCCGAAATTCGGCCAGATCGAGCCAGTGGTCCCTGATGGTGCTTTGCACGAACACAGCCCTTTCGGCACGGAAGCTGCGCGGGCCGCGGAACTCACGCCAACGGCGCTCGGCCAGCTTGAGCACGTCGGCAACATCCTGGTGGGAGATATCCTGCGCGAGGGTCACGTGCGGGTGATAGGCAAACGGCTCTTGAAAGGACAGCGAGTTGGAATTCATGGCGGCGTGGATATCGCACAGCTCCGCGGCCCCGGCGCCAACTTCAAGGTAGATCACGTCGGTCACCGGAAACGTCCGGATTCCCGTCAGTTCCACATCAAAGGCTGCGCGGTGCTCAAGTATCTTGCGGACTTCTGCCCAAGCGTGGAGCCACTCGCCGGCCAGCGGGCGCGGCGGCAGCAAACTGACGTGGGCGCGCGGGTCGTCGTGGGGCACCAACTCCCGCCGCAGTCGGTCCAGAAACTCCCCGAGCGGTGCCGGAATGTAGGTGACCAGGGCGAAGACGTTTAGCCATTCTTCGGCCGGGACACGGCCCGGCGGCCCGTTCGGATCGGAACTCATTGCCTCTCACCATTCTAGAGCGTTCGCACGCCGCTGGTGAGCCCTCGCAAGGAATCCGCGTCCGGCATGGATACTGGTACGCTCAAGGAGATGCCGGCCGCCAACCACTCCAATCCTCTTCTATCGCCTGAGTTTCGAGTACCGTTCGACCGCATCCGCGCCGAACACGTGGCCCCGGCCACCGAAGAGCTCCTGCGCGGCGCGCGCCAGCGCCTCGAAGAGGTAGCGGCCGCCGGCGCCCCCCGCACCTTCGCCAGCACGCTGCGGAGTCTCGACGATCTGTCGGAGCCGCTCGAGTATGCGATCGGCGTGGTGCGTCATCTGGAAGCCGTCGCTACCTACCCGGAGTTGCGAGCCGCCTACAGCGCCGCGCAACCGCAAGTCAGCGCATTTTATTCAGGCATCCCGCTCCATGCTGGCCTTTGGCACGCGGTGCAGGATTTCGCCGCCACCGAAGAGGCCGCGCGCCTGGAGGGCGAGCGCCGGCGCCTCCTCACCAAGACCATCGACAACTTCCGCCGCCACGGCGCCAATCTCGCGCCCGCCGGCAAGCAACGGCTGGAGGCGCTGGATGTGGAGCTGAGCCAACTCACCATCAAGTTCGCGGAGCACGTACTCGATTCCACCAATGCCTTCGAGTTGATTATCGCCGATCCCGCCGGGCTGGCCGGCCTGCCGCCCAGCGCGGTAGACGCCGCCCGCGAGAGCGCCGCGCGCAAGGGTCGAGACGGCTGGCGCTTCACCCTGCACGCGCCGGATTACTTCGCGGTGATGACCTACCTGAACGACCGGGAAGTCCGCCGGCAGGTGTACGAAGCTTTCAACGTGCGCGCGACCGAGGCTGGGCGCGACAACCGCCCGCTGATCGCGCGCATTCTGGAATTGCGCAGTGAGAAGGCCCGCCTGCTGGGCTACGCAGACTTCGCCGACCTGGTGCTGGAAGACCGCATGGCGCACGATGGCGCGCGCGCGCTGGCCTTCCTGGACGATCTGAAAGTGAAGACCGAGGCTCGCTTCCGCGAGGAGAACCGCGAGCTGCTCGAATTCCGGCGGTCGCTCGAAGGCTCGGACGCCCCTCAATTGGCGGGCTGGGATGTAGCCTACTACGCGGAAAAACAGCGCGCCGCGCTCTACGATTTCGACGAGGAGGCCCTGCGGCCGTACTTCCCGCTGGAACAGGCGGTGGCCGGTTTGTTCGACCTGGTGCACCGACTGTACGGCTTGCGCATTGAACCAGAGGCCGGCGCACCGGTGTGGGACGAAGCCGTCCGCTATTACAATGTCCACGATGAAAGCGGCGAATTCTCAGGCGGCTTCTACACCGATTGGTTCCCGCGAGAGAACAAACGCGGCGGCGCCTGGATGGACGCGTTGATCACCGGCGGGCCGGACGGCACGCGATTCCGCCCGCACCTGGGCTTGGTCTGCGGCAACCTCACGCCGCCGGTGGCCGGCAAGCCCGCCCTGCTGACGCATCGCGAAGTGGAAACCATCTTCCACGAATTCGGCCACTTGTTGCACCACCTGCTGAGCCGCGTGGAATCCCGCAGCTTAGCCGGCACCAACGTGGCCTGGGATTTCGTCGAGCTGCCGTCGCAGATCATGGAGAACTGGTGCTGGGAACGCGAGTCGCTCGATCTGTTCGCCCGCCACTGGGAAACCGGCCAGCCGGTGCCCGACGATTTGTTTCAGAAGATGAAGCAGGCGCGCACCTTTCGCGCCGCCAACCAGCAGATGCGGCAGCTCGGTTTCGGCTATATCGACCTGCTGCTGCACATTCGGTACTCGCCCGAGCGCGACGGAGATGCGGTGGAATACACGCGCCGCATCCTGCAGGAGTTCAGCCCGGCGCCGCTCCCGCCCGACCACGCCATGATCGCGGCCTTCACGCATTTGTTCGCGAGCCCGGTCGGCTATGGCGCGGGCTATTACTCCTATAAGTGGGCCGAGGTGCTGGAGGCGGATGCGTTCACGCGCTTCCGCGAGCACGGCATCTTCAACCGCGAAGTCGGCGAAGAATTCCGGCGGAACATCCTGTCACGTGGCGACAGCGCCGACCCGGCGGAGTTGTATCGCGCTTTCATGGGCCGAGATCCCGACCCGCAAGCGCTGCTGATTCGGAATGGGCTGGCGAAGTGAGGGGGCGCGGGGTGCAGCCGCGACGGCGCGCGGCCAAGCAGTGATTACCTTTCGTCCGTCCCCGCCGTCCCCCCAAGTGCAGGGGCAGTTCTGTTTTCCCTTGACAAGCCCTTATCATGGATGTCCCGGCCGGGCCCCGTCCCCGCGGCGCAATGCACCGCCCCCTGATGACCTCCGATCTCCGCCGCCTGCGGCTCAAAGGCCTAATCTTCCGGCCACCGCGGACCGACCGCTACTTGTCACGCCGTACGGCTGGAAGGTGGCGCGTCCATTCTCAGAGGAGAATTCAGCCACAATTACATCCGCACCCCGTATCACTGTAGCAAGCGGGCCAAGATGTCCTGGCGCTCTTGTCAGCCAGGATGCCGATGAAGTCTTGCAGCAACTGCCCGTCCTTCGCTTCTACCAAGCCCGTATCTATAATCTTTATCACGTGACTCTCAATTTGCTTTCTCCTCTGGGCCATACTCTTCTTTGGCGAAGCAACTTTCTTATTAGGCATACTTATCTCCTCTCTTCGTTCGTTTGTTGGGACAGCAATCTGTTTTCTATAGTGTTGGCGATGAACCTATCGAGGGAACATTTTTCCTCTATACAATGTCTCTTACCTTTCATCCTTTGCTTTCGACACCCTCCCAAACACATAGGAAGGACAGAGCAGGTAATACACTCCTCGTCATCAAAAGGGTTGATGGTATACCACCTTGTATAAACGCCGAGTGAACCAGGCTGTGAACCATCTTTCTCACTTAACAAAGACCCGATGGACTCTGATGCATTGAAGCTATGGCTGCAAAGATATACATTTCCTTCAGGATCGATACCAAAATGGTCAAGGGAGTCTACTTCACAGTAACTATCGGTTTTTGCGCCAGTAGGATTCGATGTATGCCAACCCAGGGCGTGAGCACTCTCGTACAATTTTGACAAACCATGAAATGCCCCCGGGCCACAAAGAGCGGAAGAAAATACCCGGTTGCCACTTGCCTCATTTGCCCAGATCCACCTAAAAAAGACAGGCACTCGCTCCCTTACAAAAATAGGAAACCTGTCCAAAAGCCCTTCAATTCGGTCATAATTCTCATCACAACAGTTGACCCGTAGGGTGAGGCGGCACGGATAAGCATGTTCACAGAAGGAGACGATATTTCCGTATATCTGATCAAAACTGCCGGCCCCATTGCGACTTTTTCTCAGCTCGTTATGATCATTCCTGTCTCCATCCAGCGTTATCGAGACGGAGTCAATTCCTAAATCAGGTATTGACTGTTGAAAAGCTCCGTCGAAGAAAACGCCGTTGGTTGTGAGTGAAGCGCTGTAATTAGCACCAATATCTTTGCAGAATGTTTGAAGCTTTGGTGTCAGCCGGAAAATGCTTTGCCTTCCTAACAATGGCTCCCCCCCAAACCAAGCTATGCGCACCTTCCTTTTGCCCCGAAATTTATCTTGCACCCACTTCATTATGGCTTTTTCTACATCCTGCTTCATAAAAGCACGTCGTTTGGATTCAAAACAGTAGGGGCAGTTTAGATTACACCAGAGCGTTGTCAGAATGATGAGACTCAGGGAGTCATTTGCGTAAAGGTGCCGATAATAACGAAACTTTATAAAATCGAGTTCATCAAGGGCTTCATCAATGAGAAAACGTGAATCCTTAAGTGCCGTGACCCACTGTTCTGGGATGGGAAGTTGTGAACCCTCTTTATCCAGAAGTGTGGATTCCCGACGCAGCGAGTTAAGAAAGGCGCTGATTTGGGGATATACCTCCGCTGGAATACTTATGATTGTCCTGAAAAGCAAATTATATCCATACATGGTTCCGTTATACTGAATGAAATGATTGTAACGAGATGCCTTCAGACGTGTTGGCGGTGACATACAATTCCTGAGCTGTTTCTTAGCGGAATCTCCTTTTTCATCTTGAAAACGACACATCACTACACCCATCCTGCCTCACCTCGACGGTGCGATGCGATTTTTCTCTCGGCACATTCCCGGCGGTCTTCCACCCGTAACGGCGCCGCGAAGGTGAACACAAATGAGCACGTTCTGTCAGTCACATTGGTCACATATTGACGTGAGGTGATGGCCGAGAGCCACGGCGCATAGCCTTGGCCAGACCTTAACTGTTGCAAAATGGCGAAAACGCGCAAAACCCCAATCGGGTCGGTTGTCTTGTCGCGTCGGCGAAACTGGGGTGCGGGAACCGGGGGCACAGGATACTGCCTGTGTCCGATACGGGAAGCCTCGCCAGGCGTCCACAAGGTCGAGGTCAATCTATGACCCGGGATTTCCATTTTGGAGTTCCGGCTCCGATATAAGTATAAACCGAACTGCCGTCCTTTGGGTGCACGCCGGGGACGGACGGGACGGTTCCCAGAACCGCATCTTGTCATCGGCACGGTTACGCGCCCTTCGCTTCCCTGCGGATGCCCTCGGCGATCCACATTTGGGGTTGGGTTTGGTAGCCTACCGACTTTGCGGGTGCGATGTGCTTCGCAGCAGCGATCTGTTCGGGCGCCAACCGAAGGGAGATCGGAGACTTGGCGCGGGCGTGCCGGTCGCGGATCTTCCTAGCCGGCGCCCGCGACGGCTTGGCCTGCGGAGCCTCGGGCAACTGGTCCCACACAGCGGCAACTGAGTGGCTTTCGAAATATTCGGCGGCCCTTTGGTCGGATTGAAATCCTGGGGGTGGCGACCTTGCTGGAGAAAGCTTCCTCTTCATTTGCGCCGCTTGCTTGCGGCGAAGCGGCCGCCTGAAATGCCCACAGCTCTATTGCAGCGTGCCGTATATACGAGACGCCGCGCGGAGTGACAAAGAGGGCAAGCTAAAGCATGCCCCACCCGGCTGCGCAACCGCCTTACTTCTTCTCTTTCCCTTTGTTCAAGACGATCAGGTTATCCGTGACGGAAAACACATTCGGCACTGAATTGGCGCGGGTCCTGATCAGCGTGTCGTCAAGCTGATTGTCGACCACGCCATCCAGCGTCACGTGTCCGTTCTCCACGAGGATATGAATCGTCGGCAGGGCCTGGTATCCATAGCGGGTTCCGATTTCCGGATCGCCGTAGATGGCTCGAGCCTCGGCTCGACGTACCTGCCAATCCATCGGAGATAGCGGAAGCAGCCTGATCTGGTTGATCACCTGCGTCACGCCGGGGATCTTCTTGACCGCGTTCTCGGCATCCCGCTTAATATCCCACGGAGGTTCGGGAGGGCAGACTCCTCGCAGCGTGACGACACTGCCATCCAACTGAAAGGTGAGGTCGTCAAAAATCGAATAGTACGGCAGCATCAAAAGGTTATGGCGGATCTCTCGCGCCAGTTGCGCTTCATTCGCGGGGCCTGGCGTAAAGACATCGTCGTGTTTCGGTTTGTTCGCCTCATCGGCCATTCCGGCTGTTGCGGACAACAGGGCGATGATTACAAGGGTGGGCAGCTTCTGCATCGTAATTCCTCCTACCGAAGTGAGACGTAAAAGCTGCGAGCGGGTTTCGCGCGGTCCGCGACCCCGACCCGCGAGCGCGGCTGATTTAAGAATGGCCTGGCGGGGGAAAAGGGCGCGCCTCAGCCCGGCAGTGGAGCTTTGTCAGATGGCGCGACCCGGGTCAGCCAGACTTTCGGCTCCGACGCAGCGCACGCGGGCCCTCGGTCGAGAGCTTCCCCGCGGGAAAACAATGTCCGATATCACCGGATAACGCTCGCGTCGAACCGGCGCCTGCTATGCCCCGGCGGCGCCAGTTTCACCGTCTGACTGGGTCGCAATCGGGATTTCTACGGCCTCAGGGAGTGCCTTTGCGCGACACCCAATGTGGCCGCGAGGTTGTTTCCCGATACTTCCGGCCCTGAGTCCCATACAATATCTGGGATGGGTCTAGACGGTCGGATCGCAATCGTGACCGGCGCCACCAAAGGCGTTGGCCGAGGCATCGGAAGCGAACTCGCCCGGAATGGGGCGCGTGTCTTCGTGACGGGCCGGTCAGTGCCGGATCGCGAGCGTCTCGATAAGCAAATCACGCATATCCGATGCGATCACGGACTCGACATCCAGGTCGAGGCGGCATTTAACCTGATCGTCAGCGAAGCGAAGGCGATCGACATCCTGGTGAATAACGTGTGGGGCGGCTACGAGCGCATGGTGGAGGACGGTGTTTTCACCTGGTCCAAGCCATTCTGGGAACAGCCACTGTGGCGTTGGGACGCGATGTTCCGTGCTGGCGTTCGCGCGCACTACCAAGCCAGTCAGGTTGCTGCGCGTGCGATGATTGCCCAGGGTCGGGGACTTATCGTGAACATCTCATTTTGGGCGGCACAAAAGCACATCGGTAACGTCGCCTATGGTGTGTCGAAAGCCGCGACGGACAAGATGACGGCAGACATGGCGGCCGAGCTGAAGCAGTACGGTGTTGCCGTAGTTTCGCTCTACCCGGGACTCGTCCGCACCGAGCGAGTGATGGAATCAGCGAAATGGCTCGATTTGAGTAATTCCGAATCTCCTGAGTTCATTGGTCGGGCCGTCGCCGCCCTAGCGGCCGACCCTGAGGTTCTCCGCCACACAGGAAAGGTGCTGGTGGCCGCGAACCTCGCGAAGACGTACGGTTTCACCGATATCGACGGCTCAACTCCCCGCCCTCTAACACTGACCGATCTCTGAATACCTTCGCGGTATCCCTGAGGACTGGAGATAATACGGTCAAGGGCAGCGTTCAATCGCAGATCGGTTTCCCGCGGCCCGCCGTGCCGCGGCAGACTACCGATAACGAACCTTCGAAAGGTATCCGCAAGCACTGGGCGACTACGCCTGGCAGTAGAGCGGCATCCGGCTCTACACATAGTCGACCAATGCCATGCACACGAGTTTGAACGGCGGGACCTGAAAGCTGATGTACGATCCGTTCGGCGAGAACGTGACATCGATCTGTTCGGGCAGGAGGGATACTTTGCGCGCTCTGTGTCCCGTCGGCACCTGAATGCGAATTGTCGGAGCCACGGGTATAGTGGGAACCTCCGCTTGCAGATTGAGCATACCCATCAGCAGCCTGTGACGATCTTCCTGATGGAAGAGAGTGACCTCAACCGCCCGGTCTGCATCCGCTTCGAATTTGTACGGCGGGTGCAAGACTCGCTTGAGCAACAACTGGAATACCCTGGCATCGACGGCATCGCCCCGCGACTCCAGCGGAGCCGCTACCCAGATGGCTTTACCCTTCCCGAACGCGTTGATCACAATTCCCGGATCCTTCCCCGGTTGGGAGGCGGGAGGGTTGCTCCAAATCTGCGCGAAGCGGGTGTTCAAGGCGGTACCGGCTTCCGGATCGACAAACGGCAGCGTCGCCGTTGCCAGCACCTCCGTGGCCGGCTCGGCCTGCACCTTGACCATCGGTCCGCTGAAGCCTATGTTCTCCTGTGGCCAGATTGCGCCGGTCAGCCCTTTGTCCGTGGTTGAGAGATAGGTCGTCGGTCCTCCGATTGTGCCCACATACCGCACCCCCAGCACGTCACCGAGAAGGAATCTCTCCTCTCCATCTCCGGGAGCGCTCATGGAGGAGGTGCCGCTGGCATAGAGAATGCCTCCATTCCGGACAAAATCGCGGAAGACTCCGGCCTGATCCGCAGTCATTTCAAGTACGCTCGGAAGGATCACCGCGCGGTATCTACCTATCTGATTCAGAGATACATTGGTAACTACGCCGAAGGGAATGTGCGCTTCGCGCAGGAAGCGAGCCGCTCCTACGGCTGCGTCACGATGCGGCAGTTTCACGCTCCACGGATTCTTGGCCGCTTCCGCCGTCGTCAGCCCTTTGGCGCCGGGATCGTACATGGAATTCTTGTCGTAATAGATCGCGACATCGGCCAGCATGTCGCCACCGAGAAACGGCTCGTAGGCATCATGCAGCGCATTGATTTGCGAAAGGTATTCGTACGCCCGATGATTCAGTGTGCCCGTTGGCTTGATTGCATCGATCAACAGGCAGGCCGAAGAATGGATCATCGGGATCATCGACTCAAGCGCGAGTTGCTCGAAGGGCTTGGTCGTCTCAAAATCGTTCAGGTTCATCGTCCGCGACGTCATGAATTCAAATGGGCGAGTACGTGTAAGGCTCAGATAGGCCTTGCATACAAGAGAAAATTGCGCCGCGCCGCCATAGAAGTCGCCGGCTGCAAAGTCGGAGGCTTCATTTTGCTCCAGTGACACCGCAACGGTCCAGGGGGCAAAGAAGGTGCCGAACTGATGGTAGACCTGGATTGGACGCGTCTGCTTGACAGCCCGGGTAACAGACAGCGCGAACTCGCGCATCCATCGCTCCCGGGTCTTCTGGAAGGCGCGCCATTGCGGATCTTTCCAGTCGACGACTCTGGGTGGCTCCGCGCCCTGCTCCTTCCAATGGCGGGCGACGCAGTGAGGGCAGTAGCAAATGGTGGGCCAGAATGTCATGTCGAAAAAGATGCTTTCGAAGTCGTAGTTGCCCACCAGCTCCCTTATGCAAGCAAGAGCGTGCTCAGGGTACGGTGAATTGATGCAGACTGCTCCTGCGCGGCTTGGGTGTTCTGAATCGGAGTCGGCGGCGGAGAATGTTCGCCAATCCGGATGGGTCCGGTAGGCCCAGTCGTCGAAGATGAGACTGTAATAGGCCACGCGGTGAAGCCGATGGCGATGGCACTGCTCCATCACCTCGCCAAAGTAGTCGCGGCCCTTCATATTGCGATGCATCTGGCCCAGGTTTGTGCGCCACAGACAGAGGCCAACGTGCGAATTCGCGTATTGCATCAACGATTGAAAGCCGGCGCCCGCAATGGTCGAGACGTAATCGGCCGGATCGAAGCTGGCCAGGAGCTGGTCGTCCCAGTCGGGCACGTGCGTGTCTACCAGGAGCCGGCGGTAGGTCTGTGACGGCCAGTCGACCGCCCGTACCGGTATATGCGCGGTTCCATGGGACTCGGTCCCCGATGCGGGGCTCGAGTCGACGGCGGATGGGTATGGCTGAGCGCCGGCACCTGCGGGGCTCCGCACAGCATGGACCGCTCCGAGTCCCGCCAGCTTATTGAAGGTTCTTCGATCCATTGCCTTTGGCATCGTGGTTATTTTAGCGAAACTCAGGAGGCGATCAGGCGTATGCCAACTCCGCGAGTTCGCTCTGGAACCGGCCCGCGACTGCACAAGGCAGAGTTTAACGAGTACGGCAACATGGACCGTCAGGCTGGAGACTGGTTTCGGTTCGAGTCCTTTCAGGCCTGTATCGCTAAGAACAACGCAGCGGGTCGAACGAAGCGGCAAATGACGATGTTCGTGGCTGGTCTGTCTACAACCGCAACCTATTCAGTCTAAATTACTTACGGATGGACGAGTCGTCAGTAGTCCCACGTCGGTTCTGCGAAGTTGGCCGGAACAGAGAAACGAGTAGTCTGGGGTTGGCGCTAACGACTCCTACCGATAAAGGCGCGTTAACGTTCCGCTGTCGTCGTGGCGCCGAACAAGCAGATACCCGCCGCCGGCTCGGTTGGGGTGTTTTCAGCGTGGATGGTTGTTCCGTTCATGCATTGGACCACCAAGTGAAAGCGCGCTGTTGCACTAGAGGGTGTGCCCACCGGTCTTTGTCAGGTAGACGCTCGCAGTTATAGTGGTAGTGGCAGAGAAGTGCGTCTGCACACCTGCTCAATCATATCGCTTAACAGGTGGTACTCGTGTTGACTCCTCATCGCCGCTGCAGCCTTCGACTGGTCCTCGGCTTCCCATTGGCCCTCGCGCTCTGTGCTACCGCGCAGGAAGCGGCTCCCGCAACGAAGGCCCCGGCTTGGACTCCGCCCAAGCCGCACGACAACGCGCCACTCGGCGAAATCAAGAGCATACCCGGCGACGGCAACGGCGCCTACAAGACGCGCCAGTACCGCGATCTCTTCGCCGAAAACGGCCATTCGCCCGCCGAGACCAAGGCCAAGATCGAGAAGGCCTTCCGCCAGTTCTTCCACGGCGACGGGCAGGAAGAGCGCGTCTACTTCGAAACCGGCGCCAACGAGAACGGACCGCTCGCCTACATCACCGATTGGGCCAACAACGACGCGCGCTCGGAGGGCATGAGCTACGGCATGATGATCGCCGTGCAAATGGACAAAAAGCGCGAGTTCGACGCCATCTGGAACTGGTCCAAGACCTACATGCTCATCACCGATCCGAAGAACCCCTCGGTGGGCTACTTCGCCTGGTCGATGAACACCGACGGTACCCCCCGCGCCACCGGCGCGGCGCCCGATGGCGAAGAGTACTTCGTGATGGCGCTCTACTTCGCCTCGCATCGTTGGGGCGACGGCAAGGGCATCTACGACTATCAGGCCGAGGCCGATAAGATCCTGCGCGGCATGCGTCATCACCCCGTGCTGACCGCCGCCGGGCCCTTCCGCATTCATCCCGAAGATCCCCCCTTCATCCAGCCGAACCAGCCGTGGCCGAGTCCGAATAACGCCGCCCGGCTGAAGGCTCTGGCGGCCAAGGGTGGTTCCGCGCCGGGCCCCGCACCCCAGGCGCCGTGGGAGACCCGCAGCATCTCCATCGGACCGATGGTGGACGAGGATCACTTCATGATCCGCTTCGTCCCCGACGTGGCCATGGCGTTCACCGATCCTTCCTATCACCTGCCAGCGTTCTACGAGCTCTGGGCGCGCTGGGGTCCGCCGGAAGACCGCGCCTTCTGGGCCAAGGCCGCCGACGTGAGCCGCGACCTGTTCCAGAAGATCACGGGTCCGGAGACCGGATTGACTCCCGACACCGCCTACTTCGATGAAACGCACATGATGGGGTTCAATGGCGTGCCGGCAGCATTCGGCTACGACTCCTGGCGGAGTGTGAGCAACTGGGCGGTGGACTACGCCTGGTGGCGGAAGGACCCGCAACAGATCGTGCTCAGCGAACGCCTCCAGAAGTTCCTCCACGGCCAGGGCATCAGCACGTTTGCGGATCGCTACACGCTGGATGGCAAGCCGATTTCGACTCGTCACTCGACGGGCATGCTGGCGGCGGCGGCCGTGGGTGGCCTGGCGGCGACACCGGGTCCTAGCTCGACGGCATTCGTGGAAGAGCTATGGAACACGCCGATGCCCAGGGGCGAGCAGCGCTACTTCGACGGCATGCTCTACATCATGAGCATGCTGCACTGCAGCGGCAACTTCCGCATCATCGAGCCGGCGATAAGGGATCGTAAGACGCCTCAATGAGTGCTTCGGCCTGTTCGGATCAACTGAACATCCAGCATCCGGGTAGCCTGATTGCATGCCGGGCTCAGAATGGCGCGGAATTGCTCCGTCCATTGGCCGGGGGGATACAGTTCTGGCCATCCGCTGCCGGTCCGCGAGTGGTAGAATTTGGATCAACTCATTTGGAAACCGATGCCTTCTCATCTTTTTCGCCGTAATCTGCCGACGATTCTGATTCTCGTGTTCAGCGTCCCTTTGTTAAACGGTCAATGGGCGCCACTCGTCTCCGATCCCGATGCCGCCCAGCGCATTGCCTGGTGGCGTGCGGCACGGTTCGGCATGTTCATGCACTGGGGCGTCTACTCCATCCCGGGCCGCGGCGAATGGGTGCAGTGGGCCGAGCAGATTCCTACCGATCAGTATGCCAAGCTGGCCGGCCAGTTCCATCCTGAGCACTTTGACGCAGACGCGTGGGCGAGCATCGCCAAGGCCGGCGGTATGAAATACATGGTCCTCACCGCGCGCCACCATGACGGCTTCGCCCTTTTCGACGATCCTGGCAGCAGTTTTACGGCGTTGAAATCCGCCGCCCATCATGACTTCGTGGCCGACTATGTCAAGGCGGTGCGTAAGGCCGGGCTTGGCGTAGGGCTGTATTACTCGCCGCTCGACTGGCGCTTCCCCGGCTTCTTTTTCCCAGGCATATACCAGCGAAACGCCATCGAACTTCGCGAGCAATACCAGCGGCAGATCGACGAGCTTGCGTCCAACTACGGCAAGTTGGACATTTTGTGGTTTGATGGCGGGGGCAATGAGTGGCTGGGCTTCGGTGGCCTCCAGTTTACCGGCAGCGGCTGGCAGGCGCGTCCAAAGAACAAGCCTTACACGGGCAGCTTCGACTGGCAGGACGTCAAGGCCGTCGCGCATCTCCGCCAATTGCAGCCCGGAATCATTCTGAACGACCGCACGAATGCGCCCGCTGATTTCCGCTCGCGCGAGGGCGACGGAGCGCTTGGAGACTTTGACAACCAGCACCCGTGGGAGTTGTGCACGACGATTACGGAAGGCGCCTGGGGCTATCAGGCCAATGCCAAGGTGAAGCCGCTCGCGCAGCTCCTGCGGTTGCTAGTGGGCGCCGCCGGACGCGACGGCAACATGCTGCTGAACGTGGGACCGCGCCCCGACGGCCAGATTGACCCGGCTCAGGCGGATTCTCTACGCGAAATCGGCCGCTGGCTCAGCCTGTACGGCGAGAGCATCTACGGCACACGCGGAGGGCCCTGGCTTCCCGGAGCCTACGGCGTTTCCACTCATAACGGAACACTGGTATACATTCACGTTTTGCAGCCACTGCAGAACTCTGTGCTGGTGCTGCCAACCCTGCCTGTGCGCGTCGTGAAGGCAACATTGCTTCATGGAGGAGATGTACCGCTCCAGCGGACCGCACAGACCCTGACGCTCAGTTTGCCACCGGGCTCTCCGGACGCCATCGATACTGTCGTGAAGCTTGAACTAGCCGAGCCATGGACGACGAGCGCAATAGTGCCGGCTTCGGCGCAGTAGTTGAACTGCTTCATCGAAACAGGCGGCCAGGACGGCACGGAATCGCCGGTTCTTGAACTGTCCAGCAGCCATAGGATTGGAGGGGATCGGTGCCGAAAGAGACGATTCCGGTGAACAACCTGCTGCCGGAAGCGCCCCGCCCTACTATCCGCTGGCGGTTAAGTCCAGAATCACAGCGCACTCGGAAGTTGCGCGCCGCACCCCGCCTGCGCCGAGAACGCCGAAAATTCTTCCTGGGCCCAGGATTCTCCGCTTCCTCTATGTTGCCGTCTTGGCGGGTTCGTGCGACGGCCCGTCAGGAAACAGGCCGGTATCACCACATAACGCTCCGCTGCCAGGATCGCAATGCTGTGCTCGCCTACGGGGCGCCCACCGAGCTCTCGCCAGCGCGCAGGCTATCTGACTTCGCGCGCTGAGAGCACATCCCGCGCAGTCGTCCAACGAATACTGGGATAGCGATCGTTGTCGAGCGGCTCAAGCTTTGCCCGGCCGTCGAACATGTTACGCATGTACTGCATGCCCTGCCATGCCGGGAAAAGTTCCTTCTCTCCGGGAGCGACCGCGCGCACGACCTTGATCAGCGTGCCGAGCATTCCCAGACCTCCGGCGCGGAACAGGCGGAACTTCTTTCCGGTCACCTCACTTGCGACGGCCGTCAATTCCCGGGCGCTGATTTGATCGCCGGCAATTCGTAGAAAGCGAGGGGTGGACGGATCAAGAGCTACGCTCGCCGTGAATGCGGCCGTGTCGTCCATCGTCGTGAAGTCCATGCGTTGGTCCGCGTCGCCCCAATAGAGGACCCGCTTTAGCTTGAAGAGAATGAGCGGCATCTGACCAGTCAGCATGTCGGCAAACGCACCGTTGAAGATCGTGGTCGCTGAAATCGAAGTCTTATCGAGGCGCTTGTGGAAGTCCCGGCGCAGATCGAGATTGCGATTCTCTCCGGGGGAAAACTTGGTGAAATCGATCGAGTAGTCGGACGGAATGAAACGTGGCACGCCAGCCTTGATCGCAGCGTCGAGCAGAACCGTTTGCGCTTCCACGATCACGTCCTGCAATCCCTGCAGCGCGGACACCACACAGGACGCACGCGAGCACGCCGGTGTCACTTGGGAAGGGCTGCTCAACCCGACACTGGCAATCGTTACGCCGAGCTCCTGCAGTCGCTCAACCTTGTCTCGCGCAGCGCCGTGGCGAACAAGCGCTTTTACGCTGGCGCCCCGTTCGAGCAGAGCTCTCACGATGCGCCCGCCGAGATTACCGGTGGCCCCCGCCACGACGATGGTCGAGTCATTCATGATCCCGATATTAAAGAGAAAAAAACAACGTCGGCGGCGGATGATCGAAGATAGCTTACCAGCATAAGCCGGCTTGTGCAAAATCCTGGGAGACGGAATTTGCCTGCGACTCCCGCCGCCGGCCGCCTCGTTCTTACGCTTGATGTCCTGGCCTACAGGGAGGGGCGTTGCGGACGACCCTGTTCGAACCGTTCGAGATCCTGCGCCATTCGAACCAGGAAAGTTATAAAAGGAGAACGGCGGGTCCGGACGCGACTTGGGAATTTGGCTCCCCAGACGGGACACGTTTCGAATTTTTGCGGCTCAGTTGACCCTCCGATCGAACCAGCAGACGTCTATTGTCTTGAGAGCGATTCGAACGCACCGCCGACGCTTGCCCAGGGGGGCGCGCAGTCTGGACACCTGTCGAACTCGCCAGGGGACTCCAGGGTAACTTCCGGGTGGCGCGTGATTCGTCAACTGGGCCACCCGCTGCCTACGTCCAGCAACAATCGCGATGCGCTGGCCCGCCCTGCCGGCTGGGGTCGATTCCGTTTACGCTGGTCATCGGCCGCCGAGCCAGAACGATCAAGTTGGGAAGGCCCGTAGCTCACTGAACTTACGCCACGAAGGCATCTATTTCGCCCGCTCCACCGCGATACGCAGTTCGGTTCGCGGACCGTCCAGCCAGAATTCCATGTTTGGGCCCGTGGGACGATAGCCCTGCTCGGCAACCCACTCTAGCAGCTTTGGCCATGGCTTCGTGGCGGAATGCTCGCCTGGCACCTTCACCACAGCGATGTTGGAGTCTTCGAGCGTGTGCATCTCGAATGGACTGCCTGCCACCAGGGGTCCAGCGACCGGAAAACCCACTTCCCAGCGCAGCTCGGCGTCAGGCACGGTACCGGCAGCGTCGTAATAGCGGCCGAAGGGCGCTCCGGCGGGTGCGACGCCGCGCGAGGCCAGGAAAGCAGTCAGCAGCTCCAGCGCGATTCCGGTTTGGGCGTAGGCGCCGCGCATAGGAATGACGACCACCTGGAGAGGCGCGGCCGTTTTGATTTCGGGTTGGAACGGCGAAGAAGCACCCGGCCCACCGGGCACGGTCGGCGCTGGTTCGGATGTCGCCTGGGCTTCCAGTCGCCGTCCCTCAACGCCGCGACCGTCCTGATTCAGAATGAGCCGGTTCACGCTGCCATTCGGCTCTTGCAGGAATTCGGCGGTCACCTTGGCTTCCAGCAAGTAGAACAGTTTGGCGGAGCGCGGATAGAGCTGCATCCGAGGTTGTCCGTTCACCCGCACAAACAGCAGGTTTCCCTCTGGCACGATCTCGATCGTCTGACCGTTGGAGAGCCGATACTCCCCGGCATATGAGGTGAGCAGCGCGCGAGGCGGATCGGGCAGCCGCGGCGCCCGAAAGGCGTCGCCATCCAGCGAGAAAACGAGATGACTCACTTCGGCTGCCGCATTCCGGACGAACTCGACATCGGCGTCCACGACCTTCCAGTCTTCGAAGAACCGGCTGCGGTCACGCGGAAACAACTCGACGCGGCCGTGGTTGGTGGTCTGCTCATACAGGTGACTTCCCGAACGAGTGACCTGCATCACTCCGTAAGATCCCATGTCGTACAAACCGGTAAACGCATCGTAGGTCCCGGGATCGACGTGCGTATCAACCGCCGGCGAATCGTTCGGCTCCAGCTCATCGTGCAGGTAGAGCTCGGCAATGGTTCGTGCAGTCAGTCCGACATCATAGGTGGGCAAGGGAGCACCTGCATTGGCCAGGATGATGACCGTGAATCCAGCCTCGGGGAAATAGTAAAGAGCCCCGCAATACCCCTCTCCGCCGCCGGTGTGGAAGATCGCGCGCATACCGCGCAGACGCCCTATGCCCCAGCCGAAGCCGTAGCCGCCTTGTCTGGCGGGCGTGTTGACGGAGCGGCCATTAGCAGCCGGCGTTATCGCGGCCTCGACGGTCGCCTTCTGGAGAACCCGGCCGTTGAAGTAGGCATCGGTCCAGCGGTATAAGTCCTGAGCCGTTGCATCGAGCAGCGCATGGCCGCCGTGCAGCCAAGGAGAGCGGTTCTCGACCATGTGCTGCCGCCGCTCCAATCGTCCGTCGGCGTACCAGTAGGGTTCCGCTTTGCCCGCCTCGCCCGGCCGGAACACACCCGTATGCGCCATTCCCAGTGGCACAAGAAACCGTTCGCGCAGGAAGTCAAGATACGACTGGCCAGAAACCATCTCGACGATTCTGCCCAGCAAATAGTAGTTGGGGTTGCTGTAGGCATAGCGCGAGCCTGGTTCGAAATCGAGGGGCAGGTACTTGAAGGCAGCAATCACGTAGTCCCGGTTCGGCGGCGTGAAGAAGCCGGGGAGTTGACCGGGGCCGCCCAGCCGGTCGGGGATTCCAGACGTATGCGTCAGCAGGTGGCGAAGGGTGATGAGATCGCCGCGCGGATAATCGGGAATGTATTTTGAAAGCGGATCATCTATGCGCAGACGGCCTTCTTCCTGAAGCTTGAGAATCGCTGCTGCGGTGAATGGCTTGTTGATGGAGGCGAGGTGGAAGCAGGTTGCCGGGGTAATCGGCCGGGAGTGTTCCACATCCGCCAAGCCATACCCTTTCTCGAACAAGATCTTTCCGCTGCGCGCGACCAGAACCACAGCACCGGGTTCGCCCGGATGGACGTAGTCTCGAAACATTGCATCCACTACCAGGCCGGGGTCGCCCGCCGGGGCCCTACCATGTATGCCGGACGCTTCCAGTATCTTCGTCATGTTCCGATGTCCACGTACGGTGGCCCACTGCCAAGCCGTCAGGCCGTACTTGCCGCCGTTATCCCGGCCGCCCGCCAGTGGCGCGGCCGTTCGCAGACCATCCAGATCGCGGGCAAGCACCATTTCCGCCAGTCGTTCCTGGAGACGCGCGGAGTCTATGGCTCGGAAAGAGAAGCCCCAGCCGCCGCCACGATTCTGAATCTTCAGAAGCACCCGATTGGTGCCCTTGTTCAGGTGAAGACGGAGGATGTCGTCATCCAAACGAACAGCGCGCTCCGTCCAGTTCCGGTGAACCAGACGGCCATTCAGCCAGACTTTGACGGCGTCGTCGCTGCCGAGGCCGAAGAGAAAGCCAGAGGGCGTGGCTTGCTCGATTGTCGCAAAAACGTAGGCGATGGCGGGCTTCTCACCGTACGATTTTCCGAGGTCGACGTTGTCGGAGGAAGACTCCAAGCGCTGCCAGACGTATTTCCGTCCAGCCAGATCGATAACCTGACCTTCGGCAGGATTGGCGCCTGTCTCACCTCCTTGCGAAGCCAACGCGTCCCGCTCGAAGGCTCCCAACTCGGCTGTCTCGTCTGGCGCGGTCCCGGTTACGGGCAGAGGCGCCAGAATGAGCCAGGAGCGGACCGCGGAGCCAGGCTTCAGGTCGATCGACGCGGCGATCCCGCATGCGGCGATGGCCGCGATCGCGATCCAAATGCGGCGCTTGGGCATAGGCAGCCTCCGTACGGATAAGGGAATCTGCTCAACCGATTTTAACCCCGGCGCAATGCCCTTGTGTGAATTTGTGCCGTGGTGTGGAAGTGCTCACCGTGGACTGGGCACCGCTACGAACACCATCGCATCGCGATAGCTCTGATGAAGGCCATCCCGGCGTCCCGCAGCGCGCGCCCGTCCGCCTGACGGCTCTGTCTTGGGTTGTTTGGCCAAATTGCTGACTTCGGCTCGCCACTACGCAATCAGTGCATGGTGTGGCCGAGTCGCCTTACTTGCGACCTTGCCTACGTGCGGATCGCCCCGAGTGGATCGTCGGCCACTCGGAAGTTGGCACGGATAGTGGGCCAGCGCGGATTCGTTTTGGGGGGATGCTGGTCGGATAAAGAGTTCGAGTCAACGCCGGGGGGGGGCACTCTCAAGTGGGGCCAATCCAGAAGAAACGTCTGAAGCGCCCGTAATGAAATCAATCAGATGGCCTGAAGTCGAGAAATTGCAGATTGGCTCCCCAGACGGGACTCGAACCAAGGACCTCTTGGTTAGCGGCGGTCACCTTTTGGTTAACGGCTATCCCCTACAGTCTTCGCCACTGAGCCGTTCGCAGAGAGACCGCCGGAGAGCCAAGAGAGCATTTGAGAGAGGATGCCGCGATCGGGTGCGGAACTATCGGAATGCGGCATAAACTGATATTAGACGCCCTGACATGAGAACCCCTGAACAAAATGAGCCGCCGGCCACTCCCGCCGAGGAAGTGCCTGGCCCGATACGGCCAGAGGATTTTGAAGCCTCCTATGCCGGCACGCCGCCTTGGGATATCGGGCGGCCGCAGCCTGCCTTTCTGGCGCTGGCAGAAGCGGGTGCCATTCGAGGCCGGGTCCTGGACGTGGGTTGCGGGACCGGCGAGCACGCTCTCATGGCCGCCGGCATGGGACTGGAGGCGACTGGCATCGATTCGGCTCCGGCCGCAATCGCTCTTGCCGAAGCCAAAGCCCGCGACCGCGGCTTGACCGCGCAATTCCTGGTCCATGACGCCCTTCAGTTGGCTTCTCTCCACCAGCAATTCGACACCGTGCTGGATTGCGGCCTGTTCCACGCCCTCGACGACGACGACCGCCGGTCGTTCGTCGAGAGCCTCCGCGCGGTTATCCAGCCAGGCGGCCGCTACTTCATGCTGTGTTTCAGCGACCGTCAACTGGGGTCTTGCGGCCCGCGCCGGATAAACCGGAACGAAATCAGGGCCAGCTTCGACAGGGGATGGCAGGTAGACTCGATCGAGCCCGCCAAACTCGATAGCAGGATGGGCCCCGACGGAATTCTGGCCTGGCTGGCGCGCATCACGCGGACATGAGCATCGCGTCACCCATGCGGTTCTTCAGCGGACCGCGATCTTGGGTCGGCGCGTGTGACACCCATCGACTTCGGGGGAGTTGGGCGTCTACTGTCACTTCCGCGGACTGCGCGTTTTTCGTCCTGGTGGCCGCTCAAAGGTCTACGCTGTGCGACCAGCACTTACTACCAAGGGGGGCCCGACCTCCAGAGGGCACCGTATCGCGGACTCGTAGGGGATTACTGGATGTCAGTTCTCGACACCTTTGCTTCGCTGCCCAAGTCGGGCTAAGCCCCGGACCGGGTTCTGAATCGCGTCCCGGTATTGTCTCCCGGTCCGCAGACGGACGCCATCGCGAAGTTCCAACTCATACGCGCCGCTCAGAGGGATCTCGAATCGCGCCGACAGGCGATCTCCAAACCGCATCTTTTCCATGGCGACGTACGCCCGCGTCAATCCAATCTCCTCCCGCAGCGTGGTCTCAGGCTGAGAGTCGCCGCGCAGCACGAGCCGCAACAGATCGCCGAGGCGCGCCAGCATATGGCTGGCGGTCTTCGGATCCTGCACTGGCCGGTTTGCTGGACTTCCGCGACGGCACGAGCTACACCGGCCTGAATCCGGAGCGCCGTATCTGTGTCAAGCACATCGGCATCACCGGCCACGCCAATTCCCCTATACTGATGCGTGCGGTCCGGCTCGACAACCAGGACGTGATTGATACCGTACTGATGGCACTCAACGCCAACGACCGGCAATCCGATTCGAGCCAGAACAACATCCTCCCGCTGGCCGTAGCGCGTGGCATGGGCGGATTCGCGCGCCTCGCGCCTCCCATCATCTCTCCTCGAATCGTCGCGCAACGCTCGCGCTCGGCCAGGACGGCCTGCAAATCAATCTATACCGCGCCCAGAGCTTTAGCCGCTTTGCGCACGTCGGCCGGCTCGACTGCGATAAGTGCGCCGAAGCGGCCCGCACCGGCGCACAGGGCATGAACCGAGATCACGTTGATGCCCGCTTCCGCCAGTCTGCACATCAACTCGGCCACCACGCCAGGACGGTCTTCGCCGTTTACCAGGAACGCCTTCTGCTTCTTGCCCAGGGTGAGGGCTGCCTTCTTGCCTGCGGCATTGATTCCCGGCGTCTTCCCGTCCACAACAAAGATGATTTCGGCGTTCCGGGCCGTTTTCCGGTAACCCAAGCAGCCCAACAGGTTCATTCCTGCGTCTTTGAAAGCCGTCAAGGCCCGAGCGCCTTCGCCGGCCTTGTGAGGTATTGCTGCTACGTAATAGTCGACTCGCGAAATCTCGTCAGCCATTGTCGTTCTCCTGCCCTTAGCTTACGCCAGGACAAGAAGCAGGAGACATGTTTTGTTTTGATCGCGGTCCATCAGTGCCGTCCGCCTTGACGAGGCGAAGTACCTCGCGCCGGATGAGTTGCGCTCCTCATCCCCGCCATCGCGACGCCGCGGCGCACGCGCGGCGCAACCGCGCGTTCGATTCTGGCGCATTGCATTCGGTGCGCGAATCCGCCGCAGAGGAGGCGCCGAGCGGTGAATCTGGCGCGAGTGCCGCGCCGTCAAGCCGTTAGCCGGAAGGACAGAGAGTTCGCCGTGAAGGGGTTTGGCTCGGCAAACAGGACTCGAACCTACAGCCTGTTGGTTAACTAATGATGTGTTTGAGCCGTCGCCGCTCAGCCGCGCGGAGAAAACGGCGGAGAAAAACCGCCCCGCATGTCGCGGAACCCGAAGCATTTTCTTTTCTCCGAAAGTCCTCTTTGCTTCTCTCCTTGCTTATTCCTGCCGCCAGAGCGTCCGAAAGATTCCTAATCAACGTGTTCATTCCGCCGCCTGGTCAGGCGCTTGGGTCTGGCTAAGGTACCTGATACTGAGTGATTCCGCCTGAAACGAGCATGGTTGCACCGATGAATAGCCCCTCGGCCAGCTCAGCGCACGCCTGAAGGATGAGAGCTGGCCTTCGCGGCTTACCTGCCCGCGTAGTTCATCCGCGGCTAGATGTTTTTTCCCGCCTTCCCAGCATGCGGATGTCATCTATCATCCGCCAGTATTCGGCCAAAGCCAAACGCCCTCCCTTGGTCAGCGCGCAATCGGTGTTCGGCATTTTGCCCTCAAAACTCTTGCGCACCGCAATGAAACCCGCCTTCTCCAGGCGGTCCAGGTGGGACGACAGGTTCCCGCTCGTCAATCGCAGCGTGGAGAGCAGGAACGTAAAATCGGCCGACTCCACCCCGGCCAGCAGCATCAGGATGCGCAGGCGGGCGGGCTCGTGAACGGTTCGATCCAGGTCCGGCATGGTCATTCCGCACGGCGGAGCCGTCGCAGCGCAAAACGGCTGTAGAGATGCGACACCAGGAAACTCAATACGCCGTACCCGAAGGTGGGCAGAGCCATATTCAAAGCGTCCCACTTTGCCGCAAACAGAATCGGCGCGCCAGCCAACAACAGCGCGGCGTGCACCGCATAGAGGGACGGCCAGACCACCGTGGCCAACACGCTGGCCGATTGGCCGGAAAGTAAGATATAGAGCATGAATGGGAGGACATACAGCGCCGAGACCGGCTGCTGATATCGGGGCGGGATCGCGGCCCCGAACACCACTTGCGCCAGCACGCAGGCTCCAAATAGGAACGGTACCAAGAACCAAATCGGTCCCCGTTTTCGCGCCGGCTGGCACTCCGCGGAGCTAACCCGGCCCTCGCTTCGGTAGACCCGGCCGCCAATCCAGTCAAGCACCGGCTTTGCCCGGCCAGGAATGCTCATGTAGATACTGAGAAAAATGTTCACGATACAGAAGAGGATCGCCATCCCCAGCCAAATGCCGTACGCCATGCTCTGCCCGCTCCGTCGCGCAGCTCCGCCGGCTATGGAGGACCAGAAAATGCCCGCAAAGACCAGCCCCCACACCAACATCAGAACGACGTTAGGGAGAGTGCGGTTTCGAGCGTATCTGCGCGTCCAGCCGGGGATTTTTCGAATCTGCTCCGATGGGAGCGAATCGGGATTGACGTTTTCGGTATTCATTTCTCACCCCAAGCTACTTTGTATCACAAACTAGTATGGAATGCAAGATATTTTATTTTTATGAGCCAAGCATATCTGCCTCGCGACCGTAACCGCCTGCTTTGTCAACCTTCCAGGGGGGCCGTTGAATTCGCGTCATGTGAATACCGCCGCCGCGTCCACGCCCGGCGCCGGGCGAAAAAGAATGCAACTTGATGCTGCCCGACGAACGTCTACAGCGTCGGCACTCCCTACGAGATCATCCTCGCCCGACAACAGCGAAAGCCCAGTGCTCTTTGTCAGCCCGCTCGTCAAATTCCCAGCATTACAGCGCCTGCGGGATCACGTCAAAGGCGATCTACGGGCGGCGTGGAAGGTGAAGTTCACAGGATCGTCGAAACGGGTAATCGGTCGTCCGGGACCAGCGATCATCTGTGCGGCGCGGCTGACCCTTCCCACGCCGGTTAGCCCATGACCTGGCGGAGGTAGGCCAGGTTCTTGCGCATATCCGCCTCCACGGTGGATCCCACATGTGTGTCGGTCTCGAGGTTCGCGGCACCGGTGAATTCGATATCGCGGATGGCTTCAATCACCCGCGGGATCGAAATACTCCCCTCCCCCAGATAGTGAGGGTTGTCTTTCAAGTGGAATTGACAGATCCGGTCTTTGCCCAGCCAACGGATCTCTTTCACGACGTCGAAGCCGGCCTGGGTCGAGTTCCCAATATCGTAATACACGGACACGTTTTTCGACTTCGCGCGGTCCATGATCCGAACGTTGTTCTCGGCCGAGATCGTATCCTCGATCCCCAAAAGTACCCCGGCCTTCTCGGCTTCGGGCGCGATCTCGCGCAGGGCATCGCCCGCCGCATTCCCTTCAGCTTGGTTCTGAATGGCGCACATTCCGAAAAACGGGAGAAGCAGCACCTTAGTCTTTAACGCGCTCGTGAGCCGGATGGAATCGAGCACCCACTTGATGGCGAGTTTGTCGTTCTTCAGCCCGTTGTCGTGGAGCTTATCCACGCAGGTCCCGTTGATCGGAATCTTGTACTCGCTGGACAGGCTCAGGTAGCGGGAGATGATCTCGGGGGCGTCCAGAGGCATTTTGCCGTTGACGATGCGCCTGCCGAATGAAATCTGGACGCCCTCAAAGCCGATTCGAGCCGCCAGCGGCAGCGCGTCCGGGTTGGCTCCGAGTCTCAGGTTCCAATCGGTGACGCCGATGGAGAAGCTGCGGACGGCGCCGCCAGCGAAGCGCCCGCCGAGGCCGGCGAGCGCCGCGGATTGGAGCAGAGCACGACGACTGATCTTTGCCATAAGCCTCTCCCTTACCACTTGAGCTTAAGGCTGGCTTCCCATTTCTCGGCGGAGGTCATCATCTCGTCCCAGGTCACCGCGGTTCCGCGGTAGGCCGCCGTCCGGCCAAGGATGCCGGTGAGGTTGCTCTCCACAGCCGTGGCGGCATTGTTAATCGGCTTCCCCGTTTTGATGCTCTGAACAAAGTTCTGGATGTTCGTGACGCAGCCGGCCGTGAAGGTGTCGTCCTTCTCCGCGCCGGTCCAGGTCCTGTCCGGATCGTCGCTCACGATCCGGACCAGCCCGCCGTAATGCGTGTCCGCGCAACCCTTCAGGCCAAAGCAGCGCACACACAGGTCGGAGAACCTGCCTGTGAGCTGGTGAGAACTGAACGAGGCATGGACCTCACCCGGGTACCAGAAGGTGATCGCGAAGTGGTCCCAGGCGTCGCCCGCGTCACTCTTCGTTCCCGCCCAATTGGTCCGTCCTCCCGTTCCGGCCGCCTTCAGCGGGTGGCCTCCGAGATACCAGTTCGCCATGTCCAGAACGTGGACGTTCTGCTCCACAATGATATCCCCACTGATCACGCGGTCGCCCAGCCAGTTGACGATCCGGACTTGCCCGGGGTCCATGTCGGGAGTAGAACGGTCCACCCATGGCCGGTTGGCATAGTAGAAGACCTGGGCCATAGCGATCGTTCCGATGTCGCCGCGCTGCATGCGCGTAACCGCCTCCTGAAATACGGGGCGGGCGCGGCTTTGAAAATCGACCCAGAAGCTCAGGCTCTTGCTGTGCGCCTTCTGCCCGCTGGCCAGAAAGCTCTTGCTGTCCGGAACGTCCACTGCCACCGGTTTGGCACAGAAGACGTGTTTGCCCGCATCCACTGCCGCCGCGGCGTGCGCCGGATGGAAATACGTCGGCGTCTCGATCACCACCGCATCGAGCTTTGATTGCGCCAGTTCGCGGTACGCGTCCGGCCCCCAGTACGCGCGGTCCGAATCCACCTGCAACTTCTCGCGAGTGGAATTGAGCCTGCTCTTGATCACGTCCGCCACCGCCACCACGCGGGCGCCGGCATGTTCGGGGAAGAAGGGCGTGATCCAGTTGCCGCGCCCTCCGCAGCCCACCAGCCCCACTTCCACCGCCGAATTGGCTTGCGACCCAAATACCGTCTGCGGGCTGAGTAATAACGCGCCCCCCGCAGTTTGCAGGAAGCGACGGCGCGCGGTCGTTGGTTGATAGCCCATGGGAACCTCCGCTCAAAGACTCTTCAGTCTGATTCATGATACCTTAGCCGAGTTCGGCCGGATTGCGCTTCCGGACGCGGCGCCCGAGCACGCCCGCGCCGGCCTTTCCCGCCGGGGGCATGCGATGCCCGTGTTACACGACAATCGGCGTCTGCCGGGGGATTGATCGCCCATCACGCCGTTCCGCTCGTCACAGCCTCAGATCCATGGCTGGTTGCCAGACTTCTATTCTTCCTTCTTGACGTCCACAGTTGTCGGCCGCTCATAGATAAACGGGACCTACGTTCAGCCGACGCCGCGCACTCTGAGGAAATGGAGGAGGATTCACACTTTCCCCGATGGTGTGGACTGGCTCTCTGGCCACGTCACAGCTAGCATCAGTGCCACCCCAATTCCGATGAACACCTCAGCGCACCGATGAAAGGCGATCTGCCATGCCGGACCAGTCCGCGGCACCAATAGCACAATCGCCAGCGTAACTCCCCCGAACCGATATGCGCTTCGGTCCGAGCGTGCCACGGCGCAGAGCAGTCCTAGGACGAACACGCCCGTACCGAATACAAGCACCTGCGACCCGAAGCGACTCGCCACCATCGCGCCGACCACCGCTCCAAGCGCCGTTCCGATGACGCGCTGCCGGGAAACGGCGAGCGCCGCACCCAACGATGACTGCGTGATGACTAGGGTTGTAATCGGCGCCCAGTACGCTTCCGGCAGCCGGAATAAACGCGCTATCAGCACCGAAGCTACAGCCGCCACCGCCGTCCGTGCGGAATGCACTACAACCGGCGACCCCGCCCGCTTGACTCTATCCCATCCGGACCTGTCAGTTATGGACACGACACCCCCCAGCGTCTCATCCTTGCAGCATACGCGATCTGCCGGAGCGAGGAGTCCCGCAGCCTCCGCAGGGGGGAGTTTTACTCCGGCGTTATGGGGATTTTACGACCGGCGGTGACACGTGGGCTCCTTGAAGACCTATTAGAGTCCGCCCGGGCGGTTCGCCCACTGGCTGGCGCGGTTACGGTTTGTCGAGGGGTTCCGCATTATGGGCTTACTCATCCTCGCAATCGTTCCTTTGGTTCTGCTGATGAGGAAGGCGCCGTCGGCCGGGAGTTCGCGGGCCGTGCATTCGATTCGCGTGACACCCGCGCCGCCGGCAACTTCGGAGACATCAGAGGCGCTTGAGCTTCTTGGATTCGACGAACTGCAATATGTCATAGCGCTTCACTTCCCGGTCAGGGAAAAAGCTGTTGATCGCGTCCTGTTCGTCGTGGAATACCTCGAAGACGGCTTCCAGTTTTGCTTCCGCCAGCAGCTCGATATGTGACGGGTTCACATCGTAGATTGCCAGGTTTCCACCCGCCTTGCGCAGCTTCGCCAGTGCAAAGAGCAGGGTGCCAAGGCCAGCAGTATCCAGTTCGGCCAGATCGATGAGGTTCAATGCCACACGAATCCTTCCAGCCTTTACGAGCCAGTCCAGTTCGCTTCGAAAGTCCAGATCCTCCTGCCCGAGTGTGAGGCGTCCTTTCAGATCCAGAATGTCGATTCCTTCATGCTCTCTATGGATGATTTCAAGCGACATGATTGTGCAACTCGCCGGTGGCGAGATACCTCTATCGTTATCTGAGACGCGAACACCTTCTCCATGCGACGGCGCCACTGAATTGGCCGCCGGGTAGTGGGCTACTTCAAAGTAGCCCCCTCCAGGGTTGCAATCGATTATACGCCCGACCGCCTCCGCCGGAACTGTTTTATAGCCCTTCCCTTCCGCACGATTCCGGCGGAGGCCCCCTCGGGCCGGCAAAACCGCGCAAATGCTTCATTGCAAGCTACATATCACGCCTCGTCCGCCTCCTTCTTCGCGGCGAGTTTGGGTGCCGGCTGGCGCGCCTTGCGGGGGCGAAGACGGCTCCGGGAGGGAAAATGCAACTCGGAGGAGCAAAGGACGGCGATTCGGTTTAAACTGAACGGGACCTGGAAGTCCAGACTGAGAATTCCCGCTGATGTCCTTTCCATCACCAGGCGATGTCGCGGCCGACCCCGGCCGCTCGCACAGCATCAAGCTGAAACTGCGTGACGTGGATCAACTCTTCAACTCGATGGACCCTTCCCCTTTCATTGAGAAGGATCTCGACGACAAAGCGGAAGAGTTCATCGTGGGCTGGGCACAAGAATTCCCGGGTGAGGCGCCGGTGAGGCTGCGAGTGCACCTGGACCAGTGGCCAGCAGAGGACCCCAAGGAACTGATCCGGCAGGCTGTCCACAACCACTTCGCCCACCGAGCCGAGCTTACTCAGTTAGAGTTCAGGAGACTGATGAAGCAGGGCCGGACGAGCTTGGTGATCGGCCTATCGTGCCTGGCCACGTGTCTGATTATTAGCAAGACGTTGCTGCCTGGTGAAGCAGGCACCTGGGCCAGCATCGTGCGGGAGAGCCTGATGATTGCAGGCTGGGTCGCGATGTGGCGCCCGATGCAGATTTACCTATACGACTGGTGGCCCTTGCGTCAACGGAGCCGGATCTACGAGAAACTGAGCAACATGCCGGTGGAAGTCGTTTCGAAGGGCAAGAACTGAGCGTTGGGCACCGCCTTGGCGTGCTCCTTTCGCGCTGTTCGGTCCTCGTCGTACAATCAGATCGCGAGACAGACGCTGCTATTGAGTCCCGCATAATATACAGTCACTGAGGCCACAAAGAAGTCTGCTGCCAGAAGGCGGTGATCAGACCAGTTTAGGTTGCGGGTGCCGCGGTTCAACGCCGGCGTGTATCCGCACCAACTACCCCTGGAAAGCAGGTCCGGGTTATGGATCGAGGCCGAAGGGCGCGCTGCCTCGCAGGGAACTGTGCATCTTCCTGCAGCACGCCGCCGCTCCGTTCATCTTCTCGGCCGCCCTGTGTCCCGCGGCGGTAGGCGCTATAGGTGCGTCGTGATTCCGGAGTCGATGTAGGTCACACTCAGGCTGTCGCCCACGACGCGAACGGCCGCGCAGTCTTTCCTGGAGTATATGCGAGGCGCCGCGCGCTCTCTATTTCTTGAGCATGGCGACAAACCCGCCGCCGGAGCGCAGATCGATCGAGAGCGAGTCGCTCGCCGTAAGCGTGACGTGCTCCACCTTGAGGGACGCCGGTTCCGCTGTATCGCGAAGGAGCGTGGCCAGATAGGGGGTGGGACGTGTGTTGTACGTCTGTGGCGCCTTGAGGAAAGCGGAAAGATCGATGCGCACGTTGCGCGCGGTGGCCCCGTTGGTAATCGCCAGGAACCAGGTGTTCCCGCTCCGCCGGGCGAAGGCCGCGACTTGCCGGATCTCGGAGACCGGCAGAACCACGGTCTCATCCCAATAGCTGGGGATGCTCTTGAGCACGTCTACCGAAGGGTTATCCAGCATATGCTGGGGGTGCGCCACATAGACCAGCAGGGGAGACTGGAGGATGACGGCATTGGCTACCTGGTGCGCCCACGTGGTATCGGCGATCAGCGCGCCAAAGTGGGTAGGCGTGTAATCGGCCATCCCGGCCAGCAAGCGGGTAAACGGCAGGACGACATCGTGCTGCGCGTACGGCGGGAAGAACTCCATTCCGCGGACCGCTTCGATGCCAACGATGTTGGGATAGGTTCGCTCCAGGCCCGTCGGCTTGTTGGCGCCATGAAAGTCGACCATCACTTTGTGCTGGGCGGCCGCTTTCGCCAGCATCTCGTAGAGATCGACCACCTCTTTGTGCTCGTGGTCGAAGAAGTCTATTTTGAGGCCCGCGATGCCCACCCGGTCGCATATTTCGAGGGTCCCCTGAAGAGCCTTGGGGTCCTGCAACAGGGAGCGGATGTTCCACACGAAGGCCTTGACTCCATGCTCGCGCGCGTAACTCACCATATCCTTCAACTGCGCCTCGGACCAACTGTTCCGCCAGAAGCCCTCGATCACGATGTATTCGAATCCCATTAGTGAACCGAGCCGCGCCATCTCTTTCTGCCCTTCGGGTGACGCGTCCACGCCGTCGAGATAGCTCCAGACCGCCCGGCCGGGCTTGATCCAATCCGTGTGAAGGCCCTGGGGGAAGAGCTTGGGATCCGGAGGCGCGGCCACGTTGTGCACGATGTCGCAGTTGACCAGGGCATTCAGGTCCGCGCCGATCATCACAATTCTCCAGGGCGTAGTGATAGGCCCATTGATCACGGCCGGATGGCTGAGGCGCTCGACGTCCTTGGCGTATCGCGAGCGGAACCCGAAGCTCGCCGGCTCGGAGTGGCCCAGCCTGGCATGCAGCGCCTGGGTGGCATCCGCCTGGAAAACCATCCCGCTGTAATTGACCAGCGCACCCTCGGTGATGGAAGCGTACGCGCTCTTGTCGCGCAGCACGAAGGTGAACGGCGGGTTTGTCCACTCGCCGTCCATCATGCTCTCAATCGTGTTTGTCGTGGTTCGCCAGGGATAGAGCCCTTCGTAGCCGGACACGTAGTTCTGCGGCGCGATCACGCTCCCCGCCGGAACACGGAACACGGTGGCCTCGTCGGGCGTGCGGGCACCCTGGCCCGGCACGAGGTGGCGGAACGCGACGCCGTTGTTGTACGCCCGGAGCTCCAGCGTATACGACGTTCCCGTTTTGGGATGTGTCACGGCCACTTTGACGCCGTTGCAGTTGTCTACCGCGGTGGAGTGCGGGCCGTACCAGGGGTAGGTTTCGTCGATCTTGTAGGTCTCCACCTTCCCGATCTGGGCGCCGCCGGCGAGATCCACGCCATCCACCACGATGCCCAGCGGGGATGGATCGATGATGTTCTTCGAGTTGAACGTGACCGTGTATTCGAGGTGGCCCTGTGCGTCCGACGACAGCACAAACCGCACGCGGCCATCGGGGCTGGCCACGGTCACGTCCGCTGCCGCGGGGAGCGACAGACAGAACAGAAACAATGGATACAAAATCGTTGCCTTCATTTGCCTTCTCCTTGCACCGGGACGAGCCGTATGGCACTGCCACCGCCCGGCGCCAGCTTCAACTGTAAGACCGTCTCGGCCCTCACGCGGCGTTTCTCCACAATCGAATCTTTCGGTTGCGCAGCGGCGTTGGGTCCGTCCGAGTAGATTTCCACATCGTAGCTTTGCGTTTTCAGTTTTAGAGGCGTTGGCGGCTAAACCTTGTAGTCCCACTCCTTGCGATAGGGCAGGTCAACGTAGCCGTTGGCGATCTCGTCGTTGCTGAATCTCCCGGCCTGCGAGTTCCATTTCAGGACTTTGGAACTTCGCCAGTACATTGCATACGTGGGGTTGTTCGCTAGAGGGCGCGCGTTGGGGACATGGATATGGCCGTCATTCGACGCGGGAATCCACACCACCGCGGAGTCCGCCCGGCTGGCTTGGATGCGCGTCTGGAGCGGGGGCATGACCCCGGGAGTGCTGTACCTGCGCAGCGTTGCCGTCCCGAGCAGGGCGAACTCCGTGAGGTCGCAGGCGAACTCGACAGGCGTAATCGACTTCTTGCCGGCTTTGCACATCCGGATCCACTCGGCGTAATGGTCCGGTCTCTCGCACCGCGGCAGGTATGGTTCGGGCTGCTGGAAGTCCTTGAAACGGCTCTCCGGCAGGAGTTGGCCGCCGGGGAGCCCTCGAAACTGCTGGCCCGGCGGGGGACTAAAATGGTCCGGAACCCACGGATTCCCGCCATAGAACGCGGAAAGCAGAACACCCTTTTCGCCGACGAACATCGTGCCCCGGCCCGGCATCCCCATCTCGGGGGGCATGCCCAACGGCCGCGGCGGCTGCAGGCCCCCATCGTAAAAGTACGCCATCATCTCCGGGTGCTTGCCGCGCGCCGGAAAGTGCCACTGGACGTAGTTGGAGTTGCTCGCGCACTCGGTGTTCGAGACCCAGCCTTCCAGTGAAAAGGACTCGCAAGCGTCGGCCGCGACCCAGTCCGGCGCACTCATCTCGAGTTCCTCATGGAACACGTGCAGCGCATGGCAACCGGCGTCGCCCAGATTGCCCGTGCCGAAGTCCCACCAGGGACGCCAGTTGCCGTAATGGTAGATCTTATGGTATGGCCGCGCCGGAGACGGGCCGCACCACTGGTCCCAGTTCATCCCCGCGGGCGGCTTCTGCACCTCCTTGGGTCTGGCCAACCCGCTGGGGGAATGAGTGCCGCACCAGAAGTGCACTTCACGTACCGGCCCGATGGCCCCGCTCAACAGCAACTCTGTGGTGGCCCGGGCAGGAGACGTGCGCGAATCCTGAATGCTCGCCTTGGTGGTGACCTTGGAGGCCAGCACCACGGCCTTGACCCTCCGCGCCTCGGCAATAGTGTGGGTCATCGGCTTGGCGCAATAAATGTGCTTGTTCATGGCCAGACCCGCCAACACCAGGTGGAAATGCCAGTGGTCCGGCGTGGCCACGATCAGAGCGTCGAAGTTGTTGTGCTCCTTGTCGAACATCTGCCGAAAGTCTTTGTAGATCCTGGCCTTGGGATAGAGATGGAACACCGGCGCGGAGAATTCGTGGTCGAGGTCGCAAAGGGCCACGATCTCTTCGCTCGCGCAGCCGGCCACATAGTCCTCGCCCACGCCGCCGACGCCCACGCAGGCGATACGGAGTTTATCGCTGGGAGCCTGGTAACCGGCGCCTCCCAACACATGGCGTGCCACCACCAGCGGCGCCAGCCCGGCGGCCACGGCGGTACGCCGGGAAATTGCGCCCTTGGTCGATTCGTTCCAGTTCATAAACACCACGTTCCTCTTTCGCTGGGGGCGTTCCGCCCGCCTCGCCCGCTTTGCCGTTTGCTGGAATGCCTCAACGGTAACGGTACAGTGTGACGCGTTGGATGGCGTCGGGACTGGCACGTTGGCGGTATTCGGGCACCCAACTCCCCGGGGGCCAGGATATCCTGATGTTTTCCCCCTCTTCGGTGCTGTCGCCGGCCAGCAGTCGCCCGGGAACCCAGCGGCCGTCCACAAAACTCCCTTCTTCCACGGTGGCCAATCCGGCCAGCGGGAGCCCCGGCGTGCTGGGAGCAAAGGTGATGTCTATTCCCATGCCAGCCACGAAGTACTCGTCGGGCCCCGTAGCAATGAAAATCCCCGCTGCGAAGGTGTTGGGCGGGATGGGCGTCGGTTGTGTCAGAGGCGCAACCCGAGGCTTCACAAACTTAACCTCCAGAGTGTAGTTCCCTACCTGGACCTTTTGGGGCGGGTCATCGGGACCCAGCAGGACCGCGGACATAGTGCCATTGCCCTGGTGTTCCGAGATCAGGGGCGCCAATTGCTCGATCAGGTCGTAGCTGGCGATCAAATCGGTGTCGGGAGTGCTGGACCTCTCGACGGCGCCCATCGCCGAGAAACCGATGGCATCATGGCGCCCGAAGGCATACAGCACTCTGGCTGCGCCCACCGCCCCATTCAGCGATTCGGGTATGAACAGGGGGTTCCCGGGCCGGCTATACTTTGCGCAGAACGCCGTGAAGTTACCATAAGCGTCTGGTGCAAGCACATCGATTTGCGGCGCTCCGGCCTTCCAGACGTCCATCATCAGGTCCCAAGGGCGGCCACCGCTAGGTGGAAACTCCGTCCTCCCAACTCCGTACAGTGCCGCGTTCACAAACATCGGCAACGGGTATTCGGCTTTGCCCGCCGCAGCCACCCGGTCGAGGTAGCGCGCATAGTGCCAGGCCATGAAGATTCCCTCCGTCGCGGCGCCCGGCCCGAACACCTCTTCCCAGGTCCCGGAGGTTTTGAAGCCGGCCGCCTCCCACGCCTTGCGAAACTCCGGAATCAGCGTATTCTTGTGCTGCTGCAGGTAGTCCATCAGCTCCTTGGGTACGGGCCCCGCGTAGGCCTTGTCGGCCGCGGCCGAATGGTCGCGGGAGTCGCTATGCATGCCCACTTCGTTCTCCACCTGGATCATGATGACGGTGTGCTCGTGGCCATCCACTGCTTTGACGTGCCCCATCAGGGCGGCAAAGGCGCGCGCATCGGCGTCCCGGTTGGCGTCGCTCAATGGCGTGAGCAGCTCCAGGGTTTTGCCGGTTTTGGTCCGGGCGCGGGGGAAGCGGTCGAAGTCCTTCTTCACCCAGTCGGGCGGGTAGCTGGACAGACTATTCTTCCAGCTTGCGAACCACAGAAGCACAAGACGCAGGTTATGACTTCGCGCTCCCTGGATCACACCGTCCAGTACACTGAAGTCGAACTTCCCTTCTTGCCGTTCGATCTGGTTCCAGGAAACGCCCGCCAGGACGGTGTTGATTTTCGCCTCAACGAGCCTCGGCCATAACCGCCTCACGTAATCCAGGCTGGTTGCGCTGTCGTTGTTTAATTCCCCCGCCAAAGCCAGGAATGGCTGGCCGTCGACGATCAGTTGCGTGGCAGTACCCTGCGTCCGCAAGTGAGGGATGTCCGCAGCGGAGGCGGTTGAGACCGGTCCGCTTTGGCCCTGACCCGCGACGAGGGCGAGAGGGCACACGAGAGTAGCGCACAACAAAGTCCGAAGTTTCATGATTATCGGTTTCGCATTCTCCACGAGCTTCTGGTAACACCGCGTCCGGTCCCGTCCACGGCTGCGTGTGAACCCCGGGAAGCCGGACGTCTCTGGCCTGCCCACACCGACGCCGTGGCAGACGGCGCTTTATTCCGGCCCTAGAACGGATTTCCGGGCAGCGCTATCCCGTGGGTCCCGCGATCGCGGGTGAGCAACAAACGAATCAATGGACCTGCCGCCCTACGTCACCTTCACCCACTCATACTTGCGCGGCGACTTGTAACTCCCGTCCGGGATTCCGATTCCGCACATGTCCCGTACCGATATTCTCGGTGGTTTCTCCCGTCAGCGCAAGGGACAAAAGTGAAGGACTAAGGTCGTCGGTTTCTCAAGGCCCAATTCGGCTATTGCATGACGATGTCGGTCAGGAGTAGAGCGATGCTCTCAGATTGCGCGCGCACAATCCGCAGGGAAGGTCTCTACTACCTGCCCAGCGTGAGACGTGGAGAGGTGGTGTCTAGCGGCCGCCGCCGGATAGTTTGCGGTAGTACTCGGCGACCGAGTCTTGATAGCCGGCGGGGACCTTGGTCGGATCGGTGTTGCGGATCGTGCCGCCCTGGTTTTCATCGAGTTGGCGGCGCAATTGCAGTTCCAGCGCGTCCACGCTGCTGACGAGCTGCTGGTGCATCTGCTCGACCAGTGCGGGATTCCCGGGGAAACGGCTGGCATCCAGATTGCGCATTTGATCGATCAGGGACTGTAACTGCCGCCGCGCCTCGGGACTATCCTGCACTACGGCACGAACCTGGTTGAGAAGGTTCAATCCCTGGTCAATCTGGCGCTGGGTGTCGGCCGGGTTGGGACCTTGTTGGGGCGCCACGGCCTGACCGGAGATGCGAGTATTGCCGGTGTCATAGTTGCCAAATACCGTACTATCGCGATTGCCAGCGCCACCGGCCGGATTCCCCATCGGACCCGCAAGGCGGTTGCCCATCGGACCCGACTGGCGCCCGCCGGCTTGATCACCCTGACCGGGCTGGCCCCCGCCTTGCTGGCCCCGTTGCCCAGGCTGGCCGTTTTGCGCTTGCTGACCGGGCTGACTCAGTTGAGGTTGAGAGTTGGAACGCCCGCCAAGGCCGGCGAGTTGGTCGCGCAGACGGGATAGATTGTCCATGGCCCGGTTGAGAGCGGCGTCCTGAGAAGTGCTCTGAGCACTGCCCACGGCGCGCGCCGCGTCGCTGACCTGTTGACCCAGCTTTTGCAGGTCGCTGGTGAGGCCGGCTTCCAGCGGATCGGAGAAGTCCCCGCTGCGCAGCCAATCCGAGCTGCGTTGCATGCGGGTGGCGAGATCGTTTTCGTCCATGCCATCGAGCGCGCTCCGCAACTTGCCGGAAGCTGCCGGCTGCGTGGGCGCGAGCTCGCGCGCCGCGGTGCGAATTTGCTGGGTGAGCCGCGCCAGATCATCGGTCACCTGTTGGCGATCATCGACTATGTTGTCGACTTCCTGGGCGGAAGGGTAGCTCTGCGGTTGGCCGGAGGCGCGAGCCGCATTCTGCTGAGCCACCAAGCCGCGCACGTGATCCGCTTGCTGCTTTTGTTGGGCCGCCAATTGATGGGCCGTTTGGGCCATCGAGTTGAGCCGACTGGAGGCGTCCTGCTGCTCGATGCCGCCAAGCAGGTCGGTGGCTTGGCGCAAGCGGTCGGCAGCGCGGCGGGAATCGGCCGCGCTGGCATTCCGGGATATGGCGCGCCTCATGTCGTCGTTGGCTTGGCGCAAGCGGTCGAGCGCCTGTTGGGCCGCCTGTTGGCGGCTGTCGGCGGCTTGGTCCGCGGACTGCCGGGGATTGGCGGCGCTGGCATTGTCCTGGCCGGCCGATTGGCTGCCAGCGCTACGGCTGGCGGATGAACTGCCCGCTTGCCCGCTGCGTTGGGCCGCCTGTCCGCCGGATTGTCCTGAAGCCGAAGCACTCTGGCTGCTCTGCTGGCTCTGTTGGCCATTTTGAGCAAGTTGTTGCTCCATCTGCTGCTCGAGTTGCTGCGCCTCCCGTTGCAACATCTCCTGTTGCCATTTTTCCTCGGCAGTCTGGGTGCCATTGCGTTGCTGCTGGGCTAGATCCTCCTCGCGCTTGGCAAGTTCGTCGAGCTTTTTCAGCGCTTCGTCGATTGCCTGCGCTTTTTGTTCGGCGGTGGTAGCCGCGGTTTGCCGGGTCTCGTATTGGTTTTTCTCGGTATCGAGCTCGAGATCGAAGAGGCTGGCCAAATCGCGCGCCGCGCCTCCACCGCCGCCTCCACCCCCGCCCCGCGCTCCAAACGCAACCTGAATTTGGCGGAAGGTGGCTTCGGCGCGCAGCAGAAATTGCAGAGCCTTCTGCTCGTTGGGGATGGCGTCCTTCCACTTCTCCTGCTGCAATTGTTGCGCTGCCGGCGCCATGGCGGCGGAGGCGGCCATCATATCCTTCTGGAAGTCGCTGATGGCCTCTACTTCATCGGTCAACTCGCGCGCCTGCAAGCGACCGGAAAGCGAGACGGTCTGATCGCGCAAGGTGGCTTGGGATTGAGACAGCAGCTTGGCGATGTCGGCGGCCTGCTGTTGGGTCGGGTTTTTCTCTCCCTGTTGTCTGAAGGTGGCGGATATAATCTCCTTCTCGCGCCGCGAGATCTGCTCGGATTGATTGCCTTGGCCCCCGCCCCCACCGCCGCCGCCCGACTGTTGCGATTGCGAAAACTCGCGCTCAAATGGGTCGGCCTGGATGAACATCATATCGGTGCGGGCTTCGGCATTGGCGTCCTTGGCGGTCGCGTAGACGCTAACCAGATCGCCCGGCACGGCCTTGAAATCCTCCAGCGAGAGCGTGGTCGAGCCGTCGGCTTGTCGTTCGCCCTTTTGCTTTAACAGATCCACCGTAGTCTCGGGTCCGCCGTTGACCGAATAATGCAGCGCGACGCCGTTGAGGCCGTACTCATCGGTGGCCTTGGCGGCAACGGTTACCTCTTCAATGGGGCTGGCGTGGTAGTCACCCCGGGGACGCACCAACGAAACTTGAGGCGGGTTGGCTTTGCGGGCCTCGATGAAGAAATCCTCGCTGACGCGAACGGGCTGGCCCGCCTCAACGCCAGCGATGTGGTAGACGCCGTCCTGATCCATCTTGACGGTACCGCGATAGACGTTATTCTGGCCGCCGGCGAGCTGGATCTGCTGTCCGTTGTCGAGCTGGATCCGGCCGACCTGAAGGGGACGGTCGGTCGAGATCTCGAGTTCGGCCTGAGTACCGGTGACGGCGCGTAAATCGCCGCCGCGCTCCTCTACCTCGGACGGCATGCCGGTCCAGGCGGGGTAATGGTAGGTGACGCGAATCTGCTTCACCGCGGGCAAGTCGGTGACGCGAATATTAAAGTGCTTCGACGTCATCGCTCCGGCGGTGACATAGTATTCGACGTTCTCGGGCAAACCGGCAAACAGAAACTGATAGCCGCCAGCGAAACTGCCAACCGCTTTGGGCTGCATCGCAATCTCTTCCCACTGGGAGGAACTCTGAAAGCGGGCATACAACTTGACCCTGGGCGACCGCAGGCCGGTGGGGAGCGCCGAAATCAACTGGTCGGCGTGGCGGCGCACGACGGCGTCGCCGGGAGTCACGCGCAGGTCGTAGAGCGCAGGCTTGTTGTGGTGCGGGCCGGTCCACAGCAGCGAAGCGCCATAACCCAGGAAACCGGGCCCGGCGGCGATCATCCAGGCCAGGATGGCGAAAGCGCCGGCGCCGGCGCCCAGCGAGATCGAAAGGCGGCGGTCGGTGACTATCTGCCTGGGCTGGGCGGATTGGGCGATTTCGAGGGCGTCCCCGGCCAACAGTTCAATAAAGGGATCCTGGCCGTCGCGCTCGGCGAAGGTGGTGAGGCGCTGTTGGAATTGCGGGAAGGCGGCTTCGGCGGTTCCGATCGCGCGGCGGCGGGTCAGGCGGCGCAAGGGTAGCGCCAATCCGGCGGCAGCGGCAATGGCCAGAACCAAGATCAGTCCGAAGCGCGCGGCGGTCACGCTTCCATGCGAAAAGGCGAGCGTATCGGCAATTGTGACCAGCACCAACGTCGCCACCAAAGCGCTGCCGGTGAGAATGGCCAAGCCGCGCAGCAAGGTGCTCCAACGCAGACGTTGTTCCAGTTGCGCAATGTATGCGCGAAGTTGTTCGCGGAAACTCA
>JBEKXZ010000011.1:0-96872 GCA_049511495.1 Bryobacteraceae bacterium | reverse complement strand
AATCACCCGCTCGCCAGACAGCAGAGCGGCGATTTCCCGCGGAACCAATCTGTCCGTGGTGTTGGTCTCCACCTCTCTGTTGTCTCAAGACTTATCGATCCTGTGCAGCCGAACTTCGGATTTCGGGTTTAGCGGCCGTCGGACAGGCGTTCGGCGAGGATAGGCGGCAGGCCGGCTAGGAGAATGCGGTGTTGCGCGGCCGCTACGTCGTATTCGACGCGATAGTATTCCACCGCGGCCGCCGCGGAATCGTAGATCAGGTAAGCGGCGCGCGGGTCGCCATCACGGGGTTGGCCCAGCGAGCCGGGATTCACCAGGTAGCCGCAGTCCCCGTCAACCCTCATCACCTTCGGGTAGCATCCCTGCCAAAAAGGGGAAATCGTTTCCACCCGCCCGTGATTCCAGATGAAGCCGCCCTGCAGGTGGGTGTGGCCGAAAAAGGCCAGGCGCGTTTCCAGGTATTCGAACGCCAGGGCGGCGTCCTCGGCGGACATCATGTATTCGTCCTCGTCATAGGGCGTGCCGTGCGTCAGTTGAAACCCGTCCACCGGCAGCGGTCCTTTCGGGAGCGCCGCCAAGTAGGCGGCGTTCTCGCGTGTCAGAGTCTTCCCTGTCCACAGGGCGGCGTGGCGCGCCACCGGATTGAACCATCCCAGATCCTCTTCGGCCGTCCACGTGCGGTCGTGATTGCCGCGGATGACGGCCGCGCAGTTGGCGCGCACCCAATCCACCACCGCGTTCGGGTCCGCACCATAACCGACCAGGTCGCCGCAGCAGAGGGCACGGTCATAGTGGCCGGCGGCTACGGCGATCGCCGCCTCAAGGGCCTGCCAGTTGGAATGAAGATCGCTTAGAACCAGATAACGCACGTCGGCCCCGGATTCAAGCCTTTCTCAAGTGCAGTACGGCTATTTCGGGCGGTGCCCCGATGCGCGCCGGAACCCCGATGGTGCCGATCCCGCGCGTCACGTAGGCCGCCGCTTGCGGGCCGCCGTATAGCCCGTAGACGTAAGGCGTGTAAAAGCGCGCGGCGCTGATCGACTGGTCCAGGATTTCCACCGTGACCTGGCCGCCGTGCGTGTGTCCCGCCATCACCAAATGGTAACCCTGGCGCGCAGCCACTGGGAAAACGTCCGGATTGTGCGACAGCAGGACGTTCGCGGCGCCCGGCACTACCAACCGTTCGGCGCCTTTCAGGTACAGTTCGCGCTCGCCCACTTTCTGATAGTCCACGCCGGCCAAGTTGAGGGTCGCGCCGCCAAAGCGCAACTGGCGCGACCGCTGGCGCAGGAACTCGATACCCACACGACTCGCCGCGGCCGCGGTGTAATCCTCTCCGCGCGCGTACCGTTCGTGGTTGCCCAGGCAGCCGAACACGCCAGCATCCGCCTTGAGCCGCGCCAGTTGGCGGATGCAGGCGTCCAGCGGATCGCCGCGGGACGAAATCAGGTCGCCGGTGACCACCGCCAAGTGGGGCCGCAGCTCGCGCGCCGCATCCACCACCCGAGCCAGATCCGTTTCGCTAAGGAACGCGCTCAGATGAATGTCGCTCAACTGCAGCACTCGCAGCCCATCCAGATCGCGGGGGAGCCGGTCGAGCGGCACATCCACCTCGCGCACACGGAAGTCCAGGCGTTCGATGAACGCGCCGTAACCAAGCGCGGCAAAGGGCACCGCCATCAGGGCCGAGCCGCCGGCCTGGATGATGCGCCGCCGCGAGGGGTCCGTATCCGCGCCAAGCTTGTGGCTGACGCGGCGGAGAACCTCATAAACAGCCAGCGCGCCGGTGGCGGCCAGCAGCCAGGCCATCGCCGCGCCGCCCACCGGCGCCGACAACCAACCGGGTATGCCCAGCCGGTTCGCCTTCTCATAGAAGGTGCAGAAATAGCCGAAGGCAACCAGGCCATCAAAAGCCAGCACGGCCGCCCGCAGTAGCTCCTGCCGGCGGCGGCCGACCCGGTCACTCCCGGCGCGCAGACACAACGTCGAGATGCGCCACTGGACGCAAGCGAAGATCAGGATCAAGCAGTAATCAAACTTCACGTCCGGTTGGCCTCGGGAATCGATGAGATGGGCGGGTCTCTAGCTTCTAGCCTGGCAAGGGCTCTGCGGAAGGTTCCCCGTCCCTTGTTTCATTGTACCGATCGGAGGCGGGCGTTCACCGAGGCCACCACCGCGACCGCCGCGATGGCTGCCGTCTCAGCGCGCAGCACCCCCGGGCCGAGCGACGCCGGCAGCCATCCGGCGCACGCCGCCGCTTGCCGCTCCTCGGCGGTCCAGCCGCCTTCGGGCCCTACCAGCAACCGCACTTGGCTTCCCGCTTCGGCCGGCTGCGCCAGCAACCGCGCCAGCGGAGGCGCCGCGCCTTCTTCCAGACGGTACTGGGCGCCTCCTCCTAAGGCCAGACAAGCCTCCAGACGCGCCGCCGGCAGGATTTCGGGCGCGCGCAGGCGGCGCGACTGCTCGGCGGCTTCGCGCGCAATGCGCGCCCAGCGTTCGGCGCGTTTGACGGAAGCTTCGAGCAGGCCCTTTTCACTGCGGGCGGTTTCTACCGGCTGGATGCGCTCCACGCCCAGTTCGGTGGTTTTTTCGATCATCCATTCCAGGCGGTCGAACTTGATCAGCGCCGCGCACAGCGTGATCCGCACCGCCAGCTCGGGTGTTTCCACGGGCTCGATCACGTGAAACACCACGCGTGGGCCGCGAGCCTCGGCGATCTCAGCCAGCCACGCGGCGCGGCCGTCGGAGATCTCACAACGCTGGCCGGGCGCGACGCGCAGCACACGCGTCAGGTGGCGGGCGCCATCTCCAACCAGTTCGGCCACGCCCCCGCGCACCGCATCGACAAAGAACCTTCTGCGCGCCAAGCAACCATTGTAGGGCGGGCGGCGCCGAAGTGCTGCGACCCGTGATAGTGTATCGGCATGCGAAAACTCGTCTTTCTCGCCGCCTTGGTTTTGCCCGCCGCCTTGGCCGCAGCGGATTGGGGGCCGGTCGAGTTCCTGGTGGGCCGGTGGATGGGCGAAGGAGGCGGCGAGGCGGGCACTGGTTCCGGGGCGTTCACCCTGGAGCCGGATCTTCAAGGCAAGATCCTGGTGCGGAAAAGCATCGCCACGTATCCCGCAGCCGCGGGCCGGCGTGCCTTCCGTCACGATGACCTCATGATTGTCTACCGCGATGAAGCATCCGCCGAGTTGCGCGCCATGTATTGGGATAACGAAGGCCACGTGATCGCCTACGCCGTACGGGCTGCCGCCGATGGAGGCGTGACTTTTGTCAGCGATGCACCGCCCGGGAAGATGCGCTACCGCCTGACGTACCTGCCGGCGGGCAAGGACAAGATCAAAATCCGGTTCGAGATTGCGCCGCCGGGCAAGGAATTCAGCGCCTACCTGGAAGCGGCGGCCCATCGGGATTGAGGCCGCATGCCCGAATTACCCGACGTCGAGGTGTACGTCGAAGCGCTGCGCGAGCGAGTGGCGGGCCATCGCCTGGAGCGCGTCGTGGTGCGCAACCCGTTCCTGTTGCGGTCGGCCTCGCCGGCGCTCGGCATCGCCGAGGGCAGGGAAGTGCGCGAGGTGCGGCGCCTCGGAAAGCGCATCGCGATCGGTCTCGCGGGCGACTTGTGGCTGGTGCTGCACCTCATGATTGCTGGCCGCCTGCACTGGCGCCGAGCCGCATCCAAAGCCATCCCCAGAAATGTGCTGGCGCTGTTCCAGTTTTCGAGCGGCCTTCTCACGCTGACGGAAGCAGGCTCCGAGCGGCGCGCAGCCCTGCACGTGGCCGTTGGCGAAGCGGGGCTGGCGGCGCTCGACGCAGGCGGCATCGATGCCCTCACTGCCAGTGAGCCAGCGTTCGCCGCGACACTGCGATCGGCTAATCACACGTTGAAGCGCGCGCTCACCGATCCGCGCCTTTTCAGTGGCATCGGCAATGCTTATTCAGACGAGATTCTGCACCGCGCGCGGCTGTCGCCGGTGGCACTGACGCTCAAGCTGGCCGATGCCGAGATTCGGCGGCTGCATCAGGCGATTGTCGGCGTTCTCAACCGTTGGACCGACCGGCTTCGCGCCGAAGCCGCCGGCGGATTCCCGGAAAAGGTGACCGCCTTTCGCGAAGGCATGGCCGTCCATGGCCGATATGGCCTGCCCTGCCCCAACTGCGGCAGCAAAATCCAGCGCATTCGGTATCGCGCCAACGAAACCAATTATTGCCCGCAGTGCCAGACCGGCGGGCGCCTGTTAGCCGACAGGGCGTTGTCCAGGCTGCTGCGGGAGGATTGGCCGCGAACGATTGAGGAGCTGGAAGCGCTCAAAAGACGGTGATAAGGGCCTCCAGGACGCAGGATTATGCCAAATAGATATTTAAAATCAATGCCTTACGAATGTTTTAACAAACCGCACAATTATCTGCTAATAAAAACTTGACAATTAAGCACGCATATTTTATTATCATAGATGGATGAGGCTGTAAACCATCCAACACATCAGTTCTATGAGGAGCTTAAAAACCATGTCTCTCACCCATTTCGATCCATTGGCGAATATCCGCCTCTTCGAGGACGCGTTCACCCGCATGTTCAACGAGCCCCAGACCAACCGGCCCTGGTCGCCCGCTGTGGACATCTATGAAACCGAGAACGACCTCGTGGTGAAAGCCGATCTGCCGGATGTCGATCTCAAGGATATCGATGTCCGGGTGGAGAACCAGACGCTCACCATCGCCGGCGAGCGCAAGTTCGAAAAGCAGGACAACGTGGCGGGCTATCACCGTATCGAGCGCAGCTACGGCAACTTCACGCGCAGCTTCGCGGTGCCCAACAGTTTCGACACCGAAAAAATCGCCGCGTCGTTCAAGAACGGCGTGCTGAGCGTCTCGCTGCCCAAGAAAGAGGCAGCCAAGCCGCGCCAGATCAAGATCGAAGCCAGCGCGTAACAAGCGTGCGACCGTAAGGTGGAGCGGCTCGCGAAGCTGTGAAAGAATGCGCCCGCAGGCGGGCGTTGGCAAGCTAAAGCATGCCCCACCAAAAACTGGTAAGTTGAGGGCAGGCGGAGCCAAGTGGCGACCGCCTGCCTCTTTTGCATTCAGGGACGGATTAGGGGACAAGATTATGTTTCGGATAGACAAACTGACGCAGAAAGCGCAGGAGGCCTTGCAGCAGTCCCAGGCGCTGGCCGAATCCGGCGATAGCCAGGTGATGTTTCCGCTGCACCTGCTGATTTCCCTCGCCGATGAAAAGGAAGGCATCGTCAAGCCGCTGCTGGAAAAATGCGGTGTGCAGCCGGCTGGGATTGTGGCCGAGGCCCGCCGGCTGCTGGACAATCTGCCCAAGACTGCGGGCGGACAGTCCGGCATCTACATCTCGCAGCCGCTCAACCAGGTGCTGGAGCGCGCCTTCGACGAAGCCGGCCATTTCAAGGACGAGTTCGTTTCCACCGAGCACCTGTTGCTCTCGCTGACCGAGCAGCGCAGCGATCCGGCGGGTCAGCTTCTCGACCGCGCCGGTGCCACCCACGACGCGCTGCTGCGCGCGCTCGTATCGGTGCGCGGCACGCAGCGCGTCACCGATCCGAATCCCGAATCCAAATACCAGGCACTGGAACGCTATGCTCATGACCTCACCGATTCCGCGCGCAAGGGCAAGCTCGACCCGGTGATCGGGCGAGAAGAGGAAATCCGCCGCGTGATGCAGGTGCTCAGCCGCCGCACCAAGAACAACCCGGTGCTGATCGGCGAGCCCGGCGTGGGCAAAACCGCCATCGTGGAAGGCCTGGCCCAGCGCATCGTGCGCGGCGACGTGCCCGACCAGTTGAAGAACAAGCGGCTGGCCGCCATCGACCTGGGTTCGATGATCGCCGGCACCAAGTTTCGCGGCGAATTCGAAGACCGCCTCAAGGCCGTGGTCAAGGAAATCATCGATTCCAACGGCGAAATCATCTGCTTCATCGACGAGCTGCACACGCTGGTGGGCGCCGGTTCGGCCGAAGGCGCCATCGACGCCGCTAACCTGCTCAAACCCGCGCTGGCCCGCGGAGAGCTGCGCTGCATCGGCGCCACAACGCTGAACGAATACAAGAAACACGTCGAAAAAGACGCCGCCCTGGCGCGGCGCTTCCAGACCGTTCTGGTGAGCGAGCCATCGGTGGATGACACGGTAGCCATTGTGCGCGGACTCAAAGAGAAATTCGAAATTCATCACGGCGTGCGCATCAAGGATTCCGCTATCATCGCGTCCGCCGTGCTTTCGCACCGCTACATCGCCGACCGCTTCCTGCCCGATAAGGCCATCGATCTGATCGATGAAGCCGGCGCCGCGCTGCGCCTGCAGATCGGCTCCATGCCGATTGAAATCGACGATCTGGACCGCCGCATTTCGCATCTCGAAATTGAACGGCAGGCACTTGGGAAGGAAGATGAACCCGCTTCGCACGACCGCCTGCGAGTGGTGGAGAACGAGCTCGAAGGGCTGCGCGGCCAGGCCGCCGTGCTCAAGGAGCGCTGGAACCGCGAAAAGTCCGCCATCGACCGTGTGCGCCAGCTCAAGGAAGAGAAGGATTCGCTGCGCCAGCAGGAAGAAAAGGCCTCCAGCGCCGGCGATTGGGAAAAGGCCGCGCAACTGCGTTACGGCCGCCTGTCGCAAATCGAAAAGGACATACAGACCGCCGAGCAGGAGCTGGAATCGGTCAAGGGAAACGCGCTGCTCAAGGAAGAGATCGGCGAAGACGATATCGCCCGCATCGTGGCCAAGTGGACCGGCATTCCGGTGGCCAAGATGATGGAAGGCGAAGTGGATAAGCTCGTGCATATGCCGGACCGCCTCAAGGACCGCGTGGTCGGCCAGGACGAAGCCGTGCGCCTGGTTTCAAACGCCATCCTGCGCAACCGCGCTGGCCTGAGCGATCCCAACCGGCCGATCGGTAGTTTCATTTTCCTCGGGCCCACCGGCGTGGGGAAGACCGAGCTGGTGCGCGCGCTGGCCGGCTACCTGTTCGACGACGACAAGGCCATGATCCGCGTCGACATGAGCGAATACCAGGAGCGGCACTCGGTGTCGCGCATGATCGGCTCGCCCCCCGGATATGTGGGCTTTGAAGAAGGCGGCCAGTTGACCGAGCAGGTGCGGCGGCGGCCGTATTCGGTGATCCTGTTCGACGAGATTGAAAAGGCGCACCCCGACGTCTTCAACACGCTGCTGCAAATCCTGGACGACGGCCGGCTCACCGACGGGCAGGGCCGCGCGGTCAGCTTCCGCAACACGGTGATCGTGATGACCTCGAACCTGGGCACCGGTATGGTGGAGAAGAACGCCATCGGCTTTTCCGTGCATGGCAGGGACGCCGCCAACGACGAGACGCGCAAGCGGCTGCTGGAGGCATTGAAGCACCAGTTCCGCCCGGAGTTCCTGAATCGCATTGACGATATCATCGTGTTCAACACCTTGAGCCGCGAACACTTGAGTAAGATCGTGGACATTCAGTTGAGCGCCGTCGCACGGCTTTTCGAGGCGCGCAAAATGAAGCTCGAAGTCACACCGGCGGCCAAGAACCGCATCATCGGCGAGGGTTTCGATCCGCAGTTTGGCGCCCGGCCGATGCGCCGCGCCATTCAGCGGCTGGTGCAGGACCCGCTGGCTCTCGAGCTGCTCAGCGGCGCATATGGCCCCGGCGACACCGTGGTGGCGGACGCGTCGCCCGGTGCGCAGGGTCTGACCTTCGCCAAATCCATTCCGGTGGAAGTGCCCGCGGAGGCCCAGCCGTGACACCTAGCCGTGGTGGGGCATGCTTTAGCTTGCCCTGGCAAGCCACCGGCGGCAAGACCGCCGGCGCTACCAACAAACGGAGATTCGACCATGACCAACAGCATTAAGACCGTCTTGTTACTGGGCCTGTTAACCGGCATCCTGCTCTGTGGAGGCGAGTTACTGGCCGGCCAGAACGGGCTATACATGGGCCTGGCGTTCGCCGTGGTCATGAATTTTTCGAGTTACTTCTTCTCCGATAAGATCGCGCTGGCGACTTACGGCGCACAGCGGGTGAGCCCTGAGCAGAACCCGGACGTCTACCGCCGCGTGGCGCCGATCGTCGAAAATCTGACCCGCCGCATGGGGCTGCCGATGCCGAAGCTGTATCTAATCGCCGAGCAATCGCCGAACGCGTTCGCCACCGGCCGCAATCCGTCGCACGCCTCGGTCGCCTTCACCGAAGGCATTTTGCAATTGATGACGGATCAGGAACTGGAAGGAGTGGTGGCGCACGAGCTCGGCCACGTGCTGCACCGCGACATCCTGATCAGCTCGGTGGCGGCCACGCTGGCCGGAGCCATCATGTTCGCGTCGCGCCTGGGTTTCTTCTTTGGCGGCAGCCGCGACGACCGCGACCGCGAAGGCGGCGGCATTGGCGCGCTTTTGATGCTGATTCTCGCGCCCATCGCCGCGTTGCTGATTCAGATGGCGATCTCGCGCTCGCGCGAGTACGACGCCGACGCCGCATCCGCCAAATACACCGGCACACCTTACGAGCTGATCTCCGGCTTGCAGAAACTCGACACCTGGAGCAAGCGGCTGCCGATGGCGGCCACTCCGTCCACGGCGCACCTGTTCATCATCAAGCCGCGCACCGGCTCGTGGTTTCAGAGCCTGTGGTCGACCCATCCCGCCACCGAGGACCGCATCCGCCGACTGCAGGAAATGCGATGAACGAAGTCCGCGTGAACCGCAAGGCGGCCGGCCGGGTAGCTTCCGGACACCCGTGGATCTTCTCGAGTGACATCGCAGAACGTGACGGCGCGCAGCCCGGCGAGGCCGTCCGGGTTGCCGATGCGCACGGAAGGACGCTGGGCACGGCGCATTACAGCTCGACTTCGCAAATCGCTTTGCGCATGCTGTCGGCCGAAGCCGAAGAGATCGGCCGCGATTTCTACCTGCGCAGGCTGCACGCCGCCGAAGCGCACCGCCGCCGGGTAGTTCACCACAGCAACGCCTATCGCGTGGTGCATGGCGAAGCCGATCTGTTGCCCGCGCTGGTGGTGGACCGCTACGGCGATTACCTGGTGATGCAAACGCTTGACCAGGGGATGGATGCGGCCAAGCCTCTAATCGTCTCCTGCCTGGAGGAAATCTTTACGCCGCCGGGAATCGTCGCGCGCAACGATGTTGCGGTGCGCGCCAAGGAGTCGCTGCCGCTGGAAACCGCCGTGATAGCAGGCACAAGTCCCGAGGCGGTCGCGGTGGAAATGAACGGCCTCAAACTGAACGCCAATTTGCTGCACGGGCAGAAGACCGGCATCTATCTCGACCAGCGTGAGAATTATCGCGCCGTGGCGCGCTACGCGACGGGTGGCAAGGCGCTCGACTGTTTCACGTCGACAGGCGGCTTCGCGCTGCACTTGGCCGCGCATTGCCAAAGCGTGGAAGCGGTAGACAGCTCGGAGGCCGCGCTCAAGACGGCGCGCGCTAACGCCGAAGCGAACGGCATCGGAAACATCGAATTCCGCCAGGCGGATGTGTTCGATCTGCTGGCCGGTTACGCCTCGGCGCGGCGCCAGTTCTCGATAGTGGTGCTGGATCCACCGGCCTTCGCCAAGTCGCGCCGCAGTCTGGATGGGGCGGCCACGGGCTACAAGGAAATCAACCTGCGCGCGCTGCGGCTGCTCGAGCCCGGCGGGATTCTGGCAACCTGTTCGTGTTCGCACCATGTCAGCGAAGCCATGCTGCTCGAGTTGGTGGCCTCGGCTTCGCTTGACGCCGGACGGACACTACGCGTGCTGGAGCGGCGGACGCAGAGCCAGGACCATCCGATTCTGCTCACGGTGCCGGAGACACATTATTTGAAGTGTTTGATTCTGGAAGTGGTGTGAGGGGTGGAAGACAGGAGAAAGGAGACAGAAGTCAGGAGCGGCCAGATGCTATCTTGTGGTTTCGAGAATGCCTGCGAGACTCCCTGCACGAACCTTCCGCGACCTGTTGGTCTGGCGCAAAGGTCATGAGTTCGTGCTGGCAGTCTACGCCTACACTGCCAGCTTTCCTAAGCGGGAGACTTACAGCCTGTCGCTCCAAATTCGCCGCGCGGCAGTCTCGGTGCCAGCCAATATCGCCGAAGGCTTTCGGCAGCGCGGCAGGGCGGACAAAGCGCGCTTCATGGACGTGGCTGAGGGTTCTCTGGAAGAGTGCCCGTTACTACCTGATTCTTGCTCAGGATCTCGGATACGGAGACACCTCCAACTTGGCTTGCGCGGCCGAAGAAGTGAGCCGCCTGCTCGGCGCGTACGCCGCCGCCATTCTGACTCCCGTCTCCTGACTTCTGCCTTCCAGCTTCTCCTCTCATGCGAACAACCCGCCGCGCTCCAGAGTCAGCAAACGTCGTTTGAGTGGCAACCCGCCGCCGTATCCGACCAGTTTCCCGCTTGCGCCGACCACGCGATGGCAGGGCACCACGATGGCGATCGGGTTGGCGCCATTGGCGGCGCCTACGGCGCGCACCGCCTTCGGTGCTCCGATGGCGCGGGCCATTTCCTGATAGCTGCGGGTTTCGCCGTACGGGATGCGGGTCAGCTCCAGCCAGACGCGGCGCTGGAATTCGGTGCCCGCCAGGTCCAGCGGAAGCTCGAAGTGCCGCAACTGGCCCGCGAAATAGGCTCGCAACTGGCGTACCGCCTCGGTCAGCAGCGGGTTGCCGTTCGTCGCCGCGCCGGACTCCATCAAAGGCTCGAATTCAATCGCCCGAATTCCCGCTGCGCTGGCCGTCAGCCGCAACCGTAAATCTCCCGCGAACGTCTCTTCCGTAGATTCCCACACAGGGATCAATCTGGGCGGACCATGTGATCGCGAGTACACAGGCGTTTCCAGCTCACCTGTATTCCTGCGAAAGCTTATACTCGCTTGTTATAATTGTACCTATTCGTCCTTATGCCGCTAAAGCCTCTCGCACCTAATCTCAGCGCGGAGAAGAAGATCTTTCTGCTCAAGCCTCGCGGCTTCTGCGCCGGTGTCGTCAGGGCCATCGATGTGGTCAAGATCGCGCTCGACCTTTACGGTCCGCCCGTCTATGTCCGCAAGGAAATTGTCCACAACAAGCACGTGGTCGACGAACTGCGGCAGGCGGGTGCGATCTTCGTCGAAGAGTTGGATGAAGTGCCCGCTGGCGGGCGCGCTATTTTTAGTGCGCACGGCGTTGCGCCAACGGTGCGCAAAGAGGCCAAAGAGCGGGGCCTGGACGTGATCGACGCCACCTGCCCGCTGGTCACCAAGGTTCACCTGGAAGCGGCGCGGTTCGCACGCGACGGTTACAGCATTGTCCTCATCGGTCACAAGGATCACGACGAGGTGATCGGCACGCTGGGCGAGGTCCCGCACGCCAGCCACCTGGTGGAAACCGTCGAAGATGTAGACCGCCTCGAACTGCCCAACCCCGGCCGCGTCCGCTATCTGACCCAGACCACCCTCAGCCTGGATGAAACGCGCGACATCATTGAGCGCCTCAAGCAGCGCTTTCCGCTGAGCCAGGGCCCGCCCGCGCAGGACATCTGCTATGCCACCGAGAACCGCCAGATGGCGGTGAAGGCGATTGCCGGGGCGGTGGATCTGCTGCTGGTGGTTGGTTCCGAGAACAGCTCGAATTCCAAGCGCCTGGTGGAGGTGGGGACGAATTTCGGCGTCCGCTCCTACCTGGTGAACGATCGCGGCGACGTGGATCGCGGGTGGTTGACAGGGGTCGCCAACGTCGGAGTCACTGCCGGCGCTTCCGCGCCCGAGCATCTGGTGGACGAACTGATCGCCTTCCTGCGCAACGACGGGTTTCGCCAGGTGGAAGAAATCGAGATGGTGGATGAGGATGTGCGCTTCTCGCTGCCCTCCGAGCTGATGGTCAGCCTGCGATGAACACACAGGTGGAAACGGCCAAGTCGATCGAGACCGGCGCGGAGACCGCCGCTGGCCGCGCGCGCGCCAGGCTGGTGGCTTTGCAGGCGCGCGACGGACACTGGTGCGCCGAACTGACCGCCGATACAACGCTCGAATCCGATTACGTTCTTTTCCAGCTCTGGCTCCATCCTCCCGCTCAGGGCCGCTGGGATCCGCCAACGCGCCCGCTGATCGACAAGGCCGTCCGGTCCATTCTCGACCGGCAACTCGCCGATGGCGGCTTCAATATTTACGCCGAGGGACCGAGCGAAGTGAGCGCGTCGGTGAAGGCCTATGTCGCGTTGAAACTGGCCGGCGTGGCGGTCGACGATCCGCGCATGGCGCGCCTGCGCCGCTGCATCCTGGCATTGGGCGGCATTCAGACGGCCAACAGCTACGTCAAGATTAACCTCGGCCTGTTCAACCTGTATCCACGGTGGTACTGTCCCAGCATTCCTCCGGAGATCGTGCTGCTGCCGTTTCACCTGCTCTACCAGATGTCGGCGTGGACGCGCGCCATCGTGGTCTCGCTTTCGATTGTGCACGCCGCCAACCCGCGCCGGCCCGTGCCCGCCGGCTTTCAGCTTGACGAACTCTGGCTGCCCGGCGTCAAGCCGGTCTTCCGCCGCGACCGATCGCTGTTCTCCTGGCACAACACGTTTCTGGTGGCCGACGCGTTCCTGAAGTGGTGGGAGCGGAGCGGACTGAAAGCCATTCGCCGCAAAGCCGTCGAGCGCGCCGCGCAGTGGATGATCGAGCGCCTCAAGCACTCCAACGGCTTGGGTGCCATCTACCCGCCGATGATGTATTCGGTGATGGCTCTGGATGTGCTCGGATACGCCGCGGACCATCCGCTGCGCGTGGAAGCCTTGCGCCAGTTCAACCGCCTGATGGTGGACGATGGCGAGCGTTTCTTTTTCCAACCGTGCTTTTCGCCGGTGTGGGACACCGCTATCAGCGCTTATGCGGTGGCGCAGAGCGAGCCCGGGGCTCGCGCGGCGGCGCGTGCCGCCGACTGGCTGCTGGAGCGCGAAGTGCGGCGCAAAGGCGATTGGAGCCTGAAGCGCCCCGGCACCGAACCCTCCGGATGGGCCTTCGAATACGCGAACGAGTTCTACCCGGATATCGACGACACCGCCATGGTGATGCTGGCCCTCAGCCAGGCGCACGGTTCGGATGAGGCCGCGCAGCGGGCCGCCGAGCGGCGCGCGCTCGACTGGCTCCTCGCCATGCAGTCGCGCGATGGCGGCTGGGCCGCCTTCGACGCCGACAATAACTGGGAGTTTCTGAGCCAGGTGCCGGTGGCCGACCACAACGCCATGCTCGACCCCACCTGTGCCGATATCACCGGCCGGGTGCTGGAAGCGCTGGCCGCGCACGGCCTGGACCGCGATCACACCGCCGTGCGCCGCGGCGTGGAATGGCTGGTCCGCCACCAGGAAGCCGATGGAAGCTGGTACGGCCGGTGGGGAGTTGCGTACATTTATGGCACCTGCTTCGCGCTGCGCGGGCTGGCCGCGTGCGGGGAAAGCGACCGCGAAGCCCACGTCCTGCGCGCCGGCGAATGGCTGCGCTCGATTCAGAACGCCGATGGCGGCTGGGGCGAAAGCTGCGCCAGTTACGACAAGGGCGTATTCACCGCTGCGCGCAGTACGCCGTCGCAAACCGCCTGGGCGATTCTCGGGCTGATCGCCGGCGGCGACGATTCCAGCCTCAGCGTCCGCCACGGCGTCGACTATCTTCTCGAAACCCAGCGCGCCGACGGAAGCTGGGACGAGAAGTTGGCCACCGGCACCGGCTTCCCCAAGGTTTTCTACCTGAATTACCACCTATACAAGGACTACTTCGCGCTACTCGCGTTGTCTTCGTTCGTGAAGGCCCGAGCTAACTCGAAAGACAGGTTATGAAATTTCCACTCTCGATGACCGCCGGCCTGGCCGGATACATTTTCAGGAACAAGCTGCGGCCCCGTCCGGAGTGGCAGAAGAACGCCGTCCGCGATAACGGCTCGGCCAATCCGTTTCGCATCCTGCCGCCCAAGGCCGGCGAGAAGCGGCAGCCGCATCCGATGATCGGCAAGCGCTTCCCCATCGTCCTGATGCTGGAGCCGCTGCACGCCTGCAACCTCACCTGCACCGGCTGCGGGCGCATACGCGAGTACGAAGACACCATCACCGAGCGCGTGCCGCTCGAAGAGTGCCTGGCCGCGGTGGACGAGTGCGGCGCGCCGGTGGTTTCCATCTGCGGCGGCGAACCCATGATGTATCCGCAGATCGGCGAGCTCACCCGCGGCATCCTGGAGCGCCACCGCCATATTTACCTCTGCACCAACGGCATGTTCATCAAGAAGCGGATCCGCGAATTCACGCCGGACAAGCGCTTCTATTTCAATATCCACTTGGATGGCATGCGGAAGAACCACGACCTGGCGGTGGAGCGCGAAGGCGTTTTCGATGCGGCCGTCGAGGGTATCCGGATCGCCAAAGCGGCGGGCTTCCAGGTCTGCACCAACACCACGGTCTACAAAGAGACCGACATGCGGGAAGTCGAGGAGCTGTTCGAATACCTGCGGCAGTTCCACGTGGACGGCCACCAGATCGCGCCGGCCTATGGATACTCGGCCGTCGACGACCGCGAGATTTTCCTGACGCGCGAGGACATTCGCGAAAAGTTCCGCGATTTCGCGCCGATCGCCGCGAAGTACCCGGTCCGCCAGACCCCGCTGTACATGGAATTCCTGCAAGGCCGGCGCGAGTTGCCGTGCACGGCCTGGGGCAATCCCACCTACAATGTGAAGGGTTGGAAGGGTCCGTGTTACCTGATCACCGACGGGCAGTACAAGACGTTCGAAGACCTGATGACGCGCACGCCGTGGGAAAGTTACGGTCCCGGCAACGACCCGCGTTGCGAGCACTGCATGATGCACTGCGGCTTCGAGCCTTCAGTCGCTTACGGCATCAGCGCCGGGGTCGCCGACAATCTCAAGATGCTGGCATGGATGCTGCGATAGTCCGTGGCGCGGGCAGTCCTGCCTGCAGCGTCGCCATTCGTGGCGACGTTCCGGGCAAAAGGCGACGTGTCGCGCACGTCGAATGTCGAGAAGAATCTCGACACAGCACGCTTGACAGCCTGCGCCACGCAGGCATACTGCCATGAAGCCTGTCCTGGTCACTGGCGCTTCCGGGTTCCTGGGCTGGCACGTGACGCGCGTGGCGATCGAGCGCGGCTGCGCGGTGCGCGCCTTGGTGCGGCCAGGCAGCCGCGTCGAGGCACTGCCGGTTGAGACCGTCACCGGCGATCTGCGCGATCCGGCTTCGCTCGAACGGGCGGCCAGTGGCTGCGGCATCGTCTTCCATGTGGCCGGCGACTACCGGCTGTGGGCCCGCAATCCGCGCGAACTGTACGACTCCAACGTCGAAGGCACGCGCAACGTGCTCGAAGCGGCGCGTGCGGCCGGCGTGGAGCGCGTGGTCTACACCAGCACCGTCGGCGCCATCGGCATCCCGCGCGAAGGCCTCGGAGACGAAGCCACGCCGGTATCGCTGGCGGACATGACAGGCGATTACAAACGCTCCAAGTTTCTCGCCGAGCAAGTGGCGCTGGAGTTTGCCCGCGCCGGTTCGGACATCGTGATCGTGAACCCCACCGCGCCGATGGGCGATCACGATTTCAAGCCCACGCCCACCGGCCAGATCGTCCTCGATTTTCTCAACGGCGCCTTGCCGGCCTACATCGACACGGGCCTCAACGTGGTGGATGCGCGCGATGCCGCCGAAGGCCACTGGCTGGCCTGCCAGCGGGGCCGGCGAGGCGAGCGCTATATTCTGGGTTCGGAAAACCTCACACTGGCCGAAATCCTGTGCCGGTTGGCGGCGATTAGCCATCGCAAATCGCCACGCGTGCGTCTCCCGTACTTCCTGGCATGGTGCGCCGGCGCGTACAGCACGGCCTGGGCGAACCTCTCCGGGGTGCCACCACACATCTCCCTGGAATCGGTGCGCCTGGCCAGGGACAAAATGTGGGTCAGCCACGCCAAGGCCACGCGGGAACTGGGTTACCAGCCGAGGCCCGCCGCGCAGGCGCTGGCCCGCGCGGTGGAATGGTTCACCCGCGGCCGCGGGCAGCCATGAAACTGCTGGTGGCGGCGGCGGAAGCGCGGGAAGTTCGCGGCATCCTGGCTCATTCCCGCAGCGCGCGTGCGGCACAAGCGGGCGCGGGCTGGGCCCGCTCAGCGGCGCTGGGAGAGCACGATCTGCTGCTGGTGGCTGACGGCGCCGGCCCCGCCAGGGCTGCGGCCGCGGTGGACCGGGCGGCGGCGGCCTTTTTGCCCGATGCCATCGTCTGCACCGGCTTTTGCGGCGCTCTGGAAGATAAACTGGACGTGGCTTCGGTCGTCGTCGCTACCGAAGTGATGGGCGCCAACGGCCGCTTCAGCGCCCTGGCGCCGGCCGCTTCGCTGCCACATCGCCGCGGGGTGGTGTTGACCATCGATCACGTCGTCCAACTCGCTGCGGAAAAGCGCAGTCTGCGCCAAACGGGCTCGACCGCCGTGGATATGGAAGCTGCCGCGGTAGCCGGGTGTTCGGCCGCGCTGGGCCTGCCATTCTATTGCATCAAGGCCGTCACCGATCTGGCCGGCGAAGATTTGGCGAACGACTTGAGCGCAGCGCTGCGTGCGGACGGACATTTCGATACAATGAAAGTCTTAGGTGGTACTTTGGCTCGTCCGCTGGTCCGGCTGCCGGAGCTGCTTCGGTTGAGGTGTCGCTCGGCGCGGGCTGCGTGTGCATTAGGGGATTTTTTTGCAAATTGCCGATTCTGAATTGAACGCCATACCCGCAACCATGCACGCGGCCGTGTATCGCGGCCAGAGCCTGGTGGAGATCGAGGAAGTTTCTACGCCCGAAATCGAGCCTGGCGAGATCCTCATCCGGGTGGAGGCTTGCGGCATCTGTCATACGGACCTGAAGAAGATCGAGCACAACCTGCTTGCACCGCCGCGCATCTTCGGCCACGAGACCGCCGGCGTGGTGGCCGCGGTAGGGTCGGCCGTCAAGCAGTTTCGCCCTGGCGACCGCGTGGTGGCCTTCCACCACATTCCCTGCATGAATTGCTTTTACTGCCGGCGCAAGGTTTACGCCCAGTGCCCCGTTTATAAGAAGGTCGGCATCACGGCTGGGTTTGAGCCCGCCGGCGGCGGCTTTGCGCAATACGTCCGCGTGATGGACTGGATCGTGGAACGAGGGGTGGAGAAGATACCCGACGGCATTTCCTTTGAGCGCGCCACGCTGGTCGAGCCCTTGAACACCTGCCTCAAAGCGGTCGTGCAGGCCGATCCGCAGCCCGATGAGTTTGTGGTGGTGCTGGGCCAGGGCCCGATCGGGCTCATGTTCACCATGCTGGTGCGGCGCACCGGCGCACGGGTTGCCGCCACCGATACGATTGCCGGGCGGCTCGCCCTCGCCGTCCGCTGCGGCGCAGAGCTGACGTGGAATCCGCGAAACCTGGACGTGGCTTCCGAAGTCAAACATCTTACTGGAGGACGCGGTGCGGATTTCGTGGTGGTCGCCGTCTCCGCTCCCGGAATCGTCGAGCAGGCCATCGCCTGTTCCCGGCCCGGCGCCCGTATCCTTCTTTTCGCGCAAACTTCTACGGCCGAGCGCATCGAAGCTTCCGGCGCGGATATCTGTGTAGGAGAGCGAACCATTTTCGGTTGTTATAGTGCGTCGGTGGATTTGCAAGAAAAGTCCGCCCAGCTTGTTTTTGGCGGCGAACTGCCGGTGGAGGAGTTGATTTCTCACCGTTTACCCTTGGTTAAAATTTGTTCAGGATTTGATTTAGCATTGCATCCGGAATCTAAATCGTTGAAAATAATCGTTCAGCCACAGAGGTGGTCATAGTGAATAACCACATGATGGCTGCCGTGCTTTACGGCAAGGAACACTTGCAAGTAGAGCCGGTGGCCGTTCCCAGCATTCAAAGCAGAGACATCCTCGTTCGGGTAAAGGTGGCCCTGACTTGCGGCACCGACGTGAAGGTATTCCGCCGGGGTTATCACGCTCGAATGATCGTTCCGCCTGCGGTGTTTGGGCACGAACTGGCCGGCGACGTGGTCGCGACTGGCGAGGATGTGACGAAATTCAAGATCGGCCAACGTGTGGTGGCGGCCAATTCGGCGCCATGCGGCCGTTGCTTTTATTGCCAGCGGGGCCTGGAAAACCTATGCGAGGATTTACTATTCAATAACGGAGCGTACGCCGAATACATCCGCATTCCGGCGCGCATCGTGGAGAGCAATACCTATCTGGTCCCACAGCATGTCGGGTATCAGGACGCCGCGCTGATTGAGCCGCTGGCTTGCGTGGTTCGCGGCTGGGAAGAAACCGCTCCGCGTCACGGGGACCAGGTGGCCGTCATCGGGCTGGGTCCCATTGGGCTCATGTTCGTGAAGCTGGCGAAGCTGCATGGCTGCCGCGTGATTGCGGTCGGCCGGCGCAGGACGCAACTCGACCGCGCGGCCGCACTGGACGCCGACGATCTGATCGTGGGCGAGGACGGCGTCGATCCGGTGAAGACTATCCGCGCGCTTACCGGCGGGCGCGGCGTGGATATCGCCATCGAAGCGGTGGGCAAACCGCAGACCTGGCAGTGGGCCGTCACCATGGTTCGCCGCGGCGGCGTGGTGAACTTCTTCGGCGGCTGTCCCAACGACACCACGGTCAATCTGGATACCGCCCTGCTGCATTACTCCGAGATTACCTGCAAGGCCAGTTTCCATCACACCCCGGCCCACGTCCGCAAGGCGCTGGATCTGGTTTCGGCGGGCCACATCCGGGCGTCGTTCTTCGTCAACCGCGAGGAGCCGCTGGCCAACCTGCTGGAAGTGATGCGCCACCTGATGAGCCACAACGGCCACCTGAAAACGGCGATCCTGCCCTAAAATGCCGCGCGCAGGGACTGCCGCGTTTCTGCCGCCGGCCCAGTTCGTGCACGCTTCGGAAGCGCTCGAACGAGCCTGGTCCCAGGACGATGCCCGCGCCTACACGCGCTGGCTGGCCACGCGCCATTACGAAAACTTCCACGTGGTGAGTTTTCTCCTGCCGCGGCGTCTCCGCCAGGATTTCTACAATGTTTACGCCTATTGCCGCTGGGCGGACGACCTGGGCGACGAAATCGGCGACCGCGAGAAAAGCTTGCGGCTGCTCGAATGGTGGAGCGGCGAGCTGGATGGAATGTACCGGGGCCGTGTCACGCACCCGGTCTTCGTGGCGCTCGAGGAGACAGTCCGCCGCCACCGGATTCCGCGGCGGCCGTTCGCCGACCTGATCCAGGCGTTCGTGCAGGACCAGAACGTGACGCGCTATGCCGGCTGGGACGATCTGTTCGATTACTGCCGGCGCTCGGCGAATCCGGTGGGCCGGCTGGTGCTATACGTCTGCGGTTACTCTGACGCAGAGCGCCAGCGCCTGGCCGACGCGACCTGCACGGCGCTTCAGCTCGCCAACTTCTGGCAGGACGTGACCGTCGATCTGCAGAAGAACCGCGTCTACATACCGTTCGATGTCCTGGAACGGCATGGCTGCCGGATCGAGGATCTGTTGGCGCGGCGTTTCACGCCCGGTTTTCGCGAGGCCATGCGCGAGATCGTGGCCAAGGCGCGCGAATTGTTCCGCGAAGGCCTTCCCCTGATCGGCATGGTGGACCGCAGACTGGCGCTTGACCTCGATCTGTTCAGCCGTGGCGGCCTTCGCGTGCTCGACAAAATCGAGCGGCAGGATTATGACGTGCTGCGGGCGCGGCCGGCCATCTCGAAGTTCGAGCGTGCGCGCCTGCTGCTGGGTTCGCTGGCGCGGCTGGCCCTGCCGCGGGCCGCCGGATGAACCCGATCGAGCAGTCCTACGACTATTGCCGCCACGTGGCGCGCAGCCGCGCCAAGAACTTCTACTACTCGTTTCTCCTGCTGTCCGCGCAGCAGCGCAAAGCCATGTGCGCCATCTACGCCTTCATGCGCACCTGCGACGATTTGAGCGATGAGCCCGGCGCCAGCCACGCCGCGCTGGACCGCTGGCGCGCCGCCATGGAAGACGCGCTGGACGCCCGCTTTAGCGGCCATCCGCTCTGGCCCGCGTTTCATCACACCGTGCGCCGCTTCGGCATCCCACACGAGTATCTGCGCGAAATGATCGATGGCGTGGTCTCCGACCTGGAACCGCGCCGCTTCCCGACCTTCGACGAACTCTACCACTATTGTTACCAGGTGGCTTCGGTGGTGGGCCTCACCGTGATTCACATTTTCGGTTTCGACACTCCCAGCGCGCCGCCACTGGCGGAAAAATGCGGAATCGCCTTTCAACTCACCAATATTCTGCGCGACATCCGCGAGGATTCGGCCCGCGGCCGCGTCTACCTGCCGCAAGAGGACCTGGCCCGCTTCGGCGTTTCCGAAGACGACCTGACAAACGGCAATCGCACTCCGGCGTTCCTGCGGCTGATGCAGTTCGAGACGGACCGCGCCCGCGCCTACTATCGGGAGTCGCAGCCCCTGCTCGATCTGATCCACCCGCGCAGCCGGCCTTCGCTGTGGGCGCTGATCACCGTCTACTCCCGCCTGCTCGACCGCATCGAAGCCGGCAACTACGACGTTTTCCGCAAGCGCGTGCGGTTGTCGTCGCTGGAGAAATCCTGGATCATCGTCAGGGCGCTGCTTGGATAGGCGGGGTATGCGTTGGCTTGCCGTTTGTTTTCCACCGGCGGGCGCGTTTTACAATAAATCAAGATGCTGCGAATCTCTTTTCTCGTCATTGCCGCTGCCGCGCTGTGGGCGCAAAACGCCGCTCAGAAAGGACCGGAACCGCCTCCCGATGTCGATAAAGCGTTGCGCGCGCGCATCACTGAATTCTGCGAGTTGCACAAGCAGGGCAAGTTCCGCCAAGCCGAGCAACTGGTGGCGGACGACACCAAGGACTATTTTTATAACTCCGGCAAACCTCGCTATGTGAGTTACGAGATTCAATCGATCACGTATAACCAGGATTTCACCAAAGCCACGGCGATGGTGATTTGCGAGCATTATCTGGCCGCACCCGGTTTTCAGGGTAAGACCCTCAAGCTGCTCACACCTTTCAACTGGAAAATCGAGGACGGGCAGTGGATGTGGTATGTGGACAAAGATTCGCTGCTAATCACGCCGTTCGGAAAGATGACACTGGCGCCGCAGGCGGGCGGCACCAGCACTTCCCCAGTCGCCGGTGCACCAACGCCGCCGGCGATTCCCACCAGCGTCGACCAGTTCTTTAGTCTGATCCAGGCGGATAAGACCACCCTCGGTCTCAAGCCCGGAGCCAGCGATCAGGTGGTCATTTCCAACGGCACGCCCGGGTTGATAAGCCTGGAAATCGCGCAGCAGGTTCCGGGCGTGGAGGCCAAGCTGGACAACACATCCGTCACCGCAGGCGGCAAGGCCGTGCTCACCGTGCACGCCGGCCCGCAGGCGGCTTCCGGCGTCATCGGATTGCGAGTCAAACCCATCGGGCCGCAGATTGCCATCAAAGTTTCGGTTGAGTAATTGGCTGACAGCGAAATCCGGAACGGACCCGAAAGCCGGAGGGCTGCCCCGCCCACGCGACATGTCCGATCTGTCACAAATGACTGAATTCGAGTGAGTTACAGCCGCTGCTGGCGGCCTTCCGCTCACCCCTTCAATTCCTCCGTTCCGATTCGAAACTCACCGTTCGATGGATAGCTGTTCCTTTTCAATCGATTATCGGCGCAAGATGACCTCAATCAAGGGATTTTTGGGATAGCTATGAGCACTCAGACTGTAGAACCACACCTGTCGCCGTCTGCCAACCTCGTGCAGATCGGTTCTATTGAAGACGTAATCCAGCAAAGGCTGGCCGAAGAACGCGCGCGCCTGGAGCGCGAAGCCGGCGTGCCCAAGCAGAACGTTCATCACTTCAAACGGCCCGCGGAGCGTCCGTTCACCAAGCAGGAGCGCGCCGTCACCACGCTGCTGTTTGGCGGGCTGACCTGGAAACACGAGAAGCTGGTGCATGGCGCGTTGGAGGGGCTGGGTTACAAGGCCCGGCCGGTGCCCACGCCCAACGTGCGCGCGTTTCAGCTTGGCAAAGAGTACGGCAATAATGGCCAATGCAATCCCACTTACTTCACCGTCGGCAACCTGGTGCAGTATTTACAAACCCTCGAAGAGCAAGGTCTCAGCAAGCAGGAGATCATCGACAACCACGTGTTCTTCACCGCCGGCGCCTGCGGCCCGTGCCGCTTCGGCATGTATGAAGCCGAATACCGGCTGGCGCTGCGCAACGCCGGATTCGACGGGTTCCGCGTGCTGCTGTTCCAGCAGTCCGGCGGCCTGAGCCAGTCCGACGCCGAGGCCGGCCTGGAGATGAACCTGGATTTCTTCCTAGGCATCCTCAACGCGCTGAACTGCGGCGACGTGATGAACGAGGTTGCCTACGCGATCCGCCCGTATGAAATCGAGGCGGGCGCGACCGACACGGTGCTCGACGAAGGTATGGAGTACCTGCACCAGGTCTTCAAGACCAAGCGCCCGTGGCGGCTCAATGGGAATCTGTCGCGCTATCTCGGCGGTTTCTCCGATACCGCGCAATACATTGGCAAATTCGTGAACCAGATCAAGGGCGACGACTACATGCCCGCGCTCCAGCACTGCCGCGACCGGTTCGACAGTATCCAAATCGATCGTCTGCGCGTGAAGCCGATCGTCAAAATCACCGGTGAATTCTGGGCGCAGACCACTGAAGGCGACGGCAATTTCAACATGTTCCGCTTCCTGCAGCGCGAGGGCGCGCAGGTGCTGGTGGAACCGATCGGCACCTGGATCATGTACATGATCCACCAGGTGATTCAGAAATACAAAGACTTGAAGGGGCTGGAAGAAGGCGCCGTGCTGCCCCCGTTGTGGCGGCTCGGAACGCGCGCGAAAATCGAGATCGGCTTCCGCCAGAAAGTGGCCAAGCTGAAGCTGGCGGAGGCCATTTTCAAGAACGAATACCACAAGATCGTGGAGGCGCTGGGCGGCATCGCGCACCACCTTGCCGACCAATATGAGCTGCAGCGCATCGGGCATCCGTTCTATAATTCGCGCGCCGGCGGCGGCGAAGGCCACCTGGAAGTCGCCAAGAACATTTATTACTCGAACAAGGACCTGGCCCACATGGTGCTCTCGTTGAAGCCGTTCGGCTGCATGCCGTCGACGCAATCCGATGGCGCGCAATCGGCCGTGGTCTCCAATTACAAGGACATGATCTACCTGCCTATCGAGACCTCGGGCGAAGGCGAGATCAACGCCCACAGCCGCGTACAGATGGCGCTGGGCGAAGCCAAGAACAAGGCCAAGAAGGAATTCGCCGAAGCGCTGGAGCGCACCGGCTTGACGCTGGACGCCTGCCGCGCTTGGGTCGGCCAGCATCCGGAAACCCGGCGTCCGACTTATCGCGTGCCGCATACCAAGGGCGTGGTCGGCCAGGCCGCCAACTTCGTCTATCACATCGCGCAGAGAACTCACTCGTAGGGGCTGGGCATGCCCGGCCCGGCCGGCGCCTGATCGCACATTCGGCGGGAACGGAATCGCAAATGGATAAACACTTCCTCATCGGCATGGACGTCGGCTCGACCACGGTGAAAGCGGTGGTGATCGATGCCGCCACCGACCAGATTCTGTGGCAGGACTACCAGCGGCACGACACCAAGCAGCCGGAAAAGGTGCTCGAATTCTGCCGGCGATTTGACACGGAGGTCGAAGGCTTCCGCACCGCCAACTCGCGCATGTTCGTCACCGGCTCAGGCGGCAATGGGCTGGGCGGATATCTGGGCGCCAAGTTCGTGCAGGAAGTCAACGCGGTTTCGCTCGCTGTCGAGCGGCTCTATCCCGAGTGCGGCTCGGTGATCGAACTGGGCGGGCAGGACGCCAAGATCATCATCTTCAAGAAGGATCCCGAGACGGGCCGCAAGAAAAAGATTCCGTCGATGAACGACAAGTGCGCCGGCGGCACCGGTGCGGTGATCGACAAAATCAACGCCAAGCTGCGTATTCCCGCCGACCAGCTCTGCCAGATGGGGTACCAGGGGATGAAACTGCATCCGGTGGCCGGCAAGTGCGGCGTGTTTGCCGAGACCGATATCAACGGCTTGCAGAAAATGGGCGTCCCGCCGAATGAGCTGATGGCATCGCTGTTCGAAGCCATCGTGATGCAGAATCTTTCCGTGCTGACGCGCGGCAATACGCTGCAGCCGGTGGTGCTGCTGCTGGGCGGCCCGAATTGTTACATCCAGGGCATGCGCGACTGCTGGAAGCACAACATCCCGAAAATCTGGGAAGAGCGCGGCACGCCGCTGCCGGAAGGCGTGCCGCCCGAAGAGCTGGTAAAGACGCCGGACAACGCGCAGTATTTCGCCGCCATCGGTTCGGTGGAGTTCGGCAAGACGGAAGACGACGAGGTCGGCCAATACCTGGGATGGGACAAGCTGGCGTGGTATGTCGACATAGGCCGCGACGAGGAGAAATCCAAGCGTGGCGGCGGTGGCGGACTGGCCAAGGATGACGCCGATCTGGACGCATTCAAACGCAAGTACCGTCCCAAGAGGTTCGTACCGGCGACCTTCCAGCCGGGCGAATTGGTGGAAGGCTTCGTCGGCATCGATGGCGGGTCGACGTCCACCAAGGCCGTGCTGATTTCCAGGGACCACAAGCGCCGCATTCTGGCCAAAACTTACCAGCTCTCGAAAGGCAACCCGATCGAGGACACCATCGAGGTGCTCGAAAAACTTAATCGGCAGATTCTTGACCAGGGCGCGGACTTGAAGATTCTGGGCGTGGGCACCACCGGCTACGCGAAAGACATCCTCAAGGATGTGGTGGGCGCCGACGCGGCGCTGGTCGAAACGGTGGCCCACACCGAAGCCGGCCTGCATTTCTACGATGACGTGGACGTCATCTGCGACGTGGGCGGCCAGGATATCAAGATCATCATCCTCAAGCACGGCCGCGTGAAGGATTTCAAGCTCAACACGCAGTGCTCGGCCGGCAACGGCTACTTCCTGCAATCCACCGCGCAGGGCTTCAACGTGCCGGTGGAGGAATACGCGGACACGGCTTTCGGGGCCAAGGGATTTCCGTCGTTCGGTTATGGCTGCGCGGTGTTCATGCAGTCCGACATCGTCGATTTCCAGCGCCAGGGATGGAAGCCGGAAGAAATCATGGCCGGCTTGTGCAACGTGCTGCCCAAGAACATTTGGCTCTACGTTTCGCAAATTCCGAATCTCTCCGCCATCGGCCGCCGCTTCCTGTTGCAGGGCGGCACGCAGTACAACCTGGCGGCGGTGAAGGCGCAGGTGGATTTCATCGAGTCGCGTTTCAAGGGCAAGGACGTACAAGCGGAGGTCATCGTCCACGAACACTGCGGCGAAGCCGGTGCCATCGGGGCCGCGCTCGAAGCTGGCCGGCTGTTCGATAACGGCCGCAAGTCGACGTTCATCGGCCTGGAGGCGGCGCGCGGCATCCAATACAGGACCACCCGCAACGAGAGCACGCGCTGCTACTTCTGCAAGAACAAGTGCCTGCGCACATTCATCGATGTCAAGACTTCGCTGGTGAACCTCGATTACAAGCCGCCGGTGAAGACCAAGGTGCCGCTGGAAGCCGGGGCGCAGCGGCTGATTATCGCCACCTGCGAAAAAGGGACGGTCGAGAACATCGAGGAAATGCGCGTGATCAAGGGCGATCTCGACAAGGTAAAAAAGGCTAATCCGAATTTCGTGGAAATGGCCGCCAAAGCGGTCTTCCGCGTGCCCGATCCGCCGCTGGTGGCCGACGCGCCGCCCAAGCTGCAGATCACGCCGGCGCAAAAGAAGCGGGCCGCCCTGATAAGCAAGCGCGCCCAACTGCGCATTGGCATGCCGCGCGTACTGAACATGTATTCGCAGACGCCCGTGTTCACCGGCTATTTCGCGTCGCTCGGCGTCAAAGCGGAGAACATCGTCTACTCCGATTTCTCGAGCGAGGAGTTGTATAAAGAGGGCGCCAAGCGCGGCGCCATCGACCCGTGCTTCCCCTCCAAGCTGGGCATTCCCCACGTCCACAATTTGCTCTACCGCGTCCATGCCAAGAAGCCGCTCGACATCATTTTCTTCCCGATGATCGATTGTCTGACCAGCGACCTGCATTCCGTGCAGGCCAGCCGCTCCTGCCCCACGGTGGCTGCGACGCCGGAAGCGGTGAAGGCGGCGTTTACCAAAGAAGGCGACCTGTTCGCCGAAAAGGGCGTGACGTACCTGGACACGTTCGTCAACATCTCCAAGCCGGACATTTTCGAGCGGCAGATGTACGAGCAGTTCCGCGACATTCTGGGCCTCTCGCCGGAAGAAAACCATCGAGCGATTGAGGAGGGCTACCGCGCGCTTGACCTGTTCAATAACGTCACCATGCGCGGCGCCGCGCGCGAGGCGCTGGAGGAACTGGAACGCCAGGACAAGCTGGGCGTGGTGCTGCTAGGCCGGCCGTATCACAACGATCCCGGCATCAATCACGAAATCCTCGAGGAGTTCCAGAAGCTGGGTTACCCGGTGTTCACCGAGGACTGCCTGCCGATCGACGACGACATCGTCTGGCGCCTTTTCGGCGATGACGTGCTGGCCGGCGAGATTCCGCACCCGATGGCCATCACCGACGTATGGAAGAATTCCTACAGCGAGAACACCAGCCGCAAAGTTTGGGCGGCCAAATACGTGGCCCGCCATCCCAACCTGGTCGCGCTCGAGCTATCCAGCTTCAAGTGCGGCCACGACGCGCCTATTTATTCCGTGGTCGAGGAGATCGTCGAACATTCCGGCACGCCGTATTTTTGCTTCAAGGACATCGACGAGAACAAGCCCACCGGCTCGATCAAGATCCGCGTGGAGACCATCGGCTACTTCCTGAAGCGCTATCGCGAGGACATGATCCGCGACAAGCACAAAGCCGGCCGCATCGAAGAGCAGCTCCGTGAGTTCGAAGCCAGGCTGCGGCGGCAGATGTTGCGCGAGAAACTCGAGGGCATGGCGGACGCCTTCGAAACCGGCGCCATGCCGCAGATCCATGTGAGCGTCGGCGCGCTGGCGGCGTCGAACCCGCCTGCGCGCGAGTGGGAGCGGGTGTCCGGAGATTGAGCGGGGGGCCGTGGGGCAGGATGGCATCCTGCGCGGCGGTTGCCAACCGCCGCGCGGTCCGATTGGCAATCCGACCGCAGCTTGCCAAGCTGCCCCACAAAGGAGCCGCTTCACACGGTCTGGGCACTAATCGCGGATGCGGTTGCGCATGGCGAGCCGATACTCCCTGCGCTCGCCGGCCTCGCGGAAGCGGCGCTGCTCAGCCTCGGTTTCGGGAATCGCCGGCGGAACCGTGGCCGGCACGCCGTTCTCGTCCATGGCGACGAAGGTCAGGTAAGCGGAGCAGGTATGCCGCTGGGAGCCGGTGAGCAGATTCTCGGTGACTACGCGCACGCCCACTTCGAGCGAGGTGCGGAAGACACGATTCACGGCTGAGCGCAGCATGATCAGCTCCCCGATGTTCACCGGGTGCAGGAAGTGGAGGCTGTCCACCGCCGCGGTGACCACGCCGCGGCGCGCGTGCCGCATCGCCGCCATGGCGGCTGCCAGGTCAACCAGGTGCATCACTTTGCCACCCAACACGTGCCCCCAGCCGTTGGCATCAATCGGCAGCGCCAGCTCGGAGTATTCGGAAGCGGATTCGCGTACGGGTTTACCTTGCATGACACTCCTTCAATCTTCTCTTCAGAGCCTATCCGATTCACTTGTCCGCCGCAGATAGCTGGCGGCATAGGCGCGCGCCTGCGCGGCGGTCAGGGCGCCTTCGGCCGGTGTGGTGAGTTCGTTTTGCGCCACGGAGAATTCCAGCGCTCCGTGAGCGAAGGGCCGGTGATCGCGCTCCAGAACGTAGTACAGTCGAAGAACGGCACCGTCATTGGAGACGATTGTAAAACGCACGGCGTCCGGACCATGATCGGCGGGAAACCGCGCGCAGCGGCCGCGGGCGTAGCCGAGGTTACAGAAAGTGTCGAGCGTCGAATCGTCAGGGCGGAAGAGGTCGTCCGGCACGGCGCGGCAGATGCCCGTCCACGCGTCGCCTAGCGGCAGCATGGCCCGCCGCGAGGCCGCCGCGTATGGGCGCGGCTCGACGGGCAAGAAACAGGGGCACGACATCCGGGAGGTATGGTAGCACAATCATGGCGAGCAACCGATTGGAGATTCTGAAAGGGATGGTGGCCGCGAACCCGAACGACATCTTCGCGCGCTACGGCCTGGCGATGGAGTACCGCAACGCGGACGACCTGGAAGGCGCGGTGCGGGAGTTCCGCGCACTGATGGCCGCTCATCCGGATTACGCTGCCACTTATCTGCACGCCGGCCAGACACTGGAGCGGCTGGGCCGCTTGGAAGAGGCGCGCGCGGTGTATCGGCAGGGCATCGAAGTCACCACGCGAATCGGCGACCGCCACGCGTGCACCGAACTCGAAGCGGCGTTCGGTTCGTTGGCTTGACGCTGCTGGGCTGCATTCGCGCTCGCGTTATCATGAGTAAATGACGACCGCTCTTCCTCCTGTCGGCGCACAACGCGCCCAGGAGCTGATGGACCTGGAAAAAGAGTACCTGCTGCAGAATTACGCCCGCTATCCGCTGGCGCTCGAGCGCGGCAAGGGTTGCTGGGTTTACGATTTGGAAGGCCGCCGTTACCTGGACCTGATGGCCGGCATCGGCGTCAACGCGCTCGGCCACGCGCATCCGCGCATTACCAAGGTAATCCGCCAGCAGGCTGGGCTGATGATCCATTCTTCCAATCTTTACTACCACCCGTATCAGGGGCCGCTGGCGAAGCGGCTGGTGCAAATCAGCGGCCTCCAGCGCGCCTTTTTCGCCAACACCGGAACCGAGGCCGTCGAGGGCGCGCTCAAGATGGTGCATGGGCACGGCCGCGCCATCCATGCGGATAAGTTCGAGATCATTTCGCTGGATAACTCGTTCCATGGGAGAACGCTGGGGGCGCTTTCGGTCACCGGGCAAGCCAAATACCGCAGCGATTTCGAGCCACTCATTCCGGGCGTGAAATTCGTCCCCATGAATGACGTCGTGGCGCTTGAGGCAGCCTTCAACGAGCGCACCGCGGGCATCATTCTGGAGATGATCCAGGGCGAGGGCGGCATTAACCCGCTCACCGCCGAATTCGCCGCCAAGGCACGCGAGCTTGCCACCCGCTATGACGCCTTGCTGGTGGCCGATGAAACGCAATGCGGCGTGGGCCGCCCGGGCGTGCATTTTGCGTACCAGCTTTTCCAGCCGGTGATTTTGCCGGACGTGGTCGTGGCTGCCAAACCGGTGGCCTGCGGCCTGCCGCTTGGGTTCATTCTGGCCAACGAAAAAGCCGCCGCGGCCATTAAGCCCGGCATGCACGGAACTACTTTTGGTGGAGGCCCACTGACGTGCCGCGTGGCGCTGGAGTTCCTCGACATTCTGGATGAGTTGCTGCCCGCCATTCAAAGGGTGGGCGGATATTTCAAGGATTCGCTGGAGGCGCTGGCCCGCAAGCATTCCTTCGTCAGGGAAGTCCGCGGGTGCGGCCTGATGCTGGGCGTCGAACTGGCTATCCCCGGCAAACAATTGGTACTGGACGCCATGGCCGAAGGCATGCTCATCAACTGCACACACGACTCCGTGCTCCGCTTCCTGCCGCCTTATATCATCACCGAAAAGGAAGTCGATCGGGCCGTGCGGATCCTGCGCAAGCTGTTTCGCAAAGCGAAGTAGAGCGGCGGCTCCCTTATAGCAAGCCGGCATCGTGGCTTTGGCGATGCCGGATTCTCATTATGCCCAACTGGCGGCGGATTACCTGGGCCAGCGCAATCACAGGATCGAGTCACTCAAGGTGGCTGGCTTCCGTCCGCGGTTGCCCTAAAAGGCGCGTGCTATGTGATCCACAACACATCCGGATTCGGATTTAAGGACGACTTGAGCCCGGTTCGTCATCTAATTGATAAATTGGAGGTAGTGGCAGTGCCCCGTTCGAGCTTTTACACACATCCGGACGGCGGCTGACGGCAAATCCGCTTTTGTTTCCGTAAAAAATATGAGACGCTAGAAGCAGCTCGATCACAACTTCTCAAGCTCCTGTAGTTGCCATGCGAGCGAAGCGTAAGCCTATGTTGCAAGAGTTTCTGCTGCCGGAAACCACCGTACGCGAAGCCGGCGCCGGGTCTGAGATCGATCTCGGCGGCCAAATGGGCGGAACGCTGGTTCTGACCCTCGGCATAACACGCATCATGGAACAGCAAAGCATCGATATCTCAATTTGGGGCTCGGCCGACGGCACTGACTGGGGCGCTAAGCCGGTGGCTTCATTTCCGCAAAAATTCTATTGCGGCACTTACCAGATCGCGCTCGACCTCACGGACCGGCCTCAGGTGCGCTATCTCCGCGCCAAATGGCAGGTGAATCGCTGGGGCAAGGGCGACTCCAAGCCGCTGTTCACGATCTACCTGTTTGCGCAAGCTTCGCAGCCCGAATTAGCTGCTGCCTCGGCGTAATCGGGGGAGTAGCTCAACCCGCCGCCTGCGCACCAGCGCCGAATCAACTTAGGCTTTCTGTGTCTTATCGAAATTCGCCAACAGGTTCTGCGTGAACCGGTAAAACCACAGGTACCATCGCGAGCCCAACGGCGCTGGATCCGGCAGCGCGCGCGCCGCCGCGGATAGGACGATTGCTACCACTGCGCCGGTCAACCAGGAAGGGATTGCTAAGTTCATTAGTGCCTCCTCAAAAGCTCTTCCCCACACCAAAACCAAACACCGGCTGCACCGAATTGGACGTGATCACCGTCACCCGCATCACTCCGGTGAGATAGAAATGCCCCTTGTTAAGGCGCTGTCCGATGTCGTAAAAGATAGCTCCTCCACCGCTGAACGATCCCAGCGTGGCCACGGGCGAGATCGCCAGTCCGGCGTCTCCTAGCGCAGCCAACGACCAGTTGCCGGTTTGCGCAAACAGGTATCCCGCGCCGGTTCTGGCCGTGCTGGTGGCACTGGTCAATTCGATGGTGGACCAGGAGTACACCTTGCTCTGTCCCACTTGCACGGCAAACGTGGTCCACCCCGCGACTGAAGGCGCAGCCGTATTGTAGCGGTTGTATTCGGTTCCCGCGCCGACAAAATAGCCCGGTGCGTAGTTGACCGCGTCGGGCGCTTGCGCCGAGAGGCAGCCCGCGGCCGCCAGCGCCGGCAGGATGGCCAAAATGAGCCTGAATGTCCTTCTATTCATGGTTCGTCTCCTTGCTGATTTACTGATCTGGCGCGGCGCCCTACGACACCGCCGTCACAACCCAGAGGTCACCTGCCAGATTCTGGTTAGTGACGTAGGCATAGGGAATGGCGAAGTAGCCTGCGAGGCCCCAGTCCGTGCCCCACGAGTTCGCCCCGATGAAATGCTGCACCGGAAGGCCGTTGATGCCGTTGTCGGTGTAGCCGACCAATCGCACACAGTGGCCCCCGCGCAAGCTCTCGCTCGGGTCCGGCATCGGCACCACTCCCGTTTTCGCCACCTCGTCCGACTCGAAAGAGTCGTAAACCGAGATCCCGAACACGATGCCCCGCCCGGACGCCAGCGCCCCTTTGATCGAGTTCAAATCCTGCGGCACGCTGCTGTAATGGATCGCCTTGAGCTTCCGGGCATCGGCATAGCAGTGCTTCGGCGGCTTCACCGCGAACTTGCTCACGGTATACGGCCACTCCGATTCCGGGCACACACCCTGCACACCTACGCTCTTGATTCCGTCGCGGATCGACGCGCCGGCATCCTCGGTAACCGTGCCTTCCATCGCGCGCTCGTTGTAATAGATGAACAGCCGCGATAGCACCTCGAGTTGCTCGCTCTGCGCCAGTTCCTGCGCTTCCAGTTCCCCGGCGATTCCGTTTCCCGTGCAGGAGCCAAGCTGCCCCTGGTCGAAAATCGGCGGCTGCTCCTGCCGCATATCCAGGTCCGCGGGCACCGGCACAGTTCGCCGCGGCCTGTAAACCAGGTCGCGGTGGTCCGGCACGTCCGGCTTCCATCCATATCTGCGTTTCGCTTTCATTTCTTCTTGCAGTCCTTTCCTGGTGACTTCGGCCGCTCTGTCGGCGGTCTCGCCCCCGCTTTTTGCTATCTTGAAAGTACCGGCTGGGGATTCCTATGATTTCGCGTGAAGAGGCGCTGGCGCTGTTTGCTTCCGACGACCTGATCGGCATCGGCATGGCTGCCGATGCGGTGCGCCGCAAGTGGCACCCCGAGGGGATCGTCTCCTACATCATCGATCGCAACATCAACTACACCAATTTCTGCACCGAGTACTGCAGCTTCTGCGCTTTCTACCGGCCGATGGGCCACGCCGAAGGCTACGTCCTTCCCAACGAGACCATCTACCAGAAAATTCAGGAGACCATTGACCTCGGCGGCACCGGCGTTCTGATGCAGGGCGGGCTGCACCCCGACCTCAAGATCGAGTGGTACGAAGACCTGTTCCGCGGCATCAAGCAGCGCTTCCGCATTCACTTGCACTGCCTCTCTGCCCCCGAGGTCGTCAACATCGCCGAGGTCAGCGGCCTCAGCCTGCGCGACACGATACAGCGCCTGATGGATGCCGGCCTCGATTCCATCCCCGGCGGCGGCGCCGAGATCCTGGATGATGCGGTCCGTCAGCGCATCAGCCGCCTCAAGTGCGGTGTGCAGGAGTGGATCGACGTTCACCGCACGGCCCACCAGCTCGGCATGCGTACCACCGCCACCATGATGTTCGGCTGCGGCGAAACCATCGAGCAGCGGATGAACCATTTGGAGCTGGTCCGCAATCTGCAAGAGGAAACCGGCGGCTTCACCGCCTTCATCCCCTGGACCTATCAGCGCGCAAACACTTCGCTCGGCCGCTTCGTCAAAGAGGAAGCCACCGCCGTCGAGTACTTGCAAACGCTGGCCATCTCGCGCATCTACCTCGATAACATCGAGAACGTGCAATCCTCCTGGGTCACGCAAGGGCTCAAGACCTGCCAGCTCGGCCTGCGTTTCGGCGGCAACGATGTGGGCAGCATCATGATCGAAGAGAACGTGGTCTCCGCCGCCGGCGCCCACTATCGCGCCTCCGAAGAGGAACTGCGCCGCATCATTCGTGACGCCGGCTTCGTCCCCAAACAGCGGGACACGCTTTACCGGACTTACTTTTTGAATTAGAACCCTGGCATCCGTGGGAGCTTCAAGGACTCGGACGGTGTCAGCCGCGTGACGTGAACGCTTCAGGCCGCTTCCAGATAGCTTTTCCAGCACCGCAGCCCCTCCGCGTTGTGGGCTTCCAGCGCCCGGAAGCCTTCTGCCGCCGCGTACGGATCCGCCAGCAGGTGGGTGCCGACCTGGGCAATTTCGTCAACATGGTCGAATCCCGCCTTCCACGCCCTGGGCGCCCAGTCGATGGCATCCGAAACCACTGACGGCACCCCCTCCGCAACGCCGTCAGCCGTCACCATATTGAACGATTCGGTGTAGCTCGGCTGCACCAGCAGGTGCATGTGCCGCACCGTCTCGCGAAAGCGCGGCCATGTTTGCCACCCGTTCTCCACCAGTCGAACGTGCGGCAGTCCGGCCATCATCGCCCGCACCGCGTCCATGATCCCCGGTCCGCCCTCGGAGCGCCCCGCCGAAACCCAGAACTCCAGCGGCGCGTTGCGGCGGCCGGCGATTTCCAGGGCCGCGCCCGCCGCGCTCATCAGGTTCTTGAGCGGCCGTGTGGCGCCGAATGCCCCCACCCGCAGCGTTCCGCCGCCGAACGGCGTCCGTGGGTAGTGCCGCTCCGGCTCCAGATAGTACAGGTTCGTCAGGTACGCGCACGGAGACCTATACGCGGCATGAATCCAGTTGCAGAACTTTCGGCTGTTTCCGGCCACATGGAAGTTCCACGTCGCGCGCTCCAGTTCCAGGCCGTCCCGCAGCCGCCTTACTCCGTTCGCGTCGGCTTGCAGGAACCCGACGTTGGAGTGGCAATTCACCGCGAACGTAACATCGGGGTTTTCCGCGGTCAGGCGCTGCCAATGGTCTACCGGTATCCACGGTGCCGAAGTGACCACGTGCGAAACCGAGGAATCCAGCCGGCTGCCCAATTCCGCGGCGTTGGCGATGGGCCAGACCTCTGCCGCGACGCCGTTCGCGCGCAGCACCTTCGCCGTGTTCAGTGCCGCGACGCCGAGTCCGATGTGGCTGACGTTCCGGTTGGCCGCGAAGTTCTTGTATGCCAATATAAGCCGTCTCAAAGGGCGCATCCTGCGATTCCCTCTTCCCGCCCCAATGGTAACTGGCTGGCCTGCGGGAACCCTCCGGCAGCGGTTCTGTAACTGCTTGGCAGACTTTAAGTTCCGATTTTCGCGTGCGCTGTGACTGCCAGCTTCACATTCCGCGGACTCCTCCACTTAGGCTGGAGAGGGCGCTGTAGCGACCAGGAACCAGCCGGTTGCCATTGCGCGCAAATTCCGCAAAGTGGCTGAACTCCGGCGTGAAAACTGTTGCAGCGCATTGCCCAGGGCGCGGCGCTTGAACTTCACTGGAGTAGCAGTTGCATTTCTTGCCAACTTCAGGCAGGATTAAAGGTTTTCCTCCTCCATCCATGCTAGTAAGGGTGCTGTACCACGACCATTGTTTTGACGGGGCAGCGTCGGCTGCCTTCTTCAGCCGCTTCATCGCGGGGGCGGTTCACCCGGATGCGAAGTTCCGCTATACGGGCATGGCCCACCGGGCCGCGCAGGTCTTCTCTCCGGAGCTGTTCGATGGCGACGAAAACGCCATCGTCGATTTCAAATACTCGAGTAACCCGCGCCTCACCTGGTGGTTCGATCATCACCAAAGCGCTTTCCTCAGCCAGGAGGATGCCGAGGATTTCCGCCGCGACACGAGCGGACGCAAGCTTTACGACCCGCGCTACAAATCCTGCACCGCGTTCATTGCAGACGTGGCCCGCCAGCGCTTTGGCTTCGCCGCGCCGGACTTGAGCGAATTGGTCGAGTGGTCGTTGGTTATCGACGGCGCTCAATACCCGGACGCCCGGACGGCGGTGGAACTGGGAGCCCCGGCGATGAAGCTGACGCTGGTCATCGAAGCCGCCAAAGGCTCCGATATCGTGCAGAAGATCATCGTGCGGATGCAACATGCGCGTCTGGAAGAGATCGTCGCCGATCCGGAGATTCAGGCGCTGTATCGGCCCCTTTACCAGCGCCACCTGGAGTCGATCGAGATCATCCGCGACCGGGCCGAGCAGCGGGACGGCGTAGTCTACTTCGATTTGTCGGGCCACGACGTCGAAGGCTACAACAAGTTCATACCGTATTTCCTGTTCCCGGCCTCGGTTTACACGGTTTCAGTCAGCCCGTCGAGTGCACGCACCAAGATCTCCGTCGGCTCCAACCCGTGGGCGCCGGCGGAACCGAAGCACAACCTGGCCACGATCTGCGAACGCTACGGCGGTGGTGGCCACGCGCGCGTGGGCGCAATCAGCCTGGAGCCGGGCGCCGTCGAGAAGGCCCGCGCCGTGGCGGCGGAAATCGTCGAGGAGCTCAAGAGCTAGCGGGCGCATCCTTTCCACAGCGCCGTCAGTCGTGCCGCCGGCGCCGCGCCCCGCCGCCCAGGCCGCCCAGGTCAATTACTACGGCAAGCACCAGAAACAGCGCGTTCAGGCCCACCATCGGCCGGTGTGTGTTCGTAAGCCAGGCGTAGACAATCGTCGTCAGTGGCAGAAACACGAATCCCAGCGCCGGCAGCAGGATGCCGTGATAGGCCCGCTGGAGATAGTTGCTGAAAAGAAACATCGCCACCATCACGACGCGCGGAAAAGCCAGCACGAGCGCCAGCAGCAAGCAGGGCATGGCTTCATATTACCGAATCGGCCGGTGGGCAAGAAAAAGCGGTGCGCCACGCTGAGCGGGCACTGCCCCAGGTTCACAATGGGTGGCGTGCTTTGCTGGTGGCCGTGGGGACGCTGAAGCGGACGATGGCACCGATGGCCTCGGTGAACCAGATCGCTCCGTCCGGGCCGGCGGCGAGCCATCCCGGATACGCGGGAGCGGCGGGCGCATACCCTGTAACCGGGGCGGCAATGCGCGTCTGAAGAGGTCCCAAGGGGTATTCGCTGATGGCGCCACCAAGCGTGATGCGGCCAATCTGGTTGGTAACGGCGCCTTCGGTAAACCACAGTGCGCCATCGGAACCGATGGTGAGCGCCAGAGGGTAGGCGATGCCGGCGGGAATCCGGTATTCCACGATATTACCGCTGGTGTCGCTCCTGCCGATCTTGTTTCCCGCCCACTCTGTGAACCAGAGCCCATTATCCGGGCCCTTGAGGATGGCCGACGGCAGGGACGCCGACGTGGGCACCGGAAACTCGGTGACTACGCCGGTCGGAGTGATCTGTCCGATATTGTTGCCGGCCTCTTCGGTGAACCAGAGGTTGCCGTCGGGCCCGGTCGCGATATCGTAGGCGCCGGCCGGCTGCGTGGGGATCGCATACTCGGCAAACGCTCCGGCCGTGGTTATGCGTCCGATGTTGTTGGTGGCCGCCTCCGTAAACCACAGCGCGCCATCGGGGCCGGTCGTGATCCCGAGCGGCAATGCCGACGCCGTGGGCACCGCGTACTCGGTGACCGCTCCAGCCGTGGTGATGCGCCCTATATTGTTCGCATGATACTCGGTGAACCAAAGCGCGCCGTCCGGGCCGGCGGTGATCGAGTAAGGGCAACTGGCCACCGAGAGCACGGGGTATTCGGTGATGACCCCGCTCAACGATATACGTCCAATCTTGTTGTTGTTGTATTCAGTGAACCAGAGCGCTCCATCCGGGCCGGCCGTGATTCCCTTCGGCTGGCTGTAGCTGGCGGGCAACGAATAGGCGGTGAAGGTCTGCGCGGACACGATTGCCGCCGCGCCCAACCACAACGCCGCCGCTCCAATCCCTTTTCCGAAACCAAACGCGCGTCGACTCATTTGCCTGCCCCTGCTGGTCCGGCCGTGTGCCGGGTTCTCCCCTCAATAGTAGCGCAGGTGTGGGCGCTGGTAAGTGTGAACGCTGCGCCCGCTGTTGTGTTTTTGGCAACGGCGGCCGGGCGGCTGGCGGAGGGTAGAAAGAGCCCGAAGCGGTCCTGCGCTACCATCGAGGAAGAAAGGGATTGCGAGGGATGCAGGCCGAGGGCCTGCCCCTCTAGTAGGGCGATTGTGAGGGTGCGGGGGTGAAAGACCAGGGCCAGCCGGGCCCGGACCAGGCGCCGGGCGCGCACCGGGTGGTGATTGTCGGCGGCGGTTTCGCCGGCCTCTACGCAGCCAAGCGGCTTGGCAAGGCCCCGCTCGCCCTCACCGTTATCGATCGCCGCAACTTTCATCTCTTCCAGCCGCTGCTTTACCAGGTAGCCACCGGCGGGCTTTCGCCGGGCGAGATCGCATCCCCGCTGCGCGTGGTCTTGCGCGGCCATCGCAACACGGAAGTGCTGCTCGCAGAGGTGGTGGATTTCGATATCGCCAACCGCCGCGTGATTCTTGCCGACGGCGAGCGGCCCTATGACGACCTGGTGATCTCGACCGGCGCCAGCCATACCTATTTCGGCCACGATGAATGGGAGCTGCTGGCGCCCGGGTTGAAGACGGTCGAAGACGCCACCGAAATCCGCCGCCGCATTCTGCTGGCTTATGAAAAGGCCGAACGCGAGCCGGACCCCGCGCAGCGGCATGCGTGGCTCACCTTCGTGATCGTGGGCGGCGGCCCGACCGGCGTGGAACTTGCCGGGGCGCTGGGCGAGATTGCCAACGACACGCTGCGGCGCGATTTCCATCACATCAATCCGGCTGAATCACGCATCCTGCTGATCGAAGGCGAGGACCGCGTGCTGCCTGCCTTCGCGCAGGACCTCTCGCACAAAGCCGAGCGGCAGCTGATCGCCCTCGGCGTGCGGCCGCGCCTGAGCGCGCGCGTCACCGCGATTGACGCCGGAGGAGTCACCGTCGAGGCCGGCGGGCAGACCGAGCATATCGCCGCCCGCACCGTGCTTTGGGCGGCCGGCGTGCGCGCTTCCAGCCTGGGACGGAGGCTGGCGGAACGCGCCGGCGCTCCGCTCGACCGCGCCGGAAGAGTGCTGGTCGAACCGGACCTTAGTGTCCCCGGCCATCCGGAGATCCACGTCATCGGCGACCTGGCGAGCCTCACCCAGGATGGCAAGCCGTTGCCCGGCCTGGCGCCCGTGGCCATGCAGCAAGGCCGCTACGTGGCCGATCTGCTGGTGAAGAAACTTCGCGGCCAGTCCATGCGCCCCTTCCGCTATTTCGACAAAGGCACCCTGGCCACCATTGGCAGGAACCGGGCTGTGGCGCAGTTCGGCTGGCTGCACGTGGCCGGTTTCCCGGCGTGGTTCCTGTGGGTGTTCGTGCACCTGATGTACCTGGTGGAATTCGAGAACCGCCTGCTGGTCTTCGTCGAGTGGGTATACAACTACATCACCCGCAACCGCGGCGCGCGCTTGATTACGAATAACCAGGATTGACTGCCGGCCGTGCGGAGCCACGCTACAATAAAATCAGACTCCATGTCCACCAAGATTGATGTATTCGGCGCCGCCGCGGCCATCGCTAAAGGCATGAGCGTCACGCTGAAGGAGATGCTGTCGCCGACCGTCACCGAATACTACCCCGATGAGCCGGCCAAGTTCGAGGAGCGGTTCCGCGGCGTCCACGTGCTGCAACGCGACGTCAACGGCATGGAGAAATGCGTCGCGTGTTTCTTGTGCGCCGCGGCGTGCCCTTCCAATTGCATTTACATCGAGGCCGCGGAAAACACCGAGCGCGAGCGCATCTCCGGCGGCGAGCGCTACGCCAAGGTTTATAACATCGATTACAACCGCTGCATCTTCTGCGGCTATTGCGTGGAAGCCTGCCCGACCGACGCCATCACCCACGGCCACGGTTTCGAGGCGGCCAGCTACAACACTTCGACCCTGATCAAGCGCAAGGAAGACATGCTGGCGCCGGTCCCGGCCGGAGCCACGCCGCCGGTGGTGGAGCCGGAGCGGCCAGCGGCGCCCTAAGCGCGCCGTCCCCCAGCGCGCACCATGTTGCGGACCATACGGTTCGTCCTGCCATTGGCCGCTGGCTTTACGGCCGCTGCCTTCTCCCAAGAGGCACGGGAGATCGTGCGCCGATCCGTCGAGCTGGATCAAGGCAACTGGCTCCGCATGGCCGACTACACTTGGGTTGCCCGCCTGCACGAGCGCCATTTTGATTCCCATAACTACGTCACTTCAGAACACCAGGAGGCTTGGGAAACCATTATTCTGGATGGTCAGCCCTTTCGGCGGATGCTGGAGCGGGATGGCAAGCCGCTGCCGGTTGAAGAACAGCGGAAGCAACAGCAGAAACTGGACAAGGCCGCCGCCGAGCTCGAAAGCGAAACGCCGGAACAAAAACAGCGCCGCGCCGCCGGCTATGAAAAAGCGCGCCGCCGGGAGCGCGCGTTCCTGCTTGAGATACCCGATGCCTACGACTTCCGGCTGGAAGGAAACGACAAGGTTGACGGTCACGACGTTTGGGTCGTCTCCGGCGTGCCAAAGCCGGGATATCGCGCGAAGAGCCGGGACGGCGCGGCGTTGCTGAAGATCCGGGGCAAAATGTGGATTGGAAAAGCGGGATACCAGTGGGTCCGGCTGGAGGCGCAAACCACGGAGACGATCTCTTTCGGGTGGTTTCTCGCCCGGCTGAACCCCGGTGCGAAGCTGGTCCTGGAGCAGACGCGGATCAACGATGAAGTCTGGTTGCCCAAACGCGAGTACTTGAGCGGAAGCGGGCGGATCGCACTAGTGAAGAGGGTAGTGGAGGATCAAGAAATCACGTGGAGCGACTACAAGAAATTCCGCGTCGATTCCAAGTTGGTGCCCGTGGCGCCGCAAGAGTGACCCGGGCTGGTTCCCAAGTACGCGAACTCGCGATGTGACCAAGTCACGGCCCGCTTGTGGACGGTTGATACCCGACGCCATTTTCGCGGCGGCGACATCGCCGGCGGAGCGTCTGGGCACGGCCCGATGTTTTCTCAGTCAAAATGGTCTCATGGCCGTCATACGGATTCGTTGGACTATAGGTCCCCTTTTAGTCTTGTTCAGCCTGCTCCCGGCCGTGAGGTGCAGTGCTTTTCCTGAAACCGCGGCGTCCTCACTTCGGCTGGAATCCGCCGCCGTCGAGGGCCAAGTGAATCCGATCGGGGTTGACACGAGTCACCCGCGATTCAGTTGGACGCTGGCAGCTCGCGATCCGGCGGCGCGTGGGCTGACCCAGACCGCCTATCGCATTCTCTTCGCTACCTCGCGGCAAGGACTGCAGTCCGCGAAGACGGGTGACTGGGACACCGGAAAAGTTCTGTCCTCTCAGACCACCAATATCGAGTACGCGGGGAGGCCCCTTCGATCCCATCGCCGGTATTACTGGTGCGTTCGGGTCTGGGATCAGGATGGGCGCGAGTCGGCGTGGAGCGATCCGGCAACGCTGGTCACTGGCATACTGAGCCGGCAGGAATGGAGGGCCCAGTGGATCGCCGCAGTCCCCGACTCCGCTCCGGAACCCCAGGCGCGCGAATACATTTCGAACTGGAAAAACAAGACGGAGGGCATGCCGCTCTTTCGCCGCGATTTCATGCTTCGCAAGCCGGTCGCGAGTGCGATCCTGGTGGTCTCGGGGCTTGGTCAGTACGAATTACGCATCAACGGAGACGATGTAACCGACACCGTTCTCAACCCGGGTTGGACGAACTACCGGCGGTCGGTCGATTACAATACCTACGACGTCACGAACCTGGTCCGGCCCGGTCTAAACGCTTTGGGGATACTCGTCGGCAATGGCATGTACAACGTCGAGGGGCAGCGGGGCCGGTACACGAAGTTCACCGGCAGCTTCGGGCAGCCGAAGATCCTGCTGGAGCTTCATCTTGGCTATCGGGATGGCAGCGAGGGCATCGTGTTGAGCGATGGCTCGTGGAGGACACATGCAGGGCCGATTGTCTATTCGTCGGCGTACGGCGGGGAGGATTTCGATGCGCGCCTGGAGCCAAAGGGCTGGGACTCACCGGGGTTCGCCGGGTCCGGCTGGTCGCCAGTATCTATCGTGCAGGGGCCGGGCGGAGAGCTGCGATCACAGCAACCTCCCTTTGTGCGCATTATGCACCGTTATGATCCGGTGTCCGTCACCGAACCGCGGCCTGGCGTGCTCGTATATGACCTCGGCCAGAATATGTCGGGATGGCCGGAGATTCGCATTAGCGGCGAGGCCGGAGAAAGGGTCAAGCTGGTTGCCGGCGAACTGTTGGATCGCGGGGGCCTGGTGACGCAGCACAGTGCCAATGCCGGCCCGGGGTTTGAGAGCTCCTTTTCCTATACGCTCAGGGGTGGGGACGCCGAAACCTGGCATCCACGCTTCAGCTATTGGGGTTTCCGCTATGTTCAGGTCGAGGGCGCATGGGGCTCCTCCAACGCAACGGCGGGGACAAACGCACGGGTTCACGCAGACAAGCCCGTCCTGCAGTCCCTGCGCGGCGACTTCGTGCATGACGACCTTCGCGTTGTGGGCCGATTCTCATCTTCCGATGAGCTTCTCGATCGAATCCACACTTTGATCGACATGGCGATTCTGAGCAATTCTTTCAGCGTTATTACCGATTGCCCGCACCGCGAGAAGCTGGGATGGCTGGAGCAAACTTATTTGAACGGCTCGTCTCTCTTCTTCAATTACGATTACGGGCTTCTGTATGAGAAGCTCGCCCGCGACATGGAGGAGGCACAACTCCCCGATGGAATGGAGCCTGGGATCGCGCCGGAATATGTTGCTTTCGTGCGCCCCAACGGGGAAAGCACGATCTTCCGCAATTCGCCCGAGTGGGGAAGCGCTTCGATTCTCAGCCCGTGGACGGCTTTCACGTTCACAGGAGATCCTCGCCCGCTAAGTGAAGCCTATCCGATGATGAAGAGATATGCCGGCTATCTGCACAGCAAGGCGGAGGGAGGACTGCTTGGGTTTGGGCTGGGGGATTGGTACGACATCGGCCCGGGGAATCCGGGTGTCTCGCAGCTCACCGGCAAGGAGGTGACGGCGACCGCCACGTTTTATGAGGACCTGACGGTGTTGGCCAGGGTTGCAGGTCTGCTGAACAAGCCGGAGGATGCAAAGCAATTCGCCGCGGATGCCCAAACCATCAAGCGCGATTTCAACGGCAGGCTTTTTCACAGCGGCACCAATGAATACGATCGAGGCAGCCAGACCGCTAACGCAATGGCCTTGGTGGCCGGGCTCGTTCCGTCCGGGCGCGAGCGGGCCGTACTTGAGAATCTTATCGCCGACATTCGTAAGCACAACAACCATGTGACTGCCGGCGATGTGGGCTTCCACTACGTGGTGCGCGCTCTTACGGACGCCGGACGGTTTGACGTGATGCGCGACCTGCTTTCGCGCACGGACTCACCGAGTTATGGGTTCCAACTCGCAAGGGGAGCCACCACACTGACCGAGGCATGGGACACGAATCCAAACAGTTCCCAGAATCATTTCATGCTGGGCCACGGCGAGGAGTGGTTTTACCGCGGGCTGGCGGGCATACGTTTGGACATGAGTCTCGCGCCGGCCGGCAGGATCCGGATCTGCCCTCAGCCTGCCGAAGGCGTTTCGTCGGTTTCCGCCAGCTATGACTCCGTTCTGGGAACGATCAAAAGTTCCTGGAGCCGATCCGGCAGCGACTTTAATCTCGACGTGGCGATTCCGCCCAACGCAAGAGCGTACGTGGAGGTCCCGGCAAGCCTGCCTGGCTCGGTGACGATCGATGGGAAGCCGCTGCAGGAATTCTCCGTGGGCCGGTGTTCTTCGGCTCCCCATTCCGTAACGTGTTCGATATCGTCCGGCTCGTATCGCTTTTCATCGTCGTTATGACTCGGAGCTTGGCGGGATGAACCAAGACAAGACTTAGGGAACGGGGCTACGGTCCAGCCGGCGCTTCGGTGTCTCCGCCCAGCCGGGCAGCGGTCTCCAGATCGGCGCGCGCCGACGATTCTCGCCCGAGCAGGGTGAAGACGTGGCTGCGGAGGATATACAGGTGCGGTTCGCCGGGCGCCAGCCGAATCGCCTCCGTGAAGTCCTGCAGCGCGGCCTCGGCGGCGTTCGCTTCTCCGAGACGTATCTGGCCGCGGTACTGCCGCGCCTGCCAGAGACGGGGGCTCAGCCGCAGCGCTTCATTCAGTAGCGCGATCCCCCGGGCGGTCTCGCCCGACGCCGCCAGCCGGATGGCCTCGCCAAGAATCGCGGCGGAATCCGGGATCGGCGGCCGGCGCTCTCGCCCGGCAAAATAGAGATACGCCGCCGCAACCAGGCACAGGCACGCTATGCCCGGCGCGCCGTCGAATCCCCAACTGCCCAGAACCAGCTTGCTCGCCAACGGCAAACTGGCGAAAAGAAACGCTAGCGCCAGCGCTACCCGGCACCATTGGCGAGCCCGTGAAGGCCACGCGTCCGCGGGTGGTTCCACATCCTCGTCATGCTGCGGAGCAGGCATGCTTTCACCATACCCCTTCCCGCCGCGCGAGTCGCCCGGTATCGCGCAATATTGGCGGCCGTTCGGCGGCGATGGGCAATGCGCATTGCCGCCCGAGGTGCACTCCTCTAAAATCTGATCCAGGATGATAGCGCGCCGGTATCTGGTGACGATCGCCGTACTCTCCAGCGCCGTGATGGAGGTGCTGGATACTTCCGTTGTCAACGTCAGCCTGCCCCATATTGCGGGAAACCTCTCGGCCACCACGGATGAAGCCACCTGGGTCCTTACCTCGTACCTGGTAGCCAATGCCATCATTCTGCCCATGAGCGGCTGGCTGGCAAACTACTTCGGCCGCAAACGCATGTTGCTGACGGTGGTGACGGGATTCACCGTGTCTAGCCTCTTGTGCGGGCTCGCGCCGAACCTGCCGATGCTGATTCTCTTTCGCGTGTTGCAAGGCACCACCGGTGGAGGGCTTCAGCCGCTCTCCCAGGCAGTGCTGCTCGAGGAGTATCCCCCTCAAGAGCGCGGCAAAGCAATGGCGTTCTTCGGGCTGGGAATCGTGGCCGCTCCCATCCTCGGCCCCACCCTGGGCGGCTGGATCACCGACGCTTATTCCTGGCGCTGGGTTTTCTACATCAATCTGCCAGTCGGAATCGCCAGCCTGATCATGATCTCGCTGTTCGTCACCGATCCGCCATACCTGCATCGTGGCTCGCTGCGTGTTGACTTTTGGGGATTCGGCATGCTGGCCGTGGGCATGGGCGCGCTGCAGATCATGCTGGACAAAGGCCAGGAAGACGACTGGTTCGGCTCGAACTTTATCGTCATGCTGGCCATAACCGCCGCCGTTCTCCTGATCGGCTTCATCGTCCGGGAGCTGGTGATCGACCAGCCGATCGTTCGCCTGGAGCTGCTGAAATACAGGAGCTTCGCGGCCGGCATTTTTTTCGTGACGGTGCTCGGGTTCGTGCTATACGCCAGCCTGGTTCTCTTGCCGCTTTTCATGCAGACCCTGCTCGGTTGGACCTCCGCAACTGCCGGTCTTTGGACCAGCCCGCGCGGCATCGGCACGGCGCTGTGCATGCCGCTGGTGGGGTACCTGCTTGGCAAGGGCTGGGATGGCCGCTGGCTGTTGGCATTCGGTTTCGTCATCGGGGGCCTTTCCCTCTTGGGCTTTTCCCACATGAACCTTCAGTCCGGGACGTGGGACATCATGGTGTGGCAGATCAGCCAGGGCCTCGGCATGTCGTTCATTTTCGTCCCGCTCACCACGTTGACGATGGACCCGATCCCGAAGCGCGACACCGGTTACGCCACCGCCCTCTACAGCGTCATGCGGAACATCGGCTCCAGCGCCGGCATCTCGTTCGTGACGACGTGGCTCGCGCGGCGGGCCCAGTTCAACCAGTCCCAACTAATTGCCCATGTGACGCCCTACGATCCAGCCGCCCATCGGATGCTGCGCCAGGCGCAGGCGATGCTGGTGCGGCATGGTGCCGATCCGGTAACCGCGAACCGCCAGGCCACGGCGATGCTTTATGGCGTGGTGCAGCAACAAGCCTCGGTGCTGAGCTTCCTGACTGTGTTCCGTATGATAGGCATTGTGTTTCTGGTCATCATCCCGTTGATCCTGTTCCTACGAAAGCCCAAGCATCTCAGGGAGCCGATGCCCACTGTGACCTTGCCAACGGGAGAGCGCCGTTGATTGAATGAGACCCCTGATCCCCTTCGCGACACACGAAGGAGCGCCCCAGGCCCGCTCACTCTGCAACCGTCTTCGGGTATAAACTTCGAAGAGACTCATGCGACAGACAATCTTGGTACTTCTGGCGGCGCTCACCGCGGCCGTGCGGGTGGCCGGCGCGGACGATTTCTATCTGAAGAACGGCGATCGCGTCGTCTTCTACGGCGACAGCATCACCGAACAGAGACTGTACACCGTGATCGCCGAGACGTACGCGGTCACTCGCTACCCGAAGCTCGAGGCCGTCTTCGTTCACTCCGGCTGGGGCGGCGACCGCGTCACCGGTGGCGGCGGCGGACCCATCGACACTCGCCTCCAGCGCGACGTGTTCGCGTACAAACCGACCGTGATGACCATCATGCTGGGCATGAACGACGGAGAGTATTCCGCCGAGAGCGAAGCGGTTGACAAGAAGTTTTTCGACGGCTACCGGCATATCATCGACGCAGTCCGCTCCGCGTTGCCCGGCGTCCGCATCACCGCGATCCGGCCCTCGCCGTACGACGACGTCACGCACGCGCCGAATTTCCCCGGCGGTTACAACGAGGTGATGATCAGTTTCGGGAAGTGGATCGCCAACTACGCCAGGGAAGCGGGGCTGAACGTGGCGGATCTGAACACACACGTCGTGCAGGTGCTGGCGAAAGCGAACGAACAAAACGGCGAGGAGGCGCGGAAGATCATCCCCGATCGCGTCCATCCTTCGTTCGCAGGCCACCTGATCATGGCGGAGGAGCTGTTGAAATCCTGGGGTGCGCGGGCGGTTGTCTCGGCTGTCGCCATCGACACGTCGGCGGGACAGCCCCAGGTGAAATCGGCGGAGCACGCCGGGATCACTGCGTTATCGGCGGAACACTTGCTAGAGTGGACCGAACTGGATGACGCCTTGCCGCTTCCGTTTCAGAGCTGGCAGAGCATGTGGGGGTCGGGTCCGTTGAAGCTCGTTCTGTCGAGCTCCGACGTAGCCGAAGCGCTCAACCGGCAATCGCTCCGCGTCACCGGCCTTCACGACGGCGTCTACACGCTCGAAATCGATGGGCAGCCCGTTGGCACGTTCAATAACGATCAACTCGCCAGTGGCATTAACCTGGCGCTGCTGGAAACGCCCATGACGAAGCAGGCCAGGGAAGTGTACGAACTGACGGTGGCCCATTGCAATATTCACAATGATCGTTGGCGCACTATTCAGGTGCCCCTGACAGAGTACGATCTGCCGCAGTCCCGCGCCGCCATGGAATCGATCGACGCGCTGGAGCAGGCCGTGGTCGCCAAACAACACGAGGCCGCCCAGCCCAAACCGCATAAGTACGCTCTGGTTCCGGTCCGGTAGCGTATCGGACGCGGCCTGCGGCTCAGGTGAGGGCCGCTTTGTATAGGGCGACCAGCTTGCCCCAAGCGCGCTCAGCGTCTGGCTTGTTGTAGACCGGCGCGCCGTTCTGCAGCGGCATGTCCGGCACGCACCAGCCATGCAGCGCTCCCGGATACACTTCGATTTCGGCAGGGACTTTGGCGGCCGCGAAGGCTTCCTTCAGCTTGTCCTTGGCGTCCGGCTGACGCGCGTCGTCGTTCGACGCCACGCCGAAATACATGCGGGCCTTTATCTTCGGCGCGAGCAGATGCGGGCTGTCGGGTTTGTCGGTCACCAAGCCACCGCCGTGGAAGGATGCGCCAGCGCCAACGCGATCGGGCAACGCCGCGGCGGTCCTCACCACCAGCGCTCCGCCCATGCAGTAGCCCTGGGTTCCGATCTTCTTCTCGCGGTTCACCTCTCTTTGCGCGTCGAGGAAGGCAACATATTGGGCGGCGTCCTTCTCGGCGTTGCCGGGCGCGTTCACCGACGCCATCAGCGGCTGGAGCCTGGCCCTGTCGGCTGGATTCTGGAAGCTGAAATTGGCGGGATCTAAGGAAGGAGCTTTGGCCACGCGATAAAAGGGATTGGGCACAAGGACGGAATATCCCTCAGTGGCAATTCGCTTGGCCATTTCGCGCATCGCGGGCCGCAAGCCGAACGCGTCGGTCCAGAGCAGCACGCCCGGATAGGAACCGGTCTTCGGGTGAATGAACGCGGCGACGCAGGTCCCGTCGGGAGTCTTGATCTCGACGTTGGTTTCGGCGACGTCAAAGCCCGCCGCCGCGAGGCCTGCCGTAGCGGCAAGGCCCGTGGCCACCGAGTGAGCCGCGGACTCGCGCCGCGCGATATCGCCGGGCTGCGCATCGTTCTTCCGTTGGTTCTTCCGGTCTTCCGTCATGATTATCTTTAGAAGAGTGTATCGCTTCCATTAGCAGGGGTCTTTGCGGTGCCGGGCACCTCGCCCACGATAACGAAGCGAGCACCGGGCATGGCAATTACATCGCGCCTCAGTTCTGCTTGTCGTCGTCGGTGTCCTTCTTATCGGTCTTATCCGTGGTCGTATCGCCGGGCTTTTCACCGGGACGGTACAGAGTGGGCGGCTTCCGCTTTTGCTCCTCCGCGGCAGCCTTCTGGTCGGCTGCCTGTTTGGCTTTGCGCTCGGCCGGCGACATGGCATCTTCCAAGGCCTTCTTGTCCTTCTCCTCGCGCGCTTCCACGGCGCGCTCGCGCTGCCCCATATCTTCCCGCGCCAGCTCCAGGCTGTCGCTGGTGGTGTCGATGGCGTCCTTGAGAACGAAATCGTAACGATCCGCGTCTCTGGGGTGGCTGTCTTGAATCCTGCGCAGCGCGGGCAGCAATTGGCTCTCGGCGCCGGCGACGAGTTTGAGCCCCTCGGCAATGTCGATTTTGCGGTGCAGCGCATCGTCGGCCACATCGTCGAGCGCATCGACAATCCGGTTGTAGTCGTCGAGCGCATCGTGAATTAGAATGGAGCGGCCCGGCTTGTCCTTGCCGAGCAGATCCTTCACCAGGTCGACGCGCTGGCGGGCAAAGCCGGCATAAAGGGCCAGACGTTGATTCGGTTCCTGGGCCTCGCGGATCTGATCCGCTTCGTCGGCCGACAGAAAATCGCGCCGCTGCTGCGCCAGGGCCAACGGCGCCAGCAGCAAGGCCATCGAAATCGAGCACGCCAGGGTTCTCATTTTGGTTTGCCCTCCATCAGGCCCAGCAGCAGCTTGTCGTGCACCTGCTGCACCTCGGTTGTAGCTTTCTCAAGAAGGGGGCGGTCCGCGAAATTCATGTCCCGCTCCAAAGTGTCGAGCTTGCGGAGTAGGCCGCGCGTCTGGATCTCGGCGTACTTGAACCAGCGGGAACTCTTGCGCGGGTCCTTGCCGGTCTGGTTGAGCGAGAGGAAGGCCAGATCCACGGAATCGACGATCTTCGCGGCGTCGGCCGCCACCCGATCGGTGTCTCCCTTTTGATAATCGGAGCGGGCGGCTTCGAGCGCCGCAACCGATTCGTCCAGAGCCAGGCGCGCACGCTTTTCCAGGTTCGGCTCGGCGCGCGCCCGCGCCAGGTCGTCCGCGCGGGCGGTGCCCGCCATCCACGCTAGTGCTGCCAAGGCCACCCAGCCGCGCATCATCGGTGTGCCTCCAACTCGTGGCGGATGATGCGCGCCCGTTGCCGCGCCTGAAATTCCTGATCGGGGTGCTTGCCCTGGCTCAGGTCGAGAAATTGCTCGTAGGCTTCGAGCGCCGGCTTCAACTGGCGCATCTTGTCTAGGACGATGGCCCGCATGAAGGCGAGACCCGCGGTGTTCTCGCCCAACTGTCGAGCTTTGTCGAACGCCGCCAGCGCCCGTGGCAGGTCGCCAGCCATATACAGCGCGCCGCCCAACTCGCGCCACGCATCGATAGCGTCCGGCTTGAGTTTCCCGGCTTCGGCGAATTGCGCGCCGGCAAGGGGAAATTGCCGCGCGTCGCGTAAGGCGCGGCCATACATCATGCGCAACTCGAAGTTGGCGGACTCGGCGGCTACCGCCTTTTGGAGCAGCGGCGCCGCCTTGACGGGTTGATCGGAAAACACGTACGCCATCGCCAGGGCCACGGCATTAGCTGTGGACGGCTCCCCGGCGTATGCGGTTTCGAGAACCGGCACGGCCTCGGCGTATTGTTTGGCATCGAGCAACAACTGGCCGAGGCGCGCCTGCGCGACGGGATCGCCGGCGAAATCGCGATAGATGGCGGCCGCCTCGGCGGGCTGGTGCGCCTCTTCGTAAGCGCCGGCCAGTTCCAGCATAGAATTGCGATACTTGGGGTCAAGCGCGGCAGCCTGGCGGTAATGCGGCGCCGCATCCGCCAACTTACCCTCACGCGCCAGCACCCGGCCCAGGCCGGATTCGGCGGCGGCGGACTTCGCGTCCAGTTCGAGGGCGCGGCGGTAGCTGGCTTCGGCGCGATCGAGGGCGCCCGCCTGCGCCTCGGCTTCCGCCAGGTAGTAGCGCGGCCGGAACTCCTCGGGCTTCTGTGCAGCGGCCGCTTCCAGCAGCGCCTCCGCGCCCGCATCCTTGCGCCGCAGGAGCAGCATGCCGCAGTTGAGCTCGGCTTCGTACAAGCCGGGCTTCAACTCCAGCGTCCTGCGGTATTCCGCAATCCCCTCCTCATCGCGCGCGAGCAACCCGTAGGCCAGGGCCAGGTTGAAATGAGCGCTGTAATCGGAAGGGTCCGCCGCCACCGCTTTGCGAAACGCTTCCGCGGCGGCTGCATACTGTCCGCTTTCGAGCGCCTTCAGCCCGTCGGCCGCGAAGTCGGACGCCTGCAAGAAAAAGAGGACGGCCAGCGTGGCCCACATAATTCAATTCTAGATCCTCTCGCCATCCAAGCCGGCGCACAGCCGGTTTTTCTGCGGCTCGCTGGCCTGGCAAATGCATCCTCCGAATCGACGCGATGCCTACTTCTTCTTGTCCGGAGCGGGCCCGGTCCTCAAGTCCGGGCCGGGGGCATCCATAGGCGATGTTTGAAAACTGAGCGGGAGGTCGATGCGCGCCTCATGCTGGCTGTCTTCATCTAGAATGTGCAGCGTGTAGTGGCCGGCAGGCACGTCAAAAACAGCGTTGCCGACGAGCGTATCGGCGGGCGCCAGCGTGCGCAGCGCGCCGATCCAGTCCTGCACGCCGTCTCCGTCGCGCAACTCGGGAAAGCGGCGCCCAGTGCTGTCTTCGACACCAAAATTGGGCACCGCCGCGTCGGCGCTGCCGCCGTTGGTGACGCTCAGCCGCACCAGCAGAAACTGGTTCTGCGCCGCGCGCGCCGTGGGACCCTCGCCGAACGCAGGAAGCCATTGCGTCTCGATGCCGAGGTATGTCAGACTCCCCAACTTCACTTTCTGCCCCAGGGGATAGGTGCGAACTTCCCAGGGGCGCTCGACGCAGGAAGCCAAGCACATGGCGCACAACGAAACCAGGATGATCGGCTGGCGATGGTAGCGCATCGGCAGAACCATTGTCGCGACCGGCGCGCGGCGTGTCAATCATTCGAGGGCATTGGCGCGCGAGGGCCGAGACTACTGGTGCTGCGCTTCCTGCAGTATGCGCTCGAACTTGCGCCGTTGCTCTTCGGTAAGCACCTGGTCGATGCGGTTCTTGCTGTCGCTCAGCACAGTGCGGTAGTACTGCCAGGAGTCGCCGAGGATGGACTGCATCTGCTCGGCTTGCGCCGGGGTCAGATCCAGTTGCTTGCGCAGACGTTCAAAGTAAAGCGTGCGTCCGGCGGGCGTATCGAACGCCGGCTGATGGAGGCGGTCGTGCCACCCCAGGTGCATCGCCAAGGCGCCAGCGGCCACGCCGCACAGAAATACCAGGGTTAGCACCGTGAGGCCGGCCACTTTGGGGTTCCAGGCGCCGTTGGCGGCGGCCTTCTCCATTAAATTAGCGCTCATACGCCGTCAGCGCCAGCAGCATATTGTCCTGCGCCAGAGCGCTTCCGGAGGCCGCGGCGCTGTCTTGCGCCAAGACCGCGTCCGGCGTAAAACTCCCCCGGTAGGCGAGTTCCCGCGATACCAGGACGCTGCCCAACACCGCCAACGTCAACATGCAGCTAAACGCCAGGCGTCTCGCGAAAACCAGGTCGAACGCGAAAAGACCGGCAAGGGAAGGCGCGGCGCTGGTGGCCTCGATCCTTTCCACCACACGGGCATAAAAGCCCGGAGCCGCCTCGCATGCCTGGTTCCGCAGGGCACCAAACAGACTCGATACGCCGGCCATGCCGTCCATCCCGGCACGGCAGCTTGCGCATTCGTTCAAATGGGCTTCGATACGCCGGCGCGCGGCCGGCTCCAGCACACCGGAGAGGTACTCTTCGAGGCTCTCCATAACCACTGCGTGCATACTTTTCTTCCCTTACCAACCTGCAATACTACGCCCGGAACCTGCCCCACCGCGGGTCTTTTTGCCGGTCGCGCCCGCCCGCTTCGGAGGCCCTCATACCAACCATAAACACCGCCCGCACCAAACTTCACTTCGCCGGCAACCCGGCCGGGCGGTCCAACCGTTGCGCCGCCTTCACCAACTTCTGGCGGGCGCGAAAAAGCTTCACCTTGATGGTGTTTTCGTTCATCCCGGTTCTCTCCGCCAGCTCCTCCACGGAGTAACCTTCCACTTCCTTCAACATTAACAACGTGCGCTCCTCCTCGGACACCTTGGTGAGGAGCTTCACAACGTAATCCCTTTGCGACAGGTTGGTGTCGGCTGGTGTCTGCCGGTTCACAGCGGGCTCGGAATTCTCCACCCGCCGCACTTCGTCCTCGCTCAGATCGCTTTCGTAAACCAGCTTGCGCACCTTGCGCTTGCGCAGGTAGTCAAAGCACTCGTTGACCGTGATTTTGTAAATCCACGTAATCAGCGAACTGCGGAAGTCGAAATTCCGGATGGAAACGTAAACCTTCGCAAATACTTGCTGCGCAATGTCTTCCACGTCATTGCGCTGGCGCACGATGCCGTGGATGATGGAAAACACCTTGGTCTGGTAACGCTCGACGATTTCGCGGAACGCGCCTTCTTCGCCGGCCTGCGCGCGGCTGACCAGGACGCCTTCCGGGGTGTTCTGATAGTCCACTCTGGGCTTTGCCGCAACCCTGTTGCCGAACCCCGGAATCGCCAAAGTGCCGGCAGCCGCTCCCATACATGGTTTCCGACGTCCAGCGCGGGGTAAGGGTTTCAATTTAATGATGAATCAATAATAGTTTGCCGGATGGCGGGGCAGTGGTTCCAAACCATCGTTTCCCCGGCCACGGGCCTCAATCCGGGATATCGGGATGGAACCGCCGCCAGAAACGCCGCCGCCCGGCCAAATCCTCCCACTTGCCCCCATTTTCCCGCGACCCAGCCGTCCGATGGCTCATCCAAATATGTGAAAGAGCGAGTTCCCGGCTCGCCTTTGTATAATAGCAGCCAGGGGTGAACCCCGCAGAGGAGTCAAACGCATGGTGCAACTAACCGAAAAGGCTATCGGCAAGGTGAAGGATATCATGAGCTCGCAGCAACCGGTCCCGGCCGGCCTGCGGATCGCGGTTGTAGGCGGGGGTTGCTCCGGCTTCAGCTACTCGATGGCATTCGAAAACCAGCCCAACATGCTGGACAAGACATACGAATTCGGCGGGCTGAAGGTGTACATCGACCAAGCCAGCATGCTGTATCTGGATGGCGCCGAAGTGGACTACGTCGAGACGCTGGAGGGGGCCGGATTCAAATTTAACAATCCCCACGTAAAATCCACCTGCGGCTGCGGGAGCTCTTTCCAGGCCTGAAACGGCCCGAGCCGGAAGGTTATTGGCGCCGGCGCCACCAACGCAGGCCCGCGGGCCTGCGGCGCAAGACTCCGAGTTGCGCGGGCTGGTTTCGATCTGCTACACTGCTGGATGTCCCGAACGTAAGGCTCAGTGGGAGGTTCGTTTGTCTGTTTGGAAGACGGACCGCTTGCACCAATGAGGTCACATGGCGCGTAAACCAGGCAAACACTACCAATCTGCCAGAAAACAGGTGGAAACCCGCGAATACCAGCTCGAAGAGGCTGTGACGCTCATCCAGAAAATCAAGTTCGCCAAGTTCGACGAGACCGTTGAGGTCCACTTGCGGCTCGGCGTCGATCCCAAGCACGCCGACCAGATGGTGCGTGGCACGGTGTTGATGCCGAACGGGCTGGGCAAGTCGAAGAAGGTGTTGGTGATCGCCAGCGGCGACAAGCAGCGCGAGGCCACCGGGGCCGGCGCAGATTTCGTGGGCGGCGAGGACATGGTCAACAAGATTCAGTCGGAAGGCTGGACAGATTTCGACGCCGTGATTGCCACCCCGGACATGATGCGTTCGGTCGGCAAGCTGGGCAAGGTGCTGGGGCCGCGCGGCCTGATGCCGAACCCGAAGACCGGCACGGTGACGGTCGACGTGGTGAAGGCGATCCGGGAGATCAAGGCCGGCAAGGTGGAATTCCGCGTGGATAAGACCGGCATCATCCACGCGCCGGTGGGGAAGATCAGCTTCACCGCGCCCAAACTGGTGGAAAATGCTGCGACTCTGATCACGGCGGTGATTAAGGCCAAGCCGGCGGTAGCCAAGGGCAAGTACGTGAAAAGCGCGACCATCTGTTCCACGATGGGGCCGGGCGTTGCCGTCGATACCGCGCCGTTCAGCGTGAAGGCGGCGGGCTAGCGCGCCGACAGGTGTTTCGATGAAAAAGAAGTCAGACAAGAAGAAGGATATCGACGCGCTTCACCAGGACCTGGAGCAGTCCGGCAACCTGTTCGTGACCGGCTATGAAAAGCTGCGCGTGGACCAGGATTTCGAGCTGCGCAAGGCGGTGCGCGGCGCGGGAGGCAAGTACCGGGTGATCAAGAACAACCTGGCCGAGATCGCGGCCCAGGGCACGCCGTCGGAAGCGGTGCTCAAGAGCCTGCGCGGCATGACTTCGCTGGCCTATACGAGCAACGATCCGGTGGCGCTGGCCAAGGCCCTCACCACCTACGCGAAAGCGAACCCCTCGTTCACCTTCAAGGCGGGGATTGTGGAAGGCCGGGCGATCGACGTGAGGGCCATCAACGAGTTGGCCAGCATGCCGTCGAAGGAACAGATCTTTGCGAAGCTGTTGTACCTCATCAACGCTCCAGCACAGCGGCTGGCGACGGCGATGCAGGCGGTGGGCCGCAACCTGGCCGTGGTGTTGGATCAGGGAGTGAAGGAAGACAAGTTTCAGGCGTAAGGGCAGGGCGCGAGCAGCCCGAGCTGGCGATTTTTGATTCTAAGGAGTTCAAGAGATGGCGGACATTAACGCAATTGCGGAACAGATTCAAGGCCTGACACTGCTGGAGGCATCCCAGTTGGTCAAGCTGCTCGAGGAAAAGCTGGGAGTATCGGCCGCGGCGGCCGCCCCGGTGATGGTGGCGGGCGCCGGTGGAGGCGCGGCGGCTGCTCCGGCAGCCGAAGAGAAGACCGAGTTCACCGTGGTTCTGACGGCTGTCGGTGCGAACAAGATCAACGTCATCAAGGCGGTTCGCGAGGTCACCAGCTTGGGCCTGAAGGAAGCCAAGGACCTGGTGGACGGCGCTCCCAAGCCGGTCAAGGAAGGCGTCAGCAAGGACGAAGCCGAGACCATCAAGAAGAAGTTCACCGACGCCGGCGCTACCGTCGAGGTGAAGTAAAATTCCGGGGCCGGAGGCGTGAGCCTCCGGCGAAGGCCCGGGGGCGCGGCCGCCCGGGTTGCCCCTGTTTTTGTGGTTTGACGCGCGGATGCAAGTCCTGCTAGTATAAGTAGTTGGGCTGTCGATTCCGCGGACTCGATCCCCATTGGAGAAAGCGATTCCCGAATCCTGGCACTTCAATTGCAGTTCGCGTGAAACTGCCGAGAGGATAGTTCTGTCTGTTTCGCGCCGTCAGGATTGTTGCACGCACCCGGCCACAGGCGCAAGCGTCATCGCCAGAGCTTTCGCAACGCCCGTTCGCACCCTGCCCTTTTTCAGGCATTCGGCGCTCCCAGAGGTTTCGCTTCCGGGAGCGCCGTTGGTTCTGTGCTTATAGCCCCGGTCCTTTAGCGTTGGCTGTCCGGCCGTCAGGAGTTATAGAATGGCAAATCAGAATAACGGCGCCGTCCCCGAGCGAGTGGATTTTTCCAAGATCAAGACCTCGATCCCGATTCCGAACCTGATCGAGGTGCAGAAGAAGTCGTACGAGCGATTTCTGCAGATGGACCAGCTCCCGAATGAGCGCGAGGATATCGGCCTGCAGACGGTATTCAGCTCGGTATTCCCGATTTCGGACTTCCGCGGCGTCAGCGACCTGGAGTTCGTCGACTATTCGATCGGCAATTGGGAATGCAAGTGCGGCAACCTCAAAGGGTTGCACCACCTGCGCTCCACGTGCCGCAATTGCGGAGCCGCCGTACGCACCGACCCGTTCCACGCCGGCGACATTCTCTGCCAGCACTGCGGAACCTTCAACAAGAACGTGGTGACGTTTTGCAACAAGTGCGGCGACCCGGTCGGGCTGCAGTTGAAATACGACATGCAGGAATGCCAGGAGCGCGGCATGACCTACGCCGCGCCGCTGAAAGTAACCATCCGGCTGACGGTTTATTCGAAAGATCCGGAAACCCAGAAGAAAAGCGTTCGCGACATCAAGGAGCAGGAAGTCTTCTTCGGCGAAATTCCGCTGATGACCGACAACGGCACCTTCATCATCAACGGCACCGAGCGCGTGATCGTGAGCCAGTTGCACCGTTCGCCGGGCGTATTCTTCGAGCGTGTTCCGGCGCAGGGCTACTTTCTGGGCAAGATCATTCCGTACCGCGGAAGCTGGGTCGAGTTCGAGTACGACAACAAGAACCTGTTGTACGTACGTATCGACCGAAAACGCAAATTCTACGGCTCGGTGTTTCTGCGCGCGCTTGGCTTGAAGACCGACGCGGACATTCTGCGCGCGTTTTACCGCATCAGCAAAATCACCCTCAAGGACAAGAAGATTTACTGGAACGTGGATGAGGGCCTTACCGGGCTCAAGCTCTCCCATGCCATCGCCGCCAAGGGCGGGGACACCGTCGTGGCGCAGGGCAAGAAGATCACGCCATCGGTGTTCAAGGAAATCCAGAAGGCCAAGATCGAACGCGTGGAAGTGGCGGCTAACGATCTGGAGGGCGCTTACGCGGCGGCCGACGTCTGGGACAAAGAAACCGGCGAAGTTTTCATCGACGCCAACAGCGAGATCACCACCACCATGCTCGCCAAGCTGATCGAGGCGGGCGTGGATGAGGTCGAAGTCTTTTTCCCCGAGCGAGACGAAGTGGGGATGGTGATTTCGTCGACCATCAAGAAAGACACGATCAAGACCCAGAACGAAGCGCTGATCGAGATTTACCGCAAGCTGCGTCCGGGCGATCCGCCCACGCTCGACACGGCCACGCAACTTTTCCAGGGGATGTTTTTCGACCCGCGCAAGTACGATTTTTCGCGCGTGGGCCGCATGAAGTTCAACATCAAGCTGCACGACCGGGCGGAGGCGACCAGCCTGGACAAGCGCACGCTGGACAGCGAAGACTTCCGCAACACCATCACCTACCTGCTCAAGCTGCGCAAGGGCATCGGGGCGGTGGACGACATCGACCACTTGGGCAACCGCCGCGTGCGCGCGGTGGGCGAGCTGCTCGAAAACCAGTTCCGCATCGGCCTGGTGCGCATGGAGCGCGCCATCAAGGAAAAGATGTCGGTGTATCAGGAAATGTCCACTGCCATGCCGCACGACCTGGTGAACGCCAAGCCGGTGATGGCGGCCATCCGCGAATTCTTCGGCTCCAGCCAGCTTTCGCAGTTCATGGATCAGACCAACCCGCTCTCGGAGATCACCCACAAGCGGCGCCTTTCGGCGCTGGGACCGGGTGGCCTCAGCCGCGAGCGCGCCGGTTTCGAAGTGCGCGACGTGCATCCCACGCATTACGGCCGCATCTGCCCGATCGAAACGCCGGAAGGTCCCAACATCGGCCTGATCTCGTCGCTCTCCTGCTTTGCGCGGATCAACGATTACGGCTTCATCGAAAGCCCGTACCGCAGAGTGGAAAAGGGCGTGGTGATCGATCAGGTGAAGATCCTCAACCCCGGCGACCTGGATTACAAAGTGGGTGACACGGTGTCGCGCGGGCAGGCCGAGGAAGCCAACCGCAAGCTCAGCGCCAAAAAGCAGCCGGCCGAATTCGAAGCCCACTGCGAGTATCTTTCCGCGTGGGAGGAAGACAAGTACACCATCGCCCAGGCCAACGTTGCGCTGGACGAAAAGGGCCGCATCGTGCCCGACCTGTGCAACGCGCGCCAGGCCGGCAACTTCGTGCTCAAGCCGCGGGAGGAGATCGAGTACATCGACGTCAGTCCCAAGCAACTGGTCTCGGTGGCCGCGAGTTTGATCCCGTTCCTCGAAAACGACGACGCCAACCGCGCGCTGATGGGCTCCAACATGCAGCGCCAGGCGGTGCCGCTGCTGCGCGCCGGCGCGCCTTTCGTGGGCACCGGCATGGAGTACGTCACGGCGCGCGATTCCGGCGCCGTGGTGCTCTGCAAGCGCTCCGGCGTGGTGGACTCGGTGGACAGCGAGCGCATCATCGTGCGCGTGGAAGGCACTGCGCACGAAGGCCAGCTCTCGCGCGAGGTGGGCGCCGACATCTATCAGCTCACCAAGTTCAAACGCTCCAACCAAAACACCTGCATCAACCAGAAGCCGATTGTGGAAGTCGGGCAGCGCGTGGTGAAGAGCCAGGTGCTGGCAGACGGCCCCTGCACCGACAAGGGCGAACTGGCGCTGGGACGCAACGTGCTGGTAGCCTTCATGCCCTGGCGGGGGTACAACTTCGAAGACGCGATCCTGGTCAGCGAGAAGCTGGTCAAGGAGGATTACTACACTTCGATCCACATCGAGGAGTTCGAAATCGAGGCCCGCGACACCAAGCTGGGCCCGGAGGAAATCACCCGCGACATTCCCAACATCGCCGATTCGTTCCTGCGCAACCTGGACGAAAGCGGCATCATCCGCATCGGCGCCACGGTGAAACCGGGCGACATCCTGGTGGGCAAGGTGACGCCCAAGGGCGAAACTCAACTCACGCCCGAAGAAAAACTGCTGCGCGCGATCTTCGGCGAAAAGGCCGGCGACGTGAAGGACGCCTCGCTGTTCTGCCCGCCGGGAATCGAAGGCACCATCGTCGATTGCAAGATCTTTTCGCGCAAGGGGCAGGAAAAGGACGAGCGCTCCCGGGCCATCGAAGAAACCCAGATCCAGCGCCTGCAGCGCAACCTGCAGGATGAAATCCGCATCCTCACCGACGAGCGCGCCAAGCGGTTGGGCAACCTGCTGGAAGGCAAGAGGCTGCTGGCCGACTTGCACGACGAAAAGACCAACAAGCGCCTGCTTAGCAAGGACACCGAGCTGACGCGCGAAATCATCGAGAAGGTGAAATCGCGCGATCTCAAGCGCATCCGGCTTTCCAACAAGGATCCGCGGCTCAACGAGCAGATCGACGAAATCGAAGAGATGACCTCGCGCCAGATCGCGGTGCTCGAAAAGATCACCGACGAAAAAACCGCCAAGCTGCGCAAGGGCGACGAACTGCCTCCCGGCGTCATCAGGCTGGTGAAGGTCTACATCGCCATGAAGCGCAAGCTTTCGGTGGGCGACAAGATGGCGGGCCGCCACGGCAACAAGGGCGTCATCGCGCGCATCCTGCCGGAAGAGGACATGCCGTACATGCCGGACGGGACGCCGGTCGAAATCGTGCTCAACCCGCTGGGCGTCCCCTCGCGCATGAACGTGGGGCAGATTCTGGAAACCCACCTCGGCTGGGCCGCCAAAGCGTTGGGCGTGCGATTCGCCACCCCCGTATTCGACGGCGCCACCGAGCGCGAAATCAAACGGGCCCTGACCGAAAGCAAGCTGCCGGCTTCGGGCAAGACCAAGCTCTACGACGGCCTGACCGGCACCGAGTTCGAGCAGCCGGTGACGGTGGGCTACATCTATATGATGAAGCTGTCGCACCTGGTGGACGACAAGATTCACGCGCGCTCCATCGGGCCGTACTCGCTGATCACCCAGCAGCCGCTGGGAGGCAAGGCGCAGTTCGGCGGCCAGCGCTTCGGCGAAATGGAAGTCTGGGCGCTCGAAGCCTACGGCGCCGCCTACATTCTGCAGGAACTGCTCACGGCCAAGTCGGACGACGTGTATGGCCGCGCCAAGATTTACGAAGCGATTGTTAAGGGCGAAGCGGCCATTGAGCCCGGCGTGCCGGAATCGTTCAACGTGCTGATTCGCGAGCTGCAGTCGCTTTGTCTCGATGTCGAGTTAATGAAGAAGCCGCAGGAAGTGCCGGATCTGGCGCTGGCGGCGGACTAAGACAGTAGAAGTCAGGAGTTGGAAGCCAGGAGTCAGAATCTCCTGTCTTCTGACTCCTTCTTTTGGGTTCAAGGGAAAACCAATGATAAGAGGCGGCCGGTTGCGGAAGACGAGATCGAATTCTGACTCCTGTCCTCTGACTGCCGGCTCCCTCTTTTGGAGGCTATTTTGAGATCCTCTCCGTACGATCGGGCGAATTTGATCGCGGATTTCGATTCGATCCGCATTTCCTTGGCGTCTCCGGAAAAGATCCGGAGCTGGTCTCATGGCGAAGTGACCAAGCCGGAAACCATCAACTACCGCACCTTCAAACCGGAGCGGGACGGGTTGTTCTGCGCGCGTATTTTTGGTCCGACCCAGGATTGGGAGTGCCTGTGCGGCAAGTACAAACGCATGAAGCACCGCGGCGTGATCTGCGACAAGTGCGGCGTGGAAGTCACGCTGGCGCGCGTGCGCCGCGAACGGTTGGGCCACATCGAGCTGGCCAGCCCGTGCTCGCATGTCTGGTTCTTCAAGGGCCTTCCCAGCCGCATCGGCCATTTGCTGGATATCACGCTGCGCGAGCTCGAGCGCGTCCTGTACTTCGAGGCTTACGTGGTGGTCGAGCCGGGTGAGGTGGAGAGCCTCAAGCGCGGCGAAGTCATCGCCGATGAGCGCAAGCGCCAGCTCGACCAGGAGTTTCCCGGCAAGTTCGTGGCCATGATGGGCGCCGAGGGCATCAAGGAGCTGCTCAAGAAGCTGGACATCGAAGCTCTTTCCGAAGATATTCGCGAAAAGATGAAGACCGAGGTGTCGCAGCAGAAGAAGTTGAAATTCGCCAAGCGGCTGCGCGTGGTGGAAAGCTTCCGCAAGAGCGGCAACAAGCCGGAGTGGATGATTCTGGACGTGGTGCCGGTGATTCCGCCGGAGCTGCGCCCGCTGGTGCCGCTCGACGGCGGACGCTTCGCCACCAGCGACCTCAACGATCTCTACCGCCGCGTGATCAACCGCAACAACCGGTTGAAGAAGCTGATGGAGCTGCACGCTCCCGACGTGATCGTGCGCAATGAAAAGCGCATGTTGCAGGAAGCCGTGGACGCGCTGTTCGACAACGGCCGCCGCGGCCGCGTGCTGCGCGGCGCCAACAACCGCCCGCTCAAATCGCTCTCCGACACGCTCAAGGGCAAGCAAGGCCGCTTCCGCCAGAACCTGCTCGGCAAGCGCGTGGATTATTCCGGCCGCTCGGTGATCGTGGTCGGCCCGGACCTGAAGCTCAACCAGTGCGGGCTGCCCAAGAAGATGGCGCTCGAGCTGTTCAAGCCGTTCATTTACCACCGCCTCGAGCAGCGCGGCCATTGCACCACCATCAAGCAGGCCAAGGAACTGGTGGAGCAGCAGGACCCGGTGGTGTGGGACATTCTCGAAGAGGTCATCAAGGACCATCCGATTCTGCTGAACCGCGCTCCGACGCTGCACCGCCTGGGCATCCAGGCCTTCGAGCCGGTGCTGGTGGAAGGCAAGGCGATCAAGATTCACCCGCTGGTCTGCACCGCTTTCAACGCCGATTTCGATGGCGACCAGATGGCGGTGCACATACCGCTCTCGCCGGAAGCGCAGATCGAAGCCACCACGCTGATGCTGTCGTCCAACAACATTCTGTCGCCGGCGCACGGCTCGCCGATCGCGATTCCGACGCAGGACATGGTGCTCGGCTGCTATTACCTGACCAAGGCGCGGCCGGGCGCCAAGGGCGAAGGCCGCACTTTCGCTTCCGCCGACGACGTGCTGATCGCCCTCGAAATGGGCGAAGTGGAAACGCTCACGCCCATCAAGCTGCGCTATACCGGCCGCGTGATCGACCTGGTGCACGCTTTCGACAGCCAGAATATTCTGCACACCGAGCCAATCGAATTTATCAAGCAGTACATGGAAACCACGGTGGGACGCGTGATCCTAAACGATCGCCTGCCGCAGGATATGCCGTTCATCAACGGCCTGCTGAAGAAGAAGGGTCTCGGCCAACTGGTGCAATACTGCTACCTGCGCTTCGGCCTGCAGACCACGGTGCAGATGCTGGATGAGATCAAGTCGCTCGGCTTCCTCTACGCGACGCGCGCCGGCATTTCCATCGGCATCGACGACATGGTGGTGCCGAGCGAAAAGGCCGGCCTGGTGCGCGAGGCCGAACGCGAAGTGGTGAACGTGGAAGGCCAGTACCAGGATGGCGCCATCACCCACGGCGAACGCTACAACAAGATCATCGAAATCTGGTCCAAGGTCACCGAACGCGTTTCGGACGAAATGTTCCAGGCCATGGAAGAGGACGACCGCACCGGCCGCTATCTGAACCCGATCTACATCATGGCCGATTCCGGCGCGCGCGGTTCCAAGCAGCAGATCCGCCAGCTTTCCGGCATGCGCGGCCTGATGGCCAAGCCGTCGGGTGAAATCATCGAGACCCCCATCACGGCCAACTTCCGCGAGGGGCTGGACGTGCTGCAGTACTTCATCTCCACCCACGGCGCCCGCAAGGGGCTGGCCGATACGGCGCTGAAGACCGCCGATTCCGGCTACCTGACGCGCCGCCTGGTGGACGTGGCGCAGGACGTGATCGTCAGCGAAAACGACTGCGGCACCACCGAAGGCATCTACGTCGAGCCGATCATCGAATCCGGCGAGATCATCGAGCCGCTGCGGGACCGCATCGTGGGCCGCGTCGCGCTCGAAGACCAGAAGGATTACGAAGGCAACCTGATCGTCGCCGTCAACCAGGAGATCACGGAAGACCTGGCGGCGGCCATTCAGGCGGCCGGCATCGAGCGGGTCAAGATCCGCTCCGTGCTCACCTGCGAATCCAAGCGCGGCGTGTGCGTTTCCTGTTACGGCCGCAACTTGGCCACGGGCCGGCTGGTGGAGCGCGGCGAAGCGGTCGGCGTGATCGCGGCGCAGTCCATCGGCGAGCCGGGCACGCAGTTGACCATGCGCACCTTCCACATCGGCGGCACCGCCACCCGCGTCAGCGAGCAATCCACGCAGGACGCCAAGTCGGGCGGCTTCGCCCGCTACATCGGCATTCAGACCGTGCGCAGCAAGCAGGGCGAACTGATCGCCATGAACCGCAACGGCATCATGGCGGTGGTGGACGATAAGGGCCGCGAAAAAGAACGTTACCCGGTGGTTTACGGCGCGCGCATCACCGTCGAAGACGGCGCTCCCGTGAAGAGCAGCCAGATCCTGCTGGAATGGGACCCGTACACGTTCTCGATTCTCACCGAAGTTTCCGGCGTGGTCCACTTCAAGGACCTGATCGACGGTCTCACCATGCAGGAGCAGGTCGACGAAGTCACCGGCATGTCGCAGCTCGTCGTCACCGATTCACCCGACGAGAAACGGCAGCCGATGCTGGTGGTGCGGCCGGAAGGGGCGTCGGGCTCGCGCTCGGAAGCTAAGAAATACCTCATGCCGACCCACGCCCACCTGATGGTGCGCGACGGCGAGGAAGCGCATGCCGGCGACGTGCTGGCCAAGATCCCGCGCGAAACCACCAAGACCAAGGACATCACCGGCGGTCTGCCGCGCGTGGTCGAGTTGTTCGAAGCCCGTAAGCCGCGCGAAACCGCTATCATCGCGGAAATCAACGGCGTGGTGAAATACGGCGAAGTCACTAAGGGCCAGCGCAAGATATACGTGGTGGGCGACGATGGCGAGCAGCGCGAATACGCGCTGCCGCGCGGCGTGCACATCAACGTCCAGGAGGGCGAGCGCGTCAAGGCGGGCGAGCCGCTGATGGACGGGCCGCGCAATCCGCACGACATTCTCGACGTGCTTGGCGAAAAAGAACTGCAGAAGTACCTGGTCAACGAGATCCAGGAAGTTTACCGCCTGCAGGGCGTCAACATCAATGACAAGCACCTGGAGGTCATCTCGCGCCAGATGATGCGCTGGGTGAAGGTGGAGGATATCGGCGACACGGAATTTCTGCCGGAAGAAGTGGTCGACAAGTTCAAGTTCCGCGCCGAAAACGCGAAGGTGATGGAAGCGGGCAGCCGCCCGGCGCAGGGCAAGGCTGTGCTGCTGGGCATCACCAAGGCGTCGCTTTCCACCGATTCGTTCATCTCCGCCGCTTCCTTCCAGGAGACCACGCGTGTGCTCACCGAAGCTGCGATTAACGGCAAAGTGGATTACCTGCGCGGCCTGAAGGAGAACGTGATCATGGGACGCCTGGTTCCCGCCGGCACCGGCATGGAGTATTACCGCCGCGTGAAAATCGCCGGCGAGGACGTGGTGGAAGAGCCGCCGCAGGAGCAGCCGCTCGATTCCATCCCCGGCTACGAAGAAGAGACAAGATCGCTCTACACTGGCGGCCTCACCGAAGGAACCGGCGAAGAATCGCTGGCGGAATAACGTAGGAGGGCAGCGACGCCCGATGGGGCGTCGCCAAAATTCAGAAACCGCCGGCCGCGCAGCAAAGCGTGCCGGCGGTTTTATTGGAGATTTATTTCAGATCGGCTCTACGGGCGTTGTTGCTTGGAGGTATCCTCGGCTTTGACGCCCATCTCGGCGAGTTTTCGCTTGGCCCACTCGTTCTGTGGGTTCTCCTTCAGCGATAAGGCGTAAAAATGAACCGCCTGCTCGACGTTGCCGCGGTCGCTGTACGCCCGGGCGAGCGCATCGAGTTGATTCCAGGGAGGCGGATAAGCCTTCCGGTCGCGAAGCAGCAGCTCGGACGCTTCATCGAGACGTCCTGTCGTTATCAATCCGGCTACGATCAGCGAGACCGTAAACGGCGAGGTTGTTCGATCATAGCCAAATCTGGCGCCGCCATCTCGAAAGTACCGGTGAACGGCTTCGATGCCGCCTTTGTCGAACAGCTCCAGGGGGTCTGCTAAATGCCAGCCGTCGAAGATTGTTTCCAGGCCCTGGTGAATGCTTGGCAATGGAATCGACATATGATCCTCCTGGTTCATCCATTCGAAGTTCCAGCGGAATCCGGCAGGAGCTTTCTCGCCCAGTATCGCGGCCAGCCTCTGGACACCGCCGGACATCTTCCCCTTCGCGTAGGCACTTGCAGCGGTGAAATACAAGTCCGATTGCAGTTCCTTTGTTTTTGAAAAGAACGCCTCTGCCTCAGCCACAACCGCTTCGTTATTCCAGGAAAGAGACGGGTCGATGGCTATATAAGCGTTGAAGAGCTTCGGCTTGACCGTCAATGAGTGAATTGCGAACAGGCCGCCGAAGGAGTGACCGATGAGTATCCGGTAAGGCCGTGTGCGGTAGGCGCTTTCCACATACGGAATCAACTCGCCGGCCACAAAGGACAGAAAGGTATCGGCCCCACCATTGCTTGGCGAAAAGCGGTTGTCAATCTCGGTTGATGAGGGCGTTGTCAGGTCGCGGGTGCGTTGCTCGACGCTCCCGCTCGCGATCGCAACGACGATCATCTCCGGTATCCGGTCATTGTCGGCCATGAACTCGACGATCCCGCTCGTGTAATGGAAGTGGGTTTCCCCGTCCAGCAGGTAGAGGACGGGATAGCGGTTTACGCCGTCCTCATATCCTGCGGGCGTCGAGATGAACAACGTCCTCTCTTCGTTGAGAACCCTCGACCGAATACGGACAACCTTTCCGATGACGACCGAGGTTGGGTCCTCGGCACGTGCCTCTAGCGCCACAAGCTGTGCTGCCAATAGGAAGACAAGGTAAAGAGACCGTTTCATTGACATTGACTTCCTCCCGGAGGGTGTCGTCAGATTCGCAACGATTCTACCACCGCCCTTGGTCTGGGCCCTACCGCCCCTCCGCACCCTCGCGCTCTTCCAGCGCCAGCCCAATCACTTCTTCCATCGAGTTGACGTAGCGGATGGTCATGTCGGCGATGTGCTCGGTTTTGAGATCTTCGCGGACGTTGACTTCGTTTTCCGCCGGCATGATGACTTCGCGGACGCCGCTGCGTCTGGCGGCGAGCACCTTCTCTTTAATGCCGCCAACAGGGAGGACCTGGCCGGTGAGCGTGATTTCGCCGGTCATGGCCAGGTTCGGACGGATGCGGCGCTCGGTAAGCATCGACATCAGGGCGGAGGCCATCGTGATGCCGGCGGAGGGGCCGTCTTTAGGGATGGCGCCGGCGGGGACGTGGATGTGGATGTCGATGGACTTGAAAAGCTCGGGATCGATGCCGTATTGCGTTGCGGCGCCGCGCACCCAGGTGAGGGCAGCCTGCACGGATTCCTGCATCACGGGTCCCAATTGGCCGGTCATGATGAGGCCTTTGCTGCCGCCGGGCATGCGGCCGGCTTCGATGAAGAGGACGTCGCCGCCGACGGGGGTCCAGGCGAGGCCGACCGCAACCCCGGGCCGGCGCGTGCGCTCGGCCACCTCGGTATCGGTGCGGAAGCGCGGCGCGCCCCGGTCCTGCTCGACGGTCTGCGGCGTCACCTCGAGCTTCTCGCGGCGGCCTTCGGCGATGCGGCGTGCCTGCTTGCGGCAGATCGAGCCGAGTTCGCGCTCCAGGCTGCGCACGCCGGCCTCGCGCGTGTAGCGGCGGATCAGGAAGCGCACGGCATCGTCAGAGAACTGGATGCCGCCGTTCGCATCGAGACCGTTTTCCGCGATCTGCCGCGGAATCAGGTAGCGGAAAGCGATGATGACTTTTTCGTGCTCGGTGTAACCTTCGAGCGAAATGATCTCCATGCGGTCGCGCAGCGCGTCGGGAACCGGGTCGAGCACGTTGGCCGTGGTGATGAACAAGACCTTGGACAGGTCGAAGGGGACATCGAGATAATTGTCGCGGAAGGTGGAATTCTGCTCGGGGTCGAGCACTTCGAGCAGCGCCGAGGCCGGATCGCCGCGGAAATCGCGTCCCAGCTTATCCACTTCGTCGAGCATGAACACGGGGTCGTTGGCGCCCGCTCGGCGCAGCGCCTGGATCACCTGGCCGGGTAGGGCGCCGATGTAGGTGCGGCGGTGGCCGCGGATCTCGGCCTCATCGTGCATCCCGCCCATCGAGATGCGCGCGAACTTGCGGCCCAGGGCGCGGGCGATCGATTTGCCGAGCGAGGTCTTGCCCACCCCAGGCGGTCCGACGAAACACAGGATGGGGCCCTTCAATACCGGGCGGAGTTGCAGCACGGCGAGATAGTCGAGGATGCGATCTTTGACCTTTTCGAGGTCGTAGTGATCCTCGTCGAGGATTTCGGCGGCGCGCTTGACGTCCACCGGCGAGCCGGAAGAAACGCTCCAGGGCAGCGCGGCCATCCACTCGAGATACGTGCGGGCGACGCCGTGCTCGGGCGAGGCAGTGGAAAGGCGCGCCAGGCGGTCGAGTTCGCGCAGGGCTTCGGTCTTCACCTCTGGCGGCATGCCGGCGGCTTCCAGTTTGGTGCGCAGCTCTTCGATCTCGCGCGTGCCGTCTTCGCCTTCGCCGAGCTCCCTCTGTATGGCCTTAAGCTGCTCGCGGAGATAGAACTCGCGCTGGCTTTGCGAGAGCTGCCCCTGCACCTGGGATTGGATGCGGCCGCGCAGTTCCACCAGCTCGAGCTCGCGCGTGAGATGCAGCAGAACCTGGTTGAGCCGCGCCCGGCCGTCGGTCTCTTCGAGCAGCTTCTGCCGGTCCAAATGCACCAAGGTGGGCAGGTTGCCGGCCACGAAATCGGCCAGCCGGGCGGGTTCGACGATCTGCGCCGCGGTGGTGGAGAGGTCGTCGGACAAGTTGGGCGAGGCGGAAACAATCTGCTGAAACAGGCTGACCACGTTTTGCCGCAGCGCTTCCACTTCGGGTGTGAGGGCAGGATCGATTTCCTCCAGCTTTTCGATCCGCGCCCGCAGGAAAGGCTCGGTGGCCGTGAACTCGCGGATGCGGATGCGCGTAGTGCCCTCGCAGAACAGGAGCAGGTTGTCGCGTGGCACCCGGATGGCCTTGTGCATCACGCAGAGCGTGCCGATTTCATACAGATCCTTCGGCTGCGGCGCATCCACGCGCGGGTCGAGTTGGGAGACGATTGCCAGGGAGCGGCTGTCGCCCATGCTCTGCACCAGCGCCACCGAACTGGGGCGGCCGACGGTGATCGGCAACATCGCGCCGGGATAGAGGATGACGTCGCGCACCGCCAGAATGGGAACCTCTTCGATCAGAGCCTCAGTCGGATCGGCCATGGCTTCAGTGTAACGCCCGGCAGGTCGACTTCCTGGCCGGTGGTGTACGACGTGAAAATGGAAGCGATTTGGGTGCTAAGAAAATCTGCCAGTGTCCTGCTACCATTTTCTCTATGGACCTCAGCTATCCTGTCGGCAAGTTCGATGTCAAGGCGCCGGTCGCGCCGGACCGCCGGCCGCAACTGATCGAGGAGATCGCCGCCGTGCCCGCCCGATATCGCAACGCGGTGCGGGATCTGGACGACGGGCAACTCGATACTCCCTACCGTCCCGGCGGTTGGACCGTGCGCCAGGTGGTGCATCACGTGGCCGACAGCCACATGAACGCCTATATCCGTTTCCGCCTGGCGCTGACCGAGGACTCGCCCACCATCAAGCCTTATGAGCAAGCGAAGTGGGCGGAGCTGCGCGACGCCAAGACCGCGCCCGTCGAGGTATCGCTCGAACTGATTGACGGCCTCCATCAACGCCTGTCAGATCTGCTGCGCAGCTTTTCCGAGGACGATTTCGCCCGCACGTTTCGCCATCCGGAACTTGGGGTTGTGCGGTTGGACACCAACCTGGCGCTCTACGCCTGGCACGGCCGGCACCACACCGCGCACATCACCGGCCTGCGCGACCGGATGGGCTGGAAATAACCGCCACCAAACCGGCCCGCCGCGCGTCGAATAGATGAAGGCCCCTGCCTTGCTGGTGGTCGCCACGGGCGGCGCTATAATCGGAGTACAGGCCTTCGGAGCGGTCTTCTAACCATATGCTTAGCCGTATCAAATACCTGGTGGTGAGCGCGTCGGCGTGTCTCACGATCCTGCTCGTCACCGGCAGCGTTGCCAGCAAGGGCGCCGACCAGTCCGACACTCTCAAGCACATCGGCGTGTTCAGCGACGTGGTGGCGCACATCAAGAGCGAGTACGTCGAAGAGCCCGACATGAAGAGCGTCACGCTGGGTGCTCTGAACGGTCTCCTGGAAGCGATCGACCCCTTCGCCAGCTACCTCAACGCCGACCAGTATCAGGACTATCTCAAGAACAAAGACCTCAAGCGGGCCGACGTGGGGCTGGTGCTCTCGAAGAAGCCGGGCTGGATGGGCGTGGTGGGCACGCTGCCGGATTCGCCGGCTGCCAACGCGGGCTTGTCCACCCACGACATGATCGAAAGCATCAAGGGCATCGCCACGCGCGACATGCCGCTGGCTTACGCCAGCCTGCTGCTGCAGGGAGCCAACGGGTCCACGGTGGAGTTGAGCGTGGTTCGCGCGCGCCATCCGGAACCGCAGACCATCACGCTCACCCGCGTGAACCTGGCCATTCCGCCGGTCGAGACGAAAATGCTCGCCGGGGCGGTGGGTTACCTCGCGATCGGCGCGTTGACGCCCGACCAGGTCAAGCTGGCCGCTGACGACATCCGTCAACTGCAGAAGGACGGCGCGCAGAAGCTGGTGCTGGATTTGCGTAATTGTTCGGTGGGGGCGCCGGAAGACGGCATCGCCTTGGCCAATCTGTTCCTCGCCAGCGGGCGCATCAGCTACCTCAAGGGGCAAAAGGTGCCCGAGCGGGATTTTGATGCCGATCCCGGCAGGGCTATCACCACCCTGCCCCTGGCGGTGCTGGTGAATCACGGAACGGCCGATGGCGCCGAAATTGCCGCCGCTGCCCTGGCTGACAACAAGCGCGCGCAACTGGTGGGCGAGCCCACTTACGGCGATGCGGCATTGCGCCGCGCCCTCACCATGGACGATGGCAGCGCCATCATCCTCTCGGTGGCGAAATACTATTCGCCCGACGGCAAAGCGATTCAGGATACCCGCGTCACGCCGGGCACCCTGGTGGCCGGCGCCGAGCCGCAGATCGAGTACGACGACAACGGCGAGCCCATCACTGAACCCGAACCGCAACAGCCACAGCCGAAGAAACTGGAAGACGATCCGGTGGTCAAGAAAGCCGTCGAAGTCCTGGGCGTGGTTGCCAAAGCGTAGTCGTCACTCGGCACTGATCGTGTAAGACCGACTCTCGGTGGCCGACCCGCTGTTGCCCCGCACGGCGCTGATCTTCGCCACGCAATTGCCCGGGTGGGCAGGGCGCGCAGCTCTGGAGGTATAGCGGCTGGCGACCACCTTCAATCCTCGACTGACGGTAACTCCCTCACCATCTGGAAGCGCTTGACCGGCCGCCCGCGATCTTCGTAAGTGGCGATGTTCGCGCCGCAATTGATGCAACCACGTCCAAGCCATCTGGTAAGGCCGTCTGTTGTATACTTCGGTAGTCAGCTCCAACGACAGTGCTGGTGCGAAGTGCGGCATCCAAAACATGCGACACTCTCCTGTCAACCTCGACAAAGTACGGATCCGATCCACGGGGTGGTATGTTCCGTCCGCCGCCTTAGCCAACGAGGAAATCGTGAAGGGACTTCCAACCTCATCTGAGTGGGTTGTGGAGAACTTAGGCGTCCGACAACGGCACATCTCCGGTCTGGATGAGTTCAGCTCGGACCTGGCCGCAGCAGCCGGGCTAGACGCGATATCCAATGGTGGAGTCGACAAGAACGATGTTGATCTCATCATTGTGGCCACAGCGACGCCGGACAGGAAGGCCCCTTCGACCGCCTGCATCGTGCAAACCAAGATGGGAATCACGAGTCAATGCCCATCATTCGATATTGCTGCGGTTTGCTCCGGGTTTCTGTACGGACTGACGACCGGCGCGCAATTTATTCAGAGTGGAGTGTATGAGCGAGTTCTGGTGATCGGCGTCGATACATTCTCCAAGATTACTGACTGGAAACACAGGAACTGCGTCTTCTTTGGCGATGGGGCCGGGGCGGTAGTTCTGGAGCGCCGGATCGGCGGAAGTTCGCTATTTTCCAGTATTCTGTTCGCTGACGGCGCCGGCAAGGACCACTTTACTGTCTTTCCGCAAGACACCGCTTTCACAATGAACGCGCGTGCCGTTTACGACACTGCCACCACCGTCCTGCCCGCTGCAATTATGGAATTGCTCAGCCTCAATGGACTGAGCCTGAACGATGTGACTAGAATTATTCCGCACCAGCCATCCATCCGTGTGCTGCGCAAGACCGCCGAATTGCTTGATATCCCGTTTGACCGCATTCACACGAATCTCGAGTCGTATGCGAACACCGCCAGCGCCACAGTGCCATTGCTGTTAGCGCAAGTGAATGCCGAGGGCCTGATCGCGCCGGGCGATGTGGTCTTATTTGCCGCGGTTGGTGCCGGATGGACCTGGGGCGCCGCGGTCTACCGCTGGGATTAGCAGCAGGCGAAGCTATGTCTATCCAGGAAGTCGTTCTTATAACGGGCGCGAGTGGCGGCATCGGTGTTGCGCTTTCCGAGCATCTCCTCAGATCTGGTTGCCGGAACCTTGTGTGCCACTATCATTCGAGGCCCGACAGAATCAGAGAGGTCCTTGGCAAGCACGGACTCGATCCCGGCGAGAGACTTCTACAAGCGGACCTCCGCGAGGAAGGGCAGGTGGCTTCGATGCGGAAGCTCATTGAAGATCGCCTCGGCCCGGTCTACGGGCTCGTCAATCTGGTCGGTGGGTCGACGAACGCCATGAGTTGGAAGCTGTCGATGCAGCAATTCCGGGAAACACTCGATCTGAATCTGCTGACCACATTTCTTGCGTGCCGGGAGTTCATCCCCGGGATGCGCGAACGGGTCTCGGGGCGGATCATCAATATCTCGAGTGTGGTGGCGTTTTCGGGGGCTGCGGGCGCTTCGCATTACGGAGCGGCGAAGGCCGCCATCATAGGATTCAGTAGAAGCCTGGCTCTGGAACTGAGCCCCAAGAATGTGGTGGTGTCGGTCATCGCGCTTGGCTATTTCCAGCACGGATTGATCCATACGATTCCAGAGGACATCCAGAGGGAGATTCGCTCGCGGATTCCGGCCCGGCGTTTCGGAGCAGCCGAAGAAGTGGGTGGCATGGTGGAGTTTCTGATGGGAAAGGGGGGCGCGTACAGTGGGGGTCAGGTCTACCACCTCAACGGAGGCTTGTACTCTTGAGCGTAGAGTACGTCACATTTGCTCCGGCGACTGCCGTTGACGACTACCTAAGCCTGTTTGAGGATTGTTTCCCCGAAACCCTCGGCACTTCTCTTTGCACGGCGCCACACTACCACTGGAAATACGGGCCTGTCGGCAAGAACGCGCCGCTGCTCGAGTACGGAGGTTACGAAGACGGGCGAATCATTGGCTATTATGCCGCCCTACCGTTCCATTACTCCTTAGGGGGTTCATCCGTTTTAGGCTCGCTGGTGTGCGATGTCATGACTCACAGCAGCATGAGAGGGCGCGGGGTTTTTACCTCTATGGGGCGGTTCGCCACCGACAGCATGGCGAGGGCGGGTGTGGCCTTTTGCACCGGTTTTCCCATCCGGCCTGCTGTGATCCCGGGGCACGTCAAGGTCGGCTGGCGGATCGCGTTTGATCTTCCTGTCTATTTCCGCATTGTCGATATCAGGATCGTGCTGGCGGCCAGGGGTATGAGGTGGGCTGGTTCCATTCTGCAACCGGCAGCGGCCCTCTATCCCCATCTTCGGGGCTTGAGCAACAAACGCGCCAAGAACTTGTACTGCACGGAACATACGGTAGATTCCTTCTTCGAACATGTGGACTACACGCGCTTTTATGCCCAATGGCGTCAGCAACACGAGAATCACCTGATAAGAACGGAGGAATTCCTGAGGTGGAGGATATCTGCGCCCGGCTTTCAATATCGTATTGTTGTGCTGCATCACGAGGAGCGGGTCGTGGGGCTTGCGATTACGCGCAACACCCGATTTCCGGGGTTCGAAGTCGTAGGCATCGCCGACCTGATGATCCTCGATGAGTACCTTCCCGTGTCAGGCGTGCTTCACGAGGAACTTGCCGCTTTAGCGAAGAGATCCGGCGCTGGGGGAATCTCCGCGATGTGCAGCATCCCGGAGGCGCGAAGTCTGCGTCTGGCCAGCAACGGCTACGTTCGAACTCCATACAAGTTTCAGTTTATTGCGAAGTGGCTGGCCAATGGCGACGCGCCCGAGTGCTTATGGGATGCGCGAAAATGGCATCTGATGTGGCTGGACGCCGACACACTCTGATGTATCCGGGCCGGATAGCCGGGTTTCACTTTGACCAACTTTCTTACACTTGATATCGAAGAGTGGTTTCACGCGAACTATTCCGGTTTGCAGCCGCCGGCCAGAGTAGGAGAGACGGATTTAGAGTCTCTGGTCGACCGCTTGATAGCGCTCTGCGCCGAGCGCTCGGTTCGGACAACTTGCTTCGTGCTGGGCTCCGTGGCGCGGGCCAAACCGGCCATCGTGCGCAAGCTTCACGCCGCGGGGCATGAGATAGCCTCGCATGGTTGCGGGCATCAACTGGTGTACGCGATGAGCCGCGAGCGTTTCGCGGAGGATCTGCGAGAGTCCCTCGACATCCTGGAGGGAATTACAAACGAGAGCGTGCTGGGCTTCCGCGCGCCGTCGTTCTCGGTTACGCGGGAGATTCTCCCTTGGTATTATGACACTCTGGAGGAGGCCGGCTTGCGCTATTCGTCTTCCGTGTTCCCCGGCCGTACCTTTCTTTACGGCGTCCCGGAGTTCCCGGATCGAATCCACCGGCCGATCGTGGCGGGCCGCCAACGCAAAATTGTCGAGTTCCCAGTGCCGGCCGTTCATTGGGCCGGCAGACAAATCGGCTTGTATGTCCGCCTTTTTCCGGCATGGGCGATTGTCCGGCGCATTGCCAAGGACAACAGTGCGGGCAAGCCGGTTGTCCTGTATGTTCATCCGCGGGAAATTGATCCAGACCAGCCTCGGCTCACACTGCCCTTCTTTAGCGGCTTGATTCACTATTGGGGTGTCCGGTCGTGTGAGGCGAAACTGCGCTCCATCGTCGGTTCTGCACTGTTCGGACGAATGGGAGACCATGTTGCTGCCTTTCATGATGGGTAGCCGCCGTGTGGTATGCTCATTTGCCATGTTAAGGTGCCGTCTCATATCATGTTAAGGTCCTGTCTCGTATCATGAAGCCAGCGACTCCGACGACCGACGACCGGGGCACGACCAGCGGCCCCCGGCATGCCTTGGCTGTCCAGTGCCCGGTGGTTCTGATCCCTGCGTATAAGCCGGCCGATTCGCTGGTGCCGATTGTCGCGGAACTCGCGGCTTCCCCGTGTCTGCGCGCGGTCGTGGTCATAGACGACGGCAGCGGACCGGAATTCAGCGGTATCTTCGCTCAATTATCGCGGATCGGCGGAGTTAGCCTGCTTGCCCATGTTGTGAACTTGGGCAAAGGTGCCGCTCTCAAAACCGGTCTCAACTACGCCGCCTGTACGTTTCCGGAGTCCGTTGGCGTCGTCACAGCCGATGCCGACGGCCAGCATACGGTCAAAGACATCCTGCGAACCGCCGAGGCACTTTCGGAGCGGCCGCAAAACCTTGTGCTCGGCGCGCGGCGCTTTGAAGGACAGGTTCCATCTCGCAGCAGGCTGGGCAACGTCCTTACCAGGCACGTCCTCCGCGCGGTTACCGGCCAGAGGGTCACCGACACCCAGACGGGACTTCGCGGTATTCCCATGGGCTTCATCTCCACGCTCGTGCGATTACGGCCCAATGGCTACGATTTCGAATTGGAAGTACTACTTGTCTGCAAGCGCACAATGCGTTCTGTCTGCGAGATTCCTATCGAGACAGTCTATTTGGACAGAAACCGGTCCTCTCATTTCAACCCACTCCTGGACTCGATGCGAATCTACTTTCTGCTGATTCGCTTCATCGCCGTGGCGATGAGCACGGCCCTGCTCGACAATCTCGTGTTTTTTGCCGCATTCCATGTCCTCTCACACGTACTTGCAAGTCAGGTATTGGGCCGCCTTGTTGCCGGCTTCTTCAACTATTACATGAATAAGACGAGCGTCTTCCACGCCCAGGTACGGGCCAGCCGGGCGTTGCCGAGATACTGGTTGTCAGTCGTGGTTTTTGGAGCTGTAAGCTATGGCCTAATCAATGTCCTGCTGGCGCTCGGATTCGCAGTCTCCTCCGCGAAATTGTGCGCGGAGACCGTACTTTTCGCATTCAGCTTTGTGGTCCAGAGAGATTTCGTCTTTATGCGGCGTCCAGCCGCAGACATGAGCCCGGCCGAATGAAATCCGGCAGCACAGATTGGGATCGGTACTATCAGCAAAGCCCGGTGACTTCGCGGTTCTCGCGCCCCATGATCAGGCGGCGGTTCATCGCCGCATTCGAGCGCTTCTCGAAACCGAACCCGGTTATCGTCGAATTGGGCGGTGCGAATAGTCGCGTGTTCGACTCAGTGGTCGAGCACATGCGGCCCACGGAGTATCATGTCGTCGACAACAATCGTTTCGGACTCGACTTGCTGAGCCGGCGTGTGAACCGGCCGGATGTCGTCCTGCACTGCGCCGACGTCCAATCACTGGATCTGCCCGTGCAGGCAGACGCGGTGTTTAGTCTCGGCCTGATTGAGCACTTCGATCCCTCCGGAACGCGGAATGCGATTCTCGCCCATTTTCGCCTTCTTAAAGCCGGTGGAATTGCGATCATCAGTTTCCCCACATCGACCTGGCTGTATCGCGCAACGAGGGGCGTGGCCGAGCTAGCCAGGAAATGGACGTTTCCAGACGAGCGGGCTCTTCAACCTCGCGAGGTTCTCGGAGTTACCCAGAGCCAGGGTCAACTCCTTTATCAGCATCTGATTTGGCCGATTTTCCTTACTCAGACGCTGATCGTGGTCCGCAAAAATGCAACCTGAGTTTACGCAGTTCCGCCGCCCGTTTTCTGAAGACAACACCGGGGTAACTTTAGCCTAACGCTAAACGAGCTAGTCACCGCATGGTACCCCCCTCGGATGCCGGAGCGCCGTGAAGTTGGCCGGCGGCGCTAGCGCTTGTAGCCGATCATGCGCAGGAAAGCGCGCCGGCGTTCGGCATCTTCGGCGGTCTCGACGCCCTTGGGGCGGAAGCCGTCGATGACGCCCATCACGCCGCGGCCCAGTTCGGTTTCCGCAACGAGGACTTCCACCGGATTGGCGGTGGCGCAGTAAATATTGCACACCTCTGGAACGTCTTTGATGCGTCCCAACACGTTGATGGGGTAGCCTTCGCGCATCACGGCCACGAATATGTGGCCGGCCGCGACGGCGGATGCGTTGCGGATGGCGAGTTGCTTAAGCTCGTCGTCGTTGCCATCGGCGCGCGTCAGGCAGGGGCCGGACGCCTCGTTGAACGCGATCCCGAACTTCATCTGCGGCACGGTGGTGACGATGGCCTCGTAAACGTCCTCGACGGTCTTAATGAAGTGGGTTTGCCCGAGGATCAGATTCACGCCGTCGGGTATTTCTAGCGGCACGGTCTTCAGTTCCATAAGCAATCAACAGCATAGCAGCCGTCGGGCTGGTGGGGCACGCTTCCAGCTTGCCGTTTGCTTTCCCGATCCACCGCCATTCGCGTAGCGGCGGGAGGATTTCGGAAAAAAGGGACTGATCCCTCGCATAGAAAATATCGATTGCGCTGCGCTTTCCATCATCGATAGCTTGAAAGTATGGCCACGAAGAAGTCTGCCCCGGCGCAGCCCTCGCTGGTTCCGGTGCTTCACCATGTGAGCAAGATCGTCAGCTCGAAGCTGACGCTCGACGAGATGCTGGGCGAAGTGGTCGGCCTCGCCGTGCAAGCCACCGCCTGCGACGCCTGTCTGGTGTACCTGATCGATCCCGCGACCGACGAAGTTGTGTTGCGGGCTTCCCAAGTGCCGCACGCCACGGCGCTGGGCAATCTGCGCATGCACGTGGGCGAGGGAGTCACCGGATGGGTGGCCGAACACAAATCGGTGGTCGCTCTTTCCTCCAACGCCACCCGCGACCGCAGGTTCAAGCTGTTCCAGGGGCTGGTGGAGGACACCTACGAGGCGCTGCTCTCGGTGCCGCTGGCGAGCGCGGGCGACCTGGTGGGTGTGATCAACGTCCACCACCGCGAGGCGCACGAGCACACCCACGACGAAATCGGCACCCTGGTGTTCATCGGCGAACAGCTCGGGGTCGCCATCGCCAAGTCCTTCTTGCAGGAGGAGAACGCCCGCCTGCTGGAGCAGACGCTGGAAATGCGCCGGGAGCTGGAAACCCGCAAACTGGTGGAGCGCGCCAAGGGCATCATCCAGCGCAAGCACCAGCTCACCGAGGAAGCGGCCTACCTGCGCCTGCGCGAGCAAAGCCGCCGTCTGCGCCGCCCCATGAAGGAACTGGCCGAGGCCATCATCCTCAACGACGAACTCGAACGCCAGAGCGGCGAAGAGCTGAAACCCATGACAGAGGGCGGGGGAGAGCGGTAGGCGCGGACCAGGAGATAGCAGGCCAATCTCCGGCAACCGCTCCGTGATGCAACCGTTCCCTACCGCGGGCGGCTCTGAACGGATCGAAGCCGCCCCGCGGAAAAACATGGACGTTTTGTGGTTTTGTCGTTGACTCAGCCGAAACTGTCCGATAGAATCATTGGGAACTAAAATCGAAAAATTCTAGAGGTTTAGGAGGCTGAGAGGTGTTTGATAGGCTACAAGCAGGACCGCTTTTTGTCGCACTGGCGATTTTCTGCGCCGGTGCTTTCTCGTCTGTGCCGTGCTTCGGCCAGTCTCCGGACACTGGCGGGCAAGCCGGGACGAGCGCGCCACCGCCAGCGCAGCCGCCAACGCCGGCGCCGAAGACCAGCGAGGGGCTGCCGCGATTTGGCGTAGCGGTGGGCGTCTCGACGCTGGGTGCAGGCATAGAGGCCGCGACGGCGGTAACCAGGCACTCCAACGTGCGGTTCGGGTTTAACGACTTCAGCTATAGCGCCACGTTCCACAAGGACGGCATTACCTATGACGGCACGTTGGGTCTGCGATCCGCGGAGGTGTTATACGACCAATACCTCGTGGGAGGTTTCCACATCAGCCCCGGCGTCATGATCTACGATGGCAACAAAGGTTCGGGGGGTGCAGCGGTTGGCGGGGGCCAATCCTTCACCTTGGGCGGCAACACATTTTATAGCGATGCCTCGGATCCAGTTACCGGCACGGGGACCATAGCCGCCAGAAAAGTGGCGCCGGAGATCCTGATCGGATTTGGGAATTTGCTGCCGCGCAGTTCGAGGCACTTCACGGTGAATCTCGAGGCCGGGCTGGCCTATCAGGGCTCACCCAGCGCCACGCTGCACCTGACCGGCAGCACATGCCTCAGCTCTGGCCAAGCGTGCCAGAGCATCGCCTCCAATCCCACCATACAGAACAATATCGAGTCCGAACAGAACACCATCAACAGCAGCTTGTCGGTGTTCAAGTATTATCCGATCATCAGATTGACGTTTGGCTTCAAGCACTGAGCAGCTAAACCGGAGCCGCCGCACTCAGCCGCGCGCGAGCTTGCCCGCCGCCAAACACCCCGCGGCCAGCATCGCGCACAGCACCGGGAACCAGTCGCCGTGACGGGTGTAGAACGTCTGCCCGGTCTCGTAGTTGAAACGGACGCTGGAGGTCGCCTCGACAAACAACGGCAGCGTGGATCGCACGCGGCCGGCGGGGTCGATGGCGGCAGTGATGCCGTCGTTGGCGGCACGCAGAATCCAGCGGCGGTTTTCGGCGGCGCGCATGCGCACGATCTCCAGGTGCTGCCGGCGGGCAGCGGTCTTGCCGAACCAGCCGTCGTTGGAGATGGTGAACAGGGCTTCTGCCCCGCCGGCCGCGAAGCGGCGAACGAAGTTGGGAAACACCGATTCGTAGCAGACGAACACGCCGATCTTGTGGTCGCCCACGGGCGACACCACCACACCGCGTCCGGCGGCGAAATCGCCGGCTTCCTTCGAAATCTTTTCCGTCAACGCGCCGAGCGGCCAAGGCACGTACTCACCGAACGGCACCAGGTTCACCTTGTCGTAACGGCTGACGCGAAACCCCTCGGGCGATACCAGCGTGGCCGAATTGAGCGGCGCGCCGTCGGGCGTGCGCGCCACCGTCCCCATCAGCAGGGCGGCGTGTGTGGAACGCGCGAGGCCGGCCGCCGTGGCGCGAAAACCGGGGTCTTCATCGTAAAAGAACGGGGCCGGCACTTCCGGCCAGACCACGATAGAGGGCGGATGGGCGCTGTCGATGGCCGCGGCGCGCGCCGTGTCTTCGGCCATGGCGCGTGCGGCGCGATCCACCGACTCGGCGGTCCACTCTTCGGTTTCCGAGAGGTTGGGCTGGACAAGCAGTGCGCTTTCGCGCCCGCGCTGTGCGTCGGCGAGCGGTGGAAGAAGCGGCAGGAAAAGGAGCGCCGCAATCCACGCCAGCTCCAGCCGCGGCCGGCCCAGCAGGCGCAGCGCCAGCGCCGCCGACATTATCACGAACACGAAGGAAACGCCGTACACGCCCGTGAATGGCGCCAGGCGCATGGGCAGGCTCATCCCGATGCCGGCGTTGCCCAGCGCCAGCCAGGCGAAGCCGAGAAACCCGTGCGTCGATTCCACCGCGACCCACAGCGCAGCCACTGCCGGCGTGGCCCACCAGCGGCCGATCAAGAATCCGGCCAGCAGCGCGAACACCGCCATGTGCAGGCCTTTGACCAGGGCGAACAGCGTGAACACGGCCCAGCCGGCGGCGTTGCCCATCCCGCCGTGAACCGACAGCGTGAACTGAATCCAGTGGCAGACCCCGAACCAGTAAGCGATGCCGCAAGCCCAGCCCAGCAGGAAGCGCCACCACGGCCTGGGCTCGCGCGCCACTGCGACCAGCAGGGGGACGAGCGCTACCGCCGCCAGCCAGGCGAGATCGAAGCCGGGGAAGGCCAGCACCAGGAGACCGGCCGAAGCCAGCGCGAGCAGCCAGTTCAGCACGGGCCGCGCCGCGCCTGTTCGCTCACCGAGTCCGCCATATAGGAGCTGCGCACCAGCGGCCCGCTGAACACCATTTTGAATCCGAGCGCCATGCCAAAGGCGCGGTAGCTTTCAAATTGCTCGAGCGCGACGTATCCCACCACCGGCAAATTGCGGCGCGTGGGTTGTAGGTATTGTCCGATGGTCACCACGTCGGCGCCGGCCTGCCGCAAGTCGGCGAGCAGCGCGTGGACCTCGTCAGCGGTCTCGCCGAGGCCCACCATGAATCCGGACTTGGTCAGCACGGCGGGCGGCGCCTGCGTCCGCGCAAAGTGCAGCACGGCGAGCGACTGGCGGTAATCCGCCTGCGGACGCACCCGCGAATACAGCCGCGGGACAGTCTCCATATTGTGATTGAAAACGTGCGGCCCGGCATCGAGGACGCGGGCGATCGCATCCAAATCGCCACAGAAATCCGGCGTCAGCACTTCCACGCGCGCATCCGGCAGCGCGCGCCGCACCTCGCGCACGGTTTCGGCGAAATGACGGGAACCGCCGTCTTCCAGGTCGTCGCGGTTGACGCTGGTGATGACCACGTAGCGGAGGCCCATTTCGGCGGCCATGCGCGCCACATTGGCGGGCTCGGCAGGGTCGAGGTCCCTGTCATGGCGGCGGGGATTGAGCTTGGGGACCGAGCAGAAACCGCAGCCGCGCGTGCAGCGGCTGCCCAGAATCATGAAGGTGGCGGCCGAACGGTGGAAGCACTCGTGGATGTTGGGGCAGCGCGCCGATTCGCACACGGTGTGCAGGTTCCGCTGCCGCAGCCCGCTCTTCAGCCTGTGCAGCGATTCATGATGCGTGCGCGGCTTGCGCGCCCAGTCCGGCAGCCGTGGCCGCGGCGCGCCAATCCGCACCAGATCCGCAATCGGCGGCAGAGGCGTCTCGATACACGATCCGCCGTGGCGCTCTTCCTCTCGGCCGTGGCTGGGTTCCAAGCTCATGCGGGCGGTACGGGTCCTGCCGATTCGCCGGTTACTTTTTGATGGGATGAAATCCGGCGTTTTCCAGTTCGGTTTTGGCCTTGCTCATCGCCGACATGTCGTCGTACGGCCCCACCAGCACGCGCGTCAGGTTGTTCCGCCCGGGCGCCATCAGCGCCGGAAACCCCTTGTCCTTGAGGCTGCGAACCACCACTTCGGCATCCGCCTCTTTGAGCGCCATCACCTGCCAGTAAGAGCCGGGCGCAAGCTCGTCGGATCCGGCAGCGGGGGCTGCGGTGCCGCCTTCCGCAGGCGTGGTTGCCGGAGCGTTGGGCGTCTCCTGGCCGGCGACGGCATTGGCATCGGGCGGCGGCACCGGCGTTTCCACCCCGGCCGCCGGAGGCTCGGCCGCCGGCTGCGGCGATGCCACCGGCTGAGGGCGGTCGGCCGACTGCGTCGCGCCCGCGTCGGACAACTTGGCCGAACGCGGGGAATTCTGGCCCACCACATACCCGAGGGCAAAAAACACCGCGAACAGCAGAACCACGATAAAGAGGCCGCTCAGAAGCTGCGCGTTGCCCAGCACCAGTTCGAATTCACCCGTCTCGCTATCTCGCCTCATTTACACCGACCTGTTTTGCCGCTAACCCTCGAAAACGAACCGGCGCGGGCCAGCATTCCTCGACACCTTCACACCCTCACGGGTCTTTACTCCGCTTTGGAACCGCCGGCTGCGGTCTCTGGCGGTTTGCCCGCCCGATCCAGCGCGCGCCCCAAAGATGCAAGTATATCCACCGGCAGGGGGAACACGATAGTCGTATTCTTCTCCGTGCCGATTTCCACCAGCGTTTGCAGGTAGCGCAGCGTGATGGCCGCCGGCTGCTTCTGAATCACTTCCGCCGCCATGGCTAGTTTGGTGGACGCGGTATACTCGCCTTCGGCGTGGATGACTTTGGCGCGCCGCTCGCGCTCGGCCTCGGCCTGCCGCGCAATGGCGCGGATCATCTGCTCGGCCAGGTCCACCTGCTTGACTTCCACCATGGTCACCTTGACGCCCCAGGTGGAAGTGTGCTGGTCCAGGATGGATTGCAGCCGCACGTTCAGTTTCTCCCGCTGGCTCAGCAGTTCGTCCAGTTCCACTTCACCCAGCACGCTGCGCAGCGTGGTCTGGGCCAGTTGCGAAGTGGCATACAGGAAATTGGAAACTTCCACCACGGCGAGGCGCGGTTCGATCACGCGAAAATACACCACTGCGTTCACCTTCACGGTGACGTTGTCGCGCGTGACTACGTCCTGCGCGGGCACTTCCAGCGTGTCGATGCGCAAGGAAACGCGAACCATGCGGTCGATCGGCGCAAACACGAGAATGATGCCGGGCCCTTTAGGCTGCGCCAGTAGGCGTCCCAGCCGGAAAATTACGCCGCGCTCGTACTCGCGCAGGATTTTGATGGAACTCAGCAGGTACAGCACAACCAGGATAATCGCAATCGTCGATACATCGAACATGTTCAGCCTCCGTTCTGATCCGCGACCGGCTCTACGGAAAGCGTCAGTTGCCGGATCGCGGTTACACGCACCTGCGCGCCCGCGGGCACGTTTTGGAGCGCAACCGCGTTCCAATATTCTCCATGCACGAATACCTTGCCGGACGGCGCCAGCTCGGTCACGGCGGAGCCGGTCTCGCCAATCATTCCCTGCTCTCCGGTCACCACCTTGTTGCGCCGCGCGCGCACGGCGAGCGACACCAGCGCCGCCGTGATGAGGGCAAATGGCAGCGCCAGCCCGATGGCTGTGCTCCAGTGGATGCGCAGTTCCGGCAACGGGCTATCGATCAGCATCACCGCGCCCAGCACCATCGAAACCGTGCCGCCCACCGCCAGCACGCCATGCGCCGCGAACTTGGCTTCCAGGGCAAACAGGGTGAACGATACCAGCAGCAGCGCCGCGCCCAACCAATTGATGGGCAGCACCGAAATCGCCGAAAGCCCGAGCAGCACCAGGATGGCTCCCACCACGCCGGGCGCGATCAGCCCTGGCGAGGAGAACTCCACGTAAATCGCCAGCGCTCCGATCACCAGCAGAACCAGCGCGATGTTGGGGTCGGCGATGGCGGAGACGATGCGCTGCCGCCAGGTCTTCTGGTAAACCTCGACCGCGGCGCCCCGCAAATCGAGCGTCTGCGTGTGCCCGTCGAACCGCGTCACGGTGCGGCCATCGAGCGCCGCCAGCAGGGCCGGCGTATCCGCGGCCACGAGGTCGATTAAGTGATTATCGAGCGCCTCTTTCTCGGTGAACGATTTGCTCTGACGCACAGCGGTTTCCGCCAGCGCGCTGTTGCGCCCCCTCTTGGTGGTGATGCTGCGCATCTCCGCGGCGGCGTCGTTCTCCACTTTTTCTTTCATCAGCGCATCCATTTCGCCGGTCATCAGCACCGGATGCGCCGCGCCGGTGTTGGTGCCCGGCGCCATAGCCGCCACATCGCCCGACTCGAGAATGAAGAAGCCCGCCGATGCCGCCCGTCCGCCGCTAGGCGCCACATAGGTCGCCACCGGAACCGGCGAAGAGACGATCTCTTGGATGGTCTCGCGCATGGCATCCATCAATCCGCCCGGCGTATTCAGGCGGACGATCAGCAGCGCGGCGTTTTCCTGCCGAGCCTGCGCAATGGCGCCGGCAATGATTTCCGCCGTGATCGGATGCACCACCCCATCCACATCCGCAATCACCACCTTGGGCGCCGTTGCCCACGCCTGTGCGCCGAGCCCGGCTGAAACCGCGAGAATGATGCCTATGCGCAATCCTTTATCACTATACCTCCTGCGCTCCTTCGTTGCGCAGGCGCACGTCTGTTCGACAGTGAATCAACGACTTACGGCCCCGAGCGTGAGTTAGTGCACCATCGTGATTGAAATAATAGAAACTTCTGATACCAGTCCACGGGCGGATTGGGCTAAAATGGAAATTAGTAGCATTAACTCCTGGAAAAACAAAAATGCCTATAAAGCGTACCAAAGAAAACGATATCGCTATCCCCGCTGCGTCTGCCCCTGTGCGCCGCAAATCCGCCGTTTCACCTCATGCTAAACATGGCCTGAAGAGGTCCGCTGCCGCGACGGAAACCGAAACCGCCGTGGAAGTGGTCACGATGGAAGCTACCTACGCGCCGGCCGAGAGCGAAATTGCGGCTCTGGCTTACACTTACTGGGCTGAACGTGGCTGCCAGGGTGGTTCGCCTGAGGAAGATTGGTTACGCGCCGAGCAGGAACTGCGCGCCAAGGCCTTGGCTTAACGCCGGCGCTCTCATCGGCGGATTACGGCGAGACGGGCAAGTGCCCGCACAAACCGGGGACTCCTTGCGAAAATTCGTACCGGTGCTTTGTTACGCCCCGGTTACTTGTACTTTCGCAACACCGCCAGCAGGCGGCCTTGAATTTGCACCTCTCGTGCCGGCACCAGGATTGGTTTCAGCGTCGAGTTCGCCGGCTGCAGGCGGATGATGCCGCCGGGCTCGCGATAGAACCGCTTCAGCGTGGTTTCGCTCCCACCCAGCAGCGCCACCACGGTGTCGCCGTCGCGCGCTTCCCGGATCCGCTCCAGCAGGATTAGATCGCCATCGCAGATGTGGTCCTCGATCATGGAATCGCCGCGGACCTCCAGGGCATAGGTGTCGCCGTTGCCGGCGAAGTCGGCGAAGTGCAACTCTTCCCTTTGTTCCATGGCTTCCACCGGTGCGCCCGCCGCGATGCGTCCCAGCAGCGGCACGCCGGGCCGCGTGCGTTGCCGCTCCTGCATGAACCTCGGCGTCAACTCCAAGGATCGGCTTTGGTTGAAGCCACGCTTCAGGTAACCCTTATGTTCGAGCGCGGTGATGTGCTTGTGCACGGTTGCCAGCGAAGCCAATTGCAAACCGTGCGCGATTTCCTCGTAGCTGGGGCAATATCCCTGCTCATCCCTGAAATCGGCAATCAGATCGAGCAACTGTCGTTGCCGTTTGGTCAGCGCCATAGGCGAATCTCATTTCTATTATGGGCGAAGAAAAAGAGAAAAGTCAAGGAAAAGAAAACCGCTGCACACCATCCCGCGACTTTTGGGTTCGCGTTTGAGAACCTTGCGTAAAGGTTTCCGCCAGACACGCCGATAGTGGTAAGTGAGTCTGTGCTTATGCTCTCCATACGCAACAACATCACCGAACTGGAGCGGCTGGCCGCGGAGCGCGACATTGCCGTCGATTGCTATCGCGACGCCCTCCACAACGTGGCAAACTACGCAGTGGAACTGGACGAACAGGTCACTTCTCAGCATCGCCGTTACGTAACAGCCCTTGCGGACAGCCTGTCGTCCACCTCCGAGTCCCTGCGCGAAGCCGGCGCCACGTTGCGGGCGTTGCTGCGCGACTACCGGGCCAAAGCGGCTGAGTATCTGAATAGCATTCGCGAGCAACTGGCGTCCACCGCCCACGCCCTCGAGGAGGTAATGGAATCGCTGGCGCAGACGGATGGCGATTGCGAAACCCGAATGCGCACCGCTCTCGGCGGTTTACGGGAAGTTGCGCAGCACCCGGCGGCTGCGCCCGTTCGCGACCTGCTGCTGTCGGCGACGAATGCGGTCGCGCAGGGCGTGGAGGAGATGCGGAAACAGCACCAGGCCCACGTGGCGCAATTCATGACGGAAATTCGCATGTTGCACAACCGGATCGGCCAACTGGAATCGGCCGCCTCCATCGACTGCGTTACGCAATTGCTGACCCGCGCGGAAATCGAGAGACACATCCGGAGCCTGGAACCGGGCAACGTCAGCCTGCTGCTGATGGCCACCTCCGGTCTCCGGCTGTCCGAGGTGCGCTTTAACGGTGACGTGGCGGCGGAACTGGCGGGCGCGTTTACCAAGCGGCTCCGCAACGTCCTTCCCCCGAACACGGTGATCGGACGGTGGAGCACCGAGGAATTCGTGGCCATTTTGAGCGCGCCTGTGGCGGATGCGATCAAAGTTGCCAAGGTTGTTGGCGAACAACTCTCCGGCACGTATTCCTGTTTGCAGGACGGAAAGGTCGTCCGCCCCGACCTGCAGGTTCGCGTGATGGTGGTTGATCGCGCGGAAGGGAGCCCGGAACGGCTGCTCGGACGCGTTCGCGAGTTCATGACTCAGACCCTGGCGATGACGGCTTAGCTTGGCATGGCCCGGCTGGGCCCGTAGTGAAAGTCGAGACACACTCGCGCGGGGCCGGGTTCCGCCAGGTCGGCATTCGGCGTTTTTCCGGAGCCTCGGAGTTTGTCGAAAACCATTCCGAACAACCGCCTGCTGAATGCGCGCGGCTCGGTCAAGGTCGCCGAATCACCGAGTGCTTTTCGGAGCCGCGGCCGTGAGGAAGTGGTCGCAGGCGCTTACGGCGAACTCCTACAGCAGCCGGAAATTCACTTCGATCGTAGCGGCCACGGTGACGGCAACGCCGTCTCTCATGCCGGGCTGGAACTGCCACTGGCTGACGGCGTCGACGGCATTTTCGTCGAGGCCAAGCCCCAGGCCGCTAACAATCCGAATGTTGTGCGGCACGCCATCTGTTCCGATTTCGACAGACAGCACGACCGTTCCTTGGTACTTCGCGACCCGCGCATCTTCGGTGTATAACGGTTCCGTCTTGGAGAGCAAGATGGGCGCGGTAGTGCCACTTCCCACCTTGTACGCACCCGAGACTGATGCTCCCGCCTTGGATTCGCCCAGGACCCGCGCGACCAACCACCCGCGGATCGAAGCCGCTTTCTCCTGCACGGTTTCGCTTTCACCGTCACGCCCCTGCAGTTTCAAGAACATCGCGTACATCTCCAGCGTGGTCGCGGCATCGGCCGATGCCGGATCCTCGGCGGCGATTGCCTGCTCAAAGGCCGCCTCGGCTTGTGCGGCACCGCCGTCTTGGCGAGCGTATGTTAGCGCCATCCAAGTCAGGGCCATGCCACTGTGCTCCGGGTCGGCCGCCTGTGCCCTCTGGAAGTAGTCAAGCGCTTGCGAATAGTCCTTCTTGTCCACCAGCATCACGCCCAGCGACGTGAGAGGGCGAGCGGCTTCAGGCTTGCCATCGGCTACCGCAACGGCCTGTTGATAGAAACCAGCGGCTTCGGTGTCCTGTTTCCGCACACGCGCGAGGTTGCCCAACTTCATCAACCCCTCGCTATATTCCGCGCTTTGCCGTCCGGCGCTCCTTTCACGAAGCTGAAGGGCCGCCTCGAGCACCTTCCGCGCGCTGTCGTACTGCTTCTGTCTGACGAATTGCCTGGCCGCTTGGTCGAGTGCCGTGTAGTCCGTTGCGGCTCGGATGGTGGCGTCCACATCCTGCGGCGAAGCCAGTTGCGGCGCGGGTTGATCCTGCGCCCGCATGGCCGCAAACGGTGCCACCATCACGATCGCCAGCAACGCTGTGGCGAGCGCGGAAACGCGCGCCACGGAATTGCGCGGGACACGCGGATCGAGGATGGCCAGCAGGCGCCCTTCGAGTTGTGAGCGCCGCGCCATGGCCAAAGCCGCCCAGGCTACGGGCGGTTTCGATTGCAGGATGCGCGCCACTTCCAGCAGGTGGCCGGCATAGGCGGACGCGCGCTCCCCGGCCAGCAGAACCAGATCGTCGGCGGCGCGCTCGCGCTCTTTGAGAGACTCGCGCCAGGCAAGCCAGGCGAGCGGGTTCCACCAGTGCAGCGCCAGCGCCAGGCTCGCCAGGATGTGTGCGCCCGCATCGCCGCGTCGCACGTGCGCCATCTCATGCAGCAACACCACGCGGCGGCGTTCGGTGTCCCAGTCACAGGCATCGGCGGGGAGAAAAATGGCTGGCCGGAACAGCCCGCAGGCCATCGGCATCGAACCAGCCGGCGCCTCCAGAATATTTACCGCATGGCCGATGCCGATGGCCTCAGCTAAGGCCACGCTCTCCGCCTGAGCCGAATGCAGACCCGTGCGGCGCCGTGCGCCGGCGATCGCCCAGCCGCCGGCCGCCATACGTGCCACGCCCACTAGCGCGCCCGCCGCCCATATCAGCGCCGGAAACAGGCGCCAATCGATGGGCGAGTGCGCGGGAGCCGGACCTAGTTGCGGCGCGGCCAACCCCAACCGCGGAGCAGTCGCCGCGCCGGCCGTAGCACCCGCCCGGAAGGTGATGTCGGGAACCAACGCAAGCAGGGCCCGGCTCGCAGGCATGCGAACCGCCGGCAAGACGAGCGAAAGCAACGGCAAGGCCAGCACCGAGGCGGCCGCCGCCGTCCACACCAGGTGCCGCAGCGCCGCCGGACGTTTCCGCAGAAGCCATGCCGCCAACCCGGCTATGGCCAGCACTGCCGAAGTCTTGATTGCCACTCCAACCAGAAACGAAAACACCGCCATTTACTTGCCCTCCCGCTTTGCCTGTTCAATCATAGCCGCCATGCGGTCCAGTTCCTCGCGCGTGAGCCGCGCGGCGGATACATCCAGCAGCGCCGCTACAATCTGCTCCGGCGAACCGGAGAAAAACGTGTCCATCACGTGCTTTACCGCCGACCGTCTGGCTTTGTTCCGCGCCACCACCGGCAGGTAGACGTATTTCGGCCCTTGCTCCTCGTGCCGCACGTGTCCTTTCTCTTCGAGCACTCGCAGCAGGGCGCGCACCGCCGAATAACCGGGCGCGTCGGGCATGGCCTGCCGCACCTCGGTCGCCGACGCCTTGCCGCGCTCGTAGAGGATCTCCAGGATCTGCCGTTCCCGCCGGCTGAGTTGGGCCAGAACGCTCACGCTCGCGCCTCCTGCTGAATTTTTAGCATAATGCTAAAAAAATAGCACAAGCAATAAAGGCTGTCAAGGGGCTTGTCACATGCGCAGCAGTAGCGGAAGTTCCGCCTCTCCGGTGACTCAACAGGCCAACTCCCCTTACGCCAACCGAGGAGAACGATCCGCAAGTGCTGAGCGAAGCCGGCCGCGCGTCCGGCAGCCTGCTGAACTGGCTCCATGGCGCGTCAGTCACCGGTGCTTCCGTCGATGCCTTGGGCAGATTGGGCCGACCCTGGCCGCGGCAATCACGGCTGATCGTGCGGAACCCCACCACAACCGTGCAGTGCGCCATCCCCGGCGCGCTCCCGTCCGTTCCCCGAGACCACGTCTTTCGGCAGCACCACGCCGGTTGAGGGAAGCAGCGTGAACATCGGGACTCACCGGTTTTGCTGATGGGCCACCAGCGGCGCTGGTAATAAGGCGGCAGCGCGCGCCCGAGCTAGCTAGGCCGGGCGTGCCCGGACCTTACGTGTCCGTGTAGGGCAGCGAAGCGGCACTGCAGCGTTCAAGGCTTCGCCACAACTGTGATCGCGGTCACGTAATACTTCACGTCCTCCACCACCACCGTAGCTTTGATATGGTCGCCCACTTTGAGTTTGGAGAACTCGGAATCAGGCTTGACGGGATAATCCATCGTCATCGCCTCCATCCAGTCGCCGATCTTGCCGGCGTCGATGGTCGCCGTCTTCGTGGCGGCGTCCAGCGCCTTGACGTCGCCTTCCATCGGGTAGCGCTTCACCTGCGCCGTTGAAGCACAGGCGGCCAGCGCGAGCGCCGAGGCAAACAACAGGATTCGCCGCGTCACGGCTTCCGATCCGCGCAAATCGCGGGCCGCAAAACGGGCATGTGATCAATCGAATCCGCCGGCGGTACCGGCACGGGCATCCGGTCAATAACGCCCTTGGGCAACGGCGCGCGCAGCAACGGAATCGAGCACACCCTGGGCAGCGCGGCGAGTGCAACACCGCCACCGGGCAGCACGGCCCCTGACGATCCAAACGGCCGCAGCATCCATTGGCTTTGCGGCGTCTGGGCACTGGGCTGGAGCCAATCGAGGTGTTGTGGCAGTTTCTGGAAAGCGCCCCGATCTGCCGGCTGGGGCGGGGAAGTCTGCGCCAGCAAACCACACGGCAGTAAAGCAATCAGAATCCGGGTCAGCATGAGCGACTCCTAGCAGCAAGTATCGCGCGCCGCACCGTACGCCGCAAGGGGCCCTCGCGCACACTTATCGCCGCAGGTACGCGTCGTCCTTGTCAATCCAGTCCTGCCGGATCGGGCTGAAGACATCCAGATCCACGGTGTCTTCGAGCGCCTCCGCGCTGTGCGGCACGTTGGAAGGAATCAGCAGCACCTGCCCTTTGCCCACCGTCACCTCTTTGCCTTCGAGGCGGAACAGCAGCGCGCCCTCCAGGATGTAGCTGATCTGCTCGCTTTCGTGTTGGTGGGTGGGCACCACCGCGCCCTTCCTGAAGAAGATCCGCGCCAGCATCGCCTTCTTGCCGGTGACGTACTGGCGCGACGACTTGTCGGTCAGGACTTCCTTTTCCATGTCATCCCAGTTGTAAAGTTCCATGGCTATCGGTTCCTCGCGTTTACTTCTTTCCTTTAGCGGCTTTGTAGGCCTCGCGGATCTCGCCGATCTGGCGTGCGTGCGACTCGGTGTGGGCCGCACCGTCTTCCAGCATCTGGCCAAGCGTGATGCGGCCGCGCCGGGTATGATTACCAGACCGCTCGTAGGCGCTCTCCGGCAGCGCCTTCAGCAGGTCGTAGTTCTCCGCGCGCGTGCGGCGCAGTGTTTCGAGCGATTGCTTCGGCTTACGGCGCGCATAGTCGAGATGGATGGCCCAGGCGTCCTGATCGAACCAGACCATAGCCGGCGTGTCCTCCGCAATCACCTGCCGGAAGCGGTGTGCAAACACGATCTCGGAATCGGCGAGATGCGCGACGATCTGGCGTATGCTCCATTTGCCGGGTGCGGAGACAAAGTCCTCTTCTTCACCGAAGACGCCGGTGAGCACCACGGCCAGTAGCTCCGGGCCGCGGCGATAGCGCTCGAGCAGTTCGGTTATGCCGGACATGGGACTCAATAATAATCCGCGCAGATCGGATCCATCGGCAAGCTCTCACCTTCCTGCACGGATGAAGCAATTATACAACTGGGAAGCGGCCGTCTCGCGTGCTGCCGGGCCTTTTCCATTTACAATGAACCATGGTGAAGCTAAGGGCGGCTGCGGATACGGACTCCGCACGGGCATGGTAGGGCCGCTGTTCGAGGACCCTGCCGGCTTCGACCGCGCCGGTCTCGCCGGGCGCCTGCGTGCGCTTGCCGCGCAGAACGTTTTGATCGGCGGCAGCTCCTGGAAGTATGAGGGCTGGCTGGGGCAAGTTTACTCGCGCGAGCGTTATTTGGCGCGCGGGCACTTCTCGCCCCGGCTCTTTCAAAGCGAGTGCCTGCACGAGTACGCCGAAACCTTCCCCACCGTGTGCGGCGACTTCGCATTCTACCAGTTTCCCACTGCGGAATTCTGGCGGAGGCTGTTCGGCCAGACGCCCTCCCATTTCCAGTTCGCCTTCAAAGTGCCGGAACAAATTACCTGCAAAGTGTTTCCGGCTCATCCGCGGTACGGCTCGCAGGGCGGCAAAGAGAACCCGGGGTTTCTCGATGCGGGCGCGCTTCAGGAAATGTTTCTGCGTCCGCTGCTGCCGTACCGCGGGCAGACCGCGGCGCTGATCTTCGAGTTCGGCGCATTCGGCCGGCGCAGTTTTGCCGGCGCCGATGAATTCCTTGCCCGCCTCGACCCGTTCCTGGCCGCGCTGCCGCCCGAATTCCGTTACGCGGTGGAGATTCGCAATCCCGAGTTCCTCTCCGCCGATTATTTCTCCTGCCTGCGCGGCCGCCGCGTGGCGCACGTTTACAACGCGTGGTCGCGGATGCCGGAGCTGGGGCGCCAGATCGCCATCCCCGGTTCCGTCACAGCCGATTTTCTGGTGTGCCGCGCCCTGCTGCGGCGCGGCCGGCTGTACGAGCAGGCGGTGGCTTCCTTCTCGCCCTACACCGAAGTGCGGGACCCCAACCCGGAAGCCAGAGAGTCGATGCGCGTTCTCATCAGCCGCGCCCGCGACGAGAAGAAGTTCCTCTTCCTGTTCGTCAACAACCGTCTGGAAGGAAACGCACCGCTGACGATTTTGTCTTTAGTGGATCCATAACGCGTTGGGGACACGGCGCGGACCAAGGCTAAAGATTCCGCGGGTTCAGCCGATTAAGGTAAGTGGCTGAGGTGCCGATGGAACTGCTGGTGGCGCGACAACCGATTTTTGACGCGCAGATGCACGTCTTTGGCTACGAGATGCTGTTCCGCTCCAGTAGCCTGAACGAATTCGACGGCACGGAAGGGAATACAGCCACCGCCCGGGTCATCAGCGCTGTTTTCGGCTCGGCGGAGACCGATCAGTTGACAGGGCGCAAGAACACCTTCATCAATTTTCCGCAGAAGATGCTGCTGGACGGTACGGCTTCCATCCTTCCACCACAACAGACGGTGGTGGAGATTCTGGAGAGCGCCGAGGCCGACGAGGATCTGTTGGAGGCCTGCCGCGGGCTGCGCGCGCGGGGCTACCGGCTGGCTCTCGATGACTTCACGGTTGCAGAAAAAGTGGAAGCCTTGACTTCCATCGCCGACTTCCTCAAAGTGGATTTCCGGGCTACCAGCCTGGCGCAGCGGATGGACGCCGCCACGCGATTCAAAGGCAAGGTCCAACTGCTGGCAGAGAAGGTGGAAACTCAGGAGGAATTCCGCTGCGCCCGCGACATGGGCTACGAGTACTTTCAGGGTTTCTTCTTCGCCCGCCCGCTGATTTCTTCCACCCGCCAGATTCCCGGGTTCAAGCTTCAGTTCTTGAGAATCCTCAACGAACTTCACCGGCCGGAAATGGATTTCCGTAAATTGGCGGACTTGCTCAAGCGCGAGCCGGGACTTTCCTACAAGCTGCTGCGCTTCGTCAACTCGGCGTGGTTCGGCCTGCGCTCGCCGGTGGAGTCGCTCCAGCGCGCGTTGGTTTCGCTCGGCGAGGAGGCTGCGCGCAAGTGGCTGTCGGTGCTCACCATGGCCAACCTGGCGTCGGACCAGCCCACTGAGCTGGCGATCAGCACGCTGGTGAGGGCGCGTTTCTTTGAGTCGCTCGCCAAAGAAGCCGGGTTATTGCAACTGTGCGACGACTGCTTCCTGGTGGGCATGTTCTCGCGCCTGGACGCCATGCTGGGCCGGCCGCTGGCGGAACTGGTGGAAGGTTTGAACTTGCACGGCCAGATTACCCGCACGCTTCTCGATCGCCCACATCCAAGTGACAAGATGCCGCCGGTTTGGAAACTCGTGCTCGCGTACGAGCGCGGCGATTGGGATACGCTCGGCGCCATGGCACTCGGTTGCGACCTGAACGCGCAAACCCTCACTGACTGCTATGCCGAAGCCGTGCAGTGGGCGGACGGTGCGGAGATAGCGTAAATCGTGTCAGGTTACAACCGTTCACGAAATCATGACGCTCTGAACACAAGCTCCCAGCACTTCGAGCGCGCGAAGTGGCGTTCGGAGTGGTTGGTAAGCGGCGCTCCGCTCGCCGGGAGGAAAGTTAGGTAATGTAACATCGCGGCGATTGATAACCTTGGTGAGTTAAACATCGTAAGTGCCAAGTGGGCAGAGCGTTGCACCGCCGATCGAGTCCATCTGTTACTATAGAGTTCCCCATGAACTTACAGTGGCTGCAGATGCGCATAAGTGAAGAGCAGGAACGGCGGCAACGCGAAGACAGTATCCGCAAAAGGATGCCGAGCGCGCTCGAAGAGTTGCACGAAAGCTTGGCTGAGTGCTTGGAATCCTATAAAGAAGCGTTCGGCCAGCGGGCGGCGAGCATCCACTTTGTCACCGGCCGCGTGCGCATCGAGATACGCGACGAGGTCGAGGGACGATGGGTGGCGCGGGCGGAGATCGTCATCGCCAACGATCTTACGATCCCCGGTTTCCGAATCGAGCGCGGTGGCGAGCCGTACCTGGTCGAAGTGGGAGTGCTCGCCGGCGACAAGCTGTTCTATCGCGACGGCGACGAATATATAACGATAGAAGAGCTGACTCGCCGCATTCTCGACCGCGCCCTGTTCCCAAAGCTGGTGGAATGACGGAGCGGAACGGGAGCCTGTAGGGAGGCCCTTTGCCAGCCCGCGGTGTAGATTGACGGTTATTCGCAACCCCGTGGCGCGAGCTTCAGCCTGCCGTGCCGGCACGTTTGGCGGCGCCCGGGGCGCCGAGTAGAGTCGCCGCAGCAGCCAGCGTGTGCGCCACGGCGGCCACAGCGAAGTCAATTTTGCGCGGTGCTTGAGCCAGCGGGCACCGGCCCTATGAGCTGCCGATGAGGATACCGGTGGCGAAGACCAACGCTCCGCCCAAACCCACCTGCAGCGCCGCGGAAAGCGGCGGGGTTTCCATATATCGGTTGCGGATCCAGCTAATGATACCCAGTTCGACGACTACCACCGCGATGGCTGCGGTGAGCGCGGTGCGGAAGGCGGGAATCAGGAACGGCAGTGTGTGGCCGACGCCGCCGAGCGCGGTCATCAAGCCGCAGATCAGGCCGCGCATCCAGGGATGGCCGCGGCCGGTGAGGCTGCCGTCGTCGGAAAGGGCTTCGGCGAAGCCCATGCTGATGCCCGCGCCGATCGAAGCCGCTAGGCCCACCAGAAAAGCATCCCACGGCCGGTGCGTGGCGAAGGCGGCGGCGAACACCGGGGCCAGCGTGGAAACCGATCCATCCATCAAGCCGGCCAGGCCCGGCTGCACGATTTGCAGCACGAACAACCGGCGGTTGGCGGCGTCTTCCTGTTGCTTGGCGGAGGGCTGCAGCTTATCTTCGGTGAGCTGCTCGGCGCGCTTTTCGTGTCCACGTTCCTCCTGGGCCAGATCGTCCAGAAGCTGGCGAATGCTGGCATCCTGGCTGCGGGCGGCGGCGCGCTCGTAGAAACGCCGGGTCTCGACTTCCATCGCCTCGGCCATGCCGCGTACCGCCTCCAGACGCAGGGGGCGCAACAGCCAGACCGGTTTGCGATCAACAAAGCCCCGCACGTCCTGGCGGCGGATCAGCGGGATATGATCGCCGAACTTCGCACGCGACAGTTCAATCAGGCGGCGGCGATGGCCGGATTCCTCCTCGCGCATGCCGCTGAATATGGCCGCCGTGGCTGGGAAGTCATCGCTCAGACCTTCCGCAAAGTCCGCGTAGATGCGCTCATCCTCTTCTTCAAGCGAGATGGCCAGGGCCAGAACCTCACGTTCCGACAGGCTGTCAAAACTTCTCATGCTTTCCACTCTAAAGCAAAGGCGGACGTGGTAGCATCAGGCTGGAATGGCTTTCGCAGATCTCACCAAGCAACTGGCGCAGCAGGCAATCCTGTCGGCCACCAAGGACCCGCCCGTGGCCGCGCCCGCGCCTGAAGAACCCGCCGGTAAGGTGATCCTAGGGCAGCTCGCCCTGATGCAGCGGGCGCTCAAGGAAGACGAAGAGCTGATTGTCCTCTATCATGCCGGCGGCGAGAGGATCCGCGTGTTGGAGGTCTTTCTGCCATCGCCTGACGTGGCTGTGCTCAGCGGCACGGACGCGAACCGCGCGCCGGTGAGGGCGATTGTGCCGGCGGCGTCGGCCGAACTGCTGTGCAAAGCCGTGAAGGTCCCGCCTCCAGCCAAGCCCACGCGCGTGGCCCTCGTGGTGCCTAAGCCCAAGTGACGCGCGCCTTGCGCCCGCGCGTCACAAATGCAAGAGTCCCTGATTTCGCCGCTGCCCGGACCGCGCTACGGGTGCCAGAAACCGGGGTCCGCCGCAGCGAATTCGGCCGTCACGTAGCTGATCTGCGGGTCCATCCGGAACAGCAGGCTTTCGGCAGAGTCCAACTCCGCCGGACTTTCGGCGGCAGCCATGGTTTCGGCGTTGGCGGAAAGTCTCGCCACGCCCTCGTCGAACTTCCGCAGCGACACAATCGGCGCCAGAACGATGTAAAGGCCCGACTGCCCTCCGGACACTACGTGGTAGACCAGGTCGGGGCGATCGAGATTCACGGTATCCATTTTCCGGCGCCGCGCCGCCAATAGCCTTTCCAGTTGCTCGTCCCCGCCCGGCCGCATCCGGTAAATCGCGATGTGCAGGTATCGGGCGCGCGGCAGCATGCGGATGGCCTCTTCGCTACGATAGCCCCAGCCGGCGCGGTAGTAGGCGATCATGGTGCGGGCCGAACCGAGCACTTCGTCCGCGCCCACGCTTGTGTCCGGCATGGGCACGCTACCCAGGGCCGTATCCAGATCTTCGATGCTGGCGAAGGTCTGGTGCATCTCGATGGTCCACGTCTCCGGCAGACCGGTGGCGGCGTGGATACCCAGCACGTCCACCTGAGACCGCACACCGCTGTACCGGGAAGGCAAGATGAATGTGGCCGAGCCAGGCATGCGAGTTACCCGCAACAACGGCGGCGGAATCTGCGTGGCGGCCACCAAACAGAACAGGACAGCCAGAGCGGCGGTTTTCATCATTCAATCCTCGACAAGGTTTAGGATGGTCCCAACCGGTTGACGTTTGCCGGGCCGCCCGCGTTGATGCCAAACGCAGCCGATGGCGCATTTTCGCTCTGCGCCTCAGATCGAAAAATCCTCGCCGTGCCAGATGCCTTCCGCGTCCGGGGCTGGCGTGTGCGGCAGCGGCTCTTCGGCCGCGGAGGGTTTTTCGAGCCGGTCGACGCGCGCCATCAGCGTGGTCAGCATGGCGCCGATCGCATCCGGCAGAACGGTGTGCTGCAGGTCGGGATCGTCCTGGGGAGCATGCGCCCTGGAGCGGGTCACCGGCCGGCCCGGAACGCCGACCACCACCGAATTCGCCGGCACCGATTTCACCAACACGGAATTAGCTCCGATGCGGCAATCGTCGCCGACTTCGATGGCGCCCAGCAGCTTGGCGCCGGCGCCCACCACCACCCGGTCGCCCAGCGTCGGGTGCCGCTTGCCATGGCTGAGGCTGGTGCCGCCCAAGGTAACCCCGTGGTAAATGGTGACGTCCGCGCCCACCTCCGCCGTCTCGCCGATCACCACACCCATGCCGTGGTCGATGAAGAAACCGGGGCCGATCTTCGCGCCGGGATGAATCTCAATGCCGGTAATGTTCCGCGCCAGTTGGGAAAGCAGCCGCGCCGACAGGCGAAACCCGTGCCGCCAGAGCCAGTGTGTGAAGCGGTACATCCAGATGGCGTGCAGCCCGGAATAGCATAGCAGGACCTCCAGCGCGTTCCGCGCCGCCGGGTCGCGCCGGAGCACCGACTGGATATCGCGGTGGATAGTGAGCAGCGGATGCAGATGTTCGCGGGTTGACGCCATTATATTCAGTGTAGTGCACCTCGTTAGGCCAGTTCGAGAGCGCAAAGGGCAAGCTAAAAGCATGTCCCACTAATGCCGTCCATGCCGTGGGTGGGGCATGCTTTAGAGGCTGCTGAAAAAGTAAGTTTTTGGTTACCGGGAACATTTCTGTACGTCTATGTTGTATGCGCGGAGATGATCTCAGTCAGAAGCCGATGTTCAGCTATTTGTCGCCGG
>JBEKXZ010000010.1:0-114674 GCA_049511495.1 Bryobacteraceae bacterium | reverse complement strand
TGGGGTTCGACAGCACCCTTGACTTCCGGCCGCCGGTGATTTCGGGCCATAAGGAAGGGCGCTTTGTGCAGATCGAGGAAGGTCTCTACCAGGCTGGCGTCTGGACACCGGCCAAGTCCCAGCCCGAGGTTTCCGCCAGGTCTCCCGCCCGGGGCCTGACGCTGCCGAAAGAAGGGGCCCTGCTCCGCGTGAAGCTCCGCTGGGACTGAGGCTGGATATCGGGAACTGCCTGGACTATGTGCCCATCCGGCCTTCGGCGAAGATCCCGGAACCGATCGCTCAGCTACGGAATCGACCTCATTCTTACCCGCGGCGTTTCGCGTTGAGGCCCATCTTCTCGATCTCGTTGAAGTAGACCCGGCGCTCCTCATCCATGGCGAGATTGGAGAGAATGACCGCCGTTGCATTCCGCAGGCCCGTCTCAAGGTCCGACTTGGGGCTCTCTCCGGTGCGGCAACAATGGAAGAAGCTCTCCATCTGTACGTCTAGCGGGTTGCGATCTTCCTCCGGAAGCGTCAGTCCCTGGGAGTACAGCCAGCGCCGCAGGAATTTCACTTCTCTCCCCAGGAAGGACTCGTCGCCGGTCATCTGGTCCCGCTCGAGCAGCAAGGGGAATCCCTTTCTGCCGTTGCCGGTACTTCCCAGCGTGGCTCCCCCGATGAGCGGGGTCTCCTCGTAGTTCGTCCCCCTGGTAACCAGCGCCGCCCGCGGCTCATAGTACCACAGGGCGATCGAGGGTTCCTCTTCTGTACCGATCGTGATTTCAATCGTGCCGCCGGTGCCCATGATGGTTTCGCCAAACTCGGCCCGCCTTCCGCCGAACAATGGCAGGTGCTGGTTCGTGCTGATGGCGCTATAGGTCAGCTTCTGCCCCTTGGGATAGCGGTAGATGAGCTGAATGTTGTCGTAGATGTCGCGGCCATCCCGGATGAACTCCTGACCGCCCACGCCAATGACGTACTCCGGCTGCGCGTTGAACATCCAGGAGGCCAAATCGATCTGGTGCGAGCCCAGTTCGCCCGCCAGCCCGGCGGAGTACTCCCGGAAAATCATCCAGTAACGGTACCGTTCGCTGGCGGGGTCCGGCGGAATACGCCAGCCGGGGTTCCGATGCCATTGCGCGGCGATGTGCGTAACGTTGCCAATCAGTCCTTTGGCCACCATCGTCTTGGCGATCTGGTAGAACCTGCTGTGACGGCGCTGGAACCCGGCCTGAATTATCTGTTGCGGCCGGTCCGCGGCCAGTGAACGCAGCGCGTGGACTTCCTCCGGTTTGAAGACCAGAGGGGGCTCGCAGAAAACGTGCTTGCCGGCGGCCAGGGCATCCCGCGTGATGGGGAAATGCGTGGATAGAGGCGTAGCGATCAGCACCGCGTCGATGTCCTTACGCCCCAGCAGTTCGCGATGGTCTTTGTAAGCTTGCGGATTCGAGCCGGCAGTGTTAACTCCGCTGTTCAGGTTGGATTCGTCGACGTCGCACACCGCCGCACACCGGCATTCCGGCAGCCCCGCCATGTGGCGCAGCAGGCGTCTGCCTTGCGCGCCGGCTCCGATGACGCCGTAAACAACCCGACTGCTGGCTGCGTTTATGGTCTGCATGGCGCTCGCAGCACTTGCCACGGTGCCCCCAACCTTCACAAATTCCCGCCGCGTTACATCGCGGCGCACCGTCTGATCGCCATGCTCCATAGGAAGCGGCACCTATATGTTCAGCACTCGCCGGGCGTAATCGATGCACTTCAAGTTGTTATCGTCCTCGAACCTCACGGCTGCGTCGGGGGCCAGGCCCGAAATGCGTGGCAGCGCCTTCTTGGGTGGGTTCTTGCGAACGATGGCGAGGACTTTTGCGAGGTCCCTGCCGGGGAGGGGGCTGTGGGAATCGTCGAAGGTCACCCAGTATTTGTCCGTAAATACTGGGATCTTGAGCGGATCGCGCGTGATCATTTCGAGGTAGAAGGGCATATCCGAGTCCTTCTCGCGCAGAATCCGGACCATCTCCTTCAGGTTGAGAACTCCCTCCCCCATTACGACCTCCGACAGCAGGAAGCCATCCTCGTAACTATCCACGGCCACGTCCTTGATATGGCACATGAAAGTGTAAGGGGCCAGCATTCGAACCGAGTCCATGGGATCTTCGCAGAGGGCCATGTTGTTGCCGAAGTCGAAGCAAACGCCGACCCACTCGCTGCCCAGCCCCTTGAGCCACTCGGCGTGCTCGGCGGCGCGCCAACCCTTGTGGTTCTCGATCGCCAGCCTGATCTGGTTCTTACGCAGAATAGGCTCGGCCAGGGCGATCGTGTCCTTACACCGCTCAAAGTCCTTTTGGAATGCTTCGCGGGAGTCGAACTGCTCGTAACGCCGCTCCGTCATCGCCGCGTGGAGACAATGCGCCCCCGCAGCCTTGCAGACCTGCAGGGCATTGTCGAATCGGAACAACTGACTCTCCTCGCCCGGCAACTGAGGCACTCCCAGAACCAGTTGCATGCCGAAACCCTCGACTCTCTTGCGGAGTTCCAAGGCGGAGTCGAGGTCGATGGCCTCGAGCGACGTCTGTACCCCGCCTAAGCCAATTCGATGGCAGTGCTCGACGATGTCGAAGGAACCCGCTCCTCCGCGCCGCGCTCGCGCGCCAAAAGCCGCGGGCGCCCCGCCGAGGCGGGTCCTCCCCGGCTGCGCCCCGGCGGCCGGGGATGTCGCTGCAAACCAGGCTGGCGCGACTCCGAACATGGCGAGAGTCTCTCTCCGTGTCATCGTAAACATCTCCAATGATAAAAGCCGATACCCCTACGGCACTTTTGTCGCGGTCATATCCCAGGTTCGTTCGGTACCCGGGAAAGAGACCTTAAACTTGATCTCGTTTCCGGAAAGCCTGCCGGTGTAGGTCATCGTCGCTTCGCGGCTTCCAATCTTGTGAGCTACGACAAACGAGACGTCATCACCGTTCACCTTGCCTTCCCGGATCTGTAACTCGCTTTCCTCACCGCTGATCGTGCCGGTCAGAACAGTTCCCTCTTGCTTGAACGTGAAAGTGCTCTGTTTCGAAGAACCGCCCCCCGCCGCCCATTCCGCCTTCCACTGACCGCTGATATCGGCCGGCCACGCGGCCACCGCGCACAGAATCAATAACAAAACTCCCCACAAGGCTTCATGGCTTCTCATCGAGAGTTCCTCCAACCAGCCCTGGCGGTCAAGGGCATCATCATCACACGTACTCCCAATCCCTGAGCCACTCGTGCCCAGGGCTGAGCCGAGCCCACATCTGGCGTGTGGCCCGGTCCAGTTCAGCCTTCTCATGCAGGTCCAACTGACGGCGCTCGCGGATCGCCTGCACCGCGTTCTCTACCTGGTGAACGCTAATCAGGCCGGGAATCGGCGCCGTGATCGCGGGATTCGACAGGATATAACGCAATGCGAGGCGTGCGCGCCGGTCGTCGTCCGCGGCGTGCGGGTCGTTCGGAAAGCTCGTCCCCGCAAACAGAGAATTGTCCGCGAACGGCTTGATGCCGAACACGCCCACGTCAAACTCCTTGACGGTGTCGAACAGGCTGTCGGTCGGGAGTTCCTTGCTGCCCGCGGTGTAGGGGAAGATCACCACTTCGATCTGTTTGGGGTAGGCCTCGATCAGCGACTTCAGCCACACGCGGTTGTGCGACGAGACGCCCGTAAACCGCGCCTTACCCTGCTGCTTGGCTTTCGCCAGGCCTTCCACCGCCGCTTCCTCCACCCGCTCGAGCTCGCTCAGGTCCGGAACGCCTTCCATGGGCAGCGCGATCCGCCAGATGTCCACGTAATCGAGTCCCGCCTCCTTGAGGTTCTCATCGAGACCTTGCAGCAGCCGGTTCGCGGTACGCCACTGCGCAAAACGCGGCTCCTTCTGCCACCATGCATAGCCGAGGTAGAACTTATCCCGCCGTCCCTTGAGTAGCTGGCCGTAAGCCAGAACCTCGGGCGCCGCCATGGCATCGAGGTAGTTGATGCCGGCCTCGATGCAGTGGGCCAGAACGCTGTCTCGCGATTGCATGAAGCCTTGTATCTTGGGATAGGAAAAGTCACTGTCGGAATAGCGCGCTGGAGTCTTGTCCCTCCCGAGCTCAATTTCGATCCGCTTCCAATGACCTCCCAGCGAAATGGCGGATACCATGAGCCCGGTTTTGCCCAGCCTCCGGTATTCCATGTTCGGGTTGTAGTTCAGGATGTTTTTTGCCGATGCCGGCTTGGCCTGTGCCGGATCTTTCGCCTGAGCCGGCGTCTTCGCTCCGGAGGGAGCTTTGGTCTGAGCTCCCGCGCTACCGGCCAGAGCGCCGGCCGCGAGCGCGCCCGCGACCATGAAGTCCCGGCGATCTATCGTGTGTCTATCCATGATTGCCTCTCCGCCAATTCTGCACGACCGCACAAACTCCACTTCGCCAGCCCTGCCCACCAGCGATTATACGTCCAACAGTCCTTATTGGAGCCGTTTATCTCATTTTCCCCGAGCGGCTCCAGCGCCCGAGGGAAGTGTCCTTGCCGGGGCATCACGCTGAGCCACAGGCGCATCTCGTGCGCGTGCTTCGCCGGCTCAGCATCCCAGATCGGGATTTCCGGACTGCGAAGCACCGGCCCGGTTCGCGTGCGGGCATGATGGGCGCGAAGAGGGCCGAGACCAGCCCGGCACAGAATTGCACGTCGGCGCGGCCTGGGCCTGCGCGGAGAGCGCACAACACAAGAAAAGCCGCGTCGCAAGCGAGTCTTAGCAGGCGAATAGTTCCTGCGCCTTAATTAGGCGCTCAACCACCTTAACTCCATGCGGGCACTGGACTGTGCACCCCGGGCAATCGGCGCACTTCACGCTGGTGTGCTCGGAGGCCAGCTCCAGGAAACGCTGGCGGCCCAAAGCGAACTGTCCGTAGCCATCGGCGTAGGTCAGGATGCGCAGAATATCCGCCACCGGCAGGCCCTGACGGCAGTCGCCATTGCACCGGCCGCAGGTGCGGCAGTAAAGCGGCCGGATCAGCTCCGTGCGCTCAGCCAGCAGCTTCGCGTCCTCCGGGCTGTAGGGCTTCTGCATGGCCGTGAGGTTCTCTTCGAGCTGGTCGTCGTCGGTAATGCTGGGAATGGTGGTGTGGACCACCTTGGGGTCGCGCATGGCCCACTTGAGGGCCGCCAGCAAGCCGCCGTCTTGCTTGAGCTTCGCGTAGGCCGGATTGCCGGGCTTGATGGTACGGAAGCCTCCCGCCATGACCTTCATCGCTACCACGCCCTTGCCGGCCGCGGCGGCCTGCTCGAGCACCGTAGTGACGGCGGGTTCCAGGGTGAAGTTGTAGGCGCTCAGGATAACATCGATGTTGGGATTCTGGGCCAGCCACGGCACCAGCACAGGCTGGCCGGCGTGGGTGCTGACGCCGGCAAACCGGATCTTGCCGGCCTTCTTGGCGGTCTGCTGAGCGTCGATCAGGTCGTCGGTGACGTCTTCCGGCTTGGTCTTGGCGTGGAGATACCAGATGTCAAGGTGATCGGTGCCCAGCTCCTTCAAACTGGTATCCAGGTCGTTGAGCGCCTCCTGCCGCGTGGCGGAATGGGATTTGCTCGACAGCGTGACGCTGTTGCGCTTGCCCTTGAGCGCGGCGCCCACCATGCGTTCGTTGTTGCCCCCCGAGTATCCGCGAGCCGTATCGAAATAGGTGATGCCCAGATCGGCCGCGCGCTGGACCACGCTGCCGTCCGAAGTGACCATGCAGCCGAAGCCTACGCTGGTGACCTTCAGACCGGTCTTGCCAAGGGTCCGGTATTCGAACTTGATATCCGAGGCTCGCTTTGCGGGAGCTTGCGGTTCGGGACTTGCGGAGCGGGACGCGGACGCAATTGCGGGCAGTCCGATCCCGGCCACGAGAAAGTTGCGACGAGAAGAATCCACGGTGCCTCCAGGGTTAACGCCTTTTCCAGACGCTATTATCTTATTCTATCCAATCAGTCCGGCATCGGCTGGCGGTTTGGCGCAAGAAAGTGGCGAACGGCGGGAGATCCAGCTTTGCCTGAACGGGCATCAATGGTGCCGGCGTTTAAGGGATCACGGTCACCGCTGCACAGGGCGGCGCGACAGCCCGCCGCACGATGGCGGTCGAGGTGGAATAGAAAGTCCGCAGGTGGGCCGGAGCTTCCCCTGGGCGGAGGCCCATCTGCGCCCCTCCACGGCCGGGGCACGGCCGGAGCCTACAGCACCTTACCCCTGCAATTCGCGCAAGTATTGTACCCGTTTTGCCCGTTTTGCCGTATATTCTCCACAGGTGCCATGTCACAGCGCGCCATCGCGATACTTGCCACGCTCGCCATCGCCACGGGAGCCGCGCAGCAGAATCAGCCGCCGGGCGATTCTCAGGTAGTCTTGCGTTCCACCGCCCAAGAGGTGCTGCTCGATTTCATCGCGCGCGACAAACACCAAAAGCTGGTCACCAATCTCCGCCCGGAGGATATTGACATCCTGGAGGACGGAGTTCCGCAGAAGATTCGCAGCTTTCAGTACCGCCATGGCCGCGAGGAGCTCGGGCGCCAGGAGGGGCCGGCGCCCGAGCGCGCGACCGGCAGCCCGCGATACGCGGCGCTGAGCGAGATCAACGTGGTGTCTCTTGTTTTCGAAGGATTAAGCCCGGCAAACAGAACACGGGTGACCCAGGGCGCGAAGGACTTCCTGGCGAATGAGGCCGGCCCGAACACCTACATCGGGGTATTTATTCTCAACCACCGCCTGGCGCTATTGCAGCAGTACACGAACGATCTCAGCCTGCTGAACCAGGCGGTCGATCTCGCGGCGAGCGGCGCCTACCAGACGCTCGCGAAGGACATCGAGGCCGAAGTAATGGTACTCAATAGCATGGCATCCGGCGGGCCGGCGGGCTTCCGCCCGATCCGGCCGGGATCCGCCGAGGAGCGCGGACCCGCCATCGCAGGTAAAGGAAGAGCGAATTTCGCGGGGGCCGACCGGGCGATGGCAGCGATGACTATCAATGTCCTTTCCAATCAGGCCGGCAATCTGTCGATCGATGCGCTGCACCAGTTGATTCGCGCGCAGGCGCAACTTCCCGGCCGCAAGACCGTCCTCTACTTCTCCGAAGGTCTGATTTTGCCTCTCGAGCAGCCGGAGCTCTTTCGCGCCGTGATCAGCGATGCCAATCGCGCCAATATCGCTTTCTATACCGTGGACGCCGGCGGGCTCGATACGACGTCCGGCGTAGGAACGGATGAGGCGGCCACGTGGGCGGTCTTCAATGGCTCATCGGCTGCCACGCCTTTCAACTATCAGGAAAATCTGCGCAGCCTGGCGGAGGATACCGGAGGATTCTCGATCGCCAATACCAACGACCTGAAATCGCCCCTGCGCCGCGTGATGGAAGAAGTGCGGGCGCACTATGAAGCAACTTACGCGCCCACATCTTCGAATTACGACGGACATTTCCGCACCATCGAAATGCGCGCGCGGAGGCCCGGCCTGCGGCTGCAAGGCCGCAACGGCTACTTCGCGTTGCCCCTGCTCGATGGCGAACCCCTGGCGCCTTTCGAGTTCGCTGCCTTGACGGCGCTCAACACCCGGCCATGGCCGCAGGCCTTCGATTTCCACGCCGGAGTGCTGAGCTTCCGCGCGGCCGCCCAGGCAACCGAGTGCCGGGCCGTGTTTTCGGTCCCCAGCCGGACACTGCATTTTACGGAACACTCGCCGGCCAAGCTGTTTCACATCCACGTGTCGTTCCTCGGGTTGGTGAAGGACGAGCAGAACCAGGTGGTGCGCAAGATCTCGCGCGACCTGCTGTTTCAGGCCCCTGCGAGCCGAAGGGCGGAGTTTGAACGCGGCGAGGTGACCGTCACGCTACCGTTGCAACTTCCGCCGGGCCGGTATCGTCTGGAGGCCGTGGTGGACGACAGGGACGGGGGGACTGCCAGCACACGCAGAATCGTGTTCACCGTGCCTTCCGCGGAGGCGGAGAACACGGATCGCGCACACGTCGCATTGAGCGATCTCGTGCTCGTCCGGAGCCTCCAGCCTACGGCCGGGGATCGCGATGACACGGACCCGCTGGAGTTCTCGGGCGGCAAGGTCACACCGGAGATGAACGCCACGATCCCCAAGTCCAGCGGCGCGGTCGAGGGCGTCTATTTCGTCGTCTATCCGGGCCCGGATGCGAGCCCCGGCGTGCAGATCGCGATTTCCCACAATGGCCACCTGGTGACATCCGCGCGGCTGAGCTTGCCCGCGGCCGAGGCCGACGGCTCGCTCAGGCTTTTGAGCCGGATTCCCTTCGGCGGGCTGGATGCCGGCGCTTACGAGATCACGGTCACCGCTGCACAGGGCGGCGCGACAGTCCGCCGCACGATGGCGGTCGAGGTGGAATAGAAACTCCGCTGGTGGGCCGGAGCTTCCCCTGGGCCGAGGCCCATCTGTGCCCCTCCACTGCCGGGGCACGGCCGGAGCCTGCACACCGAGCTCGCCCGTCCGCCCGTTTTTTCAGCAAGCGGTTTCTCGGCAACACCGAATCTCGCGGTCATAGAACCAGGTGAGGCATACGATCGTTTTTCCCGGCCCGCCACCAGGGACGCACCGCGCCATCGGGCATCGGCGGATCGAAGCCAGGGAGTGTCCGAGAGTGTCTTAGCGGGCCCAAATGCGCGTCCCGAGACCGGACGACTCAACTGTGCTTCGCGACGTACAGCAGCAGGCCGAAGATCGCCACCGGGATCAACGCGATCATAGTGTAGAAAAGAACCTGCCGCACCCACGGCCGGCGGCGCTTTCGCCACTCGAGCAGTTCGGGACGCTCCCCCGCTGCGCCCACCTGATCCAGATGCGCCAGGTCCCAGGCCATCTCGCGAGCCTTGGCGTACCGGCTCTTGGGGTCTCGCTCCAGCGCGCGGTAGACGACCTCCTGCAGCTCGGGCGAAATCTCCGGATTCAACTCGCGCGGTGGAACCGGGTAGTTCAGCAGGCGGTCGTTCATGATCGCGAAGGGATTGTTGCCGGTGAACGGCGTTTTGCCGGTCAGCATCTCATAGAGCATCGCGCCCAGCGCGTAAATATCGCTCCGCCCGTCGCCGCGCTTGCCCTTCACCTGCTCTGGGGAAATATAGTCCGGCGTGCCCATCACCTGGGACAGCTTGGCGAAGGTCAGGCGGCGCGACCCCTCCTTGCCGGCGATGCCGAAATCGATCAGCTTGATATGGTCCGCGTCATCCACCATGATGTTCTCCGGCTTCAGATCGCGATGCACCACGCCCTGCGCGTGGATGTAATCGAGCGCCTCGGCAATAGCGATGGCGATGCGCACCGCGCGCTCGATGGGCAGTTTGCCTTGCGCGCTCAGGATCTGCCGCAGCAACCGCCCGTTCACCCACTCCATCACCATGTAGACCGAACTGCGGTCCGCATCCTCGAAAACCTTCATCACGCCCGGGTGATCTAGCGCTTTGCCGATCGCCTGCTCGCGCTGGAAGCGGTCAAACAAAACAGGGTCGGCCTCCATCTCGGGATGCGGAACTTTGATGGCGACTTCGCGCCCGGTACGCAGGTCCACGCCGCGGAAGATCGAGGCCATGCCGCTGCGGGCAGCCACGCTGTCGATACGATAGTGGTCGAGCTGCTCGCCCGCGCGTAGGGAACTCATGCGAGATTTGGATGGGCGCCGATCAGGCCAGCTTGTAGGGGCGCCCGCGATACATGCCGATGCGCTCCACCTGGCGAACGCGAATGAGCTGCACGCTCACATTATCTCCGCCGTCCAGCTCGTTTGCAAGGTCGATCAATTCCCTGGCGGCATCCGGAAGAGCCGCGCGGCGGCTCACCACCTGAGCGATCGCATCGGCACCCAGCGGACCGTGCAGGCCGTCGGAGCACAGCAGCAGCACGTCGCCGGGAACGATCTGGTAATCGCGCGTTTCCACCGCCACGATCATCGAGGGCCCCAGCGACCGGCTCAATACGTGGCGCGTTTCGGCGCTGGAAGCTTCGCCAGCCGTGATCAAGCCCAGCCGCACGTGCTCGCCCGCCACCGTGTGATCGCGCGTGAGCGCCTCGGCGTGGCCGTGCCGGATGCGGTAGCAGCGCGAATCCCCGACGTGCGAAACCACCACCCGGTCATAGCGGAGCGCGCAGGCAACCAGCGTGGTCGCCATGTTGGACCCGCCCGGACCGCTGGCCATTCCGCTTTCGAAAACCCGTGTGTTGGCCTGCTGCACCAGCCGCGGCAGCAGCGAGAAATGCGGAACGCCGGCCGCCGAGCGCCGGAAATCCCGCAGCAGCGTGTCCACCGCCAGTTTGGAAGCGACTTCTCCATCGTCGCCGCCGCCCACGCCATCCGCCAGCGCGAATAGATAACCCAAAGTTCGGGCCTCGGCTTCCGCTTCCGGCGCGAAGCAGCCCAGATAGTCTTCGTTGTGATCGCGGACCCGGCCACAATCCGAGGCTTGCGCGAACTCGATTTCCAACATAAGAACGGGTCCGGGCGAAACTGTTTCTGCTCCGCCCGGACCGTTACGCTCCTGTTAAAACGCGGATCAGGCTTCCGATCGGTTGGCAACCAGTGTAGTACGGCCGGCCTTTTTGCCGGCACGCGTGAAATAAATGCCGCCGTAAATCGCCCAGACGGCGGCGATCCCCAGCGCCAGCAGCGGCTCCATTTTGGTGCCGTACCCCATGAACGGTCCTACCAGGTAGAAAATCATGCACGCCAGGTTGGCCACCACGCCGAATATAGGAATGGCCAGATGGCGGATGAAGCTGAACTTCGGGTGCTTGTGATAGGCCACGAAGCAGATCACGCAACTCAGCCCATACAGCAGGAAGGTGCCGAAGTTGGATGCCAGCGTCACCGTCAGCAGTGAGTTCGGCATAGCCGCCATCCCGTCGTGGGTGGTATAGCCGAAGCTCGACCAGATGCCCTGCGGCAACGCCTTGATCGTCGCATCGGTCGGCGCCCCGGCGTCGCCGAATAGCATCGACACCGCCAGGCAGCCGATGACCGCCGAAATCGCGGCCAGCGTCCAGATGGCGCGGTGCGGCGTCAGGTTGTTGGAATGCAGGAAGCCAAAGTGCTCCGGCACTTCCTTGTCCTTGCCCATCGCGTAAGTGACGCGAGCGCCCGTGTTCATGCAGGAAAGCGTGGTGCCGATCAGCGCCAGGAACACGGTGAAGGCTTCCGCCAGCATGAAAGTCCTGCCGCCGCCCGCGCCGAACGTGTTGTTGCCGATGATGATCATCATGTCGCCGATCGGCGCCGCCGAGCCCGTCGCGTTCTGCATGGTGTAGCCCGCGTTGAGAAAGTAATTCGCCGCGAAGTATTCGAACAGGTAACAGAACAGGCCCTGTACCAGCAGCGAAACGATCACCGCGATAGGGACATCGCGTTTGGCGTTCTTCGCCTCGCCTCCCATCGACGTCACCGATTCGAATCCCACCAGAATCAGGATCGCCACCGTCGCCTGAATGAACACCCAGCCAACGTTGTGCACGCCGACCACCGATGCCTTACTGCCGTGCGAGAGGAAGTTACCTTTGTCGTCTTTCTCCGGATAAGTGACCAGGAACGGCACCGGTTTGCCGGCTGCGTCCAGCTTCGGCTTCGGCACGCCCGCTGCGTCGCGCACGATGTTGTCCGTCGCAACACCGCTCACCATGGTCTTCTCAGTGGCGAATTCGTAGGTGTAGGCGTCTCCCGAGCTGGAATCGAACTGCCAACCGGGCGAGCCGGCGGGATGGCTCGAACGGTAACCCAGCGCCATCACCGCGAACAACACCAGCGCCGCGATCTGGATCACATTGATCGCGATATTGACCGAGGTCGCACCCACGATGCCGCGGTGGGCGATGTAGGCCACCGCGAATGAGAACACCACCGCCACCGCCATCATGAACAGCATCCCGGGATTGGACGCGTTCATGAAGTTAGGCCACAGCGTGCCTACCAGGTAGCCACATAGGATGCCCATGACGCCCACCATCACGCCCGGATAGATCCAGTAATAAAGGTGCGACGCCCAGCCGACGATGAACTTAGCCAGCCGCGCGAAACGCCATACCGTTTCGTGGTTCAGAAACGACTGCTCCGCGAAGTAATACGAACTGCCCGTTCCGGGATACAGTTTCGCCATTTCCGCGTAACAAACGGCCGTCGCCAAACACAGCAAGAGAGCGACCACGATACCGATCCACATCGCAGGCGACGTGGATCCGGTGGCCCCTTGGATAGCGAAGGTGAGCCAGAGAAAAGCTCCCGGCGCGATCAGCGCCATTGCGTTGAAAGTCAGGCCCGTCAGGCCCAACGTCGGTTGCATCTTTACTTCAGAGTTGTCTGCCATTCGGTTGCTCCCCTCAAGTGTCTGACGCTGTTACTTCTTGGGCCCGAAATACGCCACCATACCCAGTAGCACGGTGGGCTGGTTCTTGGAAGTATTGCCCTGCCCCTTGTCGAAGAACGGCTCGCTCGACCAATCGTCGCGGAATTCCAGGCGGCTCAGCAGCCAACCGGACATTTTGTATTCGCCGGTGAGCGTGAATTCCTTCACCGTTTGCGCCAGGCCGGTCGAAAAGCCGTTGACGTCGTCGAACAATTCCAGGCGTCCGGCAATCGCTCCCTTCTTGCCGATTGCGCGCCGGACCGCCACTGCGATGCCATCCCATTGCGCGGTGCCCGGCCCGATGTTCTTGTTCCGGCCGTAATCGGCGTTGACGTAGAGGCTGAGGTTGTCGTTGGGGTTCACCTGCACCACCGAATCGAATAAGTTGCGCATTCCCGGGCTGTCCTTGTCCCGTTCCGGGCCGCCGTACCACACTTCAGTCCAGGTCACTTTCTTCCATGCGTACGCGCCATTCAAGCCGATTAACTTGCCTTGGTTACTCGCATAGACGTTGTTCCAGCCGTTAACAAGTTGCACTCCACCTGTGAAGTGGGTTCCTACGGGGAACGAGGTGCGAATTCCGAAATGATAATACGGAATGGCCCACGCAAACAAGAGTGATCGCGAATAATTCCAGTTCTGGTTGACGTCGATCACTTCGGCGCCCGCCGACGTGACGAATTCGCCCACGTCGATTTCGACGCCCTTCCACGACTTCGGCTTAAAGTCCACATACGCCTGCTCGATATATTTCAGCCCCTTGGGCGCTTGATCGGTGGCATGAATGACATCGAATATCTCTCCAAACCCCGCATCCAGGTGGAAGCCCACTGGCCCTGGTGCGTGGTCAATTGTGATCTTGCCCATGTTGAAATGCACCGTGTCGGCGCGCATGTCAAAATTCCGCAGCGCGTTCCAGCCCGAATCGGGGTTGTCGAAGTTTTCGTCCACGTAGCCGTCGAACAGGAAAGAGAAATCGGTGCCCCAATGGGTATAAGCGGAGGGCGCCGCTGGTGCGGCAGGCGCCGCAGCAGGCGCGGCTTGCCCTTCCTGCGCCGGCGCTGTCTGAGCGCCTGGCGGCGTTGCCTGTGTCTGTGCGTCTGACGGCGTGCCGGTCTGCGCGGCTGCTGTTCCAGCCATCAGGCATGTTGCGACGAGAATGGTAGCCCCGTTGTACCGCATCATGATCCTTTCGTTTTTTCAGTATGGACCAGCGAGCGGAGCTGGAATAGGCCAAGCCGGCGGGTACGAGGCCAGCTCGTTCTGGCGAATATCCAATTTTTACAACTTTTTGATGCCAGAAGGAAATAGATAATTTCTATCGCCGGGATTCCAAAAATTGCACACCCTTCACCCGCGACTACCTTCGCTAATCGGTTATGCTGTAACCAGTTGCGTTCTATGCGGCTTACCGGTTTGCTGTTGCTCGTTTCAGGATGGGCCATCGTCTTGGCCGCATTCGTAATGTTGGGCGCCACGACGCCCCGTGCTGCTTTCGTTGCCGCAGGCGTCGCGATCGAAATTCTAGGCCTCGGCTTGGTGGCCCGATCTCACGTCTCCTCCCGGGAGGCCAGGCGATGAGTCCGCCGGGGCCACCGCCTTCGGAAGCAGCCACCGTGCTCGTGCTGGCCTGTCTCCTGCTGGTTCCTTTGGCGATTGCCGGCATCGCTCTTATCAATGCGGGACTCGGCCGGTCGCGCAGCGCGTCACACGCCATGCTCGCGGCGCTTTGCGCGGTGTCGGTGGCGGCGGCCGCGTATTTCGTCTGCGGCTTCGCCGTGCAGGGTCTCCCTGGCGGGCCTGCGCACACGATCACGGCGGCCGGCAAGCAATGGAATTGGATCGGCGGGCAGCCGCTGTTTTTGCGCGGCCTCCCGCTGGACGCTTCGCCCGCAAGCCTGATTCTCTGGCTACAACTGTTAAGCGTCGCGCTGGCGGCGTTGATCCCTCTGGGCGCCGGTCTGGACCGCTGGCGCTTGGGCGCCGTATCGGCTTCCACGGCCTTGCTGGCCGGATTGGTGTATCCGCTCTTTGCCCACTGGGTGTGGGGCGGCGGCTGGCTGGCGCAGATCGGCTTCGTGGATGCGGCCGGCGGCGCGACGGTGCAAACCGTGGGCGGCCTCACCGCCCTTGCCATCGCCTGGATTTTGGGGCCGCGTCGCGGCAAGTATTCGAGCGAAGGCGGCCTGCCCGCGGCCATCCCCGGACACAACGCCGTGCTGGTTCTGTTTGCCTGTTTTCTGGTCTGGACGGGGTGGCTCGGTCTGAATGGCGCCGGCGCCATGCTTTTCGGCGGCGCCTCCGTGGGCGCGTTGGTGCGGGTGGAATTGAACACGACACTTTCCGCGGCCATGGCCGGCTTGGCCGCGGCCGCCATCACCCGCGCCCGTTTCGGCCGGCCCGATGCTTCGTTGTGCGCTAACGGCTGGATCGGCGGCCTGGCGGCCTCCAGCGCCGGTTGTCTCTTCTTCACACCCACAGTGGCTGCGCTGGCCGGCCTGGTGGCCGGCGCACTGGTCGTCTTCACGGTCGAGTGGCTAGACGTCTACGGCGAGATCGACGACCCCACCGGCTCGGTTTCCGTGCACGCCATCGGCGGCATCTGGGGCGTGCTGGCGCTCGGCTTCTTTGCCCGCTCGGGCGTGGCCGTTCAGCCGCTGGCGCAAATCGCCGGCGCCGCCACGTTGCTTGGTTTCGTGCTGCCCCTTGCCTACAGTCTCAATTGGCTGCTCGACCGATTCATCCCGCAACGCGTGGCGCCCGAGGGCGAACGCCAGGGCCTCGATCTGCACGAGCTCGGCGCTGGCGCTTATCCCGAATTCGTAATCCACCGGGAGGACTTCCTGCAACGGTAGCGCCGCCCCAATCGAAAGGCCTTTCGATATGCCGAAACCATTCATTGCCCTGCTCCTTTTCCTCGCGGCCGTCCTCGAAGCCGCTGGCGACGCCCTGATTCGCAAGGGACTGAACGCGGGAACCTACGCGCGCCTCGGTTACTACGTGAGCGGTTCGTTGCTCTTGTTCACCTACGGGTATTTCGTGAACATATCGCCATGGAATTTCGGCCGGCTGCTAGGTGTGTACATAGCGTTCTTTTTCCTGGTGGCCCAAGTTATTGGCTGGATGTTTTTCGGCCAAGCCCCGAGCGCCGGCACGCTATTGGGCGGCGCGTTGATCGTCGCCGGCGGTATGGTCGTTTACGCCCGCGGTTAGAGCGGCGAAGTACACTGCAAAGACCGGGAGCTACCTTGACGACTCACATCGGAATGCTTCTCTTCCCCCGGCTCACCGAGCTCGATCTGACCGGGCCTTACGAAGTCTTCGCGCAAATGCCGGACACGCGGGTGAACCTGATCTCGCACTCGCTGGAGCCGGTGGTGAGCGCTTACGGCCTCGCCATCTCGCCCGACACCACCTTCGATGACTGCCCGCCGCTCGACGTGCTCTTCGTTCCGGGAGGTCCCGGCATTTCCGGCGCCATCGAAAGCGCGCCAACGCTGGCTTTTCTCAGGCAGCGGGCGCCGGCGGCGAAGTACGTGACCTCGGTTTGCACCGGTGCCCTGGTGCTCGGCGCGGCCGGCCTTCTGAAAGGCTACCGGGCGACCACGCACTGGCTCAGCCTGGATCTTCTCTCCATCGTCGGCGCCGTTCCCGTGTCCGACCGGGTGGTGGTCGACAGGAATCGCATCACCGGCGCGGGAGTCACGGCTGGAATCGACTTCGGCCTGGTGGTGGCCGCGCACTTATTCGGCGAGGACGTGGCGCGGTCGATCCAGCTCATGATGGAATACGATCCCGCGCCGCCCTTCGATTCCGGTTCTCCGCGTACCGCATCCGCCGCGCTGGTCTCGCGCATCACCGAACGCACCCGGAAACTGCAGGAAGATCGCAAGCGCCTGCTGACGCGCGCGGCTCAGTAAATCGTCGCGGAGTTAGTTAGAAACGCGCTTTTCGGAGCCGCGACCATAGGGAGCAGTCACGGTGCTTTCACTACGCCGGATTTGAAATTTGCGCGATGCGGACCTGCTCCTGGAATTGGGCCAGCATCGATTCGTCCAGCCGCACCTCGGTGGGGCGCTTGACCAATGTCGTCATCCGGTCGATCTTGTCCTGCAGCTTCAGCAGCGCGTAGAACAGGTTCTCCGGCCGCGGCGGGCAGCCGGTGACGTAGACATCCACGGGGACTATCTTGTCCACGCCTTGCAGCACGGCGTACGTGTTGAACGGGCCGCCCACGCTGGAACAGGCGCCCATCGAGATGCACCACTTGGGGTCGGGCATCTGGTCCCAGATGCGCTTCAGCACCGGCGCCATCTTCAACGTGACTGTGCCGGCCACGATCATCAGGTCGGATTGGCGGGGACTGGGGCGGAAGACCTCGGCGCCGAAGCGCGCGATATCGAACCGCGAGGTCGACGACGCGATCATCTCGATCGCGCAGCAGGCCAAGCCGAAGGTGAGCGGCCACAACGACGATTGACGGGCCCAGTTGAACACATGGTCGACCGACGTGGTGATGACGTTGCGCTCGAACTGGTTATGTAAGAAAGCGGACACCGCGCGGCTCCCTGTACCTCATCTCCTCTGCTTAAACCGGATTGTAGCATCACTGGGACACGGTGGCGCCGAGCTTTCGCAGTTCCAGCACCATATCGCCCGCCGGGTCCACGTGAAACGCCGGGGCGAAGCGCACGCCCCACAGAAGCTCGTCGTGCCGGTACGAATAGCGCGAGATCACGGTCTGGCTGAAGGTATCGTCGTACGCCTTGATCAGAATGATGATCTCCGCTTGCAATTCCGCCAGTTCCGCCGCGGTCTTGCCGGAAAGCGGACTGTGTTCGTCAATCGGATGGACCACGGTCCAGGTGAGCGCCAGGAACAGGACGCTCGAGCGCTCCAGCGTCAACTGGTGGTAGCGCCGAACGGGCTTCCCATCCTGCTGTTCCACCGTCATCAGCAGAACCTGCGCGTGCGCCTCGACCAGCGAGTTCGAGCGGCGGTTGACCACGCGGAATTGCAGGCTGGTGCTGTCCTGGTAGGGCGCGATCAATGCGTTTTCGCTGAACCCCAGGCGGGCCGAGGGACGCGAGACGCGCCCGAAAAGCAGGCCGGTCGCCACCGCGAAGCCCAACACGCCCACCAGCCCTTCGAACGCCGCAATGAGATTCGCCGCCACGGTCTTCGGCCAGATGTTGCCGTAGCCGACCGTGGTCAGCGTATGCGAGCTGAAGAAGAACGTGTTGAGAAACCGGCTGATTCCGTTGGCCGCGTCGGCGCCCTGAAGCTGGTTCGGACCCAGCGCGAAATAGCCCAGCGCGAAAGCGGTATTCGCGGCCATGTAGCCCAGGAACAGCGTCAGCAGAAACGCCGGCCAGCTCATGTTGATCAGGTGCAGGTAGGGGTGGAAGTCGCGCCAGGTGGCGCCGCGGCGCTGCACGTTCAAGCTGCCGTCCCGATTGATGACGCGCCGGTAAGGCGCCATGAATTGTTGTGTCAGCCCGGGGTCAAAGCTGGGTTTGTGCATAGAGATCAGATTACGCGAAGCCGACAAAGGGTTCGCGGCGGCCATCCGCGCGCGGGCGCCGGCAACGCGATACCATGGACCGCATGACCGGCCAGACGCGCCAACGCTTGATCACACTGCGGGATGGGCTGCTGCATCTGCACAAGGCACTCATGGAGTCGGAGCGCGCGGCGTATGAGCGCGATGTGGAGCGCATCACCTCCGCCGGCCAGTATCTCAACCTGGTCTTGAACGACCCGTGGTTTAGCTGGCTCCGCGAGCTGTCGCAATTCGTCGTCCTGGTGGATGAAACACTCGATCAGAAGGAACCAGCAGGCGATGAGGAAGCCGTCCGCTTGATTGCCCTGGCGCGCTCGCTGGTGGCGCCGGCCGAAGAAGGCGACCGCTTCGGACGCAGCTACTGGCAAGCCATGCAGCGCGACCCGGGCGCCGTGCTCGCCCATCGCGACATGATGCAGGTCTTCGCCGAACTGGGGTAGGGCCGTGGCGCCACGTTTGCCGGTCGGGCAATGTGAAGTTGGTCTTGCGTGCCCCTTCACATCACCATCAGCACCAGACGCGAGGGATACTGGCGGTCGTGATAGATGGTCTGGTTGGCCTTCACCAGGCGGGTTTCGCCGGCGATGGGCGCGCCGGTGTTGGGATTGCGGTCGAAACGCGGGAAGTTGCTGCTCGAGATCTCTACCCGGATGCGATGGCCCTTGAGAAACTGGTTGCTGGCGATGCCGGCATCGAGCGTGATCTGGTACACCTCGCCGGGCCGCACCGGTTCGGGCCGCTCGAGCGAGTTGCGGTAGCGCATCCGCAGAATGCCGTCGGTCAGGTTGCGCGCGTAACCATCCGGGAACACGTCCACCAGCTTGACGGTGAAATCCGTGTCGCGCTGGTTAGTGGCCACCCAGAGCACGGCTTTCACCGGTCCCACCACTTCCAGATCCTGCTCGAGCGGGCGAGTCGAGAAGACCAGCACGTCACGGCGCTGCTCCACCGGGCGCTGGTCCATCGGACCCCAGGGGAAAACGCGCGGGTTACAGCAAACCGCGCCGCCCCGCGTGGGCACAGGGTCGCGCGGATCGAAGGTAAAGCGATCGGCAGCAGCGCGCCGCCGCGGCGCATCCTCCAGCGCGCCATCGCCCGCTGCCGTGTTGGCATGGCCCTGGCTGACCAAGTAGAAGTTGCGGGCCCGCGCGCGCTCGGGCGGCCATTCGCGCTCATCCAGCCATTTGTTCACGCCCATCACGAAAATGCGCAGCGGCGCGGCGGAGGCGATGCGCGTGTCCTTGCCGTTCAGCCAATGGTCGAACCAGTCGATCGTCAGCCTGCGCACCGGAACTGCGGAGTCGGCGCCGAAATCCGCATCGGCGAATTTGAACGACATGTTGTGCGGCCACGGACCAATCAAAACGCGATTCAGCCCGGATCTCTTGTGCAGCGTGGCGAAAGCATCCAAATCGCTTTCCGCGAAGTTGTCGTACAGGCCGCCCACCGCGAAAACCGGAACCCGGACCTGGTCCAGGTGCTCGCGCGTGCTGATCGATTGCCAGAAGCCGTCGAAGGCTGGGTGCGCAAGCGCCTGCCGGTACATGCTGGAGACGCGGCCGGTGGCGGCGACGTCGGCAGTGAGCAGCGGCAGATGCCATACGAAGCGATTGAAATCGGGGTGGTAGCCCGGCGTCTTGAGGTTTTCCGACATCCACTCCAGCCGGTTGCCCAGCTTCATGGCGCCGCCGGTCGAGTAGAAGCGGTCGCGATAATCGTCATCGCCCGCCACCACGGAAAAGATCGCCTTCAGATGCGGATTCGCGCGCAACGCCGCTTTCCATTGCACAATGCCGAGGTAGGAGCCGCCCGTCATGCCGATCTTGCCGTCGCACCAGGGCTGGCGTGCCATCCAGTTCAGCGTGTCGTCGCCATCGGCCGGCTCCTGCGTGAGCGGCTCGAACTCGCCCTCGGATTCGTAGCGCCCGCGCACGTCCTCGACCATCACCGCGAAGCCTTGCTCCAGCAGCGCCCGGTAATTCGGCGCCAGTTCCTCACCCTTGCCGTAAGGAGTGCGCACCAGGATGGCTGGCACGCGCGCGCGCTCCGACGGTAAGAAAACGTTGGCGTAAAGACGCACGCCGTCGCGCATGGAAACGGCCACGTGAAGCAGCTTTACAGGCTGCTGCCGCGGCTGGGCGCCGAAAGCAGCGGCGCAGGCGGCGATGAGGCACAGCACTCGCACAACAAATCCCAATACAGGCTTCCGGCCAAATCCACCCGGTGGCGCGTCTGAATGTGTCCGGCTGCCCGATGGCCGATGGTACGCGCCACATCAGACATCGATGTTAGCAAAATGATGTGCGCGCACAGCGATTGGCGCTCGCCCAGGCCGGGCGCCACGCGAACCACGGCGCCTTCGGGAAAGCGCTCGCACTCGGGAGAGTCCGTCACCAGCACCGGTTTGCCGGTGCCCATCAGCCGGATGGTGATGCCCGAAGTCTCGCCCGCCCCCGGATAACGCAGATTGATGCACGCATCCACAGCGCTGGTGGCCAGCCAGAAAGCCGCGCCCGGCAGGTAAGGCAGGCGGCGGACGCCGGGCGCCGAAAGAAGCGGCGCGGCGGCGCGTTCCAAATCGCTCGAGACGAAATCGCCGGCCACCAGCAGCATGGCTTGGGGAAGCTCGCTCGCCACGGCGGCGAACGCGTCGAGCACCTGGAGCAGCCGCTTGGTTTCCCGCAGGTAACCGAAAACGCCGAACAGGAACGCGCCCGGCGGCACGCCCAGCCGCGCCCGGAAGCGCAGCGCCTGAGATACCGAGGGCAACTCCGGCGGCACAAACAGGTGCGGGATTTCCACGATCCGCGCGGCGGGCACGTGGCGCCGCACTATTTCCGCCGCCGCCGGATTGTGCACCACCACCGCCAGGGCGCGCTCCACCGCGCGCCGCAGCATGGGGAAATCGAAATAGCGGGGATCGGACCCGGAGGCGGCGCGGTTCCGCCACAGTTCGCGGCCCAATTCGCGGTTCCATTCGCCGTAGTTGTACACGAACTCTTCCGTATACGCCGCTTCGTCAAGCTGGCCGAGGAGGAAGTGATTCAGCACCGCGTCATGCAGCACCACTACGCCGGGCCGCTCGAGCGCCCGCCGGTAGATGGCCGCGTGCTGTGCGTTGTTGCCCAGATGATAAAGCGCCACATCGCAGCGCGCGGGCGCGATCTCAACTCGCCCGTGGCCTCGCAGATCGGCCAACAGCGCCGCCGCGTAGTCCGCTACGCCGGTGCGCGCCGGAGGCAGCGGTGCATGGAAGCCGACGGTCACGCCTTTTTCCGCGCGCCGAACAGCGCCGTGCCGACCCGTATGCAGGTGGCGCCTTCCTCGATGGCGGCCTCCAGGTCGTGCGACATCCCCATCGAAAGCCCGCTCAATTCGTGCCGCTCGGCAAGCTCGCGCAAGCGGCGAAAATGCGGGCGCGCGGCCTCCGGATCGTCCGACCATGGTGGCATGGTCATCAGGCCGGTGAGCGCCAGGTGCGGGCACTCGCGAACGGCGGCGATCAGCTCCGGCAACGCCGCGGGATCGGCCCCGCTCTTGGCGACCTCACCCGACAGTTTGACTTCGAGCATCACTTCCAGTTTGCGGCTGGCCGATTCCAGACGCCGCGCCAGCTTCGGCGAATCCACCGTCTGAATCGAGTCGAACAACTCCGCCGCTAAGCCAGACTTGTTGGATTGCAGATGGCCGATGAGGTGAAATCGCGCTCCCGGTAGGTCGCGGACTTCCGGCGCCTTAATGGCGAATTCCTGCACGTAGTTTTCGCCGAATTCGCGCAGGCCCAACGCGTAAGCCTCGCGGATCGTTGCCACCGGAAAGACCTTCGTGACGGCCAGCAGCGTGACGCCCGCCGGATCGCGGCGCGCCTGCTCGGCCGCCGCCTGGATGCGCGCGCGGACCGCTGCCAGCCTTCCCGCCAGAGTCTCCACCGCCGGTAGCACGTTCCAGTATGCCATGGGCCGTGGACAGACTTCTCGCCCGCAAGCGGGCGTTGGCAAGCTAAAAGCATGCCCCACCTGTTCTACACTGAAGTTCGATGCTCTCGCCAGCCGCCAAGGAGCGGATTGCCGCGCTGCTCGGGCCACGGGGCTATCTCGACCGGCCCGAAGACCTGGCCCTTTACGAATACGATGCCGGCCAGGACCGGCATCCGCCCGATGTGGTGGTTTTCCCGCGCGCAGCGGCGGAGGTCGGCGCGCTGGTCCGCATCGCCAACCAGTTCGGCATGCCCATCGTCGGCCGCGGCGCGGGAACCGGCCTCTCCGGCGGCGCCATCCCGCGCCAGGGCGGAATGACGATCGCCTTCGCCCGCATGAACCGCATCGTCAACCTGGACACGGCTAACGAGCGCGCCGTGGTCGAACCGGGCGTGGTAAACCTGGATGTCACCGTGGCCGTCGAAAGAGACGGCTATTTCTTCGCGCCGGATCCGTCCAGCCAGCGCGCCTGCACAGTCGGCGGCAACGTGGCCGAGAACGCCGGCGGCCCGCACACGCTGGCATACGGCGTCACCACCAACCACTTGCTCGGCCTGGAGCTGGCGCTGCCGGATGGCAGCGTGGTCGAAACCGGAGGCTTGCCCGATCTGCCGGGTTATGACCTCACCGGCCTGCTCACCGGCTCGGAAGGCACGCTAGCCCTGGTGACGAAAGCGACGCTGCGATTGATGCGCAAACCGGAGACGGTGAAGACCGTGCTGGCGATTTACTCGAGCAGCGAGGACGCCGGGCGCACTGTCGCCGAGATCACTGCGCAGGCCATTACTCCGATCGCCCTGGAGATGCTGGATGGAGTGATGCTCCGTATGGTGGAGGAAGCCACGCACGCTGGCTATCCGGTGGATGCCGCGGCCGTTTTACTGATTGAGCTCGAAGGCACTCGCGAGGCCGTCGAGACGCAAGTGGAACAGGTGCGCACTGCCTGCCAATCGTCGGGCGCCATCGGTTTCCGAGTGGCGCGCACGCCCGAAGAGCGCGAACTGCTGTGGAGCGGACGCAAGAACGCGTTTGGCGCGGTGGGCCGTGTGAGCCCCACCTACTATGTGCAGGACGGTGTGGTGCCGCGCACGCGCATCGCCGACACGCTTCAGTTCATCGCCTCCGTCGCCAGCCAGCACGGTCTCACCATCAGCAACATTTTTCATGCCGGCGACGGCAACCTGCACCCGATCATCCTGTTCAATCCGCGTACGCCCGGCGAAAAAGAGAAGGCGCGCCATGCGGGCGAGGAGATTCTGAAGTGGTGCATCGGCTGCGGCGGCTCCATCACCGGCGAGCATGGCGTCGGGATGGAAAAGAATGAGCTGATGCCGCTGTTGTTTTCCGCGGACACGCTGGAGACGATCGGGCAGATCAAACTTCTCTTCGATCCGGAGGCCCGCATGAATCCGGGGAAAGTGCTCCCCACCGGCCGCGGATGCAGCGAGATTCGCCAGCCCGCCCTACAGCCGGGAAGCCTGGTGCATTAGCAGCCGCGCAGCGATGAATGCGCGGCTGCGGATGTCTGGCTGGAGTTTTCTTCGACCGCCGATTACTCCGCCTTCATCGCGGCGATCGATTCGTTCAGTTCGCGTTCGGCGGCCCGCAAATGCTCCTCGGCCTTCGCTCCGTGTCCCCTCATGTCGTAGTTGTTGGCAGCACGGGCACGCTCCATCTCATGGATCGCCTCGCTGACGTGTTTGTGGACTAAATCCAGATCGTGCCAGTCGTGGACTCTGGAGAAGGCAACGCCGGCGACGAAGGAAAGACAAAAAGCGGCGATCACAAAAGTTCTTTTCATGGTTATCCTTGTAAGTCGAGATTTTGGCCCAGTTGGGATTCTATCCCAGCTTGATCTGGCGTGTCCAGGAGGATTTCCATTTGCGCCTGCTGGTTAATTGTGCATTGGTCTCTCACAGGTGACGGTCGCCAAGAAGATGCGCCCGGCCCCTACGCTCTGCTATTCTTTAGTCGCTGGCGTTGTGTCGCGCCGGAACGGCTCGCCTGGAGAACAAACATGGCCGCTGACATACAGCACGCCCATCACCTGCTCGACCAACTCGGCCCGGGCCAGCTTGCCGCAGTGGTTCATCTGCTCGAAACCATGGTCCCGCCCGAGGAGGATCGAGACACCCTGAGCGGTGCCGAGCGCAAGGCCGTCGCCGAGGCCGACGAATGGCTCAAGCACAACCAGCCGATCCCTCACGAGGAGGTCCTGGCGGAATTCGGCTTGACCATGGCCGATTGGGACAAGATGGGCCAGGAGCCGCTACCCGAAGAAACGCCCCGCCGCAATGGCTAAGCGGATCGTCTGGACGGAACAAAACCTTTCCCGTTTAATTTATTGGGAGGAGTTTGAACGCAATGGCTAAACGCGTCGTCTGGACGGAACAGGCCAAGGCCGACGTTCGTGGGATTGAGCAGCCCATCGCTATGCAGATCCTCAAGACGCTGGCCCGGTAAGCCCTGACAGGCGATGGGAAAACCAGGCAGCTTCGCGATATCGAGCCGCCCCTGATCCGCCTTCGCGCTCAGGACCATCGGATCTTCTTCCGCGACAAGGGCGACTACCTGGTGATCTCCCGCGTGCTCGATCGCAAGGAAGCCTACCGCTGAAATGTTCTGGGGGCCCCACGCAGATCAGGCCGTCGCCCGTCTTTACTTTGTCATGTCACTTTGGAAGCCCATTCGTCCCCTTCTCCATTTGCCTATGGAGTTCGTTGTCACGTGTGATATTCTCCGTGGCAATGACGAGCCCGCCGACCACAGCGCCGATCAATGTCAGCACGATCCAACACAGAACCATTTTCCTTATGGAGTTCGTCGACTCCGCAATCGACCGCAGGTAGTGAACAGCCTGGTCCTCACCACGACCGTCTAATGAGTACCCGCAATCGCACACCATAGCTGACGACGGATTCTCCAGTTTGCACCTTGGACAGGTCACTATTTCTCTCCTCTCCTGAGCTTACGCTGCCTGGAGCCAAATCTGGAGCCAAAGACCGCGAAAACCGGAAAACCGGGACGGGAAACCGAACGACCGGGTACCAAACCACCCCACTCACGACGGGAATTGTGCAATTGGTCGGTCTCGTTTTTCGCCGCAATCACCACCCGTTACAATGTAGTTGAGGGGCACACACAGTGCTGCACAGAACGGCACAGGAGCGCTACGAAAAGCTCAAGAAGGAGTTCACCCGCTTGATGGATCATTTCAACCGGGATGACCTCGACAACTTCATCCAGACGGCGAACTCTCTCCCCGAATGGATCAGACGCGACGGTACGCTTAGTCCTGAGCAGAAAGACGCTCTTGAGAGATTCGTCGTGGCTCAGGGCTTGGACTGGCAGATATGTCATCAGGTTGCGAACGCCCAGAAGCATGTGAAGGCTAAGCCACGGTCAAAGGGACTGTCGGCTGAGTCCCCGGTGGTGAAGTCAGTGCAGGTGGAACCAGGCGGCACGGGTTTCGCGGTGCCGCCCTCGATGCGAGTTGTCGGGGCCGGCGATGAAATTGTGATCGAGTACGACAAGAATCGAGAGCCCGCGCTCGCGTTCGTGATCAGGACCTTCAACCACTTCCGCTATATCTTCGAAATCGCGGCGATCCCACCTAGCCAGCGGGTGCCACCGACGTTGTATCTCGGCGGCTGAACCCCATAGTCGCGGTGGCGCCTGCCTCGATCGGCGACTTCCCCTACCGCTTGCTCTTCAGCACATCCACCAGTTCCTGCACGGCGGCGGCGCTCTTTTGTAAGCCGGCCTGCTCTTCGGCGGTCAGTTTCAGCTCGTAGATCTTCTCGATGCCGCGCGCGCCCAGCTTGCACGGCACGCCGACAAACAGGCCGTTGATGCCGTACTCGCCTTCCAGATACGCCGCGCAGGGCAGCACCTTCTTCTTGTCCTTGAGAATGGATTCGGCCATTTCCACCGCGGCCGCCGATGGCGCGTAGTAGGCGCTGCCGGTCTTCAGGTGCTTGACGATTTCGGCCCCGCCGTTGCGCGTGCGGTCCACGATGCGGTCGATGGTCGCCTGGTCCATCAGCTCCGTCAGCGGAATGCCAGAGACGTTGCTCAGCCGCACCACCGGCACCATGGTGTCGCCATGGCCGCCCAGCACCACCGCGGTCACGTTATCCACCGACACTCCCAGCTCCTGCGCGATGAAGGTGCGGAAGCGCGCGCTATCCAGCACGCCGGCCATACCCACCACGCGCTCCTTGCCGAACTTCGAAACCCAGAGGGCCGTCTGCGCCATCGCATCAAGCGGATTGGTCACCAGGATGAGAATCGAATTGGGCGAGAACTTGACGGCCTCCTCGGTGGCACTGCGCACGATTTCGTAATTGGCCATCAGCAGGTCGTCGCGGCTCATCCCCGGTTTGCGCGGGAAGCCGGCGGTGATGATGACGATGTCGGAATCGGCGGTCGGCGCGTAATCGTTCGCGCCCGTGATCGCGACGTCGTAGCCCTGCACGGGCCCGGATTCCAACAGGTCCAGTCCCTTGCCCTGCGGAACGCCCTCTACCACGTCCACCAGGACGACATCGGCGAGGTCCTTTTCCGCGATGCGCAGCGCGCAATTGGCGCCCACGTTGCCGGCACCCACAACTGTAATCTTGTTTCGCACAGCAGCTCTCCTTGAATGGCGAATTGAAGTTCGATTATACCAGTCGTGACTCGGTTGACCGCGCCAGCGCCAAACGCGCGTATACTGAGCCATTGGGACTCCTGGAGCCGACGGTGACAGACAATCCGGAGCTGGATCTACGCGAAAAGGTGGTGCTAGTAACCGGCGCCGCCAAACGCATCGGCCGCGCCATTGCGCTGCGGCTGGCGCGCGAAGGCGCGCGCGTGGTTATCCATTACCAGACCTCGGAGGCGGATGCCCGCCAGACGGGGGCGGAGTGCGGCGGTGCGCCGGTGCTGCGGGCCAACCTCGAATCGGTTGCCGAAATCGAGCGCTTGTTCGCCGAAACCGCCCGCCTGTGCGGACGCATCGATGGCTTGGTCAACAACGCCGCCCGCTTCACCCGTTTCGATCCGCTTGAGATTTCCGAAACCGATTGGGACTTCATCCACACCGTCAATCTCAAGGCCGTGTTTTTTTGCTGCCAGGCGGCGGCTCGCATCATGCAACAGACCGGCGGCGGCCGCATCGTGAATCTGAGCTCTCTCGGCGGCATCCGGCCTTGGGCCGAGCACGCCCACTACTGCGCCTCCAAGGCCGGCGTGATTATGCTGACGCGCGCGCTCGCCAAGGCCTGGGCGCCCCGAATAACCGTCAACACGGTCGCCCCCGGCGTGATCCCCTTCGACGACATTGACGAGCGCGGCCGGCGCATGATCGCGGCTACGCCCGCCGGCCGCGGCGGAACGCCGGACGAGGTTGCCTCGGCGGTGGTCTATTTTCTGAAGGCCTCCAGCTTCGTCACCGGCCAGTTGCTCGCCGTGGATGGTGGTTTAAGCCAGCGCTGAGCAGATCATTTCGCGAATACTTTCCTCCATCCACCCGCCACCGTAAAATACGAGGATGGTGCGTCCGATTACTCTGACCGGCGACGCGGTCCGCCTGGAACCGTTGTCGCTCGATCACCACGCCGCGCTCTGCCAGGTAGGGCTCGACCCCGCCATCTGGCGCTGGACCCCCGTCCAGATCGCCACGCCCGACGAAATGCTCGGCTACATCGAAGACGCCTTGCGGTTGCGCGAGGCCGGCACCGCACTGCCGTTCGCCACTATCGACCTCGCCTCCGGACGCGTGGTTGGCTGCACGCGCTACGGCAACATCGATCCGGACAATCGCAAACTCGAAATCGGTTGGACATTCGTGGCGCCCGCATGGCAGCGCACGCGCATCAACACCGAGGCCAAATACCTGATGCTGCGCTATGCCTTCGAAACCCTTGGCTCGATCCGCGTCGCGCTGAAGACCGACGCTCTCAACGAGGCTTCGCGCCGCGCCATCGCGCGCATCGGCGCCCGCGAGGAAGGCACGCTGCGCCATCACATGATCTGCGCCGATGGCCGCTACCGCGACACCGTTTATTACAGCGTGACCGCCCCCGAATGGCCGGGCGTGAAGGCGGCGCTCGAAACCAAACTACGGCGGTAGGCGCGGGCGGCATAGGGAAATCGCGCGAATGGCACCAAGGTAAAATACATTTGATGAGCGAAGCCGAAAACACCGCGCCGCCGCAGGAGGATCTTCGCATCCCGCTGCCGCCCGCCTCTTTTTCCTTTCTCGTGTTTTCCCTGCGCGCGCAGGCGGAAATGCAACTTGGGCTGATGTCTTTGGGCGAGGAGGAGCACCCCAAGCCGGAGCTCGAATTGGCCCGCCACACCATCGATATGATGGGCGTCCTGTCGGAAAAAACCAAAGGCAACCTGAGCCTGGAGGAGCAGCGGCTGCTCGAAAACTCCCTCACTGAACTGCGCTTCCGTTTCGTGCAGGTATCCGAGGAGGTAGCCAAAACGGCCGCCCAGCCGAAAGCTTGAATGGCGGAGCCGCTGAAAATCACCGTGCTGGGTTCGGGCACCAGCGTGGGCGTCCCCACGCTCGGCTGCCATTGCGCGGTCTGCACCTCGACCGATCCGCGCGACAACCGGCTGCGCCCTTCGGTGCTGGTGAGCTACCAGGACCGCCGCGTCCTCATCGACACCACTCCCGATTTCCGCGCCCAGGCTCTGCGCGCGCGCCTCGAGCGCGTGGACGCGGTGCTGTACACGCACGCGCACTTCGATCACATCATGGGCCTGGACGACGTGCGGCCCTTCAATTTCCGGCAAAAGGGGCGGATCCCGATTTACGCCGCGCCGGACACCATGGCGTCCATTCAACGCGTGTTCCAGTACATTTTCGACGGTGAGGAAAAGGAATCGAATGTTGCGCAACTCGATCCGCGGCCGATCGACGGCGGCCCTCTCGATTTGTTTGGCCTCGAGTTTCTGCCGGTGCCGGTGCTGCACGGCAGCCGGACGATTTACGGTTTCCGCTTCGGCGCCGCGGCCTATCTCACCGATCACAGCGCCATTCCCGAATCGTCCCTCGATCTGCTGCGCGGCCTGGACGTGCTGTTTCTGGATGCGCTCCGCTACAAGCCGCATCCCACGCACTCGACCGTGGCGCGGTCGCTCGAGACCGTGGAACGGCTCGCCCCGCGGCGCGCGTTCTTCACCCATATTTGCCATGACCTGGCGCATGAGCGCGCCGAGAGCATGCTGCCGCCCCACGTGCGGCTGGCCTATGACGGTATGGAGATTCTCGTCGGCGGCGGCGCGCCATGAGGATTTACCGCAGCCTCGATGAAGTGCCCGCCGATTTCGGCCCCAGCGCGCTCTCGATCGGCAACTTCGATGGCGTCCACACCGGCCACCGGAGCATTCTGCGGCGCGTGAAACAAATCGCCGCCGAGCGTGGCTGGAAGCCTTCCGCGCTGATGTTCGATCCTCATCCGGCGCGCGTGGTGGCGCCCCAGCGCGCGCCGCGGCTGATGACGGCGCCCACACGCCGCGCCTCGCTGATGGCGGCCGAGGGCATCGAGCAGGTGCTGATTCTGCCGTTCACCGCGCACATCGCCCGGCTCACCCCGGAACAATTCGCGCGCCAGATTGTGACCGGCCGCCTGGGCGCGCGCGCCGTTCTGGTGGGCGACAATTTCCGCTTCGGTCACGACCACGCCGGCAATGTCGATACGCTGCGCGAGCTCGGCAATCGTCTGGGATTTGATACCGAAATCGTGCGCGCCGTAACCCGCCGCGGCCGTGCGGTGAGCAGCAGCGCGATTCGCGGTCTGCTGGAATCGGGCAGGGTGGCGTTGGCCGCGCGCTGGCTGGAACGGCCCTATGCACTCGAAGGCGAAGTGGTCGCCGGCCGCGGCATCGGCTCCCGCCAGACCGTACCCACCTTGAATCTCTCCACCACCGCCGAGCTGATTCCCAAGACCGGGGTCTACGTGACGCGCACGCACGATCTGGATACCCCGCGCGCGTGGAATTCGGTGACCAACGTTGGCTACCGGCCCACCTTCGGCGACAGCACACAATTGACGATTGAGACCTTCCTGCTCGATCCGCCGGCGGGCGAAACCCCGCGCCGCATTTCCGTCGAGTTTCTCTGGCGCGTGCGCGAGGAGCGCAAGTTCCCCAACCCGGAGGCGCTGAAAGCGCGCATCCTCCGCGACGCCGCTGCGGCGCGGTGTTACTTTGCGCGCACCGGGCGCATGGTCCCGCGTCCGCTCGCGCCGGCACAAGGGTAAGATGCATCCCGTTCACTTTCTGTTCGGCGGCCTGTCGATCCTGCTCATCGACTTGCTGCTGGCCGGCGACAATGCGCTGGTCATCGCGCTGGCCGTGCGCGCGCTGCCGCCGCGCGAGCGCCGCTGGGGCGGCGGCCTGGGCGTGACGCTGGCCGTGGTGCTGCGCGTGGCGCTCACCGCGCTGGCGGCGCGCGTGCTGCGCGTCGAATACCTGCAACTGGCGGGCGGCCTGTTCGTGCTGTGGATCGCCTGGAAGGTGCTCGGCCACGCCAGCGACTCGCCCGATCGCGTGCCCGCCGCCCGCCGCCTATGGCAGGCCGTCTGGTACGTGACGATGGCCGATCTCAGCATGTCGGTCGACAACATCCTGGCCATCGCCGGCGCATCCAAAGGCAATCTCACCTTGCTCGTCTTCGGACTCTGCCTCAGCATTCCCTTCGTCGCATTTGCGAGCACCCTGCTAATGAAGTTGATGAGCCGTTTGCCGGTGCTGGTCTACTTCGGCGTCGCCATTCTGGGGATTGTGGCGGCCGATATGGTGCTGGCCGATCCGGCGATGGCACGCTGGCTCCATCCCAACAGCACGCTGCGCTACGCGGTGGACGCCGTGTTCGTGCTTGCGCTGCTGGGCGGCGGCCAGCTTCGCCTGCGTTTTTTTCGGTAGCGCCACGCGACTCCCAAAACCGGGCCGCGTCACGGTGTTTCCAGACTGGCTCGCCGGTAGTCAAGTTGTAGCAGCCAACGAGCTCGTCGCTACCGCGCTGCTCCTGAGTGTAGAGGAGGTCGCGTGAGATCGAATATCTGGACCAGGCCACTTTCGCCAGGCGCCCTGGCCTTCCGGCTGTGTTTTATAGCCCCCGCGTGCCGTTTTCGAGGAAGGCGCGCAGGCGGTGGCTCCGGCTGGGATGTCGCAGCTTGCGCAGAGCCTTGGCTTCGATCTGGCGTATGCGCTCGCGCGTCACGGCGAAATTCTGGCCCACTTCCTCGAGCGTGTGCTCGCTGCCGTCATCGAGGCCGAAGCGCATCTTGATGATTTTCTCTTCGCGCGGCGTGAGCGTCTTCAGCACTTGCGCGGTTTGCTCGCGCAAATTCAGGTTGATCACGGCATCAGAGGGCGAAATGCCGGCCTGATCGACGATGAAATCGCCCAGGTGCGACTCCTCCTCCTCGCCGATCGGGGTTTCCAGCGAAATCGGCTCCTGGGCCACGCGCAACACTTTGCGGACTTTCGACACCGGCAGTTGCAGGCGCTTGGCCAGCTCATCGTTGGTAGGTTCGCGTCCCAGTTCCTGCACCATCTGCCGCGAGGTGCGGATCAGCTTGTTGATGGTCTCGATCATGTGCACCGGAATGCGGATGGTGCGCGCCTGATCGGCGATGGCGCGCGTGATGGCCTGCCGCACCCACCAGGTGGCGTAGGTCGAGAACTTGTAGCCGCGCCGGTATTCGAACTTATCCACCGCCTTCATCAGCCCGATGTTGCCTTCCTGAATGAGATCCAGAAACTGCAGGCCGCGGTTGGTATAGCGCTTGGCGATGCTGACCACCAGGCGCAGGTTGGCTTCGATCAGTTCCTTCTTGGCGGCTTCGGCTTCCTGGTGGCTCTTGGTGATGATCTCGAGGGTGCGGCGCAGCTCCGCCGCCGGCGCCCCGTACTGCTCCTCGAGCTGCTGCAAGCGTTGGGTGAAGCTTCGCTGCTCCTTGCGCAGTTCCTTGACTCCCGCGGCGCGCGCTCCGGGCCAAGTCTCCAGGCGCCGCTGCACGCGGGCGATCTCGCGCTCCACCGGTTTCATCTCTTCCACCGCGGCGCGGATGCAATCGATCAGGTGGCGGATCACCGGGCTTTGAAAACGGACCGCCCGCACCTGGCGCGACACCCGCACCATGAGGCGCGCCAGCTCCCACAATTGCCGGCGGTACTGTTTGGGCTTCAAGGCTCGCGGCGTAGCCTGCAGCTTCTGCCGGCACTGCATGGTCCTGCGGTACTGGCGCGCGATTTCCTCGGTGGCGCGCACGAATTCGTCGCGCTTCTCGTCCACCAGTTCGTCGGTGAGGATGGGTTCGGCGATCTGCACCACGTCGCGCGCCGAGATGGCGTCGCGCGCCATATCTTCGCCCATGCCGATAATTTCCTGAACCGCCAGCGGCGCGCGCGCCAGCGATTTCAAGACCGTGTTCTGACCTCGCTCGATGCGGCGCGCGATTTCCACTTCGCCTTCGCGGGTGAGCAGCGGGACGGTACCCATTTCGCGCAGATACATGCGCACCGGGTCGTTGATCTTCTCGCCTATGCCGGCGGGCAATTCGAGGTCGAGGATTTCCTCGCCTTCTTCCAGCTTCTTGTCGAAGTCCTTGGGCTCTTCCAGGATTTCGATGCCGGCCACATCGAGGCCAGCCAGAACGTCCTCGAGCTCCGCGCCGCCGCCCAGATCTCCGGGCAGAACTTCGCTCACTTCGTCGTACAAGACGTAGCCCTTCTGCTTGCCCATCTGTACGAGCCGCTGCAATCCCTCGAACTTATCTTCCAGCGCCACTGAGCCCCGCACTCCCGGCGTTTCCAGCGAGTCCAACACATTGTACCCCACGGCGCGAACGCCAATCGGCGACTCGCCGCCCATCAATTGCGGCTGCGCGCCGCCCGATCGATTTCCTCCAGCTCCGCCGCCAGGCGCAATGCCTCTTCCCAATTGCCCGCGCGCTCGGCTTCCCGAATGCGAGCTTTGATCTGGTCGCGGAGACCGCGCGCCTGGCTGCGCCGGATGCTTTCCATCGCCGCTTCCACCGCGCCAGGCGTAACTTCCGTCTCGCCCTCGAGCACCGCTTCCGCGAGCAGATTCCGGTCGGCCTCTTCCAGACGGGCGTGCAGACTCTCGAAATTCAACCGCCCGCCCGCCGCCACCAGCGCATACATTGCCTGAAACACACGGCGCGACGCGAAGCCAGCGGCCGCATCCGATTGCTGTAGCTGACCGGCGATCTGCTTACCAACTTCCTCATCGGCCAGAATCGCATTCAGCAACAACCGCTCGTCGGGCCGTAGCACGATTTTCGGCCGCTCCATCGGCTTCTCCTGGCGGCTGGCCGCCGTCTTTCGAAAACTGTCCAGCACCATGCCTTGCGGCACGCCAATGTAAGCTGCCAGGTCGTTGGCGATGGCGCTCCGCTCCAATGGGTCGCCGACCCTTTCCACCGCCGGCAGCAGCGCGTTCAGCACCGCCACCACACCTTCGCTCGAACGCACGTCGTGTTTGGCGCGCGCACGGTCGGCCAGCCAGTAAAAGTAACCCTTGGCCTCTTCGAGCCGCTGCTGGTATTGGGCTGCGCCGCGGTCGCGGCAATACTCGTCAGGATCGAGCCCGCCATCGAGCTCCACGATCCGCACCTGCATGCCCTCTTCCAGCAACAGCCCGATGGATCGTTCGGCGGCGTTGGCGCCCGGAGCGTCGGGATCGAAGTTCACGGCGATGCGCACCGAGTGCCGCTTCATGGCCTGCACCTGCTGCGACGTGAGCGACGTGCCGCAACTGGCCACCACGTTCGCAATGCCCGCCGCCGTAACCCCGATCGCATCCATGTAGCCTTCCACCAGAATGACCCGGTCCTGCTTGCGGATGGTTTCTTTGGCCCGGTGCAGGTTGTACAGCACTTGGCTCTTCTTGTAAATCGCGGTCTCCGGCGAATTCAGATACTTCGGCTCGTCGTCGGCGGCCAGCGCGCGCCCGCCAAAAGCGATGACTTTCCCCGATTCGTTGTGGATGGGAAACATCAGGCGGTTGCGGAAGCGGTCGTAGCAACTGCCGTCCTGCCGTTTGCCCACCAGGCCGGACTGCTCCATCTGCGCGCTCGAGAAATTGCGCTTGCCGAACATGCGGACCAGCGCCTGGCCGGAGCGCTCCGCGTACCCCAGGCCGAACTGTGCGATGGTCTCCGGCGTAACTCCGCGCCGCGCTAAGTACGCCCGCGCCGGCTCGCCCGCGGCGCTCTCCAAATTGGCCCGGAAAGCTTCCTGCGCCATTTCGTGCATCTCGAAGGCGGCGCCGCGCAGCCGCGAATCCTCGTCGGAATATTGCGAGCGCTTGGGCAGTGGAATACCGTAGCGCTCGGCCAGTTGCTTGAGCGCCTCCCAGAAGCTGAGGCCGTCCTTTTCCATCACGAACTTGACCACGTCGCCACCGGCGCCGCACGAAAAGCATTTGTAGAACTGGTGCACCACGTGAACCGTGAAGGACGGCGTCTTTTCGTTGTGGAACGGGCACAGCCCCATGTACCGGCTCGCGCCCGATTTCCGCAGCTTCACGTACTCCCCCACCACGTCTTCGATGCGCACCTGCGACTTGAGCTGATCGACGAAATCCATGGCGCCTTGCGTGTATTATCCCGCAAGCGTCCCTTCGGCCGGCGGATGGCAAGCGCGCGTATAGGCAGGCAAGCCGGCATCTTCAGCCCGAAAAGGCGTCTGTTCTCTGGAGAACCGGGAATGCCAAAGCTTCGATGCCCCGCACCCGCGTTATGGTTTTGGTCACAATGGTGTACCCGAATCCGCTACAATTAAGTGGAACGAAGGAGGCCACACATGCAGCCGGTTATGACTGCAACCATTTCAATCGAGCATCTTCTTCTCTTTGCCGCGATTTTTGTGGTGCTGTTCGGCGGCAAGAAGGTAGGGGAATTCGGCAAGGGCTTGGGCGAGGGCATTCGCAACTTCAGGACGGCCATGAAGGAAGACCCGTCGAAGGACGACAAATCCCCCAAGGAACCCGACAAAATCGAGGCGAAGCAGTAATCTGGCTTCCTCGCGCCGGCTCGCAAGTTCGGGCGCCGTTCCGCGACTTTGGATTCCCGCAACAAAAAAACCCCGCAGGCTCAACCGAGCCGGCGGGGTTTTGAGTTTCCGGGCAGGATTCGCTGCCTATTTCTTCTTCGGCGGAACGATCGCGTCCTTGGCGGCCTTGGCCACACGGAACTTCACGACCTTCTTGGCCGGGATCTTGATGGTTTCGCCAGTCGCCGGGTTGCGGCCCAAGCGGGCCTTGCGATCCACGCGCACTAACCGGCCGATGCCGGGCAGCACGAAAACGCCGTTCTTCTTTACTTCGCTGATTGCCGTGGTGGCCAGTCCTTCCAGGATGTCCTTCGCCACCTTGTTGGTGACCTGACCGTGCGCGGCGAGCGCCTTCACCAGTTGCGTCTGGGTCAATCTTGTCGTCGCCATATTTCTCCTTTGATTCTCCCGTCTCTTTTTTCGATGTGCCGCGCGCCGGGCCTTCAGCGCCCGTTTCGCGTCCCATCGTTCCATCGAACATTACCGAGGCCCGACGTTTTATTGCGCAACGCCAAGCCGGATCGATAACAATCATAAGGGAACGTGATGGCGATGTAAAGGAGAATTGCGCTAAAAACCTCGTTTTTTCGCTGTTTTTTCCCAGGTTTGGTGCTCAGAGGCCCATTTTACGCGGTTTCGGCGAAGCCGGCGCCGGGAATCCACCGCAATTCGCCACGTCCGAAGACTTCGCCAGCCTTGTTTTTCAGTATGCGAAAGCGCACAGCCCCAGCTCCGGCCGGCTCCAGCGCGATGCGTACTGCGGCGTAAAGCTTCAACGAAGCGCCGCCGGCGCTGGTGTCCGCTTCCGCACCGGCTTCCATCCGGGAGCGCGTCTGGTTCAGGAAGACCAGAGCGACGCCGCTCCTGGCGACGGCCACGGCCAGTTTCTGCAGCCCGGAGGCCAGCACCCGGCCGTGCAGTCCCGGTCCGCTGGTCCCAATCGCCGCATCCAGTTCGACCGCCGGAACCAGCGCCGCCGCCGGGTCCACAATCAACAGGCTGACGGCCTGCGATGCGGCCAGCTTGGCCGCCATCTCGAAGGCTTCCTCGGCCGATTCGGGCATCACCACCACCAGCGGCGCGAGCGCCACCCCCAAGCTCGCGGCGTACGCGGGATCGAACGTACGGTCTACATCGATCCAGGCGGCGCCGGCGCCGCTCGCTTGCGTGCGGCGAACCATTTGCAACGCCAGCGTCGTCTTGCCGGACCCGCTCGAGCCGAAGATCTCGACGATGGCTCCCAGCGGTAGGCCGCCCGTGCCCAGCGCTGCGTCCAGCGGGGCCAGACCGGTGGGGATGATGCCCGGAAGACGGCCCTGAATTCCGTCCTCGAGCCGGGCGAGCTTGAGGAGAATCGCGCGTTGCCGCTCCCGCTCAGTCATCGGGTGGAACAGACGCTTTCGTCTGTCAATACTGCGGTCTAATCGGTCTCTTCGCAGCGCTTGGCCTGCGCGTTTACTTCCGCGCAGGCACCGGCTTCGGTCCCGCCGGTTGCGGCATCGGCGAGGGCGAGCCCTCGGCCGCCTCCGCCTTGACCAGCCCCAGCAGCGTCCGCAGTTCGCTATCGATCGCCAGCCGGATATCGGCGTTGTCCTTCAGAAACTGGCGCGCGGTTTCCCGGCCCTGGCCGATGCGCTCGCCCTTAAAGCTGAACCAGGAGCCGCTCTTTTCGACTACGTTCTGCGCCACGCCCAGGTCGAGCAGGTCGCCTTCCTTCGAAACGCCTTCCCCGTAAATGATGTCGAATTCGGCTTCGCGGAACGGCGAGGCCACTTTGTTCTTCACCACCTTGACCTTGGTGCGGTTGCCGATCACGGCATCGCCGTCCTTGATGGCTGCGATGCGGCGGATGTCCAGCCGGATGGATGCGTAGAACTTCAGCGCCCTGCCGCCGGTGGTGGTTTCCGGATTGCCGAACATGACGCCGATCTTTTCGCGGATCTGGTTGATGAAGATCAGGCAGGTGCGCGACTTGCTCACCGCGCCGGTCAGCTTGCGCAGCGCCTGCGACATCAGCCGCGCCTGCACGCCCATATGGCTGTCGCCCATCTCGCCCTCGAGCTCGGATTTGGGCACCAGCGCCGCCACCGAATCCACCACCAGCACGTCGATCTGCCCGGAGCTGACCAGGTGCGACGTGATCTCCAGCGCCTGCTCGCCATAATCCGGCTGCGATACCAGCAGATTGTCGACATCCACGCCCAACTTCTTCGCATAAGCCGGGTCGAGCGCGTGCTCCACGTCGATGAAAGCCGCGATGCCGCCCTTCTTCTGCGCTTCGGCGGTGATCTGCAACGCGATGGTGGTCTTGCCCGACGATTCCGGTCCGAAAATCTCGCAGATGCGGCCCCGCGGAACGCCGCCGACACCCAAGGCCGCGTCCAGCGAAATCGAACCCGTCGAGATCACCGAGACCGGTACGATCGCGTCTTTCGACCCCAGCCGCAGAATCGAGCCCTTGCCAAACTGCTTCTCGATCTGGCTGAGGGCAATGTCTAAGGCGCGTGCGCGCTCTTTTTCGTCCATGTTGGATGACGCTCCTGGATGGGGTGAATGCTCATTGTAGCAGCCCCAACAACTGGTAGTGCCGCGCGCGCGCCCCGTCTCTCAGAGCTTTTCCAGCGCCGTATAATTGGAGCGAGAGGTGCCTCATGACGCGTCGTGTTTTCGCCGCGTTGCCTTTTTCCACTTTCCTGCTCGCCGCCGGTCCCAAGAAGACCACTGCGACCGCCAAGGGCGAAAACGAAGATCTGATCCTCACCGCTACCCTGCATATCGATCCGCAGGAGATCAAGCAATTGGTCGGTTCGGACCTGGAGGGCCACTTCTTCGTCGCCGAGGTCCGCGTCGAGCCGAAGTACGGCAAGGAAATCGCCGTGGACCCCGATGATTTCGTGCTGCGCACCAACAAAGACGGCGAGCACACCCAGCCCTACGAAGCCAGTCAGGTGGCCGGCAAGAACGTCATGGTCGTGACGCCGGCCAAAGTCGCTGCGCCGAAGACCGGCATCTCGCTGGGCGGGCCGATGATGGGCGTCGGCATGGGCGGCGGCGGCGCGGACGAGGCGGACACCAACAAGGCCACCGTGCACATCACGAACGATGAGCAGGACAACCCGCTAGAGAAAGCCCTAGACGCCAAGATGCTGCCGCGCAAGAAAACCGAGCAGCCCGTCTCCGGCCTGCTCTGCTTCCCGATGGAAAAACAAAAAATGAAGGACCTGGAATTGCGCTACGGCGGAAAGGAGAATAGGATTACGCTGCGGTTCAAGTAGTGGATTTCGGGGTTTCGTAGCCTGTCCCCCGAGGCCCCCGAGGCTCCGAGCACTATCTAATCGGAAGGTCATATGCGAGCTTGGACAAGAGTTGCGGCGCCGTTAAATAGGGGAAGACAGCGAGCTTGGAACACTAACTCCCAGATGGTGTCGACACGTCTGCGTTTGCCGCGGAGGCCGGTTGTGAGGGCGGCATCATTTCTTTGGCTTCTCGCGTACGTGGGGTTCCTGGCCGTTACGCGTTTACTTTCTCAGGCGCCCCCCCTTCGGGAGCCAGTCGCTGCTGTGCAGTTCGACGGCAAATGGGGTTTCATTAGCAGGGCGGGGCAATACATTTTTGATCAGCGGTTTGAAGGCGCGGGGAATTTTCGCGAGGGACTGGCACCGGTGAGAGTTGCCGCGAAATGGGGATACATCGACACTACGGGGAGAACGGTGATCGCGCCGCAGTTCGAGGATGCCGGTGACTTTTCCGAAGGACTCGCAGCCGTCACTCAGGGCGGCCAGACCCACTTCATCGACAATAGCGGCGGGCAGGCTTTCGGTCTGAATGTGGACCACGCCTGGAGCTTCTCTGACGGATTGGCGATGGTGGAGGTCCACCATAAGCGCGGTTTCATCGACCGGGCTGGCAGAATGGTCGTCGACGCTCAGTACGAAATGGCGTTCCCGTTTTCGGGCGGGCTCGCGTGCGTCGAACGGGGCAACTGGCGTGGCCTCATCGACCACACTGGGGAGCCGCTGGCGTCCGCCCACTTCGACGAAGCCAGCGGATCGTTTTCCGAGGGTCTGCTTCCCGTGAGGGTCGGTGAAAAGTGGGGGTTCATTGATGCGCAGGGAACGACGGCGATCGCCCCAGAATTCGACTCGGCTCTCGGCTTCTCAGAGGGCTTGGCCCGTGTTTCAAAAGGTCGACGTTACTTCTTCATAGATAAGATCGGAAGGGTCGTGATCAGCCCACGGTTTTCCCATAATATGGGATGCGAAGGTTCCAGATTCGCTGACGGCCTGACCTCTGTATGGTTCGACCGGACCCGAAGATGTGGCTTCATCGACCGAAACGACACACTAGTTATCCGAACGCGCTTTGATCCGCTCACAACGTTCGGCGACTTTTCCGAGGGGATGGCCGCTCTGAGAACAGTCGATGGAAAGTGGGGCTACATCAGTAGGGCTGGGAAGGTCGTGATCCGTCCCCGCTTTAGTGCAGCCTCTGAGTTCGCGCTGCCCGATCGACGGTGAACATCGGTCGTGGTGGGAATAGAGTGGGGATTAAGGGGGACGGGATTAAAGGGGACGGCCTGAGAGACTGTCGGAGATAGAATCCGGAGGCCGGCAATTTGTAACTGTAAAGTACTTGACAAGGCGAAGCAGATGTCCAGAATAGATGGTAATGAACAAGCGATTCCGAACTTGCTCGCTGGACCAGCCTTACTTGTTGCCGCCGTCGCTGCAGGACTGGCTGCCACCGCATCACTTGGCGCGGTTTGTCGCCGAAGTGGTGGATGAACTCGACCTCAGCGCGATCTACGCCGGCTACGAACGCAAGGACGGTCGCGGGCTGGCGGCTTACCATCCAGCCATGCTCACCCGTGTGCTGTTGTATGGGGGATTTCGGGGACAGGCTACGAAACTCCAACTCCGCAATAAGGGGACCGACGAATTCCGGGGTTTCGTAACGGCGTCTCCGATACTTCCCGCAATCTCGCTCCCATTTATCGCAGCGTCACAACCGTCGCGCCCCAGCCGCCGGCCTCGGGGGGAGCGTCTCTGAAATCGGCCACGAAATCGGTGCGGGCCAGGATGGCGCGAACGGTTTCGCGCTGCACGCCGATGCCCCGGCCGTGAATGATGCGCACGAAGCGGAAGCCACTTGCCCGCGCCTGCTCGAGGTACTCTTCGACTACCGGTTTGACATCGCGCGGCGGCACGCTGTGGAGGTCGAACACGTCGGTGATGGGGATCGGGATGGGCTCGTCGCCGTCCATAAAAGCCTGCCGGGAACCTCACCAAATAAAAACGCCCAGCCGGGGATGCCGGCCGGGCGTCGGATTACCTAATGCGCGCACCTGATGTTAAGCGACCTGCTGTGACCTGTAATGGCTCACGATCGCTTCCATTTGATCCTTCAAGCGGAGTTTCAGCTTCTTCAGGCGGCATTCTTCCAACTGCTCATCGTTGGTGAGATGAGGAAGCGCTTCCAGGTCGTCCAGTTTTCGGGCAAACTCTGAGTGCTGGCTGGCGAGCCTGCGAAACTCGTCGTGCGTGTCCATCAGGTGCGCTTTCAACTGCTCCAGTGCGTTCCGTTCCATAAGGGGCAATTCCTCCCAGCGAGGTTGCCACGCCGAGTCATGGGTGCGGAAGGGCTCGGTGGGTAATCTCTTGCGTGATGTGGTAAAGGACGGCATCACCGTCTCTACACGCAACCTTAACATGAATGAAACTTCATGACAATAGCCGCCTCGGGGGGGCTTTCATAATAGCCCGGACGACGCGTAACCAACTGAAATCCAAGTGATTTATAGCACATTTGGGCAGCCTGATTGGATTCCCTGACTTCCAGGAAAAAAGTACCGGGACAGTCCTGGAACAGGACCCCTAGAAGCGCTCGCGCGATTCCCTGGCGGCGAAACTCGGAGGCCACGGCGAGGTTCAAGATCTCAAACTCCCGATCGGCGACCGGCCGTGCGGCGACGAAACCCACGAGGCCGGTGTTGGCCGTAGCCACTAGCAGGTGATGGCCCAGGTAATCGGCCGGCTTCCACTGCGCAGCCTCGGGGCTGGCGGCCTGGATTGCCGCGATGGCGGCCAAATCGTCTGCGCCGCCGCAGCGGATTACTGGCATATTTATGTATTATGCGCAGTTTGCCGGTTCTGTTGTTGCTGCTGGCGCAGCCTTTTTGGGAGGCCAAACCTCCGGAGAACTGGTCGGAAGCCGAGATCGATGAGATGCGCTATTCGAGTCCGTGGGTGCAAACCGTGGGGCCGGCGCCGAACCTTCTGATTTGGCTGGCCACGGCCGAACCCGTCGAGGAAGCCGAGGAGGAAGCGCGCCTGCGCACCCGGCACACCGAAAAAGAGCCAGATCCGGATTATGCCGCCTACGTCACCCAAAACCGCGAGAACGTTTTCGTGCTGGCGATTGCTTATCCGACCCTCAAGGACTTGGGACGGGCGGAGGAGGACCGGCGCATGGAGCAGGAGTGCCAGATGATCGTAGGCCGAAAGACGTACCAGATCATCGGCCATTTTCCACCGACGCCCTCGGACCCGGTGCTGCGCCTGGTGTTCCCGCGCGTGGTGAAACCGGCCGACAAAACCCTAACGTTCCGCCTGTACCTGGCTGGGCTGAATTTTCCCGAACGGGAGCTAGAATTCCGGGTGAAGGACCTGCTGTACCACGGCAAGCTGGCGATGTAAGGCGCGCACGCCGGGCGCACCTGCCGGGTCAACTCAGGTAGTTGAACAAAGTGGACTTGGGCGTCTGGGCTTCGGCCTGAAAGGCGGCTTGGAGCTGGGTATTGGCTTGCGACAGCAACATCGCGTCGCTGGTCACGTCGGCGTCCTGGATATTGCCGATCTGGGTTTGCAGCGCGGTGTCGCGCGAGGTCGAGTAGGTGGTGGCGCTTTGGATGCGGTCCTCGACTACGCCGTAAAAGGACTGCATCTCGTTGAGATGGGTAGACGCCTGTTGCAGATCGTCCAATGCGCTCTGGACCCCGGCTGTGCTATTGCTCTGCAAGGCGTTGTTGAGATTGTTGAGAGCGGCGAAAGCATTGTCGGCCGCGGGCGTGCCATCGGCATTCTGGTCACCGAAGATGGTCTGCGCGGTTTGCGAGACCGCAAAGGAGCCACCGGCCGGATCCTGAATCTGTTGGGTTGCGGCAGTGGTGAGGAGTTGGTCGACGCCTTGGGGCGCGGCAAGGTCCAACTGATAGTAAGGGCTCTCCGGCTGGTCGCCGCTAAAAATATACTGACCCTGCACTTGGGTTTGGCTGTAGTTCACCATTTGGGACAGCAGCCCCTGAACCTGCAGGGCGAGGCTGCTGTCGGTGTCCTCGGTGAGGGAATTAGCCGCCTGGGTGGCGATTTGGATGGCGGAGTCGATCACCTGGATGGCCCCGCCGATGGCGCTATCGGCTGCCGACGCTATGGAATTCGCCATCGTCAGGTTGCTCCCGATCTGTGTGTTGAGCTGCTGATCGGCCTGCAATTGGAGCAAGTCGTCAATTTGGGCGGGATCGTCCGCCGGAGCACTGATCTTCAGCCCCGAAGTGATCTGCTGGGTGGCCGTGGTGATTTGTTGCTCGACCGCGTTCACTCCGACGAGAAACGCTTGACCGGCTGGACTGAGATTGCTGATGGTCACGATGCCTCCCGGCTACGTCGTCCCCGGCTCGAGAATGTTGATGGTGTCCTGCATCAACTGGTTCAGGACGGTAATCATTTCGGCGTTGGCTTCGTAAGAACTCTGGTACTGGACGAGTGTCACGGCCTGCTGGTCCAAATCCACACCGGATTGCTGCTGTTGGAGGTTCTGCGCTTGCGTGAGCGCCGATTGCGCCACCTGCTGGTCTTCCGTCGCATCGTTCAACAGGTTTCCGGCTTGGGTGGCCATATCGCCGAATGCCGCGGTGTAGCTCTCCCCATTGATCTCATCGGCGCTGGATTCCGGATTCTCGAGCTGGGTGAGCGCCAGTGGAATGCCATTGGAGACCTCGGGCGGACCCGGATCGATGGCGGCCAGTTGGCCGGGCGTGATGGTGGAGCTGACCGCCAGGCTCGCCGCCACGTTGGTGGCATTGGTAGTGTCGTAGGTGAACAGCGGCACGCCGGGCACCGCCGGCGTGGTACCGTCCGCGGAAGCGTCGGAAATGTTGCCTGAAGTGAGTATCCCGTTGACCGTATCCGCGAACTGCTGGGCCATCGTATTGAGGCTGCCAGCCTGAGTGCCATCGCCGATATACGAAGGCAAGACTGTGTTGCGGAAGTTGAGCAAAGCGCCCAGTTGGCCGCCAGTGATGTCGCTGGTGATGTCGGTGCCGTTCGCATCGATCACTTGCGCCAGCGGAGGCGCGTCCGTGTTCGTGGCATCAGCCGGCTGGTACATGTCGAAGCTCAGGGGGAATTGCTGGCTCCCGATCACCAGCGGGGTCTGCCCGTCGAGCATGACCGTGTACGTGCCGTCAGGCTGCTCGGTGGCGCTGACGGGGATGTACTGCGACAGGTTTTCGATCGCGGAGTTGATCTGGGCATCGAGTCCCGAGTCGTTTCCATTGCTCCCCATGGCCAGCGTGTTGAGCTGCTGCAACTGCCCCACCAGCGTGTTCACCTGGTTGACGGTCTGCTGCAACTGCGCTTGCGCCGTAGTGGCGGCGCTGGCCAGTCCGGAGGCCGTCTGCTGGAAGGCTGTGGCGAGATTGCCGGCCGCCGTCAGCACGGCCTGCTGAGCCGTGCTATCTGAGGGCGTCTGTCCCCAAGCCGAGAAGCTCTGGTACAGGCTGCTCAACGCCGTGGAAATGCCGCTGGTGCCGGTGACGTTGAACAGCGACTGCAAGCTGGTCAGGCTGTCGACGCTCTGCGTGGACCCGCCCAAGGCTGTTTGCTGATTCCAGACAGCTTGATCAGCGTAATGGTCCCGCGAACTGACCACCGGCCCGGCTTCGACGCCGCCCGTAGCGCCCTGGCCGATGTCCTCGGGCACGGCCACCAAAGTCTGGGTCTGGCTGGCGTAACCGGGGGTGGAGGCGTTGGAAACGTTGGCCGAGGTGACCGCGATCGCCTGCTCGAACGCGTTGATGGCGCCCGCCTGAACATAAAGAGAGGATATGAGGCCTGGCATCCTAATTCATCCTTCGAGCGAGAACCGCCGCACGCCGGGCATGGGAGCGGCTTCACCTCGCGGAGAATACCCGCCGGTCATGGCGGAAAGGATTCGCAGCCGGCCCGCGTGATAGCGAGAAGCGCTGGACAGCAGGCGCCCGGCGCGGCGAATCCCGGCTTGGAGTCGCGAGGCCTCTATTTTGGCGGCTTCACTGGCCGATTCCCAGTCCCAAGCGGCTCGGCCCTGCCGCAACGCCTCGGCCGCCCGCTGTAGCGCCCCCTCGCAGCAAGCCAGAGCTTCCGGCGATGCCAGAACCAGCGCCCGGCACGCGCCTTCCACTTCGACGCGCACTGCCGCCAGCCCGCTTGCCGCGTCCAACCGCATGATTATTCAACCCCGGTAGTCAGAGCGTGGGAAACCATAGACTGGCTGGTGGCCAGAGAATTCGCCCGGTAAGTGCCGCTTTGGTACTGTGCGGCCAGCGCTTGCACCTTGCTGGCATGATCGGCGTTGAATGTGGACAGGGCCCGCGCCAGGCTGCCCAGGGTATTGGAGAATTCCACCTGGTCTCCACCGCCTGCCTGCGCCGCAGTGGCACCGCCGGCTGTTGTGCTGGCGCGTTGCGTCTCCTGCGTGCGCCCGGATTCGACCGGCGACCCGCTGTTCAAGTTTCGATCGACAACCTTCATGGCCGCTAGCTTTACCTCTGCTGTGTGTCATATCGGCGAGATCGGGCAAGGGCTTTAGCCAGAACGAGCAGTTTGTTTGGATTCATTCTAAAGTCCCGGCAGATTCCGCCGATTGTTTGGACTGACCAGCCATGAACGCTACGAAGATCCTGTGGATTCGCGGCAACCAGGAAGGACCGGCGGCAGAGTTTGGTGGCCGAGCAGCGACCTGGACGGTCGAGTACCTGGACGGGCCGATAGGGATCGAGCGTCTCCCCCGGCAGGATTACGGGGCAATTGTGTTGGATTTTCCAATACCGGACTGGACTCCGGCCGCCCTGATGGAGCAGGTCCACCGTCTGGCACCCGCGGTTCCTGTGCTGGTGCGGGATCCCTCAGCCACGCTCAACGATGCCGTGCGGCTGACGCGTCTGGGCATCCATCAGTTTCTGGCGCCGCCAGGAGAGGAGCACCTGCAGATCGAACGGGCTCTCGAACAGCGCCGCACCCACAGCTTGGCGCAACTCGCGTCGCGGGCTGGGTTGGAAGACTGGGAGCGGCTGCTGGTGGGAGACAGCCGCGAGATGCGCCAGGTGAGCAACCTGATCCGGCTGGTTGGCGCACGCCGGGCCACGGTGCTGATTACCGGCGAAACCGGCACAGGCAAGGAGCTGGCTGCGCGCGCCTTGCACCTGGCCGGGCCTCGCCGCCAGGCGCCTTGGGTGGCGGTGAACTGCAGCGCGCTGCCGGAGAATCTGCTGGAGGCCGAGTTGTTCGGCCATGTGCGCGGCGCGTTTACGGGCGCGGTGCAGAGCCGGCTGGGCCGGTTCGAGCAGGCGCAAGGCGGGACCTTGTTTTTGGACGAAATCGGCGAACTGCCCCTGGAACTACAGGCCAAGTTACTGCGCGTGCTGCAGGAGCGGGAGTTCCAACGGCTGGGAAGCTCGGAGACGATTCGCTGCGACGCGCGCGTGATCGCCGCCAGCAATAGCGATCTGCCGCAACGAATCGAACAACGCAGGTTCCGCGAGGACCTGTTCTACCGGCTCAACGTGGTGCCGATACGGATGCCGGCGCTCCGCCAGCGGCCCGGCGACGTGCCGGCGCTGGCGCTGCACTTTGTCGAGAAGATCTGCCGCCAAGAAGAGATCCCGCCGAAAACCATCGCGCCAGAGGCTGCCGAGCGGCTGTGCGCCCAGAGTTGGCCGGGCAATGTCCGGCAACTGGAGAACGCTATCGAAATGGCTGTGGCGCTGAGCGGCGACCGCGACGTGCTGGTTCCCGGCGACTTTCCGCTCCCGCTCCAGGATCGGGCGGCGATTTGCGCCCGGCCGGGCGCAACACCTCCGTTGGTGCCGGTGCCGGACGACGGCCTCGACTATGAGCGTACGGTCGCCCTGATTGAGCGCAGCATACTGGACCAAGCCCTGCGCAAGACGGGCGGCAACAAGAAAGCTGCGGCCGACATGCTGCGGCTCAAACGCACCACGCTGTCGGCCAAAGTGCGCAGCCTGGAACCAGCAGCCTGCGATTGACGATGGATGCGATGCCGCCTCTCAGTTACATTCCCGGCGAGGGGAGATCGTAAGCTCGCTCCCGGTCCGAGAACGACCGGCCCTCCGCTTCACGGGCAGGCATGTGCGGCGTACCAACAAAGGCACTTCTTGTCCCCGTTCTCGAATCGGAGAGCGAGCAGCCGAAGAAACCGGGGGGGCACCGCGCCGCACCTGTTTTCGTCTTGTATTCGCCTAAGCTCCACATTTACAGGATTGGTGGACGCAAAAGTACTTGACAACTTACATTATGTGATGTTTACTTTACTTAAAGTCTTTTTTATTTAACATCAAGGAGATTTACATGTCAGATTCGGAAAAGTGGGCCCGGTGGACGCTGGGAGTGGTGGCGCTGACCATCGCGGCGTATGGCGTCTTCGTCGCATTTCTAGGCCATGGCCCGGCCACCTCGGCGGTTTTCGCGCTGTTAGCGCTGACCGCAATCCCGGCTTCCAGCCGGCGCTATTTCAAGGGCCGAAGGTTCGATGAGCGGGAACGCGCGATTGCCCACAAGGCGCTCCGGGCGGGTTTCAGCGCGTTCTGGCTGGCGTACATCGGCCTCATTTTCGTGATCGGTATTGTCAAGGGATGGGATGCTAACTTAACCGCGCCGGTCTGGGTGTTCACGGAAACTCTCCTTTGGGCGGCGACTCTCATCTGGGGCGTGGAAGCGCTGACGACCATCCTGCTCTACCGCGGGGGCCCCCGTGCCTAACCCGGAACCGGAGATCGCGAACCACATCCGCCGGCTCCGTTTCGAGCACGGAGAAATGACCCAGGATGACCTCGCGAAGCAAGCGGGCGTGACGCGCCATACCATCATGGCGCTGGAAGCGGGCAAGTATTTCCCTTCGCTGCTGCTGGCCTTCCGCATCGCGCGGGCCTTCGCAGCGCCTGTCGAGCGGGTCTTCGAGTACCACGCCCGTGAGTCGGACTGATCGTTGTGCGGCCTGTTCAACCCGGGCCGGGCGCGCCCGGCCCCTACATCCGGTGGAAAGCTCTCAGAATCTCCCGCGTGGAGTAGTGCATAGCGATGGGGCGGCCGTGGGGGCAGCTCATGGGACAATCGGTTTCAGAAAGCGCGCGCAGCAGCCATTCCATTTTGGCGGCGTCGAGGCGGGTGTTGATCTTGATGGCGGCGCGGCAGGCGATGCCGGCGGAGATTTCGCGGCGCAGATCGTCTAACGACCGCTGGCGCAACTCGCCTTCGGCGATTTCCAGAATTTCAAACAGGATCTGCTCCAGGTCGGCGGCGCCGATGGCCGCCGGCGCGGATTTCACCGCAATGGTGCGGTTGCCGAACGGCTCGGTTTCAAAGCCGGAGGCGCGCAGCTCATCGGCGATGCGGGCGTAATCGATCTGCTGTTCGGCGGTGAGCGTGAGAATCATCGGCATCAGCAGGCGCTGGGTTTCGACGGCGCCGGCGGCGCGCTGCTTGAGGACCTGCTCGAAGAGGATGCGCTCATGGGCCACGTGCTGATCGACGATCCACAAGCCGTCGCGGCCGGCGGCGACGATGAAGCTCTCGTGAATCTGGCCGAGCGGCCGCAGATCGGAAAGCACGGAGAGCGACATTTCGGGGGGAGGGACGGCCTCGGGCGGAAATTCGCCGTGGGCATCGAGGTGGCGCGAAAGTTTCCCGGAAGGCCGCGGACCCGGCGCCACTTCGAGCGGCGGCGCGCTGAAATCGAGGCGCGGCGACGGGCCTGCGGTGGGGCGCAGGGTGAACTCTGGAGCCGGCGCCTCGCCTGGCTCGGTCAGCGTTTGGAGCGGGGCGGTTTCGGCGGGCGCGACCTGCGTGGGCTCGGCTTCGACCAGGCTGGCCGCGTCGGGCGCCTGGTTTTCGATCATCTGGCTGAACTCGGAATACGGCAGCCGCGCGGCGGCCTGCCCGGGTGCTGGGCGCACGGCCGGCTGGAACGAGGGCGCGGGGCGGCTTTCCATGAGCCGGTCGCGAATCGTGTCGCGGACGAAATCATGGACGAACGAGCCGTGGCGGAAGCGGACCTCGGTCTTCGAAGGATGCACGTTGACGTCCACTTCCTCGGCATCGCACTCGAGAAACAGCAGTGCAAACGGGTAGGCGGCTGGCGGCATCAGGTTGTGATACGCCGACGAAAGGGCGTGCAGCAGAAGGCGGTCGCGAATCAGTCGGCCGTTGACGAAGATGAAGACCGAGTTGCGATTGGCCTTCTGCACCTGCGGGCGCGAGAAGAAGCCGGTGAGACGGAAGCGCCGGGTAGGCGGCTCATCGGGCTCGGCGCGGTATTCGGCGATGGCCTGCGAGGGCGGCGCGCTTTCGGGCGCCACGAACAGATCTTTCTCGCGCTCGCCGATCTCGACCAGGTCCTCGAGCGTGCGGCCGCCGAAGATCTGGTAGACGCGCTCGGCGAGGGTGGCGACCGGCGTAACGTACAACAGCTCACTCGCGCCGCCGATCAACTGAAAGGTCTTCTCCGGGTGGGCGAGGCTGTAGTGAGTCACCAGGCTGGCGATGTGGGCGAGCTCGGTTGGCTCGGTGCGCAGGAATTTTTTTCGCGCGGGAACGTTGTAAAAGAGGTCGCGGACGGTGATGGCCGTGCCGCCGCCCAGCGCCGCTTCTTCGCAGCGCAGCATCTTGCCGCCGGCGATTTCGATGCGCGTGCCGGTGGTCTCTTCGGCAGAGCGGGTTTCGAGCAGCAGCCGCGAGACGGAGGCGATGGAGGGAAGTGCCTCGCCGCGGAAGCCGAGCGTGGAGATCGAGAGCAGGTCCTTGACGTCGCGCAGCTTGCTGGTGGCGTGGCGCTCGAACGCGAGCAGGGCGTCGTCGCGCAGCATGCCGCAGCCGTCGTCGGCGATGCGAATCAGGCGGCGTCCGCCGGATTCCACCTCGATGCGGAGTTCCGCGGCGCCGGCGTCGAGCGAATTCTCGAGCAGCTCTTTGACGACCGAAGCGGGGCGCTCGACGACTTCACCGGCGGCGATCTTATTGGCGACCTGGTCGGGCAGGATGCGGATGCGGCCCATGGGCGATCTTATAGTTCACTATAGCCCAGAGGAGCGGCTGGCACGGCCGGGTAGTGCCTGAAATTTCAGACACCACCCACGGCCGGGTAGTGTCCCAAAATCAGGTTGATTTGGGCGCGGGGGCCCACTTTTCTACGCGGCCTTGGGTTTCGCCAGGAGTCCGGCGGCGGTGACGTAGCCGATGGCGGCCAGAGGGACGACGAAGCCGATCATCACGGAGCTATGGTCGGCGACCATGCCCATCAATGGAGGCAGAATGGCGCCACCGACGATGGCGGTGACCATTAGGCCGGACAGCGGGTTGGCGTGTTGCGGCATGGCCTCGACGGCGGTGGAAAAGATGAGCGGGAAGATATTGGCAAACCCCAGGCCGGTGACGAAACAGGCCGCGGCCGCGAGGGCGGCAACGGGCACGAACAGGCCGAACAGCCCGAGGATGGAAACCCCGCAGGTGAGGGCCAGGAATTTGCGAGGCGCCATCCAGTTCAAAATCACGCCGCCGGAGAAGCGTCCGATGGTGAGGGCGGTGAAGAACAGGCCGGTGCCGAGCAGGCCTTCGCGCGCGACATCGATGCTGAACTGCTCTTTGAGGAACAGGGGAATATAGGAGCTCATGCACACTTCGGCGCCGACGTAGAAAAAGATGGCTCCCACCATGGCCAGCACGTAACCGTTGGCGAGCAGCGCCAGGCACGAAGAGAAGGTGGCGGCATGGCGCGCACCGGTATCCTCTTTCACCTTGAGCGTGCTCACCGCGAGCACGGTAATCGCCAGAGCGACGGCGTAGATGGGGAACATGACCTGCCAACTGGCGTGGAAATAGCTGCCGGCGGCCCAGGGAATGATGGGTCCGGAGAGCGACCCGATGGCCTTGACGAATTGGCCGAGCGAAAGATTGCGTGCGTACTTACCGGGCGCGGAGACGTCGCGCATGATGGGGTTGCCGGCCACTTGCAAGATGGCCGCGCCGGCATCCAGCAGGAGCACGGTCAGCAGAAAGCGCACGAAGGTAGTGAGGCCGAAGCTGGCGTTGAGCATTCCGACCAGAGCGATGACGAGTCCGAGCGTCAGCACGGTTTTCTTGCCGCGCCGGTCTTGGAAGACGCCCATCGGCACCGAGAGCAGGCCGAACATGCTGAATCCGACGAAGGGAATCAGCGAAGCCACCGTGTTGCTCAAGTGAAACTGATCTTTCGCCAGGCTGACGAAGGGGCCGACGGCGTCGCCGAAGCCCATCGCGAGAAAAGCCAGAAAAACCGGAAAGGTTCGTATCTTCATGGCCAATCGCTGAATTGTAGCAACTCCTCCGGGCGGGCGGTAAGCCGGCTGGGATCACCGGGCTGGCACCATAGGGCGAGCGATGCGTCCGTGTTTGGCCGCCTGGCGGCGATTTGCGGGCTGCGGCCCCAATCCGTCCGGCGCCGCGATGGCGCCATTTGAAATCCGACACGTACATCTCTTATACTGAGTGTTCATTGCACACACGGATTCTTCCGTAATCCCCGAGGAGGATTAACCAGATGGTCAGCAGTTCGGACACGCGTAGTGTCCTGCCACTTCGAGCCGCATGGGTTCTGTCCAGTTCCCTGTTGCGGATCTTTTTTGCTTTGCTTGCGCTGGCGGCCGGCGCCGCTCCCGTGATGGCGCAGGAACAAGGAGGCGGAGAGGCTAGTCTTCACCTTCCGGATCTGCGTGTCGCCACGTTCCTGGGCGGCATCAGCGGTCACAATCTGCTGCTCGGTGGCTTGCTGGTCAGCGCGCTGGGCCTGGTCTTCGGCCTCGTCATCTTCGTTCGCTTGCGCAACATGCCGGTTCACGCGTGCATGCGCGAAGTCTCGGAACTGATTTACGAAACCTGCAAGACCTACCTGGCCACGCAGGGCAAGTTCCTGCTGCTGCTCGAGGCGATCATCGCCGTCATCATCACCGTCTATTTTGGGTTCCTTTACACGCCCGCTCTGGCGGCCTATAAAGTCGCCATCATCCTGCTGTTCAGCGTGATCGGCATTTCCGGCAGCTTCTCGGTGGCGGCGTTCGGCATGCGCGTCAACACCTTCGCCAACTCGCGTACGGCGTTCGCCTCACTCACCGGCAAGGCCTTCCCCTGTTACAACATCCCGCTGCAAGCCGGGATGAGCATCGGCATGCTGCTGGTTTCGGTCGAGCTGCTGATCATGCTGTTCATCCTGCTGTTCATTCCGGGCGACCTGGCCGGCCCCTGCTTCATCGGCTTCGCCATCGGCGAATCGCTCGGCGCCGCCGCCCTGCGCGTCGCCGGCGGCATCTTCACCAAGATCGCCGACATCGGCAGCGACCTGATGAAGATCGTTTTCAAGATCAAGGAAGACGATGCGCGCAACCCCGGCGTGATCGCCGATTGCACGGGCGACAACGCGGGCGATTCGGTCGGGCCCTCGGCCGACGGCTTCGAAACCTACGGCGTCACCGGCGTCGCGCTGATCACCTTCATCCTGCTGGCCGTCCACGGCGACCTGGTCAAGGTCGAGCTTTTGGTCTGGATCTTCTCGATGCGCGTGATGATGGTCATCTCCTCGGCGGCCGGCTACTTCATCAACGGCGCCATCGCCAAGGCCCGTTTTGGCAATGCACCCAAATTCAATTTCGAGACGCCGCTCACCACCCTGGTCTGGCTCACCTCGATCCTCTCGATCGGACTCACCTACGTGGTCAGCTCACTGATGATCCCCGATCTGGCCGGCTCCTCCAGCCTGTGGTGGGAACTGGCCACCGTGATCAGTTGCGGCACGCTGGCCGGCGCGCTGATCCCGGAGTTCGTCAAGGTGTTCACCTCCACCAATTCGCGGCACGTGCGCGAAATCGTCACCAGCTCGCGCGAAGGCGGCGCCTCGCTCAATATCCTCTCCGGTTTCGTGGCCGGCAACTTCAGCGCTTATTGGCTGGGCATGGCGATGCTGGCGCTGATGTCGATCGGATACCTGGTCAGCACCGCGTTCCCCGAGGCGCTGATGATGGCTCCGGCGGTGTTCGCTTTCGGCCTGGTGGCGTTCGGCTTCCTTGGCATGGGGCCGGTGACCATCGCGGTGGATAGCTACGGCCCGGTCACCGACAACGCGCAGTCGATTTACGAGCTGTCGATGATCGAGACTATGCCCGGCATCTCCGAGGACATTCAGAAAACCTTTGGCTTCACGCCCGACTTCGAGAAAGCCAAGGAGAACCTGGAAGAGAACGATGGCGCGGGGAACACCTTCAAGGCCACTTCCAAGCCGGTGCTGATCGGCACCGCCGTGGTCGGCGCCACCACCATGACCTTCGCCACCATCGTTTCGCTCACCCACGGCCTGCAGCCGCAATACATCGTGAACCTGTCGCTGATGCACGCGCCGTTCCTGCTCGGCATCATCGCGGGCGGCGCCGTGATCTATTGGTTCACCGGCGCCAGCGCGCAAGCGGTGACTACCGGCGCCTATCGCGCGGTCGAGTTCATCAAGCGCAACATCAACCTGGAGAGCGCCGAAAAGGCCTCCGTCGCGGACTCGAAAAAGGTGGTCGAGATCTGCACGCGGTACGCTCAGAAGGGCATGCTGAACATCTTCCTCACGGTGTTCTTCGCCACCCTGGCGTTTGCCTTCATCGAGCCGTTCTTCTTCGTTGGCTACCTTATTTCGATCGCCCTGTTCGGCCTTTACCAGGCCATCTTCATGGCCAACGCCGGCGGCGCCTGGGACAACGCCAAGAAGGTGGTGGAAACCGAGCTGCGCGCCAAAGGCACGCCGCTGCACGACGCCTGCGTGGTCGGCGACACCGTAGGCGATCCGTTCAAGGATACGAGCTCGGTGGCCTTGAACCCCATCATCAAGTTCACCACCCTGTTCGGCTTGCTGGCGGTGTCGCTGGCCGTGGATGTCGGCAACACGCAAGGCCATGTGCTGACCACGGTGCTGTCCGCCGTCTTCTTCCTGATCTCAGCGTTCTTCGTCTACCGCAGCTTCTACGGCATGCGGATCGAGAGCGAAAACAAGCAGTAACCGCCGCTCGCCGGCCGTTCGGATGCGTCTGGATCCCGTGGAGGCGCTGCGGTACCGGCGGCCCAAAGACGCTGCCGCCCGAAAGTCGAGAGCGCGGGTTCCCGCGCGGCAGGCGGGCCGCCTTTTCGTCCTTTTGACTTTGCCGGGTCGCTTCTGTCTCAGCGATCCAGGTCGAGTCGATAGGTCTGCCTCGACCTGAGGTCACGGAGCGTTAGTGACTCCCAGTCCTCTGTCCAGCCCGCCCGAAGGGAGGAACGAGAGGGGCGATTCCACCACCTGGCTGTCAGTGCCCTGGGGAACTTCACCCACTCAAAGTCGTGGTCTGTCGAGTTTCCCGCCTGATTCTGCGTAAGTTAGTGATTTCGCGCAGTGGCAGGGCAATTGCACATCACTCGGTATGGCTTATGTGATCACAGATACCTGCACCAAGGACAAATTGTGTATTGAGGCTTGTCCGGTGGATTGCATTCATCCGAAGGAGGACGAGGCCGGCTTCGCCGACGTCCCACATCTCTACATTCATCCCGTGGACTGCATCGATTGCGGCGCGTGCATTCCGGTCTGCCCCACAAATTCGATCTACACGCTGGAAGATCTGCCGGCGGATTTGGCGCGTTTGGCGGAAGATAACGCGGCCTACTACAATTGATCCGTCTTCTGGACTGAACGGCGGGTCGGGCTGGCGACCGTGAGAAGCCGCCCAAGAGTTTATGGCCACGGATTAACGCCGATGAACACCGATAGGATTAAGAATCTTATCGGTGTTCATCCGTTTTTCACTTGCTCACCCCGCTATGCGTGTCTTTTGCCGCATCTTTCCACCCCAGCGCAGATAGCCGGCCAGCCGCCGCCGCTGGCGCCAGGCGAAACGCCAGAAATCGGTTGGTGCGATGGTCTCGGCGGGAACGCCCCAGTAAGTCTCGATGCGCCAGCCCAGGTACGGACTGCGCTACGGGCGCAGACAGTAGCCGCGGGTCCTGCGCCAGAGAAGGCTTAGCGTTACTTCGATTTCAGGGCGTTGGAGCCCTTGGGCGGCGGCGATCCCTGGTCGGGAGTGGCGTAATAGCCGCTGCGCGTCCGCACCGACGGGTGCCCAGGCGCATTCACGGCGACCTTGATCATGCGGTAGGAGCCGTCCATGGCGGTGTTGCTGGGCGAGTATTCGATGGTGTACTGGCTGCGGATGTCGCGCGCCACATCCTCGGCGTAGCGGTCTACCTCGCTCAGATCCTTGGGGAAGAACGTTTCGCCGCCGGTCGCCGTTGCCAGTTCCTCCAGCGCCCGCTTGGCACGCACGGCTTCGCGCCGCTCTTCCTCGCTCAGCAGACCCACCGAGTAAATCAGCACTTCGCTCTGCTGCGCCGCCTTCACCAGGTTCTCCAGGCTGATCACGCTCGAATTGTCGTTGCCGTCTGTCACCACCACCAGCACCTTTTTGTCATGGTGGCCCTTCTGTTTGACATGGTCGATGGACATGCGGATGGCGTCCCGCATGGCGGTGCCGCCGCGCGAATCGATGTGCGAAAGCGCCTCCTCCATTTCGGCGATGTCGTTGGTGAAGTCCTTGCCGTGGGGCAGATCGAGGTAAGCGTCGTCGTTGAAATTGACGATGAAGACCTCGTCGTCCTTGTTGGAGGCCTTCACCAGGTCCAGCGCCGCCGCCGCCACCTTGGCGCGCTTCTCGCGCATACTGCCGCTGTTGTCGATGATCAGCCCCAGAGAAACTGGCACGTCCTCCCGCCTGAATTCTTTGATGGTTTGCGGTACGCCGTTTTCGGTAACCGAAAAAGCCGATTCGGGAAGGTCGGTCACCAGGCGGTTATTCTTGTCCACAACGGTCGTGTGACACACCACCAGGCGCGTGTCGGCGCGGAACACAACGTGGGAGTCCTCCGCACCGGGCGGAATCGCGGGTTTCTCCTGGCCGAAGGCGGCCAGCGCGATGAGCAGCGCCGGCGCCCGCCAGCTATTGCATAGGAGCATAATATCCCAGTCTCCAGAAGGGCCGCAGCAGCGGCAGGCCGCGCGGCGGAATCACCTTCACTACTACATGGCGGTACTTGCCGTCGCGATCCAGATTTTGCGGGCTATACCCCAGCACGTACTGGTTCCGCAATTCCACGCCGATTTTCGCCGCCACGTCCGGAAGCTCGTTCAAGTTGTCCACTTCATACTGCCGCCCGCCGGTCTGTTCGGCGATGGTGGCCAGCAGCGCCGGCCCGGCGCTCTCCTCCGGGGTCCGCGAGCGCGCCGGGCCTTCCTCGTAAATTCCAATCGCATAGATTTGGACGTCCGCCTCCTTCACCAGGTCCTTGATTTCCGCTTCCGTGTACCGGCTATTGTTGTCGCCGCCGTCGGAGATGATCAGCAGCGCTTTTCGCGGATTCTTCGCCTGCTTCATGGTGTGCAAACCGAGAAAAACGGCATCCAGCAGCGCGGTTCGGCCCCTCGAGAACGTGAACGTCAGGCGGTTTTGAATTTCCTCCAGGTTTTGTGTGAAGGGTTGCACCAGATTGGCCGTATCGTTGAACTGGATCAGGAAGAATTCGTCCTCGGGGTTGGCGGTCTTGAAGAACTCGGAAACGGCCAGCCGCGATTTTTCCAGCTTGTGGCCCATGCTGCCGCTGCAATCGAATATCACTCCCGCGGAAAGCGGCGCATCCTCGCTCGAGAAATGGCTGATTTCCTGTTCTTTCTTGTCTTCGAAAAGCTTGAAATTCTCTTTTTCCAGGCCGGTAACGAAACGGTTCATGGGATCGGTCACGGTGACCGGAATCAGAACCAGCGTGGTATCCACGCGGATGTTCGCCTTGGGGAGAACCTGCTCTTTTCCGGCTGCCTTGGGCCTCGGCGCGATGGTGGCGGGCGAGCCGCCCGGCTCCTGAGCTTGCGCACTCAACGACAACCCCAGGAAGGCGGCGAGAACTACGGGCAGCTCACACCGGGACAGGAGCATAGCTGTCAGGCCAGCATTTCTATAACCAAGTCTATCACAGGGATTTTATGGTATGATCGCGTGTGCCCCGTAAAATTCTGGGCGTTATTCCTGCACGATTTGCCTCTACACGTTTTCCGGGCAAAGTTCTGGCGCTCCTCTCCTCGAAGACCGTTTTGCAGCATGTCTATGAGCGCGCCTGCCAGTCCCGTTACCTGTCGAGTGTCATCGTCGCCACCGATGACAAGCGGGTTTATGAGGCCGCCAAGAGTTTCGGAGCTCGGGTGCGCATGACGCGCGCCGACCACGCATCCGGCACCGACCGCGTCGCCGAAGTGGCCTCGACCGGACAGGCCGACGTGGTGGTCAATATTCAAGGCGACGAACCGCTGATCGATCCCGCCGCCATCGATGCCGCGATTCTGCCTGTGGTTCACGACCGCCAAGTGGTGATGGCGACGCTGAAGAAAAAAATCGAAGACCCGCGCGAAATCGCCGACCCCAACGTAGTCAAGGTGGTGAGCAACCACGCCGGAGACGCGATTTACTTTTCGCGCTGCGCCATCCCCTATGCGCGGGAACGGAGCGGCGCTTGGTTCAAACATATCGGGCTTTACGCGTACCGGCGCGATTTCCTGCTGGGATATTCGCGCCTGCCGGTGGGCCCGCTCGAGCGCGCCGAGCGTCTCGAGCAACTGCGCGCGCTCGAAAACGGCTTTCCCATACGCGTAATCGAAACCGACTATGAGTCGCTGAGCGTCGATACGCCCGAGGACCTGGAACGGGTCTCGCGGCTCTTCGAAGCTTCCATCATGCCAGGGGTGAATTGATATGGCTAAATACATTTTCGTAACGGGCGGCGTGGTCTCGTCGCTGGGCAAGGGAATTGCGGCGGCCTCCATCGGGTGTCTGCTCGAAAGCCGCGGGCTGAAGGTCACCTGCCAGAAATTCGATCCGTACCTCAACGTCGATCCGGGCACCATGAGCCCGTTCCAGCACGGCGAAGTTTTCGTTACCGACGACGGCGCCGAAACCGATCTCGACCTCGGCCACTACGAGCGCTTCACTCACGCCAAGCTCACGCAGAGCAACAACCTGACATCCGGCCGCATCTACGAGCAGATCATCGCCCGCGAGCGCCGCGGCGATTATCTGGGCAAGACCGTGCAGGTGATCCCGCACGTCACCAACGAAATCAAGGCCGGGCTGAAACGCGTGGCGCAGGACGTGGACGTGGTGATCGCCGAAATCGGCGGCACGGTCGGCGATATCGAATCGCTGCCGTTTCTCGAAGCCATCCGCCAGATGCGCCACGAGCAGGGCCGCGGCAACTGCCTGTTCGTGCACGTCACGCTGGTTCCCTGGATCGCGGCCGCACAGGAACTGAAGACCAAGCCCACCCAGCACAGCGTCAAGGAACTGCGCGGCATCGGTATCCAGCCCGATATCCTGATCTGCCGCTCGGAGCGCTTTATTTCGCAGGAGATGAAAGAGAAGATCGCGCTGTTCTGCGACGTGGATGTGGAAGCGGTGGTGACGGCGCGCGACGTCAAGAGCGTTTACGAAGTGCCGCTGATGTTCGCCGGCGAAGGCGTGGACGACATCGCCCTCCGCCTGCTCCACCTCAATGCCGGTGAGCGCAACCTGGACCGCTGGACCGCCATGTTGGAGCGCATGCAGCATCCGCGCGACGAAGTGACCATCGGCCTGGTGGGCAAGTATGTGGAATACGAGGATTCCTACAAGAGCCTCAAGGAAGCTCTGCTGCACGGCGGACTGGCGCACCAGTTGAAAGTGAACATTCACTGGATCGAAGCCGAAGGCATATACGGTCACGACTGGGAGAAACAGCTCGAAGGCTATGACGGCATCCTGGTGCCCGGCGGTTTCGGCAAGCGCGGCATCGAGGGCATGATCAACTCGATTCGCTTCGCGCGCGAGCGCAAAGTGCCGTACTTCGGCATCTGCCTGGGCATGCAGACCATGGTGATTGAATACGCGCGCAACGTGTGCGGGCTGGAGGGCGCGGATTCGACCGAGTTCAACCCCGGCACGCCGCACCGCGTCATTTTCAAGCTGCGCGAGCTCAAGGGCGTGGATGATCTGGGCGGCACCATGCGGCTGGGAAGCTGGCCCTGCAAGCTGGCGGAATCGAGCTTTGCCTACCGGGCTTACGGCACGCGCGAAATTCAGGAGCGCCACCGCCATCGTTATGAGTTCAACCGCGAGTACGAAGACCGGCTGAAAGCGGCCGGCCTGCGCATCACCGGGGAGACTCCGGACAACACCTACGTGGAGATTTGCGAGATCGCCGATCACCCCTGGTACCTGGGCTGCCAGTTCCACCCCGAGTTCAAGTCCAAGCCGATGGAGCCGCATCCGCTGTTCAAGGCGTTCGTAGGCGCCGCTTACGAATACCGGCAGCGGCGGCTGGGCGCCGAGAGCCGGGATCGGGCCGCGACGACGTATTCCCATGGCCTTTGAGTTCAGTGCGTTCGGCCGGGCCCAGGGGGCGCCCCGTCCGCTGGTATTGATCGCCGGGCCCTGCGTGATCGAAAGCGAAGAGCACGTGCACCGCATGGCCCACGGCATTCGCGACGCCGTGGGCGGCGATTTCGTGTTCAAGGCGTCGTTTGACAAAGCTAACCGCACCAGCCTGGAAGCCTATCGCGGGCCCGGCCTCGCCGAAGGCCTCCGCATTCTGGCCGGCCTCAAGGCGGAAGGCTTTTCGATCCTCACCGATATCCATGAACCAGTGCAGGCCTCGCCGGCCGCCGCGGTGGCCGATATTCTGCAGATTCCCGCCTTCCTGTGCCGGCAAACCGATCTGCTGCTGGCGGCGGGCCGCACCGGCCGCATTGTCAACATCAAGAAGGGACAGTTCGTGGCGCCGCACGATATTCACTATGCCGCGGAAAAAGTGGCCTCCACCGGGAACTCGCAAGTGGTCATCACCGAGCGCGGCTCCTCGTTCGGCTACAACAACCTGGTGGTGGACATGCGCGGGCTGAAGATCGTGCGCGATGCGGGATGGCCGGTGGTGTTCGATGCCACTCACAGCGTGCAACTGCCGGGCGGCGCCGGCGCGGTCTCCGGCGGGCAACCGCAGTTCATCGAGCCGCTGGCGCGCGCCGCCGTCGCGGTGGGTGTGAGCGGCATTTTCGTCGAAGTGCACGACGCGCCGGCTGGTGCGCTTTCCGACGGCCCCAACGCGCTGCGCCTCGAACTGCTGCCGCAATTCTGGCGCGGGCTACAGGCGATCGACAGCCTGGTGAAATCCCTCGAAGCGGTGTAGGGGCCGGGCATGCCCGGCCTTGGCTTCCAACAAGCCGCAGCGTCCCATCGTTCATTCCCCCTCCGGCAAGCTACAATCAAGGCGGGCACAACATGAAACCATGGCGAACTTTGGTGTGTCTGCTTGCGGGGCTGACCCTTTTCGGGCAACCACGGCATCGGCAGCAGCGGCATTGGACGGAAGCGGAGGCTGAGCAGTGGTACGCGCGGGAAGCCTGGCCGGTGGGCGCGAACTTCATTCCCTCCACCGCGTCGAACGAACTCGAAATGTGGCAGGCGGACACGTTCGATCCCACCACCATCGACCGCGAGCTAGGACTGGCCGAAGGGCTGGGAATGAACACCATGCGCGTATTTCTGCACTACCTGGTCTGGCGCCGGGATGAAAGCGGGTTCAAGCGGCGCATCAACACTTTCCTCAAAATCGCGGACCAGCACCACATCAAGACGGTGTTTGTGCTCTTCGATTCCTGTTGGGACCCGTTCCCCGAAATCGGCCCGCAACGGCCGCCGCTGCCCGGCATCCATAATTCCCGTTGGGTGCAGAGTCCCGGCGCGCAGGCCTTGATGAATCCCAAGGAATACGACAACGTGCTGGCCTACGTGCAGGACGTCGTTAACGACTTCGGTGACGATAAGCGAGTGCTGGCCTGGGACCTGTGGAACGAGCCGGACAACATCAACGATAGCAGCTACGGCGCGGCCGAACCGGCCAACAAGGCCGCTCTGGTCGAGGGGCTATTGCCGCAGGTATTCACTTACGCGCGCGCCGGTTTGCCTTTTCAGCCGCTGACCTCCGGCGTGTGGCGCGGCGACTGGTCGAGCCCGGATAAGCTGACCGCGATCGAGAAAATCCAGCTTGACAATTCCGACATCGTCAGTTTCCACAGCTACGCGAAACCCGACGTATTCGAACAGCGTGTGGTCTGGCTGGAGGCGCTGCACCGTCCGATCCTGTGCACCGAGTACATGGCGCGGCCCGAGGGCAGCACGTTTGAGAGCATCCTGCCGATCGCCAAGAAGCACAACATCGGCGCGTACAACTGGGGGCTTGTCGCGGGGAAAACGCAAACTTACCTGCCGTGGGATTCCTGGAAGAACCCGTACATCGGCCGCCAGCCCGCCGTCTGGTTCCACGACATCTTCCGCCAGGATGGGACGCCCTATTCGATGGAAGAAGTGGCGTTTCTCCGTTCGATCCTGGAGCGGCCGAAGCCAGTCAAGAACTCGCGCAAGTGAGCCCTGGCGAACGCGACCGCGCCGCTTCCATTTTGAAGTGGTCAACATCGGCAATTAGGCGGCGGGGGCTGGAGTTTGAATCGGGTTCCAGGGCCGAGACGGAAGAGGCGGTCTTTCTCGTTTTTCCATTGTGCTTCTGTTTTGTGTGAGTTTGAATTTGGCGACCGTGTGCCAACCCCGCCGGCGTATTGTTATGAGAAATTCATTATAATTTCTAGAAGTGAGCCTTGACAAAGAGACCACGAGCACGACGTGGACCGACTGGTTCGCGCAGTGCGCCGGCCCTAGCACTGCGCCCTCGCTGAAACCTCCGATTTTGCCGTGGGGCAGCGGGAGCACGCCGGACCTCACCGAGACGCAGTCGTTCTGGATCGGCACCCAGAGCATATCGCGCTCGGGAAGCTGCATCGGCTTTGACACTGTGACGTTCTACACCGACCATGCTGCTGTTTCCGGCCAACAGACTCCGGGAATACCTGCAACTATTTGCAACCAGTAGGCTAACTGAAAGCCAGTGAGGAGAGATTAGATGAAGACGCTAAATGTAATGGCAACTACTCGTCGTTCGGCGGTTTTGGGCGCAATCGCAGCGACCCTCTGCGGGTGGGCTGGGGCAGACACGCTCTCCGGGGCCTTAGGCTCCGCGGATGCCGTTGTGCAGGGCAGCGTCACAACGTTCACCAACAACGTCACCAGCGCTTCCTTCACAATCAACGTGGAAGCTGTGCTCCAGGGGAGTGTGGGTTCGACAACCGTTCAGGTATCCCAACCGTGGAGCCTTCCGGGCAGTTTCCTGTTTGCGGGCGGCCCGCCTCCGCCCACGACGGCCGCCGTGTCTCTTCACGGCATTTGGTTCTTGAAGCGCACCGCGGCTTCCGGCTGGAATGTAATACCAGGCACAGGCCTCCCGTGGGGAAGCCCTTATACCCTGTTCTGGCCGACACCGGCGGTCTTGCCGGCTGCCTACCAGCCGGCCGCGGGCGCGTCCCTTCTGGATACGCTGATGCTTCAGGCGGCGGCCGGCATTGAGGCGTCGGGGATTAACCCGCAGAATCTTCAGGTCGTCATCGAAACGTACCCGCCGACAGCGCCCAGCGCGGCCGTTCAGACCATCCTGGCGCGTTTCGTGACCCTGCCGATGCCCGGATTTCGCGAGGTGGGTGTGGCGCTAATGCTGCAGACCGGTGCGCCGGGCGCTATCGCTCAACTGGTGCAATTGGGGCCGTCCGTCGACGCGAAGTGGGCGAGCATGATCGCTACCGCCCTTGAGCAGTTCTATCGAGATACCACGCCGGGTTCGGTAACCCAGCTCGCCCAATACGCGGGCGCGAGCACGACCTCCGCCGCGATGCGCAAGGCCGCCGTCCGGGCGCTGGCGGCGATTCACACCAAGGAGGCGCTGCCATTTCTGGCGAGCCTGCTCAGCAGTTCCGATCCGTACGAACAGGGGCGGGGCATATTTGGACTGGGATCCTTCGCCAATGGGTGCCCCACGCAGACGCTCGCCAACTCGGTATCGATGGACTATCTCAGTTTCAACAACCCGAGCCAGTACCGGACCGCCGACACGATTGCCAACTTCGGGTTTGGAGGCCAGCCTGTAGCGGGTGATCCTGTGCTGGCGCAGCAGGTCTCTTTCTGGCAGAACTGGTGGGCGGTGAACGGGACCTCGACCCAGTGATTGGGTTGAGGGAAATGGGTCGGCCCCAACACTGAGCGATTCATTCCGGGGGAAACCGATCGGCCTGTCCGCCGGGGTGGGCGTGAGAGCCGGGCACAACGGAGTTCAGTGCCGAACCGTTTCCCTATTCTGCCTCGATCTCAAACCGCCCGATCGGATGTTGGCGAGTAACCTCGTGCAATAGATTCCTGAAGCACTTGCCTCACCGTATCCACGATTACGAGGATTTCATCGCCGCGGGCAACCGGGCCATGACCCGCGACAACGATGGCCGGTTTGAGCGCCTCAATTCGCTTGAGCGATTCGAGCCATACCTGCCAATCGACGGGCGTCCCTGCGTCCAGGTTCGGGAGATACTCATTAATCAGGCAATCGCCAGTGAACAAGACGCCGTCTTCGGGCACCCAAACCGAAAGATTGGTTGCCGTGTGCCCAGGCGTGAGCAGGATCTCCACCGTGCAGCCGCCCAGGTCGAACCGGGTGTCGCTATGAATCCGGCGGTTCGGGTTTACCAAGTGCGTTCCATGAAAAAACGCCCGCGCTTCACCGCGTGCACGGCGAGCCTGGTTGGGGATGGTCTCGTTGAACTCCGCAATTTCGGCTTGAAACTCATCGGGTGTTCGCACGGCTCCAACGTGGCCCCATACGTCGATCCCATGCTCGCGAAAGAAGCCGTTCCCGCCAATGTGATCGAAATGCTTCTCCGTATTGACGACGCACAGTTGATTTCCGGGCTTCGCGGCGGAAGCGTATCCGTGGACGGTTTGTGCCGCTAACGCGTTGCCTCCCGTGTCTACGACCAGCGTCAGATTGTCCCCGACAACCAAGCCCGCATTCACGCACCAGGGCGCCGAGTATCCAAGCCCGGTAATCGCGTAGCAACGATTCGAGAGGCGCATCCTTATGTTGTCGCACACTCCCGCCGTCTCACGACTGCCGCGCACCACCGCCCGCGGCCATCCAATCTTCCAACTCTTGCGGCAGCGGAGAGACGACGGTGACGGGCTCTCCATCCGCCGGGCGGAAGAAGCGGATGCGGTGGGCGTGCAGGAAACAGCGGGCGAGCGGGGCGCGGCCGGGGATTTGCGCGGGCGCGCCGTAGAGCGTGTCGCCGGCGACGGGATGGCCGATGCCGGCCAGGTGTACGCGGATCTGGTGGGTGCGGCCGGTGCCGATCTTCACTTCCAGGAACGTGAAGCCGGGCAGGCGCGCGATGACGCGGTATTCGGTGTGCGCGGGGCGTCCGTCGCGGAGGCGCGCCGTCATGCGGGTGCGGTGAATAGGGTCGCGCGCAATCGGCCGGTCGATACTGCCGCTTTCCTGCTTCACGATGCCGTGCACCAGCGCCAGGTAGACCTTCTCCACGCGGCGGCCTGAGAACTGGGCGGCCAGCTTGCGGTGCGCGGCATCGTTCTTGGCCACCAGGATCGCGCCGCTGGTGAAGCGGTCGAGACGGTGGACGATGCCCGGGCGCATCTCGCCGCCCACTGCGGAAAGCGCGCCGAACCGGTGCAGCAGCGCGTTCACCAGGGTCCCGGAATGAACCCCGGCGCCGGCGTGGACCACCATCCCGGCGGGCTTATCCACGGCCACCACGTCGTCATCTTCGTAGAGGATGGCGAGCGGAATTTCTTCCGGCTCGGCGCGCAGGGGCGGGGGCTCGGCCGGTTCCACCCGGATAGATTCGCCGCCGCGGAGCGAGTAGGAAGCACGCGCCGCCGCGCCGTTCACCAGCACGCGGCCATTGCGAATCCACTGCTGAATGCGCGAGCGGCTGTATTGCGGCAGGCGTTCATGCAGGACGTGGTCGAGGCGCCGTCCGGCTTCGGCGCGATCGGCGGTGAAGTCCGCCATAAGCTCCTAAACGGAAGTGTTTCCGGCCACGGCCTCGGGTGCAGAGGGCGGCTCCGGAGACTGCGAGACAGCCGGCCTGCGGTCGTAGAACTGCACCCGGCAGAACCTGCAATGATATAGGTTCCCGCGGAACAACCGCTCCATCCGGTTCCACAAGCCCCCCTGCATACTGTCCACTGCGTCGGGCTCGCCGAGACGCGTCAGGCGGAACGTCCCGCACTTCGGGCAACGCGCTTGGGGCCCGAAATGGAGCTGGAACGGCCGCGGCACATGCTGCTCGCGCTCGCACACGCAGCATTGAAAGATCGCCAGATAGGAGAGGCGCTCGAGCAGCGTACGGTGGATCCGCCGCACCCTGCCTCCGCAGTGTATGCACTTTCGCACTGGGCTTGTGACAACTCTTGTTGTAGCTCAATTTGCGGAACCGGCACAACTGGGGTCACAATAAAGAGTTCGCCCTTTCCACCGAAGCCCAAGTCCTTATGCTCGACAGAATCACCGTGCATGGTGCGCGGCAGCACAATCTAAAAAATATCGACGTGGAAATTCCGCGCAACGCGCTGACCGTGATCACCGGTCTGAGCGGGAGCGGGAAATCGTCGCTGGCCTTCGACACCATCTACGCCGAGGGCCAGCGCCGCTACGTGGAAACGCTCTCCACCTACGCGCGCCAGTTCCTCGACCAGATGGAGCGGCCGGACGTGGATTCGGTGGACGGCCTGAGCCCGGCGATTTCCATCGAGCAAAAAACCACCAGCCGCAGCCCGCGCTCGACGGTGGGCACCATCACCGAAATCTACGATTACCTGCGGCTGCTCTACTCCTCGATCGGCGTGCCGCACTGCCCGGTGTGCGGGAGCGAGATTTCGCGCCAGACCACAGAGCAGATTCTGCAGCACGTGCTGGCGCTGAAGCCGGAAGACCGGATCATGGTGATGGCGCCGGTGGTGCGCGGGCGCAAGGGCGAGTACAAGAAGGACCTGGAAAAGCTGGCGCGGCAAGGCTTCGTGAGAGCGCGGGTGGATGGCGTGCTGCGCTCGCTCGACGACGAGATCCGGCTCGACAAGCGGCGCAATCATACCATCGAAGTGGTGGTGGACCGGCTGCTGGTGAAGCGCGGAATCGAGAAGCGCCTGGAAGCCGCCATCGAGATCGCGACCAAGCTGGCCAATGGGCTGGTGCTGGTGGCGGTGGTGAACGGCGAAGAGCGGCTGTACTCGCAGAAACTGGCCTGCACCGTATGCGGCGCCAGCATTCCGCAACTGGAACCGCGATCGTTTTCATTCAACAGCCCCTACGGCGCCTGCGAGGAGTGCCACGGGCTGGGCAGCCGATGGACGTTCGATCCCGCCAAGGTGATCGCCGACGCTTCCAAGCCTCTGTTCGACGGCGGGCTCGGACCGGGCGCCGGCTCCTGGACCATGCAGCAGGAACTGGAAGCGCTGGCGCGGCGCGCCAAGATCGATTTGAAAACGCCGCTTGAGAGCCTGCCTAAACAGTCGCGCGCGATTTTGCTGGGCGGCGCCAACGGAGCGCCGGGGATTCTCGGGATTCTGCAGCAGGCCTACGACAACTCGACGGAAGGCTACCGCGAATGGCTGACGGAATACATGTCGCCGGTCGAATGCGCGGCGTGCGGCGGCAAGCGGCTGCGGCCGTCCAGCCTGGCGGTGCGGGTGAAGAACTTCTCGATTGCGGAATTCACCGCCCTGCCGGTGGCGCGCGCGCTGGTGACGGTGCGGAACTGGGAATTCGGCGAACGCGAGACGCAAATCGCCGGCCGCGTGCTGGACGAGATCCGCCGGCGGCTGGAGTTTCTTTCCTCGGTGGGCCTGGATTACATCAGCCTGGAGCGCTCGGCGGCCACGCTTTCCGGCGGTGAATCGCAGCGCATTCGGCTGGCGACCCAGATCGGCTCCAAGCTGCGCGGCGTGCTGTACGTGCTGGACGAGCCTTCGATCGGCTTGCACCCGCGCGACAACGGCCGCCTGCTGGAGACGCTGGCTCATCTGCGCGACATGGGCAACACGGTGCTGGTGGTGGAGCACGACGCCGAAACGATTGAACGCGCCGACTACGTGATCGATCTCGGTCCCGGCGCCGGACGCCTGGGCGGGCTCCTGGTGGCCGCGGGCAATCCGGCGGCGATCGCCCGCAATCCGCAATCGCTCACCGGCCGATACCTTTCGGGCGCGCTTGAAATTCCGGTGCCGCGGGAGCGGCGGGTGTCCGGGGAGAACCAGTTGCGCATCCGCGGCGCTCGCCAGCACAACCTGAAGAACCTCGATGTGGCCATCCCGCTGGGCCTGCTGACGGTGGTGACGGGGGTTTCCGGCAGCGGCAAGTCGACGCTGATCAACGAAATCCTCTACCGCTCGCTGGCGCGCGAGATTTATGGCTCGCGCGAGGAACCGGGCGAGCACGATTCGATCGAGGGCATAGGGCTGCTGGACAAAGCGATCCGCATCGACCAGGCGCCGATCGGGCGCACGCCGCGCTCCAATCCCGCCACCTACACGGGTCTGTTCAGCCCCATTCGCGATCTCTACGCCATGTTGCCGGAATCGCGCGAACGCGGGTACAAGCCCGGCCGCTTCAGCTTCAACGTGAAGGGCGGGCGCTGCGAAGCGTGCCAGGGCGACGGGCTGAAGCGCATCGAAATGAACTTCCTGCCCGATGTGTACGTCACCTGCGACGTCTGCCGCGGCCGCCGCTACAATCGCGAAACCTTGCAGGTGAAGTTCAAGGGTTACTCGATCGCGGACCTGCTGGACTCGACCGTGGAGGACGCCCTGCCACTGATGAAGAACCTGCCGCAGATTCGCGCCAAGCTGGAAACCCTGCACGACGTGGGTCTGGGCTACGTGCACCTCGGCCAGTCTTCCACCACGCTTTCCGGCGGCGAAGCGCAACGCATCAAGCTGGCCAAAGAATTGAGCAAGCGGCAGACCGGCCGCACTTTCTATCTACTCGACGAGCCCACCACCGGCTTGCATTTCGACGACGTGCGCAAATTGCTGGACGTGTTGCAACGGCTGGTCGGATTGGGCAATACGGTGGTGGTGATCGAGCACAACCTGGACGTGATCAAGACCGCCGACTGGATCATCGACCTGGGTCCCGACGGCGGCGAATACGGCGGCCGCGTGGTGGCCTGCGGCACGCCCGAACAGGTGGCGCGCTCGAAGAAAAGCTACACTGCGGAAGCATTGCGCAGAGTGTTGGGCAACGGGAGGGCGGCATGAGCCGGTACACGAAACAACCGCTCGATTTCGCCGGGCTGCATACGGTGGGGCTGCGGGAGCGCGGCGGCAAAATCCGCACCGCGGACTTCGCATCGCCTTACGGCAAGGGGTCCGGCATGGGGGCGTGGTTCGATTCGCTGCCGCGCATTTTGGCAGGCGCGGACTTGCGCAAGGTGGCGGACGCCGTCGCCGCCGCGCGCGCGCAGAAGCGCGCCATCATCTGGGGCTTGGGTGGCCACGTCATCAAATGTGGCCTGGCGCCAGTGCTGATCGACCTGATGCGGCGCGGCCACGCCACCGTGTTCGCGCTGAATGGCGCGGCGGCCATTCACGATTTCGAAATCGCGCTGGCCGGGCACACCAGCGAGGACGTGGGGGCGGCGCTGCCGGACGGCCGCTTCGGATCGGCGGAAGAAACCGGCCGCGAAATGAATGAAGCCATAGGCGTTGGCTTGCGCGACGGGCTGGGAATCGGCGAAGCGCTGGGCCGGCGCCTGGAAACCGCGGCCGACCCTGCTTTTGCGCCGTTCAGCCTGGTGCTGCAGGCGTACCGCGCTGCGGCGCCCGTCACCGTCCACGTGGCGATGGGAACCGACACGCCGCACACCCATCCGGCCGCCGACGCGGCGGCCATCGGGGCCGGCTCGCATCGCGATTTTCGCCTGTTGTGTTCTTATGTCGCGGACCTGCACGATGGCGGCGTGTATCTGAACGTGGGATCGGCGGTGGTGCTGCCCGAGGTTTTCCTGAAGGCCGTTTCCGCGGTGCGCAACCTGGGCCACCCGCTGAGCGGATTCACCACCGCCAATTTCGATTTTCTGCAACACTACCGGCCGCGGATGAATGTAGTGGAACGTCCCCACGCGGCCTCCGGCGGCGCCGGCTATGCCATCACGGGACATCACGAGCTGATGATTCCGTTGTTAGCCGCGGCGTTGATCGAGCAGGATTCATGACGCCGGAAGAGCCTCCCGTGAATCTCGCACCAGCCTCCGCCGGCCCGCCGGAGGCCCCGGGCGCGCCGGAATTTCCCGCCGCGCCGCCGCCGCCGGAGCGCGATCCGTTCTGGGGTTACAGCGACCTGCTCTGGTTCCTAGGCCTGGCGATTCCCAGCCTGCTGGCGGCCTGGGGCGCCGGATGGCTTGCCCTGGCGTCGCTCAAATCAAGAGTGGCGAGCGTTGCCGCCGAAACGTTCGTTCTGTACGGCCTCTTGTTCGGCTCGCTGCGGATGATGTTTCGGATGTTGTACAATCGCCCGTTCTGGCGTTCGCTGGGATGGACACCGGTCCGCCTGCCGGTAATGTGGGTGATGTTGTGCGGCATGATCACCGCGGTCCTGGTGGCGCTGGCGAGCAGCCTGATCCATACGCCGACCGGCGACAACCCGATGACGCAACTGATGGAGACGCGCGTCGATGTGCTGGTGATGGGCGCGCTGGGCGTCACCCTGGCGCCGCTTTGCGAGGAATTGGTCTTTCGCGGATTTCTGCAGCCTCTGCTGGTGCGCAGCATGGGCGCGGCGCCTGGCATTCTACTCGCCGCCCTACCGTTCGGGCTGCTCCATTTTCAGGAGTACGGCAATTCGTGGCGTCATGCCCTGATCATCGCGATGGCCGGCGCGGCCTTCGGTTGCATGCGCCATGCCACCGGATCCACCAAGGCCGCCGCGATCATGCACGCGGCTTACAATTCGCTCTTCTTCATCGCGCTGATGACGGAAAAGAGGATCCTGCCCCGCCTATGATAGAGACGATTCGGTGGATTGACGGCGCGGTGGTGATGATCGACCAGACGAGGCTTCCACTCGAGGAAAAGTACGTCGCCTGCAGCAGCTACCGGCAAGTGGCCACGGCCATCCGCGACATGACGATTCGCGGCGCGCCGGCCATCGGGGTGGCGGCGGCGATGGGCGTAGCGCTGGGCGTGCTGCACGCTTCTGAACCGAACCTCGACACCCAAATGGAGGAGATCTGCGCGACGCTGGCATCCACGCGTCCCACCGCGGTCAACCTCTTTTGGGCGATCGACCGCATGAAGCGGGTGTACGCAAACGTGGCCGGCCAGCCGATCGGGGAAATCCGCCGGCGCCTGGTGGAAGAGGCGCTGCTGGTGCGCGAGGAGGACATCGCGATCTGCCGCGCCATCGGCCGCCACGGAGCGGCGCTGGTGCCGGACCGGAAAACCGTGCTCACCCATTGCAACGCCGGCGCGCTGGCAACCGCGGGCTACGGAACCGCGCTGGGGATAATTCGGTCGGCCGTGGAAGCCGGCAAGCGGATCGATGTCTTCGCCGACGAGACCCGCCCGTTCCTGCAGGGCGCGCGGCTCACGGTGTGGGAACTGCAACAGGACTCGATCCCGACCACGCTCATCACCGACAACATGGCCGGCCACTTTCTGAAATCCGGGCGCATCGGCTGCGTGGTGGTGGGCGCGGACCGCATCGCCGCCAATGGCGACGTGGCCAACAAGGTGGGAACCTATTCGGTAGCCGTGCTGGCGAAGGAGAACGGCGTGCCGTTTTTTGTCGCCGCGCCCATTTCGACGCTCGACCTGAGCCTGGCTTCGGGCAGCGCGATCCCCATCGAACAGCGGGCGGCCGACGAAGTCACCCACGTTTTCGGTACTCGCATCGCTCCGGAAGGAACGCTGGTCGAGAACCCGGCATTCGACGTCACGCCGGCGCGTTACGTCTCCGCCATCGTCACCGAAAAGGGCGTGGCCCGCGCCCCGTATGAAGAATCGCTCAAAAACTGGTAAGTTGAAAGTGAAAATGCGAACCATCCTGATAACTCTCCTATGTTCCCTGACGCTGGCGGCCGGCGATGGCGCGCGGCGCGCTCCGGGCTTTGCCCTCCCCGACCTGAAGGGCCAGTTTCACGATCTGGCCGACTACCGTGGCAAAGTGCTGGTCCTGGAATTTCTGAAGACCGACTGCCCGCACTGCGCCACTTTTGCCGAAGTCCTGGCTCAGATCCAGCCGAAGTATGGCGACAAGGTTGCCGTGCTGGCGGTGGCCCACATGGGCACCGACACGGTGCAGAACATCGCCCAGTTTATAGCCGGCCACAAGCTGACCTACCCGGTGGCACTCGACATGGGGCAGATGATGTACTCCTACGTGCTCAACCCGCAAGGCGCCAACCTGCCCCACGTGTACGTCATCGATGCCGGCGGCTACATCCGCGCGGATTATGAATACACCGCCCTGACGCGCGATGTCTTCGAGGGCAAGGCCCTGTTTACCGATATCGACCGTCTACTGAAGAAGTAGCGGCGCACAGACAACCCGGCTTGGCGCGGACAGGTCGAGCCGCCTGCCGCCCTATTTCTTGGGGTTCAGCTTCAGATTGATGGTGGCCAGCTTGCGCGTGTCGAAGGAACTGAGCGTGTGGGCGCCGCTCGATAGGCCGTTATATTCGGCCTTGAGCTGATAGTCGATATCGGGGCTGAGATCGTGAAAATAGTAGCTGCCGTCTTTCTGGGTGAAGAACGAGCGGATTTGCAGGCTCTTGGTGTTCTTCAGATAGACGACGGCGCCGTTCACCAGGCTGTCGTCCGGTGCGGTGACGAAGCCCTGGACGCTGCGGGTGTGGCTATCCGCGGCGAAAGCGGCGATGGCAGCGAACAGGAGGGCCGCCGCCAGCAACTTGAGCCCGGCCCCCGAAAAGGCGCGTACGCGTCCGTGAACGCGTGGAATTCCTGATTGCATCTTATTTCCAATCCTCGTCTTCGGCCTCTTCTTCGTCTTCGTCTTGGAGGAGATTTGCATCCTCTTCGTCCTCGGCGAACTCGTCGGCCGATTGCAACTCCAGAGGATCGGTGCCGACTACCCGGAGATCCGCTCCGCACTCATCGCAACTGAGGGGGTCGCCCTCGTCGAGGTCTTCCTCCTCGACGTCGATTGCGCCGTCGCATTCCGGACACTTGACCATCGATCCATGCCTCCCGAAACTACTGTTATACGATAGATTGCCGCCCTGGAAGTTGGGTTTCCGGCTGCGGACCCTATCTCCCTGCGGCCTGGCGCGCCAGACGCCGCCGGGTGGTGACCGGCACGATGCCTTTCACGCGCAGATACGTAAACAACTGCTGGCGATGGGTCAACTCGTGCTCCTTTACCCACTGCAACATCTCCAGCCGCGTGACCATCAAGCCATCCACCCGCTTGATCATCCCAGCCCAGAACTCGGGAGTCCGGGAGGCCAGTTGCGAGGCGCGCTCGTCCACGGATTCGCGCAACCGGCAGACCAACTCGACCGGCTCCAGGGTCTCCGGGATGTGGCACGTGTGGGCGGCGGTGCGTGCCCGGCGAATATCAGGATGCGAGAAATCGGTGCTGCCCTCTAGTAGCATGCCGATCAGGCCGTGGGTGGATACCAGGATGTGGCGGCCGATCTGGCCGAAGGTCTGCAAGCCGGCAGCCGGACTAAATCCAAATTCGCCCGCCGGAAACTCTTCCACGGCGGCGATTGTATCCTGGCGAACGTTCTTCCAGGAATCGATGACGTGTTCGGCTCTTACCATGCCCTCATTGTACCCGGTGGGGCACGCTTTAGCCTGCCCTTCGCGCGCATTCCGCGCGCCGCTTTGTGCGCGGATCGCATTTTTGTGGGATCATGAGCCCAAACAATGAGCATGCAGTTTCAATGTTGTTTCTGCGCCAAACAGATCGATAGCGGCGGTCTTGGCATCGGGTCGCTCCTCTACACAACGAACTGGGACGGCGAGGAGGCGGAGCAACAAACACAGCAATTCTCTTGTCACGCCGATTGTCTTCGCGCTTCTTTTCACCCTTCGACGCCGGTGAACGCGCTTGAAGACCTCGGGTAGCGCATCAGCGCTGTCCCAGGACACTGGCGGGTTGCCAGGATGCATCGGAATGAGGCATCCTGACGATATGCCTGACTCCAGGACGATCGCCGCGCAGGTTCGTCTCGGGCTGGAGAGCCAGGAGAACCGCAAGCGGGAATTCTTCAAGAGATTGCAGCAGAATCTTGCCGACGACGACCCGAACCAGCAGGATCGAATGGTCGATGAATTCCGCGCGCTAATGCTCGGCCGCTGACCGATGCCCGAGATTCAGTGGGAACGGTTATGACTGGCCTCCCGCTTAAGCCCACCCCCTCCGCCGGTATAATAATAACTACCAATGCACTTGAAACGCGACGAGAGGGTTGTGGACCTGAATCCGCAGGAGACCTCGGAGTGGGTGGAGGCGCTGGATCAGGTTCTGGACGAGACCGGCCCGGACCGCGCGGCATATCTGGTCGAGAGGCTGTCGGAGCGCGCCCGAGCCGCTGGCGCGGAACTACCCATCCACCTGAACACGCCATACGTCAACACCATCCGGCCGGACGAGGAAGTTTCCTATCCCGGCGACCGTGCCATGGAGCGGCGCATCAAGAGCCTGATCCGCTGGAATGCGATGGCCATGGTGGTGCGGCAGAACAAATACGACGCCGGAATCGGCGGCCACATATCCACCTACGCCTCGCTGGCGACTCTGCTCGAAGTCGGGTTCAACCATTTCTTCCGCGCCAGTTACGGCGATCAGCCGGGCGACCTGATCTACTTTCAGGGCCACGCCTCGCCGGGAGTCTACGCCCGCGCCTTTCTGGAAGGCCGGCTGAGCGAAGATCACCTGAAAAATTTCCGCCATGAGCTGCGCGACTCGCCGGGGCTCTCCTCTTACCCGCACCCGTGGCTGATGCCGGACTTCTGGCGGTTTCCGACCGTGTCCATGGGCCTCGGGCCGATCAACGCCATCTACCAGGCGCGCTTCATGCGGTACCTGGAAAACCGCGGCGTGATCCCGCCTACGGCGCGCAAAGTGTGGGTGTTTCTCGGCGACGGAGAGACCGACGAGCCGGAATCGATGGGATCGCTGACGCTGGCCTCGCGCGAGAAGCTGGACAATCTCATCTTCGTCGTCAACTGCAATCTGCAGCGCCTGGATGGCCCGGTGCGCGGCAACGGCAAGATCATCCAGGAACTGGAAGCGGCTTTCCGCGGGGCCGGCTGGAACGTGATCAAGGCGATCTGGGGCGAGGATTGGGACGCTCTGCTTGAGCGCGACACGACTGGCTTGCTGGTCAAGCGCATGGGCGAAGCGGTGGACGGCGAATACCAGACCTACGTCACGCGGGACGGTGCGTACATTCGCAAGAATTTCTTCGGCAAATACCCGGAACTGCTGGACCTGGTTTCGCACCTCAGCGACGAGGACCTGTTCAAGCTGCACCGCGGCGGCCACGATCCGTGCAAGGTCTACAATGCTTTCAAAGCCGCCGTGGAGTTTACCGGCCGGCCCACGGTGGTGCTGGCGCACACCATCAAAGGCTACGGATTGGGCGAAGCCGGCGAGGGCCGCAACATCACTCACCAACAGAAGAAGCTCAACGAAGCCGAGCTCGAGCACTTCAAGTCGCGCTTCGAAATTCCCATCCCCGATGAAGCCGCGCGCACGGCGTCCTTCTACCGGCCGCCGGCGGACAGTCCGGAAATGGCTTACATGCACGAGCGGCGGCGCCTGCTGGGCGGATACATGCCGAGCCGCGCGGTTCCACCGAGCCAGATTGAGGCGCCACCGCTCGAGTATTTGAAGGAATCGCTGGAAGGCTCGGCGGGCCGCGAGGTTTCGAGCACGATGGCGCTGGTGCGCGTGCTCACGCTGCTGCTGAAGCATCCGCAGATGGGCAAGAGGGTGGTGCCCATCATCCCCGATGAAGCGCGCACGTTCGGCATGGAATCGCTGTTCCGGCAATACGGCATCTACGCCAGCCAGGGACAGCTTTACAAGCCGCATGACGCGGAGATGTTCCTCTACTACAAGGAATCGAAAGACGGGCAGATTCTCGAGGAGGGCATTACCGAAGCCGGCTCGATAGCCTCGTTTGCGGCCGCCGGAACCGCGTATGTGAATTACGGCGTGGAGATGATTCCGTTTTTTGTGTATTACTCCATGTTCGGTTTTCAGCGCGTGGGCGACCTGGTGTGGGCGTTCGGCGACGCGCGCGGCAAGGGTTTTCTGTGCGGCGGCACGGCCGGGCGGACCACCCTGGCCGGCGAAGGACTGCAGCACCAGGACGGTCACAGCCTGGTGCTGGCTTCGACGGTGCCTACTTGCGCGGCCTACGATCCGGCCTACGCTTACGAGATCGCCATCATCGTGCAGGACGGCATCCGCCGCATGTACCAGTCGCAGGAAGACCGCTTTTACTACCTCACTCTTTACAACGAAAACTATCCGATGCCGGCCATGCCGGAGGGGCTCAACCCGGCAGGCGTGCTGAAGGGCATCTACCGCCTTCAGGCCGCGCCGGACGGCAAGGCCATGGTGCAACTGTTCGGCAGCGGACCGATTTTGAATGAAGCCGTGCGCGCGCAAGAAATTCTCGACCGGCAGTACGGCGTGGCCGCCGATGTGTGGAGCGTGACCAGCTACAACGAGCTGCGGCGCGACGCGCTGGCGGCGGAGCGCTGGAACCGCCTGCATCCGGACCAGGCGCTGCGGGTGCCCTACATCGTGGAAGCGCTCCAGGGCGCCGAGGGACCGATTGTCGCGGCCACCGATTACATGAAGGTGGTGGCCGACCAGGTGGCGCCGTGGCTGCCCGGCCGCATGGAGACGCTGGGAACCGATGGTTTCGGGCGCAGCGATAATCGCGAACACTTGCGCCGCCACTTCGAGGTGAACGCCGAATCCATCGCCGCCGCCGCGCTGTCGCGCTTGGCGCGCGATGGCCGGTTCGACATGGAGAAAGCGAAGGCGGCGTTCGGCGAGCTGGGTGTGGACACCGAGAAAATGGACCCGTCGCGGGCGTGACGAGAGCGCGGCTAGAGGGCCGGCCGCGCCACTGACTTTCCGATGCAAACGGGACAGCGCATTGCGGCCGCCGGAATGGCGATCACCGGCGCGCTCGCCCTGGTGAAGATCTTCGCCGGGCTCGCCGGGCACTCGACGGCGACGGTCGCGGACGGTTTGGAATCCGCGGGCGATGTGTTTTCTTCCGGCATGGTTCTGCTGGGCCTCACCGTCAGCTTCAAGCCCGCCGACCGGAATCACCCTTACGGCCACGGCCGCGCGGAAATCCTGAGCGGCCTGCTGGTGGGGCTGGTGCTGGCCTCGGCCGGCGCGCTGATTTCCTACGGCTCCTTTCTGCGGCTGGGCCAACCCCACGAGCCGCTGCGCTGGTTCGTGGTCTGGCCTCTGGTGGCTTCGCTGGTGGCCAAGAGCGGGCTGGCGGCCATCAAGTTCCAGGTGGGAAAAAGAATGCGCAGCGCCGCGTTGATGGGCGACGCCTGGCACGACACTACCGATTGTCTTTCCGCCCTGACCGCACTCACCGCGGTGGCGCTCACGCTTGCCGCTCCAGAGCGTTTTTTCAATGCCGACCGGTACGGCGGTCTCGCCGTGGGCATCATCGTCATCGTTGCCGGCGTGCGCGTGGCGCGCGAAACCACGCTACAGTTGATGGACACCATGCCCAACGACAAAATGATGGCGGAGATCCGCGCCGCGGCGGCGCAGGTGCCCGGCGTGCTGGGCGTGGAGAAGTGTTTTGCCCGCAAGACCGGCCTCAGCTATCACGTGGACCTGCACATGGAAGTCGATCCCGAAATGACGGTGCGCCAGTCTCACGACATTGCCCAAAACGTGCGGATGCGCGTTGTGGACCAGGTGGAGTGGGTGGCCGATGTGCTGGTGCATGTGGAGCCGGCGCCCAATGGGAACGCGAGCGGCAGCCCGCGCCACCTTCAAGCCTGAAACCGCCGCAGGGCTTCGCGAGTGCCCGTTTCGTAGGCGTCGATCAGCTTGTCCCAGGTAGCGTTGGCCGCGGCGTCGATCTGTTTCCGCGCAGGGTCGGCGTCGAACCAGGCCAGCGTCTGGCGCACCCCGCGGCCGAACGGCATGGTGGCGCAATAGCCGGGCACGAAGCGCTTGATCTTGCTGTTATCGAAGACCACGCTGACGGCCTTATCGCCGGTGAGTCCGCCCATGTTGTCTGGTAGGCAGGCGGCGATGAAATCGGACGGTATGTGGACCAGTTGCGGCTCCGCGCCTGCGGCCTCTCCCACAATGCGGTAGAACTGGTCCCAGCTCATCACTTCGTCCGATGTGATGTGGAAGGCGTGCCCGATCGCCTGTTCAGCCCCAAGCAGGCCCACCAGGCCTTTGGCGAAGTCGGTATTGTGAGTGATCACCCAGAGCGACGAGCCATCGCCCGGCACAATGACTTTCTTCCCGCGGCGCATGCGGTCCACCGCCGTGTACGATTTGGTCCAACTGTTGATCGCGAGCGTGATCTGCGTCTCGCCGTAGGTCAGCGAGGGGCGCACGATGGTGATAGGGAAGCCCTCTTCGCGATAGGCCTTCATGAGCCGCTCTTCGCAGGCGATTTTGTTGCGCGAATAATCCCAATACGGGTTCGCCAGAGGCGTCGATTCGGTAATCAGGTAGTGGGACACCGGCCTCTGATAGGCGCTGGCGGAGCTGATGAAGATGTACTGCCGCGTGTGGCCGCGAAACAGCTCCAGGTCGCGTTCGATATCGGCGGGCGTATAGGCAATCCAGTCGACCACCGCGTCAAAGGATGCGCCGCCGAGCGCTCGTGCGGCAGCCGCAGCATCCGCCATGTCGACGGCCAGAGCCTTCACTCCGGCGGGGAGATCCGCCGTGCGGCGCCCACGCGTGAGAAGCGTGAGATCGATTCCCAGATTCGCCGCCAGCCGCGTGCAGGCGGTGCTGATGATGCCGGTCCCGCCGATAAAAAGAACTCTCATGGAGCTGTTGTACCAAAATGCGGCAACCAAAGAACACTCCATTTCGATGTCGCGCACCCGTTCGCCGCACTCGCCCGCCGCCGGGCGCCGCCGGTGAGGGCCGCGTCGCATACAATTGAAGGAGACATGAAACGCACTGCCTTCGCCGCCGCTTTGCTTCCCTGCCTAGCGTTCGCCGCCTCCTTTGACTCGGGTAAGACGCTGGGGGGAACGAGTTCGCCCATTGTGCTCGAGGTGTTCAGCAGTTTCGACTGCCCACACTGCAAGGAGTTGCATGACGACGTGGTGCCGCTGCTGGTGCGCGACTACGTGGCGAGCGGCAGAGTGTGCCTGGTGAACCGGGAGTTTCCGCTGGCCGGCCAGTACCACCCTTATGCGCGCGAGGCCGCCCTTTACGCCACCGCGGCGGCGCGCATCGGCAAGTATCCGGAGGTTGCCGATGCGTTGTGGAAGAACCAGGCTGCCTGGGCCGTCAACGGCCAGGTTTGGGAGACCGTGGCTACCGTACTGACGGCGGCTGAACAGAAGAAGGTACAGGCGCTGTTCAAAGATAAGGACGTCGAGGCCGAAGTGCGCCACGATATCGACGATGCCACCCGTGACCACGTCGACCGCACGCCGTCCATATTCATTACCGCCAATGGGAGGCGCTTCATGCTGCCGAGCGGAGTGCCCAGCTACGAATTGCTGTCGCGCATGCTGAATCATTACCTCGGCCAGTAGGACTCGATAAGCAACAGCTATGCCAGCCGCTCCCTCACGGCGTGCCCTCTGGTCTCGGCTCCAATGCGCGCGGCTGCTCGGTAATATAGGAATATGAGACTTGGCGCCGTGGCGCTAATGATGCTGTGGCCGGCGATGGCGGCGGTGAGCGACATCGACCCGAACAAGACGGCCGGCAACCCGTCGGCGCCGGTGACCATTCAGATCTTCAGCGATTTCGAATGCCCCGCTTGCAAGGTGTTTCACGACCGCAGCCTGCCGCAATTACAGCGGGACTACGTGGCCACCGGCAAGGTTTACCTGGTGTACCGCGAGTTTCCTCTGCCCATGCATGCGCACTCGCGCGAGGCCGCCAGCTACGCCGTTGCCGCGGCGCGTCTCAGCTTGTATCAGCCCGTGGCCGACGCGCTGTTCCGCGACCAGGTCGCCTGGTCGGCGAACGGCAAGGTGTGGGATACCGTGGCCAGCGTGCTGACTCCCTCGCAGCAGAAAAAGGTGAAAGCGGCGGATGACGCCTTCGTATTGGGCGAGATCCTGCGCGACGTGAATGCCGCCCATGCAGTTCCGGTGACTTCGACGCCCACGCTGGTGGTATCGCGCGGCGCCAGGCAGTATCCGGTTTCGGGCACACTGAATTACGCGATTCTGAAAAGCTTGATCGATGACCTCTCCAAGTAGGACCCTGCGCGCGGTGACGCTGGTGCTGCGCATCGCCCTGGGCGCGATATTTGTCTATGCCGCCTGGACCAAGCTGCGGACGCCTTGGGAGCTGTTCGCGATGTCTATCGATTCCTACCAGTTGCTGCCGCTGAAGGCGGTGGAACTGGTGGCACGCACGCTGCCCTGGTTCGAACTGGCGGTGGGCCTGCTGCTGATTACCGGCTTCTGGCTACGCAGCGCCGCGACGGCCACCGCGCTGCTGCTGGCGGTCTTCTTCGGGCTGATGGTGCGGGCCTACGTCAAAGGAATGGAGATCAATTGCGGCTGCTTCGGACCGGGCGAAGTCATTTCCTGGAAAACGCTGCTGCGCGATGGTTCCATGCTGGCCGCCGCGCTGGCACTGACCGCTCTCAGTTTTTTCAGGAGGCAGGAGTCAGGAGTAAGAAGTCAGAAGTAAGGAGTCCGCAGCTTATCCTGATTTCTTGTCTTCTGACTCCTGGCTTCTTGAATCCGACTTCAGGGACGAAGTTCGCCGCTCAGCACCTCGCTAATCGTTGCCAGCGTCGCGCCGGCCGCGCGCAGCTCCGCCAGTGCGCGTTCTCCCGCTTCCGGGCGCAGCGCCTGCACCGCGTCCGTCGCGATCGTCACCGGCTTTCCCAAGCGCAGCAGGCCGCGTGCGGCGTGCCAGACGCAGACCTCGGTTACCACGCCATAGACGACAAAGCGGTCCGCGCCGAGCCGCTCGAGCAGCGGCGCGATAGTGCGGGTCTCGAACACGTCTACCGTCTGCTTTTCGACGATAATCTGCGCCGCACCCGCGGTATCCGGCAAGCCGCCGCGGTTGGGCACGACGACGGATTTCTCGATCAGCGTAGCTTGCGGCTTGCGTTGGCCGAGCGTGCCGGCAACACAATGCGGCGGCCATTGGGCGAATTCGGCATCGTTCTCCGCGTGGGCGTCGGTGGTCGAGACCAGAACGATCCCACTCGAAGCCGCGTGCCGGTTGAGCCGCGCCACCACCGCGATTACCCGCTCGGCGCCCGGCGCGTAAAGGGCGCCCGCCGGACTGACGAAATCCAGTTGCGTATCGATATCGAAAAAGACGGTTCTCATGGGACCGGCGCCGTGCCCAGCAGGTTCAAGCGCGTGCGCTCCATCAGCTCGCGCAGCTCACGGCTGTAAATCACTGGCCACGGGTCTGTGGTTTCCAATTGGCGCAGCGCCGGCGAAAGCCGGGCCACGGATTCGCGGGCGCGCTCGCGGGCCTGTTCCAAGCCGGGCAGCGGTTCCACCAGGTGGCCGCCGAGGATCACCGGCCGCAGCAGCGCCTCTCCACGCCCGCACTCTCCGGAGCGCGCCACCACGTCGCGCGCGACGTCGCGGAAGATCTGCTTGGCGCCTGGAATGGTGTTCTTTTCGTCGCTATACTTGGCGGTGTAGCGCTTGATGCCGCCGATTTCCATCTCCACCATTTTGTAAACACCGCTGAGCGAGGGAGCATCGGCGGAGACGGAAATCTGCGTGCCCACCCCAAAGACATCGATGGGTGCGCCGGCAGCGAGCAGATCGCGGACGCGATACTCGTCCAGATCGCCGCTCACCATGATTCGCGCCTCCCGGAGGCCGGCCTCGTCCAGGATGGCACGCACCTGCCGCGCGCCGCCAAGAAAATCGCCGCTATCGATGCGCACGCCCCACAGCGGACGGCCTAACGCCGCCACCCGCCGCGCGGCCTGGGCCACGTCGTAGGTGTCCAGCAACTGCACGGCGTTCTCTCCCAGCGACGTTTGCAGCTTGCGGAACGCCGCCTCTTCGCCGGTGAACGACATCACCCAGGAGTGCCCGGCCGTGCCGGCGACGGGGATGGAAAAGCGGAAGCCAGCCAGGGTGTTGCTGGTGGCCGCGCAGCCGCCCAGGTATGCCGCCCGCGCGCCCAGCACGCCCGCGTCGGGAGTGTGTGCGCGCCGCGTGCCGAATTCGATGACCGGTCTCCCCTCCGCCGCAGCCACTACGCGCGCCGCTTTGCTGGCGACCAGGGTCTGGAAACTCACCGCGGAAAGCAGGTACGTCTCCGGCAATTGCGCTTCGATGATCGGCGCGCGGATGGTCAGCAGAGGCTCACAGGCAAATAACGGCGTGCCTTCCGGCACGGCAAACAGGTCGCCTGTGAAACGAAAATCGAGGAGGTAATCGAAGAATTCGCGCGGCGCGCGGGCGAATTGCGGCAACCCCCGCAGGTAGTCGATCTCTTCGGCGGTGAAACTGAGACCGAGCAGGTAATCCACCGCCTGCGGCAATCCGCCGGCGAGGACATAATTCCGGTTGGGCGGCAGCCGGCGGATGGCGAACTCGAAGGTGGCGATTTCCGCCGCCTTGCCGGCCTCGAAATACCCCGCCGCCATGGTGAGTTCGTAAAGATCGGTGAGAAGACCGTTCATCAGTTCAGTGGCGCGCCGCGAGCGGCGACACGACGGCGATGGATCCGCGCACCATCAGGGAGCGGTGAAAAAGCAGGTTGGCAGGCGAAAGCGCCTGCCAACCTATTTCTTTTTCTTGGGCTCGGGCGCAGCTTCCTTCACCGCGCCGGCGGCTACCTCGATATCGGCCACGGCTTTAGCATCCAATTCATAGATGCTCGGCTCGCCTTCGCGTTGCGCCCAATATTTCTCGCCCTGTTTGCTCACGATCACCCGTTCGTTCCGTTTGCCGCCGTTCGAGGTGACGCTCGCTTCGAAGAGCGGCTGGCCGCCGCCCTGCTCCAAGAATTTGGTGGCGCTCAGATCGCGCAGCTTGTCGATTAGGTTCTGCACGCTCGCGTTATCCAGGTTCTTGGGTCCCGCGGCCCACTTGTCGCCGGTCTTGGCGTAAGTCACGGGGGCATTGGCGCCGTGCTTGATTTCAATCCGGCTGGGATCGCTGAAGCCGAAATCGAATAGCTTCTTGTTGCGAAAATCGTCCAGGCCCTTGTTCAGCCCCTCGCCGGTATCGGCAGCGACCTTATACACGCCAGCCACGGCGGAGCTCCGGGCATAGTAGTTGTTGTCCTTGTCCTTGCGAACTTCCAAAGTTTGGGAGCCGGAGTTATCGGTGACCTGGGCAAGCGCCACCTTGGCCGCGGTCGAAAACTTCTTGGCCGCCTCCTCCGGGGCCGTCGAGAGATCCATTTTGGCGTCGCGCAGTTTGCCGAGCAGGGTGTCCACTTGCCCGCTGTCGGCGCGCAGCGGGCGCGGTTCCACAATCTGCCATTCGTTCTGCCCGTTCTTGCCGAATACGATCTCCGGCTCCGGCCCCTTGCCGGCCAGTTTCAAGCGCGTCAGCTTGTCGGAATCGAAGGTCAGCAGCCGTTTGTCGCGAAGGTCGTTGACGGTTTTATCGAGGCTGGTCTTGACGTAGCTCGCCACCATGTACACGTGCGGGTCGCCGGCCACCTTGGCATAAGCGCCGGAGTTGGTCGGGGTGTCATCGCCAACGGCGAGCTCCACCTCTTTGCCGTCCTGCTCAATCACCTGCGCCTTCATGGCCGGGCTGGCCAGTCCGAAACCGGCCAGGTCCGCGGGGTTGTCGTCGATAGTCTTGTCGGCAGTCACCGAAGACAGCGTAGAAACCAGGGAAGCGGAGGCGTCGGGATCGGCCGGAAGCGGCTGCGGCGCGGTCAGCACCCATTTGCCGCTGTCGTGGCTCAGAATGACCGGCGCGGCGCCGGCCTTCTGCAGGCGGATTTCGCGGAACCGGCCTTCCGGAATGGACACGATCTTGGGACTCGTGTCGGCAGGCGCTTTTTCCTTCTGCGCCTGCTTCTTATTCGAGTACCAGATGGCGCCGCCCAATACAGCCAAGAGGACGACGGCTACCAGCAGTCCCTTCGGCTTCATCGGTTACCTCCGCTTCCACCAGGTGGCCAGGCCGAACGCCACCACCGTCAGCGGAAAGATAAAGATGCTCAGCCAGAACAGCATGGCGAGACGCTGCCCACCGAGGTTCAATTGCTGATCCTCGGGCGTCTTGGGACGAATCGAAATCAGGTCCTCGTCGGAAGCCAGCCAGTTGATCGCGTTCACGAACAGGTCGCGGTCGCCGAGCTGGCGGGAACCGGCCAGGCTGTTGACCGCCCAGAGCGAAGTCCCAGTTACCACGAACCGTCCCTGCTTGGTTCCCGAATAAGTACCCACGGCCATCAGAGTAAGTGGCCCCTTCTTGCCTTTCTTGGGATCCACCGCGCCGCCCGGTCCGATCTCGGACGTTGCCAGGCTGTCTTCCGAGGTAGCCACCAATTTGCTCACCGAGGTCTTACTTTCGCTCTTGATGTCGAGCGACCGGCTCAGCGGAAACGCGGTGGGAATACGCGTCAGCGGCTGCGTGATCGGGTGCGACTCATATTGCAGCACCACCGGGATCTCCGGGCCGAAGCCGAAGATCTGCCCGAGCCCGCCTAAATCGAGCACCAGGTCTTTGTCGACGGTGACGCCCCAGCTTGCGAGCAGCGTGGCCAATTCGTCATTGGGAGCGGCGGGTTCGGAGCGCCCGATGCGGAGCACGTTGTCGAACATGAACATAGCGCGTCCACCGTCTTCCACGTAGCTCTTAAGAGCCGCCACCACCGGCGCCGGGTAGTCGGCAGTGGGGCCGCCGGAGACCAGCACCGTGCAATCTTTGGGAACCTCGACCGGCGCGGCCGCCGCGGCCTGCCCGATCTCGACTTTCTTGCCAGCGTCGGGCGCCGCGGCGGGCTTAAGCGAAACCTCGCGCGATTTGTAGTTGTCGCGCTCCAGCAGCGCCTTGAGAACCGAAAAGCCGTCGCGGTCCTGATCGTCGATCGAGTGTTCGCCCGCGCCGGTCATGAAGCACACGTTGCGTTCGCCGCTCTTGAGCGCGCGGATCAACGCACCGGTGACCTCCTCTTCGGTCAGGCTCTTGGCGCCTTCCTGGCGCGGGCCGTTCTCCACCACCACCGGCGAATCGGAGCGGAATCCGGCGGCCTTGGCCAGCGTCGGCTTCTTATTCGGGTCGATGTACTGCACGTGCAGCCTGGTGGACAGCGATGAGTACCGGTCCAGCAGATCGCGGGCGTTCGGGAAGCTGCCGCTCTCGCCGAAGTAAATCATGCGGACGTCGCTCTTCAGACCCTTAACGATCTTGATGGTCTGGTCGGAGAGGCTGTACTGCTTGTTCTTGGTGGCGTCGTAGGATTGGTCGTAGCGATTGGCCAGGAAATTCACGCCGGCGAGAATGGCGAGGACGACCAGAGTGTAAACCGTGATATAGGCGCCGTACTTGGTTTGCCGGGTTTTGAGCCATTTAGCCGCCATGTCAGCTCCTCCACCGCAGCGATTCCATAGATCGCGAGGTTATGAACAACGAAAAGAAAATCATCGACAGGTAGAAGACTGCGTCCCTGGAATCCAACACGCCCTTGGCGAAATTCTCGAAGTGGGTGACGATGGACAGGTAATTGATCACCTGGGACGTCGTGCCGCTATCGAAAGCCGTGGACCAGCTCAGCACCCACAGCAGCAGGCACACGAAAAACGTGACGCCGCCGGCGATGATCTGGTTGCGGGTGAGCGTGGAGATGAATTCGCCGATGGCCAGCAGGCAGCCGCCTTGCAGGATCAGCCCCAGGTACGCCACCAGCACCGGTCTCCAATCGGGCTTGCCCCAGGCGAACAGCATGGCGATATCGATCGCCGACACGCCTAGGATGCACAAGTACAGAAGCATCGCGGCGAACCATTTGCCGAGGATGATCTGGATGTCCCTCACCGGCGAAGTGAGCAGCAGCTCAATGGTGCCGGTTTTCTTCTCTTCGGCGATCAACCGCATGGTGATCATGGGAATCAGGAACAGCGACACCGTGCTGGCGAAGCCCAGCAGCGGGCGGATGATCATGTCGTTCAGGTTGATGGGCTGCGACTGGCCCATCATCTGCGCCTGGAAACCCATCCGCACCACGTCGCGGGTTGCGGTATAGAGGGCGAATCCGAAGATCAATCCGAAAAATGCCATCAGCAGATAAGCGATGGGGGAAACGAAGTAACTCTTAAATTCTTTCTTGCCAATCAGGAATATGAGCTTCATTGCTTTGCTACCTCGCTTTCCGCGGGCGCTTCGCCCTTTTTCTCGGCCGCAGTCAGTTGCAGGAAAACCTCTTCCAGGCTGAGCCCGACCGGCCGCAATTCACTGAGGTTCCAACCGGCGTTGACCACGCTGCGCGCCAGGTCGGCGCGGATCTGGCGCCCCTGCAGGCTTTCCACTTCAAATGTCAGGCGGCCGTTCTTGGAGTCCTTCATCACTACGCTCCTGACGCCCGCCACCTGCTCCAGGCGCAGTTGCACGTCGCTCGGATTCGGGCTGCCACCGGCGGCTTCCACTTCAAGCGCCACCGATTCGGAGCCGCGCAAGCGGTTGGTGAGATTCGCCACCGAATCGATGGCCACCAGTTTGCCGGCGCTGATGATGATGACGCGCTGGCAGGAGTGCTCCACTTCCGACAGAATGTGGGTGCTGAGAATGATGGTGTGGCTGCCGGCCAGCGACTTCAGCAGCTCGCGGATTTCGATGATCTGCTTCGGATCGAGACCCGAGGTCGGCTCGTCCAGGATCAGCACATCCGGGTTGTGGATGATGGCCTGCGCCAGTCCTACGCGCTGCCGGTACCCCTTGGATAGCTTACCGATGAGCTTGTCGCGCACGTCGCCGATGGCGCAGCGGCCCAGCACCTCGTCCACCCGCTTCTTGATGTCGGCGGACGGGATGCCTTTCAGCTTGCCGGCGAATTCGAGGTATCCGGTAACGTCCATCTCCGGGTACAGGGGCGGCGATTCCGGCAGGTAGCCGATCCTCCTTTTCACCTCGATGGGGTGCTCGTGCACGTCATAGCCGGCGACCGTCGCGGTGCCGGCCGTAGGGGGCAGAAAACACGTCAGCACACGCATGGTGGTGGTCTTCCCGGCGCCATTGGGCCCCAGGAAACCGACGATTTGCCCCTTTTCCACCTCGAACGAGATGTTGTCCACCGCAACGGTGCGCGCGTATCGCTTGGTGAGACCTTCTACCTTAATCATACGGTTGTATCCCAGACTGAAGAAGACGCAGTAATTGCCATTTGGGCAGCAAACGGCGGCCCGAAAGGGCGGCCGAAACTAGATCGACTGTGATTTTCTATGATAGAAACCGCACACAAGCCTTGTCAAATGAGCGGGGCGAGTTCCAACGCGCAAAGGAAGCTCCCGCGACGCACATCGGGAACCCCGCTGGAACTATTTTCGTAACCATTTTCGATCTGGCCGGTATTCCCTTTTGAAAAGCAGGTAATGGTGGAGGACGAGCAAATCATGCGGCAAGTCCGGGATGGCGAGGTGAACCGCCTCGAAGTTTTGTTCGACCGCCATCAACGGGCCCTGTTGCACTACTTTCTGCACCTTACCGGGGACCGCGCTGCCAGCGAGGACCTGGTGCAGGAAGCGTTTTTTCGCGTGCTCAAGTACCGCCGGAGCTACCAGACGGAAAACACCTTCCGCGCCTGGCTGTTTCAGATTGGCCGCAACGCCTACCTGGATCACCTGCGGCGGGGGAAGAACGAAGTCGCCTGGCCTGCCGAGGCGCCGGAGGCGAGCAGTCCGGACGCGGCGCCCGACCGGCTGATGGAAGAGAAGCAGGAAACCGCGCTGCTGCGCCAGGCCCTGGCCGAGATGCCGCCGGAGAAAAGGGAAGTGCTCGTCATGAGCCGTTTCCTGGATTTGAAATACGAAGAAATCGCGGCTGCGCTGCAGTGCGAGGTCGGGACGGTGAAGGTGCGCGTCTACCGGGCGTTGCACGAACTGGGCGACCGCTTCTTCGCCTTGCGGGGAGAACCCATGTCATGAACTGCGATAACTTCCGACAACAACTTCCCGAGTGCCTCGCCGGCCGGCTGGGCGAAAGAGCTCGGGAGCGTCTCATCGAACACCTGGAAGGCTGCTCCGGGTGCCGTGGTGAACTGGCACACCTGGGGATCGTCTGGCGGGGCCTGGAAGCACTCAAGCTCGAAGCCGAACCCGGCGCAGCGATGAAGGAGCGCTTTCAGGAGACCCTGGCCTCCTTCGAGGCCGGACTGGAACAAGGCCGCCTCGCTGCCGTTCCGCTGCCGGCGCAGTCCCGCCAAGCTCTGCCGCGCTGGGCGTGGCAACTGGCAGCCGGCCTGGCCATTCTCGCCATCGGTCTCGTCGCCGGCCGCATGCTGGCGCCGCGTCCATCGGTAACGCCCGAGATCGCGCAATTGCAAGGCCAGGTGCAAAGCCTGCACCAGTTGGTGGCGCTCTCTTTGATGCAGCAGCAGTCTCCCGCATCCAGGATCGAAGGCGTCACTTACGCGTATTCGATGACGCAGCCGGATCCGCAGGTGGAAGAGGCGCTGCTCTACGCGGCCTCGCACGATTCCAACGTGAACGTGCGCCTTTCGGCGGTGGATGCGCTGGACAAGTATGCGGCCGATCCGAACGTGCGGCGCGCCCTGCCGGCCACCCTGGCCGCACAGGATTCGCCGCTGGCGCAAGTGGCCCTGATCGACCTGGTGGTGAAATCCAAGGACCGCGATTGCGCCTCCGCGCTGCGCCGCCTGGCCAGCCGTCCCGAGGCTGATGAAGCCGTGCGCCAGCGCGCGCAATGGGCTATCGAGAAGTTGGACATCCAAGGAGAATCCAGATGAAAACGCTTTTGCTGCTGGCCGTTTTGCTGGCGCCGCTGGCGGCGCATGATTCGGATCGCCACTGGCAGGTGGAAGACCAGGAGACTATCCATCGTTCCTACGCCGGTGGAACCGGCCACAAGCTGGTCGTCGACAACTTCGCCGGCGCGATTCACGTCGCCGGCGGCGGCAGCCAGATCGAGGTCACGCTAGTGCGCCACAACCGCGCCGAATCCGCGGAGAAGCTGGCGGAAGCCAAGCGCGAGGTGACGCTCGAAATCTCCGCGCAGGGCGGCGAAGTCAAACTCCATCAGGATTACCACCACGGCAATCATCGGGGCGACGAAGAGGGTTATCGCGTCGAGTTCGATTACGACATCCAGGTGCCCGCCGGCACTGCGCTTTGGCTCGGAAACTTCAACAGCGAAATCGCCGTCAAGGGAACCAGCGGCGATTTCAACCTCCACACCTTCAACGGCCACATCGAGGTGAATGACGTTACCGGCGCCGGGAGCGTCGACACGTTCAACGGACCGGTGAAGATCGCCTTCCGCCGCAACCCGGAGCAGGATCTCAAGGTCAAGACCTTCAACGGCGCCGTGGATGCCTACTTTCAGCCCGGCCTCAATGCCGAGCTGAGCTACAAGACATTTAACGGCGGCGTGTTTTCCGATTTCGAAGTGGCAGCCAAAGCCAGCACAGGCGAAGGCGGCACGAAATACGTTTACCACAGCGGACGCTCCGGGTCGGGGCAAATCGGCCAGGGCGGCCCCAAGCTCGAATTTGAAGGCTTCAACGGCCCCATCCGCCTGCATGAGGCGAAACCCTAGGCGGGCAAATCGGCCGGACGAAAAAGAGGAACACCAGTCATGAAAACCATATTCGCCCTTGCGGGCGCAGCTATTGCCGTGTGCAGTCTCGCCGCCGCGCAGGACGGCGCGGGGCGCGTAGTGGTTCCAGCCCGCCCGGGCGGCCACGCGCGCCAGTTGCGTGTGCATGTGATCAACAACTCGATTACGGTGAAAACGTACGGCGGCAGCGACGTGATCGTAGAGTCCGGCTCTCACGCCACGCCCAGCGCCGGAGGCATGCGCCGCATCGACGGGCCGCGCGGCCTCACCATCGATGAGGCCGATAACGTAATCGAGATCCATGCCGACCCAACTCTGCGGGGCCCGCTGACGATCACCGTTCCCGCCGACATGTCGGTGGATCTGCACACGCTCAATGGCAACCTGAGCGTGGATGGCCTGCGCGGCGAAGTGGATGCCGATACGCTCTCCGGGCGCACCGAACTAGCCGGCATCTCGGGAACCGTGGTGGCGCATTCGCTGAATGGCCCGATCCACGTAGTCATGGATCGCGTCGATCCCTCCAAGCCGCTGTCGTTCAGCAGCTTGAATGGCTCCATCGATGTGGCGCTGCCGGCCGACGTCAAGGCCAACGTGAAGTTCAAGACCATGAGCGCGGAGATCTATAGCGATTTCGAAATTGCGCTCGGTGGACTTGCGTCGGCGGGGAACGGCAATTCCGGCGGGCTCAGATTCCGCCTGCGTTTCGACAACAATTTCGAGGGTGTCATCAACGGCGGCGGCGTGGCGGTCAGCTTCCACACTCTCCACGGAACCATCTATCTGCGAAAAAAGAAGTAGGCGGGCGGGGCCGTGCCCAGCGGTTTTCTGCAAGTTCCTTTAAAGCATGCCCCGCGTCACCCATTTGCACTGGCTTCGGCAAAACGGTTAAGTTAGGGTCCATGGCGATTCATCCGCATGCTGGTCAACCTCCCAAAGAAAACGAGCTCGAAAACTTGCCGCGCTTGGTAACGGCCTACTACACGGCCAAACCCGATATGTCTGTGGCTGCGCAGAAGGTCAGCTTCGGCACGTCGGGACATCGCGGGTCGTCGCTCAAGGGTTCTTTCAACGAGGACCACATCCTGGCGATCACGCAGGCGATCTGCGATTTGCGCCGGGAAAACGGCGCCGAGGGGCCGCTCTTTCTGGCCAAGGACACGCACGCGCTCTCCGAGCCGGCATCGGCCACGGCGCTGGAAGTGCTGGCGGGCAACGGCGTGGCCGCGACGATCGACTCCGATCTTGGCTATACGCCCACGCCTGCGCTCTCGCACGCCATCCTGGTTTACAACGCCGGCCGCACTTCCGGTTTCGCCGACGGCATCGTCATCACGCCCTCGCACAATCCGCCCGCCGACGGCGGTTTCAAATACAATCCGGCCAATGGAGGGCCCGCCGATACCGGGGTCACCGGCAAGATCCAGGACCGCGCCAACGCCATCCTGGCCGATGGTTTGCGGCCGGTGCGGCGCATCCCTTACGCCCGCGCTATCGCCGCGACACAGCGCTTCGATTATGTTTCGAGCTACGTCGACGACCTGGGCGCTGTGCTGGATCTCGACGCAGTCCGCTCCGAGGGCCTCTCACTGGGAGCCGACCCGCTGGGCGGCGCGGGCATCGCCTACTGGGGCCGCATCGCCGAACGCTACGGCCTGCATATGACCATTCGGCACGATTGGGCGGATGCCACATTCCGTTTCATGACGCTCGATTGGGACGGCGAGATCCGCATGGATTGTTCGTCGCCTTACGCCATGGCAAGCTTGATCGCGCTCAAGGACAAGTTCGATGTGGCGTGGGCCTGCGACACGGATCATGACCGCCACGGCATTGTGACGCGCAGCGCAGGTCTGCTGAATCCGAATCATTACCTGGCGGCGGCCATTTCTTACCTGTTCCTCAACCGGCCGGGCTGGAAGGAGAGCGCGGGGGTGGGCAAGACGATGGTCTCCTCCAGCATGATCGACCGGGTGGCAAATCACCTGGGCCATCCGCTGTTCGAAGTGCCGGTCGGCTTCAAGTGGTTCGTGGACGGGCTGCTCGACGGATCGCTCGGTTTTGGCGGCGAAGAAAGCGCCGGCGCATCGTTTTTGCGCCGCAACGGCACGCCGTGGAGCACCGATAAGGACGGCCTCATTCTCGGCTTGCTGGCGGCGGAAATGCTGGCGCGGACCGGCCGCGACCCCGGCGAGATCTACGACAAGCTCACCGAACAATTCGGCGCGCCGGTCTACGAACGGATCGACGCTCCCGCCACGCCGGAGCAAAAGGCGCGTCTCACCGCGCTCACGCCGGAGCAGGTGACCGCCCTCGAGTTCGCTGGCGACCCCATCGAGGCCAAGCTCAGCCGTGCGCCGTCGAATGGCGCGCCGCTCGGCGGCCTCAAGGTGGTGACCCGCCGCGGATGGTTTGCCGCGCGCCCCTCCGGTACCGAAAACGTCTACAAGATCTACGCCGAGAGCTTCGCTGGCGAGTCCCACCTGCGCCAGATTCAGACCGAAGCACAAGCACTGGTCGAGCAGACCGTGGGCCACTAGTACCGTGGGCGCGTGATGGTGTTCGTTTTTGGGGCAACCGATGGGTTCAGGGAAGGTGTCCTTACTCTCCCTGCCTCAGCTTTGGGGTCCAGTCCAAGCGAGCGCGTCTTAGGAGAGTGCGTCTGTCCCTTTCCGCCCCGATCTTTTCAATGCCGGGCGGCGCAGAAAAGAACGCACTATCGCCCATCCGAAAGAAGCCACGGCGCGGCGTCGATATGGCCTGCACAGCTTCCACAAAGTCCGCGCCAGAAAGCGCGCCTGGTGGTCGGCTTCCCACAGAAGCCTTTCGCCGCGCGAGAGCGTTCCGGCGAGGCCCTCGACCGGGTATCCCAATTCGCTCAGCAGGCCGCCGGCGACACTTTCGAACAGCACCCTCTGGCGTAGGCTCATGCCGGATCTCCAGCCGCCGGCGTTATTCCTTACTATGATGCCCGCTAAAGCCGGGCTCCCCGGCTCAATGGCATGCCGCCGGCGCCCGGGCGCGATCCTATTGGGAGAGAGAACCACCGCGTCGTAAGGCTCGATGAGGAACTCACACACGCTTCGCATGGTAGCTTCCGGCTCGGTCAGCAGCGTCTCATAACGCAGTTCGAAGTAAGCTCCGGGGCGCAGCAGCGCGCCATCGTGGCGGCCTTGCGTTACCATTTCCTTCCACATGCGCGCGGCCACATACAGGTTCCGCGGCTCGATACGCGTGCGCAGCCAGGATAGCGCCACGTCGCGGCCGTCGCGAACGATGTGAATCACCTGCGCTTCCGGGAAGAGCCGCAGCAGCAACGGAATGTCGCGCACGTAATGCGGCGTCTTGTCGCCCCAGCGCGGTTTGCCGTCTTTCCCGGCCCAAATCTCGAAGAGGCGCCGCGTTACGCCGCTGAACGACCGGCATCCGGCAAAATCCCGCTTCTCCGCAGTAATCCTCCAGAGTAGGGCCACACGGGGACTCTTCAGAATGCGACGAGCGAGCTGCCATGCCTGCTCGTCGGAAGAGGGGTCGCCGAAAGCTCGGTAGAACCGCGGAATGAAATGCGACTCGGGAGGAAAGGTGAGGTTCGGGTGCGAACGCAGCAGATCCCGCAGCAGCGTTGTGCCGCTGCGCGGACAGCCCACAAGGAAGATTGGTCTCATCGTGAGCGGACCCGGCGGCGGCGCGTCTTTCCAGGGGTAGGCCAGGGCACATTGTCACCGGCAAGTTTGCATTTTCCGCGACCTTTCGACAGGATAGCCAAATCTGAGCCGTTTTGTCCGATCGCCGCAGGGTGCGGCGCATTCCTCCCGTGTTACACTGCCTCACATGCCGGAGCTTCCCGATCTGCCGGACTCGCCGCCGCCGTTTCTGGGTAGCTGGCGGCGCGTCTATGCGGCCGTGCTGGTGTACCTCGCGGGCGTGATTCTGGCGGCGTACTTCTTCGCGCGTGCCTACCGATGAGAGCCCTGGATTGGGTGGTCCTGCTCGCCTCGCTGGTTTCCATCGTGGCCTACGGCTTGTACCGCAGCCGCGGCAGCAACACGGTGGACCGTTACCTGCTCGCCGGCAAGACCATGCCGTGGTACGCCATGGCGCTCTCCATCATGGCCACCCAGGCCAGCGCCATCACGTTCATCTCCACCACCGGCCAATCGTACGTGGACGGCATGCGCTTCGTGCAGGCTTACTTCGGCCTGCCCATCGCGATGATCGTGGTTTGCGCCGTGGTGGTGCCGGTGTTTTATCGCGCCCGCGTCTACACCGCATATGAGTACCTGGAAAACCGGTTCGACGCGAAGACCCGCGCGCTGGCCAGCGTGATCTTCCTGTGCCAGCGTGGCCTCTCGGCTGGGCTCACCATCTACGCACCAGCCATCGTGCTCTCGGTGATTCTGGGATGGCCGGAGCGCTCGACCACGCTGCTGATGGGCGCAACCGTGGTCACCTACACCGTGATCGGCGGCATCAAGGCCGTCACCTGGTCGGACGTGCAGCAGATGGGCGTCATTTTTCTGGGCCTGCTGATTGCGCTGGTGACCGTCATTGTGCTGCTGCCGCACTCGGTCTCGTTCGGCGACGCGGTGTTTCTCGCCGGCGCAGCCGGCCGCCTCAACGCCGTCACCACCAACTTCGACTGGAACGACCGCTTCAATATCTGGAGCGGCCTTATAGGCAGCACATTTCTGTTTCTGTCCTACTTCGGTTGCGACCAATCGCAGGTGCAGCGGTATCTCACCGGCCGTTCGATCATGGAAAGCCGGCTCAGCCTGCTGTTCAATGCGGTCGCGAAGATTCCGATGCAGTTCTTCATCCTTTTCATCGGCGCCATGGTGTTCGTCTTTTACGTGTTCGTCGAGCCGCCGGTGTTGTTCCAGCACACCGAGCTAGCGCGGATCTCGCAGGCGAGCGAGTACTCGAGCGTCGAAACACGCTATCACGAAGCGTTTGAGAGGCGCCGGGAAGCCGCGCTGGCGCTGGCGCAGGCGCACCGGGCCGGCGACGGTGCGGCCCACGCGCGTAGCCTCGTGGATTATCGCGGCGCGCAGCAGTCGCTCGATGCGGCCCGCTCGAGCGCCGCTCTCCTGGTGGAAGCGAGCGGCGGCGAGAAAAGCTTCAGCGACACCAATTACATCTTCCTCTCGTTTGTGACGCGTTACTTGCCGGCCGGCATCGTGGGACTGGTGATTGCGGTGGTGTTCGCCGCCACCATGTCCGCCAGTTCGGGCGAAATCAACTCGCTCGCCACCGTCACCGTGGTGGATCTGTACCGCCGGCACTTTCGCCGCGGCGCCAGCGATCATCATTATCTGAACGCCTCGCGCTGGGCCACCTTGTTCTGGGGCGCTTATGCGGTCGCATTCGCCGGCTGGGGCAAGAAGCTCGGATCGCTGATCGTGGCCGTCAACGTGGTGGGATCGCTGTTCTACGGCTCGCTGCTCGGCTGCTTCGTGGTGGCATTCGCCTTCCGGAGGGTCGGCGGCACGGCCGTGTTCCTGGGCATGCTGGCGGGCGAGGCCGCCATCTTCTGGGCGTTCCTGCGCGGCAACATTTCCTATCTCTGGTACAACGTGATCGGCTGCGTGGTGGTGGTGACAGTGGCGCTGGCGCTCACCTGGCTCGCGCCGGGCGTTTTCGCCAGATCCACTCGCCGGCCGGCGCGATAGTCGCATTGGACGACCGAAGAACTCGCGACGGCTGCGGACCGGGCTACTCCATTGCGGCAACCAAGGCGTCAAGATCGGCTTCAGCCGGCCCTTTTGGAAGCGGGAATTTTGCTGCCACCTCGAAGACCTTGTCCTGCAAGGTGCTTCCATTTCGCCACCGGTCCAACCGACCTAGTCGCAGTAAAGTCTGGATAAGCGTGGCACGGAACGACACTGCAAGGGCGTCGGCGTCCGGCCCGCACAGACCGGCCATGACGCTCAGGCTGACCGATCTCTGGGCCTGGATTCGACTTTGGTCGGACGCCATAAAGGACCACACACGCCTCAGGTCCTCAACGCGGACCGCTGGCACAGGCCTAGCAACGAATGCTTTGAAGACCGATTCCGACATGGGACTATTGTACCCCGGGACGCTCTTAGCTGCTTTGCCCGCCGCGTCATCCGCCTGACACCTCGCTACCGCCAGGACCGCCAGACAACCTGCGATAGCTAGATACCCGCCCATAATCAGCCAAAACGCCCTCAGTGACTGGTTGCGGTACAAACACCTGGGCCGCCGGCCGCCCACGATATGATGGGCTGGCACAGGCCGTTCACTACGGCACTAAGGGTCTCAAACCAGATGGCGCAGGTGGTAAGGCTTATGCCGTTCCTCACCGATACTATCGGACACATCGGCGTGCCTGTATTTGTGCACGCGTTCTCTTGTGCACACCAGCCATTATTATCTGAGTAGAAACCCGTGGATTGGGTATAGGTTATAGCGAAACTTAGCGAAAAGTTGATGGAGACGTTAAGAAACTTACCGACCAGTGAGCAAACGGCTACTGGGTTGTACACTCCGATGAAGTCGCCCTCTTCGCCGTCAATCGGAAGGCTTGCCTCACATTGTAGATTCACCGTATTAGCCGCTGACTGCACAGTGCCGAAGTTGCATGAGGCGTACCTGCCAGACGGAGACGTGATGCCCACGCTCCCCTGGTAGGTGTGAGTCGCGGAGGCGCACATGGCGCAGTTCGTGCCGGGGCTGTATTGGAGCACGCCGGTATCGTACACATACGTGCCGTCGGACGAAGGGCTATTGTAGAGGTCGACTGTGATCTGGGCCGGGGCGGCCACTGCCATTGTCAGGAGCGCTAGGGATCGGTAGATATGGTGGGTCATTGCTGGATCTCCTCTCGACCACGGACTCAATGTTGGGCCATGTCCGGCACCGGGACTCTCTGCATATATTTCTTCTGTGATCGGACGTAGGCCAGAAACGACGCAAACCCCTGTGTACTCATTTGGCCCTGTAAAGACGTAATAACATTCTGGGTGAGCCCGTCCAAGTCAACCGCGGTTCCCTTAGCTGCGGAAACGTTGGCCTGCCATGTCCCAGCAGCCTGGAGCAGCGCGCCGGTGTCAGCAGGGTTGAGCCCAATCGGCGAAAGCCTCGCGGCCTGCTTGGAATCGGCGGGCTGGACGGCTGTCGCGTTTGGAACGATCGGACCCGCGATCGCTGCAAGGAAGAGCCGCGTAGCCACGACATCCGGGATCTGGTCGGGAGTGGCCGCTCCATTGATCGACCCGGGCGGAAGCGAGGTTTGCCCGTAGATTCGCAGCGAAATCAGGGCCATAAACACTAAGTGGAGGTTTGCTCTCGATAACATACCAAACTCCTAGCCTTACTTTACGGCAGCATGGCTTGGACGTCAAGGATTATGAGATCCGGGTATGAGATCCGGGGACAGGCTACGAAACGCGAAACTGCGTGAGGCTCTTGTCGGTCTGAGGCAAACCGCCCACCTTACGCCGCCCGGATCTCCACTGTTTCTGCCACCGCGGTTGGCTCGGGTACGGGCTCACCTTTCAAACGCATTCCTTCGATATGGAACTCGACCGCCTCCGCGATCAGCCGGCGTGTCTCCTCGATGGTCCGGCCCGTGGTCACGCAGCCAGGGAGGTCCGGCACGTAGGCGGCCCAGTTGTTAGGCGCCTTCTCGAAAACAACCGCGTACTTCTTCATCTCTTCAGCCCTGCCTTCTTCAGTATCGAGCTTAGCGTCCCGGCTGGCAAGTCGTCGCCTGGGTGACCGGGAACCGTTACCGTCCCCGCTTCCGGCCTGGCGGGGTGGACGTATTGGCGGTGGTCGCCCCGAGTCCGGTCCAGCACCCAACCGTCCGTCTCCATCGCCTTGATTACGTCCCTTACCTTCATCGGCTCTCACCTGGCTCGCGCCCGCCGCTTTCGCCAGATCAGGTAGCCCGCCAGCGCAATGATCCCCACCAACGTCAGGTAGACCAGGTAGTGGTGGATATTGTGTTCGACCGCCTCCCAGCGGTCGCCCAGAAAGTAGCCGAGCGACAGAAACGCCGACACCCAGAGGACGGCGCCGGTGTAGGCGAACAGTGCGAATTGCGGCGCTTCGAGAGCGCTCATACCCGCCGCGAAAGCGGTCAGGTGCCGCACTCCGGGCATGAAATAGCCCAGGGTCAGACTCCAGTGGCCGGCCCTGCGGAACCAGGCGTGCGCCTTTTCCACGTGTTCCTCGCGGATGCGCACGTACCGGCCGTAGCGGTGAATCGCCTTGAGCCCGAACGTGCGGCCGATCAGGTAGCTGATGGTGATGCCGCAGCCGCTGCCGGTGAGCGCAGCCGCGAATGCCAGAGGCAAGCGGAGGTTGCCGCGGAACACCAGGTACCCGGTGAAGGTCAGCAGGGTCTCATCCGGCACCGGCAGGCCGACAATTCCCAGCATCAGCAGGCCGATGATGGCCGCGTAACCGTACTCGGTGATCCACTCGAGGATGTGATGTTCCATCGGGCGCGTGCGGCTGGTGGCCGCGTCAAAGCACCAATGAGGAAATCTCCACCGGCGTGCGTTCGCCGGCCACCACCACAATGCCGCTTTCGGTGACGTGATGGAACTGGCGGTCGTGCTCCAGGTCGTAGCCGATTTGGGTGTCCTCCGGCACGCTGACGTTCTTGTCCAGAATGGCCCGCCGCACTTTGGCCCGCCGGCCGATATCGCAGTTGTCCAGAATCACGCACTCATCCACCATGGCGCTCGAATGCACGCGCACGCCGCGCGACAGGATGGAGTTGCGCACCATCCCGCCCGAGAGAATGCAGCCGCCGGAAACGATGCTGTCGATGGCCTGCCCGCGGCGGCTCTCTTGGTCGAAGGTGAACTTGGCCGGCGGGTCCGCGTAGCTGGCGCTGCGCAGCGGCCACTCCGGGTTGTACAGGTTGAGCGCGGGGGTAATCGTCCGCAAGTCCATGTTGGCCTCGTAATAGGCCTCGATAGTTCCCACGTCGCGCCAGTAGGGCTCGGAATCGGCCGGTTCGCCGGGAATGCGGTTGCCCTGGAAATCGTAAGCATAAATCTTTGCGTTGCCGGCCAGCTTGGGCAGGATGTCGCGCCCGAAATCGTGGCTGCTGGCTTCCTCCGCCGCATCGTCGGCCAGCAGGCGCAGCAGGCTGCGCGTCGAGAACATGTAGTTGCCCATGGACGCGTAGACGCGCGTGTCGTCGCCCGGAATGGTCGGCGCGGTGGGGTTCTTCTCGTGGAACGCCAGAATGCGGCCGTCCTCGTTGGCTTCGATGACGCCGAACTCGGAAGCATGCTGTTTGTCGACCGGGATGGCGGCCACGGTGACCTCCGCGCCTTTGTCCAGGTGGAAATCGAGCATGGTGTTCAGGTTCATCCGGTAGATGTGGTCGCCGCCGAAGATGGCCACCGCGTCCGGATCGGCCTGCTCCACCAGGTTGATGTTCTGGTAGATCGCGTCGGCCGTTCCCTGGTACCAGGTCTCGCCCGGAGACCGCATCTGCGCGGGCACCGGAATAATAAATTGCGACTTCAGCAAGGTGCCGAACTGCCAGCCTTCGCTCAGGTGCTGCAATAGCGATTGGCTGCGGAACTGCGTCAGCACATAGATCGAGTAGATGCCCGAGTTGATGAAATTGCTGAGCACGAAGTCGATGATGCGGTACTTGCCTCCGAAGGGAACGGCCGGCTTGGCCCGTTCCTTGGTCAACGGGTAGAGCCGGGTTCCTTTCCCGCCGGCCAGCACGATGCCCAACACGCGTACGCGCATAGTCTTCACCAAAGCCCTATTTTTCCAGGCAAGAGCCGGGAATAGCAAGGCCAATCTGGGGGGCCCCCACCGTCTAAAGTAATCCGCCGCTCCACCGATAGATTCATTGGCGTATCAAGTTCGTCCAATGATCTCCATCATCGGGATTGTCGTGGTGTTTGGCGCCATCGCGGCCGGCTACGCGATGGAACACGGCAAGTTTCTGGTCCTGATGCAGCCGGCCGAGGTGCTCATCATCCTGGGGGCGGCCATCGGCACCCTCGTGGTGGCCAATCCGCTTCCCACGCTGATTCGCATCGGCAAAGGGGTCGCAGGCATCTTCAGCGGCGGAGCCTACACCAAGGCCTTTTACCTCAACAACCTCAAGATGCTCTTCGAGCTGTACAACCACGCTCGCAAGGCGGGCACCGCCAAGATCGAAGAAGAGGTGGACAACCCGGAGAAGAGCCCTGTTTTCAGTAAATACCCGGATTTCCTGAAAGCGCATCACGCGCTGGCCTTTCTATGCGATACCCTGCGCATGGCGTGTTCGGGCGGCGTGGATCCCATGGACATCGACAACATGATGGAAGCGGACCTGGAAGTCCACCACCGGGAAGCGGACGAACCGGTCTCGGCGCTCGGCACCATGGCGGATGCCCTGCCCGGACTGGGAATCGTGGCGGCGGTCCTGGGCGTCGTCATCACCATGGGCTCGTTGGGAGGCCCTAAGGAGGAGATCGGACATAAGGTGGCCTCGGCCCTGGTGGGCACCTTCCTGGGCGTCCTGTTGTGTTATGGCGTGTTTGGCCCGCTGTCTTCGGCCATGGGTAAGCAGATCGCAGCGGAGGCCAACTACTACAGCTTTCTGCGCGTGGCTGCACTGGCATTCGTCAAAGGGATGAGCCCCATCCTGGCAGTGGAATTGGCGCGCCGTTCGATCCCGTCGGAGGTGCGCCCGTCGTTCAAGGAGATGGAGACCGCCTGCCGCGGCGGCGGCAAGGCGGCCGACAACGCGCCGCCGGGCAAGGCGGCCGGCAACGCGGCGCCGGGCAAGGTGGCGTAAACCATGCCCAGCGAAACTCCACAAGCCGAAACAGCCCGTCCGATCATTGTCATCCGCCGAAAAGCCGCTGGGCACCGTGCGCACCACGGCGGCGCCTGGAAAGTCGCCTACGCGGACTTTGTCACCGCCTTGATGGCGTTGTTCATCGTGCTGTGGTTGATGGGCGCGGACAAGGAGGTGCAAAAAGCCATCAGTGCCTACTTCAACAACCCCAGCGGACCCGGCAAGCAAACCGGAACCGCCGCTGCCGGATTGGGGAATTCGATCGAAATCCCCAAGGACGACATGAGCAAACTGCGCGAGAAGCTCCAGGAGGCGCTGAAGGCCGTACCCAACTTCCACAGCCTGAAGGACCACGTGGAAATCACCATAACTTCCGACGGGCTGCGCATCGAGTTACTGGAGACTGAAGCCGGGATGTTTTTTGAGTCCGGCAAGCCGGTTCCCACAGAAAGCGGCAGCCAACTGCTCAGCACACTGGCGGGTGAGCTGGGCAGATTACCCAACAGCATGCTGATTGAAGGCCACACCGATTCCAAACCATATAGTGGCGATGCTTCCTACAGCAACTGGGAGCTCTCCGCCGACCGCGCCAACTCTGCCCGCAAGATCATGCAGGCCAATGGGTTACGCACGGACCAGGTGGGCCAGGTTCGCGGCTTCGCCGACCGCCAACTACGCCATCCGGAAGACCCGATGAACGCTTCCAACCGCAGAATCTCGGTGATTGTGCAATACCTGCCTACTATGGCCGGTGGCAAAGGTACTGGGGACAAACCCGATGCAGGGCCAGCGGGCGAAAGCGAAACCAAACGCGCCGAGGGTGCCCAGCCTCCGGGCGATCCGAAACCGGCAAAATAGCTGTTATCACCTGTACATTTGCCGGAGCCTGACGTAAACCATCAGCCTAAGCGACGATTACCCGGCGCTGGGCGGAAACACGAGGGGCAAATGCAGAAGCAAATCCGCGCCGCGGGCATTGAGAGCCTTGGGTTACTGCGTCTTCACCGGTGCCGCGGCTGGTTGCGGCGGGTTGGCGGTTTTGACGACGTCTTGCTTGGTTGGCAATTGCGATGTGTCCCAGCCGCCGCCGAGATTCACCACCAGTTGCACGCTGGCTTCCAGACGCCGCGCCAGCAGATCGATCTGGGCCTTCTCAGCGGCCAGCGCAGTGCCCTGTGCGGTCAGCACGGTGAGATACGCCGTAGTGCCGGCCTTGTATTGCGCGGTGGAGACCTCCAAGGCGCGGTCCGCGGACTTGACGGACTGATCGGCGACCACCGACTCGTCCGCCAGGACGCGCAACGTGGAAAGGCTGTCTTCCACCTGTTGGAACGCCGTCAGCACGCTCTGGCGATACGCGGCTACGGCGGCATCGTAGGCGGCCAGGTTTTGGTTGACTTGCGCGCGGCGGCGCCCGGCGTCGAAAATGGTTTCGGCCAGCGTGGGGCCCACTGAGAAGAACCGGCTGGGCCAGCTTAGCCAGGTTGTGATGCGCGAAGCCTCAAATCCGGCCGTTGCAGCCAGCGTGAGTGACGGAAAGAAAGCTGCCTGGGCGATGCCGATCTGTTCGTTGGCGGCTGCCGCCAGGCGCTCATTAGAGGCGATGTCCGGGCGCCGTTCGAGCAGCGCGGATGGCAGCGCGATGGGCACCGGCGGTGGCGGCGTCGTCAAGATCTTGACGGCGATGGTAACGGCCGACGGCGGTTTGCCGGCGAGCACCGCGATGGCGTGTTCCATCTGCGCGCGCGTCACGCCGAAATCGACCAGTTGAGTCTGCGCCGCGTAGAGTTGCGCTTCCGCTTGGGCCACATCCAGGTCGGAGGCGATACCGCCGGTAAAGCGGTTGTGCGTCAGGTCGAGGTACTCCGCGTAAGACTTGACGGTGCGCGCCAGCAGGTCGATATCGCCATCCAGCCCGCGCAAGGTGAAATAGTCCTGGGCCAACTCGGATTGGTAGAGCAGCCGCGCGTTCTCCAGGTCCGCGGCAGAAGCTTGCGCCTGGGCGGCCGCGGCCGTCACGCTGCGCCGAATATTGCCCCACAGGTCCGGCTCCCAGGAGGCGCTGATGGGCAGGCTGTAAAAGGTGTGGAGGCCGGAGGCCGCCGAGGCGGCGCCCGGCGCCGAGCCTGCCTGAGTGCGCGATTCGGTGATGGAGGGCGCGGTGGAAACGGTGGGGTAGAGCCCGGAGCGGACGATCTTCACCGCCGCGACGGCCTCGCGGTATTGAGCTTCGGCCTGCAACACGTTCTGGTTGTCGATGGCCACCTGTTCTTCGAGCGCGTTCAGTTCCGGATCGTTATAGATCTCCCACCACTTCCCTTTGAGCTGGCCGTCGTTGGGCTGTGCCAGCTTCCAGCCCTGCGCTTCCTTGAAGTCCGCCGGAGGCTGTTCCTTGAAGGCCGGCGGCACAACTGCGGCTGGCTGCCGGTACGTGGGTCCGGGCGTGCAGCCGGCCAACGCCAGCACGCCGGCCAGCGCCGCCACAACCCATGGCTTCATGCGTTGCATTGCGTGTCCTTCAAGCCTCCGATCCGATCACTTGAGCCTCGCGCCCGCGAACCCGGTTCCACCAGCGCTGCAACCGGTCGAAGTAGAGATAGACCACCGGTGTGGTGTACAAGGTGAGCGCTTGGCTGAGGACCAGGCCGCCGATGATGGTGATGCCGAGCGGGCGGCGCAGTTCCGATCCCACGCCCCTGCCGAAGGCCAGCGGCGTGGCGCCCAGCATGGCCGCCATGGTGGTCATCAGGATGGGGCGGAAGCGCAGCATGCAGGCCTCGAAGATGGCGTCGCGCGCGTTCTTTCCTTCCAGCCGCTCCGCCGCCAGGGCGAAATCGATCATCATGATGGCGTTCTTCTTGACGATGCCGATCAGCAGAATGATGCCGATCAAGGCAATGACGGTCAAATCCGTGTGCGTAATGGTCAGCGCCAGCAGCGCGCCCACGCCGGCCGAAGGCAGCGTGGAAAGAATCGTGACGGGATGAATGTAACTTTCGTAAAGGATGCCGAGCACCAGGTACACCGTGAGCAGCGCGGCGCCAATGAGGATGGGCTGGTTGGACAGCGACTGCATGTAAGCCTGCGCGGTTCCGGCAAACATGGTCTGAATGGTGGGAGGCAGCCCGACCTTTTGGGCAGTGGCCTGGATGGCGTCAACCGCGTCCCCCAGCGCCACGCCGGGCCGCAGGTTGAACGAAACGGTGACCGCGGGAAATAGGCCCTGGTGGTTGACGGAGAGCGGGGCGGTGGCCGGGGCGAACCGCGCGAAGGCGCTCAGCGGCACCTGGGCCCCGGAGGGCGCACGCACATAGATACTCCGCAGGATCTCCGGGTTCTGCCAGTAGACCGGCGCCACCTCCATCACCACGTGGTACTGGTTCAGCGGCTTGTACATGGTCGAGACCTGATTTTGGCCGAAGGCGTCGTAGAGCGTGTTGTCGATCAACTGTGGCGAGATGCCGAAGCGCGCCGCGGTGGCCCGGTCGTAAGTGACTAGCGACTGGAGGCCGCGGTCCTGCTGGTCGCTGTTGACGTCGGCGATGATCGGGATTTTGGCTATTTCCCGGAACATGCGTGGTGCGAACGCGTTCAGATCGTCCAGGTTGTCGCCGCGCATGGTGTACTGATACTGCGCCGCGCTGTTGCGTCCGCCGACACGGATATCCTGGTTGGCCTGCAGATAGAGGCTGGCGCCCGGAATCCGCGCCAGCTTGGGCCGCAGTCGCGCAATCACCAGGTCGCCCGAAATTTTGCGCTCCGCCAGCGGCTTCAGCGCGATGAACATGCTGCCGGTGTTGGTGGACCCGCCGCGGCCTCCACCCGTAAATCCGTTCACCGCGGCCACCGCCGGATCGGCGGCGACGATGTTCACCATCGGCAACAGGATCTTGTTCATCGCCTGGAACGAGGTGTCCTGGTCGGCCAGGATCTGGCCCGAGAGGCGGCCGTTGTCCTGCTGCGGGAAGAAGCCCTTAGGCACTTTGATGAACAGCCGCACGTTGAGGGCGATGGTCCCGAGCAGCACGCACAGCGTGATAAACCGATGCCGCAGCACGAACTGGAGCGAGCTGGCGTAGGCGCCCAGCACGCGCTTGAAACCGCGGTCGCTCGAGCGGTAGAGCCAGCCGTGATCGGTGTGCTCCTTGAGCATGTGGGCGCACATCATCGGCGTGGCGGTCAGCGACACCACCATGGAAACGCCGATGGCCACCGAGAGCGTCACCGAGAACTCGCGGAACAGGCGGCCCACCACGCCGCCCATCATCAGCAGCGGCAGGAAAACCGACACCAGCGAAATGCTGATCGTCATCACCGTGAAGCCGATTTCCTGGGCCCCCTTGAGCGCAGCCGCAAAGGGCTTCATTCCCATTTCCAGGTAGCGGGTGATGTTTTCGATCACCACGATGGCGTCATCCACCACGAAGCCGGTCGAAATGCACAGCGCCATCAGCGACAGGTTATCCAGGCTGTACCCGAGCAGGTACATGACGCCGAAGGTGCCGATGAGAGAAACCGGGACGGCCACGCTGGGGATGAACGTGGTGCGCGGGCTGCGCAGAAACAAAAACACCACCAGAATTACCAGCAGGATGGATATGATCAGCGTGCGCTCCACGTCGCGCACGGAAGCCCGGATGGTGACGGTCTGGTCCAAGGCCGGGGTCACATCGATGGACTGCGGAATGGCTGCCTTTAATTGCGGGAGGGTGGCGCGAATGCGGTCCACGGTATCGATAATGTTGGCGCCGGGCTGGCGGAAAATGATGATCAGCACGCTGGGACTGCCGTTCAGATAGCCGGCGTTACGCAGGTCTTCCACCGAATCCACCGCCTCGCCCAGGTCGGAGATGCGGACGGCCGTCCCGTTGTGATATGCGATCACCATGGGCCGGTAATCGGCCGCTTTGAAGATCTGGTCGCTGGCGCCTACTTCCCACATCCGCAGGCCGTCGGAAAAATGGCCCTTCGGGCTGTTGGTGTTGGCGCCGTTCAGGATGGTGCGCACCTGCTCGAGACCGATGCCGTAATCGGACAGCGCGTCGGGATTGAGCTCGATGCGCACGCCGGGCAGCGCGCTGCCGCCCACGAAGACCTGCCCCACCCCCTGCACCTGCGACAGTTTCTGCGCCATGATGCTGGAGGCTGCATCGTACATGGTCCCCTTATCGACAACCTTGGAGGTGAGCGCCAGCATGAAGATGGGCGCGTCGGCCGGATTCACCTTGCGGTAATTCGGGTTGGAGGGCAGGTTGGTCGGCAAATAACCGCGGGCGGCGGCGATGGCGGCCTGGACGTCGCGCGCGGCCGCATCGATGTTGCGGTTCAGGTCGAATTGCAGCGTGATACTGCTAGAGCTGAGGCCACTCGACGAGGTCATCTCCGTAACCGCCGCGATGCGGCTGAACTGGCGCTCCAGCGGCGTGGCGACCGAAGTGGCCATGGTCTCCGGGCTGGCCCCCGGCAGGGATGCGCCGACGTTCACGGTCGGAAAGTCCACCTGCGGCAGCGGCGACACGGGAAGCAGCCGGAACCCCACGCTGCCGGCCAGGGCGATCGCGATCAGCAGCAGTGTGGTGGCAACCGGACGGCGAATGAATGGCTCGCAGATATTCATGGCTTACCGCGCTGCCACCGGCTCCTGGCCGGCTTCCAGATGGTGCTCGCTCTTGTGCGAGAAGCGCCGCGCCAACCGGTCGAACCAGAGGTAGATCACCGGCGTCGTATAGAGCGTCAGCATCTGGCTGAAGATCAAGCCGCCGATGATGGTGATGCCGAGCGGCCGGCGCAGTTCCGAGCCGGTGCCGGTGCCGAAGGCCAGCGGAACGCCGGCCAGCAGCGCCGCCATGGTGGTCATCATGATGGGCCGGAAACGCAGCAGGCAGGCCTGGTAGATGGCCTCCCGTGGCGCCATGCCTTCCTTGCGCTCCGCGTCCAGCGCGAAATCGATCATCATGATGGCGTTCTTCTTCACGATTCCGATCAAAAGCACGATGCCGATCAGCGCGATCACGCTGAAATCGTTGTGACAGATATTGAGCGCCAGCAGCGCGCCCACGCCCGCCGATGGGAGGGTGGACAGGATGGTGACGGGGTGAATGTAGCTTTCGTAGAGCACGCCCAACACGATGTACACCGTCACCAGCGCCGCCAAAATCAACACCCACTCATTGGCCAGCGCCGCCTGAAAGGCCTGCGCGCTGCCTTGAAACGCGGCTTGAATGCTGGCCGGCAGGCCCAGTTGATCCTTCAGCTTGTTCACGCCGTTCACCGCGTCTCCCAGCGAAGCGCCGGGCGCCAGGTTAAACGAAAACGTCACTACCGGGAATTGGCCCTGGTGGTTCACGGTGATCGGCACGGAGATCAGCTCCACCCGGCTGAAAGCGCTCAGCGGCACCTGGCCGCCGGTGGGAAAGACGCTGGCCGAGGCGATTGGTGCGGCGAACACGGCACTCGATCCGGCCGTGGAACTGGCGAGGGCCGCGGTGCTGGCGGCGGCATTGGGCGCCAGGTTGGAGGGCCCGCTGGCGACCGTCGCGCTGGAAGACCCTCCCGACACCAGGCCCGTCGAACCGGAAGGATAGCCGGTGCCGGTGCGGATGTACAGTTCGTTCAGATTCTCGGGGTTGCGCGCGAATTCCCGCGCCACCTCCAGGATCACGTGGTATTGGTTCAACTGCGTGAACATGGTGGAGACTTCCCGCTGGCCATAGGCGTCGTACAGCGTCTGGTCGATGGTGGAAGGCGTGATACCGACCCGCGCCGCGGTGTCGCGGTCGAACACGACCTTCGCCCGCAGCCCCTGCACCTGTTGGTCGCTGGCGACGTCGGTCAGATCGGGCAGCCGCTTCATGCCCTCCAGCATGCGGGGGGCGTAAACGTTCAGCTCGTCGGCGCCGGGATCTTCGAGCGTGTACTGAAACTGCGTGCGGCTCACCCGGTCGTCCACCGTGATATCCTGCACCGGTTGCATGAATAGCGTGATGCCGGCCACCTTCTCCAGCTCCGGCTGCAAGCGCCGGATCACGTCGCTGGCGGAAGCGTCGCGCTGCTCGAGCGGCTTCAGGTTGATCAGCACGCGCCCGCTGTTGAGCGTGGTATTGGTGCCATCGATGCCGATGAACGAAGACAGGCTGTCCACCGCCGGATCCTTGAGAATCGTGCTGGTGAGCGATTGCTGCAGCCGCGACATCTCGCCAAACGACACCGTCTGCGCAGCTTCGGAAACGCCCTGGATCACGCCCGTATCCTGGATCGGGAAGAAGCCCTTCGGGATATAAATGAACTGCACCACAGTGATCGCCAGGGTGGCGATGGCTACCAGCAGCGTGATGGTCTGGAACCGCAGCACGAACTGCAGGGTCTTGCCGTAGAAGGCAATCACCGCGTTAAAGGCGTGCTCGGACTTACGGTAGAACCATCCCTGCCGCGCCTCGGGAGTGTGCTTCAGCAGCTTGGAGCACATCATGGGCGTGAGGGTGAGCGACACCACCGCCGAAACCAGGATGGTGACCGCCAGCGTGACGGCGAACTCGCGGAACAAGCGGCCCACGATGTCGCCCATGAACAGCAGCGGAATCAGCACCGCGATCAGCGAGATGGTCAGCGACACGATGGTGAAGCCGATCTGCGCCGAGCCGCGTAAGGCGGCCTGAAGCGCGCTCTCGCCTTCCTCGATATAGCGGGAGATATTCTCGATCATCACGATCGCGTCGTCCACCACGAAGCCGGTGGAAATCGTCAGCGCCATCAGGGTCAGGTTGTTCAGGCTGTAGCCCAGCAGGTACATCACGCCGAAGGTGCCCACCAGCGAGAGCGGCACCGCGACGCTGGGGATCACCGTGGCGGCCAGGTTGCGCAGAAACAGGAAAATCACCATCACCACCAGCGCCACCGTCAGCATCAGCTCCAGTTGCACGTCCTCGACCGAGGCGCGGATGGTGTTGGTGCGGTCCGTCAGGATGGTCACGTCGACCGACTTGGGCAGCGAGGCGGTGAGCTGCGGCAGCAGGTTCTTGATGCGGTCCACCACCGAGATGATGTTGGCGCCGGGCTGCCGCTGAATGTTCATGATCACCGCCGGCGTGCGGTTCATCCACGCCGCCTGGCGCAGGTTTTCCGCCTCGTCCTTCACTACCGCCACATCGGAGAGCTTGATCGGTGCGTTGTTGCGGTATGCGATGATCAGCGGCGAATAGTCGGCGCTCGAGAGCAACTGGTCGTTGGCGCCGATCTGGAAAGACTGGTGCGGCCCGTCGAAATTCCCTTTAGCCAGGTTGACGTTGGCGGCCAGGATGGCGCTGCGCAGATCCTCCAGGTTCATGCCGTAGGAGGCCATCTGCGTCGGATTGGCCTGGATGCGCACGGCCGGCTTCTGGCCGCCGCTGATGCTGACCAGGCCCACCCCGGCAAGCTGCGAAATCTTGGGCGCCAGCCGCGTGTCGGCCAGGTCCTCCACCTTGGTCAGCGGTAGCGTCTTGGAAGTCAGCGCCAGCGTCAGGATGGGCGCGTCGGCCGGGTTGGTCTTGCTGTAGATCGGAGGCGCGGGAAGATCGGCGGGCAGGAAGGTGCCGGAGGCGTTGATGGACTGCTGCACCTCCTGCTCGGCGACGTCGATGTTCAGGCTGAGGTTGAATTGCAGTGTGATGACCGAGCTGCCGTCGGAACTGGTCGACGTCATCTGCTGCAGGCCGGGCACCTGGCCGAACTGGCGTTCGAGCGGCGCGGTGACCGACGAGGCCATCACGTCCGGGCTGGCGCCGGGATAGAAGGTCGCCACCTGAATGGTCGGGTAATCCACTTCGGGCAGCGCGGATACCGGCAACTGCTTGTAGGCGACCGCGCCCGCTAGCAGGATGCCCACCATCAGCAGCGAGGTTGCGACCGGACGAAGAATAAATGTCCGGGACGGGCTCACTGCGCGGTCCCTCTGCCGGCCTTTCCCGTGCCACCGCGTCCGCTTCGGCCGCCCTGGCCGCCGCGCCCGCCCGCCGGCTGCTCTCCGGCTATGGTGACAACCACCTTGCTGCCTTCGTTCAGCTTGTCGACACCCTGCATCACCACCACGTCGCCGGCATTAAGCCCCGACACCACTTCCGTTTGATCGCCCTCGGTGGTGCCGGCGATGATGTTGCGCACGGTCACGGTGGAGTCCGGCTTCACCAGGTATACGTACTTGTTGTCGGTTGTGATCTGCATCGCGCCGCTGGGAATCAGCACCACGCCGTGCTTGGTTTCCACCAGCAGCCGCACGTTGACGAACTGGTTGGGGAACAGTTTGTTGTCCGTGTTGGGATAGTTCGCCCGCAGGCGCAGCGTGCCGGTAGTCTGATCGATCTCGTTGTCGATGGTAGCCAAAGCGCCGGTCGCGATCTTCTTGTGCAGGTCGCTGAACGTTCCGGCGTCATGGTCCCAGGCTTCGACCGGCAACTGCTGGTGAGCGAAGTAACGGGGCAGTACCGATTGCAACTTGTCCTCGGCGATGGTGAAGACCACGCTGATCGGCTGAATTTGGGTGATGACGATCAGCCCCGTGGTATCCGTCGCGTGCACGATGTTGCCGGGGTCCACCAGGCGCAGCCCGACGCGCCCGGTGATAGGCGCCGCGATGTGGCAGTAAGCCAGGTTGACCTTGGCCGCATCGATCTGGCCCTGGTCGTTCTTGACCACCCCTTCTTCCTGCGCCACCAGAGCTTTCTGAGTGGCATATTGTTGCTCAGGAATGGCGTTTTGCTTCAGCAGCCCGGCGTAACGGCTGAGGTCCACGTTGGCGTTATCGAGCAGGGCTTGGTCGCGCAACAGTGCGCCCTCGGCCTGCACCAGCGCAGCCTGGTAAGGGCGGGTATCGATCTCCACCAGCGGTGCGCCCTGCTGTACAATATCGCCTTCCTTGTACTTCACTTCCATCAACTGGCCATCCACGCGGCTCCTGATCGTGACCGTGCTGAGAGCCGTGACGTTGCCGAGCGATTCCACGTAAACGGAGATATCGCCCCTTTTGGCGCGCGCGGCGACTACCGGCGCGATGCCGGGGCCCCGGCCGCCTCTGCCCCCGGAACCGGCCGTGGGCGGCGCATTGCCCGTGCCGGGGTTGCCGCCGGCTCCCGATTTGGGCCAGTAATAGTAAGCGGCCGCCGCCGCAATCAGCAGCACCAGCAGCCAAAGCCAGCCCTTGCCGGAACGAGGCCTTTTCGGAGCATCCTCCGGTTGTCGCGGAGGAGCGCCAATCACCGGCGCGGAGGAGGTTGATTCATTCATCGAACGCTCAATCTCTTGGCGGCCCAATTGGAGGCGCGCTTCGTCATCATATCCAAGTACACCATTCCAAGTACACCATTTCACAAATCCGCCGGCCTACTGTTGCGTCGGATCCTTGCGCCTGCCGCAGGGGCCGGGCATGCCCGGCCCGCCATTCACTAACATAGCGCCGTGGGCAGAAACACAAAGATAGCATCCGGTCGTTTTCGCTGCTAGAAATGGCGACAGAACACCCCGGCGAGGTTACCCTAAACCCAATAGCCCTTTCGAGCCAGCGGTTGGTGAGGCATGCTTCAGCTTGCCGTTGTTAGTCCCCGGCAGCGCGGTTGCAGCGGGTAATATGAACTATGCGAATCCTTGCCGCTCTGCTGCTGGCTGGTTGCGCCGCCGCACAGCCGCCTTTCACTCTCGACCGCGTTTTGAGCGCCGCCTTTCCCAGCCAGCTCACCGCTTCCCCGGCGGGCGGCAAATTCGCCTGGGTGGAAAACGCGCGCGGCGTGCGCAACATCTGGGTAGCCGAAGCGCCGCGCTACCAGGCGCGCCAAATCACCTCTTACACCCTGGACGACGGCTATGAGCTGGCCGGCCTGGCCTGGACGCCCGATGGCGGCTCGATCGTCTACACGCGCCTGGATGGCGCGAATCGCGCCGGCGAGTATCCGAACCCCGCGCTCGATCCGAAAGGTACCGAGCAGGCCGTCTGGTTGGTGAGCCTCTCTGGAGCCGCGCCACGCAAAATCGGCGAAGGCGATTCGCCCGCCGTGGCGCCGAGTGGCGGCCGCATCGCCTGGATTCACAAGGGCCAGCTCTGGTGGGCGCCGGCCGATTCGAGCACGCCGGGCGTGGCGCTCAAGACGCGCGGCCAGTGCGACAACCCGGTCTGGTCGCCGGATGGAACGCGCATCGCGTTTGAGAGCGATCGCGGCGACCACGGCTTTATCGGCGTTTACGATACTGCATCGGCCACCCTGCGCTACCTCGACCCCAGCACCGATCGCGACACGCAGCCTGTTTGGTCGCCCGACGGCCGCAGCGTGGCTTGCCTGCGCATTCCATCCACGGGCGTGCGCGCCCCGCGCGAACCCCGCCGCGCGGGCGAACCCTGGTCCATCCGCGTCGCCTCCGCCGAAACCGGCGAGGGCCGCGAAATGTTCCGCGCCCGCCTGGGCCAGGGGAGCGTTTTCCGCAAGATTACCGCCGCGAGTCAGATTCTTTGGGCCGGATCGCGCCTGGTTTTTCCCTGGGAGGCCGATGGCTGGACACATCTTTACTCGATTCCCGCAGCCGGCGGCGATCCGCTGCTGCTGACGCCCGGCGCGTTTGAAGTGGAGGAGGTGGCCCTGGCGCCGGACGGTCGCACAGTTTTTTTCAACTCCAATCAGGGCGATATCGACCGGCGCCATCTCTGGAAGGTCGCGGCTTCGGGTGGCGCGCCGGAAGCGGTCACCCAGGGAGTAGGCATCGAATGGGCGCCCGCCCCGGCCGCCGATGGCGCGCTGGCGTTTCTCCGCTCCGACGCGCAGCATCCCGCCCACGCCGCCATCCGCATCGGCGCCGATGTCCGCGACCTGCATCCCGAATCCATACCGGCCGATTTCCCGATTGGTCAAATGGTGACGCCGCAGCAGGTGATCTTCTCGAGCGCCGACGGCCTCGCCATTCACGGACAACTTTTTCTGCCGCCCAATCGGAAGCCCGGCAGCCGCGCGCCCGCGGTGGTCTTCTTTCACGGCGGCTCGCGGCGCCAGATGCTGCTCGGCTGGCACTACATGTATTACTACGCGAACACTTACGCGCTGAACCAATACCTCGCCAATACCGGTTTCGTGGTGCTGAGCGTGAATTACCGCAGCGGCATCGGTTACGGCCTGGATTTTCGCGAAGCGCTGCGCTATGGCCCTTCCGGCGGGAGCGAATATAACGACGCGCAGGGCGCCGGCGTGTACTTGCGGCAACGCCCCGATGTCGATCCGGACCGCATCGGCGCCTGGGGCGGCTCCTATGGCGGATACCTCACCGCCATGGCGCTGGCGCGCGCCTCCGATTTGTTCCGCGCCGGCGTGGATCTGCACGGGGTTCACGATTGGGCCACCGAGCTCGAAATCCCGTCGACTGCGCCCGACTTTCAACCGGCGTTCGAATCGTCGCCCATGGCGTTCCTCTCCACCTGGCGCTCGCCCGTGCTGCTCATTCAAGGGGATGACGACCGCAACGTGCAGTTCAACCAGACTGTGAAACTAGCCGATGCCCTGCGCCGCCAGCACGTGGAAGTGGAAGAGCTGATCTTCCCCGACGAGGTGCACGATTTTCTGCTCTACCGCACTTGGCTAGCAGCCTATCAAGCCGCCGCGAGTTTTCTGGATCGCAAACTGAAACAGCCGTAAACCTACAGCAGGCGCAGCAGGTGCGAGGCGCCGTAGGCCAGCAGCGCGCCGATGGCGGCGCCGGCCAGCACATCGCTCAAAAAGTGCATACCCAGCAGGATGCGAGAAGCCGCCACGCTGACCGCGCAGAACAGCAGCCCAATCGCCAAGTCTGGGTAAAACGCGGCCAGCGAGAGCGATACCGCAAACGCGGTGATGGTGTGGCCGGAAGGGAAGGAAAACTGGTCGGGCGGCAGCAGATCGGCCCAGCAATGCGGCTCGCTAGGGCGCTTGCGGCGGGCGGTCTTCTTTAGTTTGAGGAAGAGCGCGATCCCGATGCCGGCCGCCAGCGCGGCTGCGCCCACGGCCATGAACCGTGGCTCGCCGCCGAACAGCAACAGCACCAGGCCCAGCGCGTACCACAGCCAGCCATCGCCGCCGCGCGTGGCGCAGATCATCCACACGCGGACCCAGCGCGGCGCGGGCCAGCGGTTCACCCGCAGCATCAGCCTGTGGTCGCGAAGGGAAATATACGTCCGCATCGCTTCTCCGGAGAACGTCATGCGGCCACCTCCGCGATGGGTGTGGCCCCGCACCCGGCTTCCCTGAGTGCCCGCAGCCGGAGGTAGCGCGCCATCCACCAGCGCGCAAACACGCTCTCTATACAATAGTTTGCGAGTATTATAGGCGGGACCGCAACTCCCAGTGTCGCCACCGGCGCTGTCCATGGGTTTTCCCGCACCATCGAGCGGCCGATCGAGAGCACGTCGCGCATCAGTTTCCAAATTCCGCCGGTCTCGCCGCGCACCCTGCCCTGGCCCATCCGCAGCGCATCCAAAAACTCCTCCTTGGAGCGCGCTCGCGGCGCCACTGTGTAGGTGCAACCCACCGAGCCCATGGCGTGGGCGTCGCTGCCGCCTACTTCCGCCAGCGCCGCCCGGTCCGCCAGCGCCGCCGCGTTGCCGTTGGCGCGCTCGAGCATGTGGCCGTTGCGGGTTTCGAGAGCGGGGAAGGCGGATTCAAACAGCAAAAAATCTTCCGGGGCACGCCGCCCCGTCAAGCTGGAAAAGACGTGATTGGCGCTGAAGAGAAGATTGCGGCCGTCCAGCCACCGGGCCAGCGATTCGAAATCGTGGCGGCGGCGCTGCAACTCCACGTGGTCGCGCTCCGTGATGTCGTACACGCCGACGTGCATCTCGGTTCCGCTCGGCAGTTTGCAGGTCACTTCTTCGCTCAAGAAGAAATCGGGTTTGGAGCGAAGCGTTTCCAGGGCATCGATGGAATCGTGATCGGTCACGGTCACCAGGTCCATGCCGAGCCGTTTCAGCTTCTCGTACACGGCCAGCGGGTCGTTGTAGCTCTCCCGGCAGACCTTGCGCAAAACCGGGATCGTGCACATGCCGGAGTGGCGCGTGTGGACGTGCAGGTCGCACCGCATACTTCTTTTGTAGAATCGAAACGGCTACAACTCGGTGACACCAGCAAAAAACATCGGTTAATCGTCCTGTTTTTTATCACTTGAGTTCCGCAGCGTGACACAATCGAAATGGTGAGGCGGCTGGAATTGGTGTATTTCGACGCCGGCGGCGGTCACCGCGCGGCGGCCAACGCCTTGCGCGAGGTGATGGAGCGCGAACGCCGCCTGTTCGACATCCAGCCGATGAACTTGCAGGAACTGCTGGATTCGATGGACGTTTTTCGCCGGCTCACCGGCCTGCGCCTGCAAGATCTCTACAACCTGATGCTCAAGAAGGGTTGGACGCTGGGTTCGCCGCAGCTCATGATGGGCATGCACCTGGTGATCCGCCTGTTCCATCGCCAACAGGTGAGGATGCTCGAAGCGCACTGGCGCGAGAGCCGCCCCGACCTGGTGGTCTCGCTGGTGCCCAACTTCAACCGCGCCATCGGCGAAAGCCTGCGCCGCGCGGCTCCCGGCACGCCGCTGGTCACCATTTTCACCGACCTCGCCGACTATCCGCCGCATTTTTGGATCGAGCGGCAGCCGCAGTACTTCATCTGCGGATCGGACCGCGCCGTCGAGCAGGCGCGCGCCATGGGCCACGCCGCCGACCGCATATTACGCGCCTCCGGTATGATCCTCAGCCCGCGCTTTTATGAGATGGCGCCGCTCGATGCGGACGGTCGCGCCGCCGCGCGCCGCGCGTTGGGCTTCGATGCGGCGCCCGTCGGCCTGGTGCTCTTCGGCGGCCAGGGTGCGGCTGTGATGCTCGATATCGCACGGTGTCTGCCCGACCGGCAACTCATCCTCATTTGCGGTCACAACCAGAAGCTGCGCGCACGGTTGGAACGGGTGACGCAGTCGCCACGCCGCGCTCCCGTCTTCATTGAAGGCTTCACCAAGGAGATTCCGCGCTACATGCAGCTTGCCGATTACTTCATCGGCAAACCCGGCCCCGGCAGCATTTCGGAGGCCGTGTTCATGCGCCTGCCGGTGATCGTCGATTGCAACGCCTGGACCCTGCCGCAGGAGCGGTACAACGCCGATTGGGTCCGCGAGCAAGGCGTCGGCATCGTGCTAGGTAGTTTCCGCCACGTGCGGGGTGCCGTCGATCGGTTGCTGGATCCCACCGCCTACGCAGCCTTCCGTGCCGCCACGGAGCGCCAACAGAATCGCGCCGTCTTCGAAATCCCGGAGATGCTGGAGCGAGTGTTGAGGCAGTAGGGAAAATTCATTCGATTGGCGCGCTGCTACGAGGCTCAATGAAGCGGCGATAGAGTTCATCGAGCTGGCCTGGGTACAGTCTGTCTAGGAAGTGCCACGGCCCGAAAATGCCCCCTCCCTCCTGCAACAAAGCCATATCGTTGGGGAGGTCAATGCCGTCGAAAGACTGTCTCTGCTGCGGGAACAATTGGCCGGCTAGTGTAGTGTATCATAAATAGCTTGACCTTTGCCTGGGATTGGCCCATACTTAAGGAGCGATGCCCCGCGCTCCTGCCGCCGCGCTTGTGGTTACGGATGAAGATCGCCGGGAGTTGTTGCAGGTTATTGGCCTGC
>JBEKXZ010000009.1:0-116841 GCA_049511495.1 Bryobacteraceae bacterium | reverse complement strand
CGCTGAATCCCGGTAATCTGGTAGCCGGGCAGACCTAAAAGGATCTCGGATTGAGTCAAAACGTTATCTCCCAAGATTGTTTTACCAATCTGGGATCACGGTCTGCCCCCGTTTTTGATCAAGAGCCGGGCGCTGATTACGATGGAGCCGAAAGTGTCGAAGCAAGAGTTGGCCGCGCAAGTACTCTCAAGAACGGCACGTTCTATCACCACGAGTTCCAACTGCACCGCGGCGCCACGGCGGTTCCAACGGCACCGTTAATGGGGAGGAAAGAGGAGCCCGGGGGCGGCACCAAGTTATGCGCTACCGCCTTCTGGAGGCGACGATGATGACTTGCATCTCGCGGGAGTGGGTGGCGACGGCTTGCACCACGGTTTCGCGCAAGCGGTACCACGGGCGCGGGGCGGAGCGGCCCATGAAGATTTGCGTGATGCGCTGCTGGCGGGCGAAATCGGCGATCCCGCGGGGGACGTCGGCCGCATCCACCACGTGAGTTTCGATGCGCAGATTGCGCGCGAAGCTCAAGTGGCGCTCGATTGGATCGCGGTCCTCGCCAGGCGTGGCCACATGAATGGCCAGGCAATCGGCCTGCAAATAGTCCGCCACCCGCTTACCCCTGCGAATCAGCACGGCCGAAAACGGATTGCCGGTGAGGCAGATCAGGATGCGGTCCTTGCGTTGCGGTGCCGGCGCCCCCTGCGGCCCCGAGTCGCTGCGGACGGCAACGGGAACCTCCACTCCAGCAGCCGCCGGGGCCGCGGCCAGTTTCTCTTCCACTTCGTGTGCGGTATGCCGCATGGCCATTTCGCGCAGGGCCGAAAGGTTGGTTTCGGTGAAGAAATTGTCCATCGCCTTCTGCGCCTTGCCGGGCGCGTAGACCACGCCGCGCTCGAGCCGGTTGCGCAACGCCTGCGGCGTCAGGTCGACGAACACCACCTCGTCGGCGTCGTCGATCACCCAGTCCGGCAGAGTCTCGCGCACGCGCACTCCGGTGACATGCCACACCTGGTCGTTGAGGCTCTCCAGATGCTGCACGTTCATGGTGGCGATCACGTCGATGCCGGCATCGAGCAAGGCGTGCACGTCCTGCCATCGTTTGAGCCGCTCGCTTCCCGGCACATTGGTATGGGCGAACTCGTCGACCAACGCCACCGCGGGGCGGCGCCGCAGGATGGCGCCGGTGTCCATCTCCTCGAAGACGGCATTGTTGTAGGAAATCACGCGGCGTGGGACGAACTCCAGACCCTCGGTCATGGCGATGGTCTCTTTGCGGCCGTGCGGCTCGAAATAGCCAACCACGATGTCCACGCCCTGCCGCTTCAGCGCCTGCGCTTCCTCCAGCATGCGGTACGTTTTGCCGACTCCGGCCGCGTACCCGAGATAGACCTTGAGATGCCCTTTGTGCCGTTCGCTCATTAGCCCTCGCGGTGCGGAAACAGGCGGACATCGAAATCTTCGGCAGCGTCGATCAGGCGGTCCACCGGATTGCGCGGCTCCCACCAGCGCCGCTCGCGGCCGGTGTGGCCGAGGAACACTTGGGTGACGCGCTGCTCGCGCGCGAAATCGAGGATGGCCTCGACGAAATCCTCGTTGCGCAGGCAGTGCACCTCGGCGCCCAACTGGCGCGCCAGGTCCAGATTGGAATCCAGGCGCTGCTGATCCGCGGCGTCCAGCCGGGAGCGCTCGACATATGCGGCCATCAGCGCGCCGTGAAAGCGCAGCGCGTTGCGCTGCCCGCTCTCCAGCATGGCCCTGGCGTTGGAACGCGCCGTGAGACACACCAGAATGCGCTCCTGCGCGCCCCAGCGCACGGCGATGCCGTGATCGTCGAGATAGCCCTGGAGCTGCCGCTCCACCACGTCGGCGGCCAGCAGCAACGCCATTTCGCGCAGTTCCGCCAGTTGGCGCGGGTCCGGCATGCTGACGTCTTGGGCGCGACCGATCAGCGCCTCGGTGGGCGCATCCACCACTTCGATCTCGTCGGCTTCGAGCAGGAACTCCTCGGGCACGCTATTGGCCGCGCGCTTGCCCGTAATGTGCTCCACCGCGTCCTGCTTCTCGCGGATGTGCTGCAGGTTGACCGCGGTGATGACGGCGATGCCGCGATCGAGCAACTCCTCGACGTCTTCCCAGCGATGCGGATTGCGGCTGCCCGGCGGATTGTCGAAAGCGAGGCCGTCGATCAGACACGTGCTGGGATGGCGGCGGAAAATGGCGGCCAGGTTGATCACGTCCCACATGCGGCCGGCATGGCGCTCGAGCACGGGAGGGATGACTTCGAGATTGGCCAGAATGGCCTCCAGGTCGGGCGTCAAACCGCCCTGCAAGGAACCGATTACCACGTCCTGCCCGCGCTGCTTGCGGCGCCGCCCCTCGTCGAACATGCGGAACGACTTGCCCACGCGCGGCGCGTAGCCGAGGAAGACCTTCAGCCGCCCGCGCTTTTCCCGCCGCTCGCCGGCCTGCACGCGGCGCAGCAATTCTTCCGGGTCCGGTCTGTGATCGGTGCGATCCGCCATAAGAACAATTATGCATGTTGTGGGGGATGGCCGAATGACGCCGGTTCGAGGCAGTGCAGCCCCAAATGGGCACTCGTCCGAATGAAAGGACGCTACTGGTAGTCTTTTGTGCGCCCGGTCAACACAAGTTTCAAGTGAATCGGCAACTGCCCCGGAACCAGCTCGGCTGCGCCTGAGCGGGCCACTTCGCGCTGGCCTGCGGGACCGACCCAAGTCTTTGCTTCGATGGAATAGCGCGCGCCCTCCAGAACCTCAATTCGCGCAATACCCTCCGCGTTAGTCTCACCATGCGCTGCAGCCTGCCCTCCGACCTCGCCCCACACGTCGACGCCCTTCGCGGCTTGGCCATCGGGCCACCGGACCTCCGCCTCAACCTTCCGTACTGCCAAGCGAGGCGGCAACCGAAGCGGGGAGACGCGTTTATGTTCACCGGGCGACAAATGGATGGATAGGGAACCGTCATCCGACCATTGCGTCGGCATGTACGGCGTCTCCGGATCGGGTGGGTCGAATAGATTCACGCCAAGCCGGAAATCGCCGCTTGGCAACTGGGCGACCTGAAATCGTCCGCTCCCGTCCGTCTTTGCGCGTTTCACGGCATAATAGACTGGCTTACCGTCGTGGTTCAACCTCAGGACATCGACGCGAACGGTCGCCGCAGGCCGCGCGACCGCGTCCAGCAGCGACCCCTCGATCGAACCAGACCCGATCATGTCGAAGTCTGCTGCGCCGCAGCCGCCGGGAGGGACCCCTACATCGCGCACCTTCCATGGAGAAGAGTACGTTCGCAGTGAGGGTGTGACACGATACGCTCCGGCCGGAGTGTTGGCAAACACGTAATATCCGCTGGCATCCGTTACTGTGGAGCGGTCGGCGCCGTTGCCGGTCAGCGTGATCTTCACGCCTGGAAGGCCGGGCACGGGGTCGCGGTCGAAGATCCCGAATCCCAGATCTTCGGTGGCGCGCCCTCTCACAGACGGAGTTGCGGTCCCCGCTTTGTACTGGCGAAGGTACTCAACATCAGACACCGCGCCAGGATCGCGGACCTCTAGCAAATGTGTTCCGGAGCATTCCGGTGCGTAATACACTACGGGTGGCGTCTTCTGGACTATTTCCTGGGGCAGCGGCTTCTGCTTCGCCTGACCAGGAACAACGGACATCGTTGAAGCGTCCGCCGACATAGCTCGGCCGCCATATCCGAAAACAAGGAGTCGCTGGCCAAAGTTATAATCGGCATAGCACGATGTGAAACTGCCTGGATCAATCCAGATCTCGCGAACCCCCGAAGAGACTCCTTTAAACCCTTCCTCCACATCGAACTTGACAAACGTTCGCTGGCGAAAGCCCATGCTGGGGTCGTGGTCCGTAAACGCCACGGTGCCGATGAACACGACGGCCGCGCGACTCACGTAGACACAAGCAGGCCCTGCGCCGCGACAGTCGCACGCTGAAACGCGAAGCACAGATATGGCGAGTAGGAATATCGATCCAGGCACCGCGCCTCGCATCGCATTTTGTAGCGTATCATTCCTCATTAGTGTCAGACCGGCGCAGCGCCCGACGCCACCCTCAAATCTCCAAAATCACCGGCATGATCAGCGGACGGCGCGAAGTCTCCTTCACGATGAAGCGTTTCAGATCGGCGCGGATCTTCTCCTTCATGACGCCCCAATCGGTCTTCTCCTCCTGGTTGGAACCCTCGAGGGTTTTGGCCACCACTTGCCGCGCGCGCGCCATGAATTCGCTTCCGTCCTCGGCCAGCGCGAAGCCGCGGCTGACGATCTCCGGCGAATTCTCCACGCGCCCGGTGTGACGGTTGATGGCGATGATGGGGAGCACGATGCCGTCCTCGGAAAGCAGACGGCGGTCGCGAATCACCATCTCCGGGACGGCGTCGTCGACGGAGCCGGAATCGATGCACACGCGGCCCACCGGCACGCGGCCTCCGCGGCGCGCGCCGTGCTTGTCGAGTTCGAGAATTTCGCCGGATTCCATGATGAAAGAATCTTCCAGGCCCGCGAAGCGCAGGTGCTCGGCCAGCCGGGCGTGCTTGGCAAGCTGGCGGTATTCGCCGTGAATCGGCATGAAAAAGCGCGGCCGGACCAGGTTCAGCATCAGCTTCATCTCTTCCACGCTGCCGTGCCCGGAGACGTGCAGCGGCGGATTCATGCCGCCGTAGAGCACGTCGGTGCCGCGCCGTTCCATGTGGTCGATCATGCGGAAGATGGCCTTTTCGTTGCCGGGAATGATGCGCGAGCTGAGCACCACGGTATCGCCGCGTTCCACCGATATGTGCTTGTGGTTATCCACCGCCACGCGCGAAAGCGCCGACATCGGCTCGCCCTGCGTGCCGGACATGAGAATCGCGACTTTCTCCGGCGCCAGGCCCATCACGTCCTGCGGGCGCAGTAGAATCCCGTCGGGAATATCGAGCAGGCCGAGCGAGTGCGCGATCTCCGTCACCGAAATCATGCTTCTGCCGGCGAACGCCACGCGGCGGCCGTATTCCTGCGCCAGGTCGAGCACCAACTGGATGCGGTGAATCGACGAGCTAAAGCACGCCACCACGATGCGCCGCTCGCTGCGATTGAAGATTTCCTCCATGCGCGGGCGCACCGCGCGCTCGCTCTCGGTGTAGCCAGTGCGGTCGCTGTTGGTCGAATCGGAAAGCAGCAGCAACACGCCGCGCTTGCCGTAATCGGCCAGCGTATGCAGGTCGAACAGCTCGTTGTCGGTGGGAGTGGGATCCACCTTGAAATCGCCGGTGTGGATGATGACGCCGAGCGGGGTGGTGATGGCCAGCGCAACAGCGCTGACAATCGAGTGCGTGACGTGTATGAACTCGATCTTGAAGGGCCCGACTTCGACGGTCTGCTTGGGCGCGACCTTGATGAAGACGGGGTCCTTATCCAGCTCGTATTCTTCCAGCCGCCGGTCGACGAGCGCCAGCGTGAAGGCCGTGCCATATACCGGAACGTCGATATCGCCGAGGAAATACGGGACGGCGCCGATGTGGTCTTCGTGGCCGTGGGTGAGGATGAGGCCGCGGATGTGAGCGGCGTTCTCCTTGAGAAACGTCAGGTCGGGCATCACCAGGTCTACGCCCAGCAGCTCGGCTTCTGGAAACATCATGCCGCAATCGATGACAATGATGTCCTCCCCGTAGCGGATGGCAGTCATGTTCATGCCGAACTCGCCCAAACCGCCCAAGGGGATTACGTGCAACTTGTGATCAGTCATTCGGTAGGCACCGGGCGCACCCGGATCTCTCATTCTAGCGTGGTGCGGTAAGGCGGGCGCGGTTTCCGGTGCGGCGCGCGGCGGAGTCGAGGAGAGGCGCGGCGCCCGCGCAGTGCGCTACGCTGCAAAAGGGAACAGGAGGCATTGTGACAGTCCGGCAACGTGTGGCGATGACAATTCTGTGTGGAGCGATCGTGACAAATATGGATGCGGCCGTGCAAGTCGAAAAGACCAGTTACAAGGGATGGCAGAACTGTTACCGGGTGAGCAACGGCGAGGTCGAGCTGATTGTGACGGCGGATGTAGGTCCGCGGGTGATTCGCTTCGGGTTCGTAGGCGGGCAGAACCTCTTCAAGGAATATCCGGAGCAGCTCGGAAAGAGCGGCGAGGAAAAGTTCCAGCTTCGTGGCGGAGATCGTGTCTGGAAGGCCCCCGAAGACCCGGTGGCTACCTGGGCCCCGGACAATGTTCCGGTGGACATTCACGTCACCCCGGCGGGACTGGTTGCCCGGGCGCCGGTCGAGCCACTGACCGGCCTGCAGAAGGAGATCGAAGTGCGCATGGCTGCCTCCGGCACCGGGGTCGCCGTAACCCATCGCATCACGAACCACGCGCTGTTCCCACTGGAGTTTTCGCCCTGGGTCCTCACCATGATGGCGCAGGGAGGCATCGCGATCACCGGCTTCCCGCCGCGCGGGCATCACCCGCAGAACCTGGAAGCGACCAACCCGCTGGTGATGTGGGCTTACACCAACCTGGCCGATCCGCGTTGGAAGTTCACCCGGAAATACCTGACGCTGCGCCAGGACCCGAACAACAGCGACGCGCAGAAAATCGGTTTGTTCAATCGCGACACCTGGGTCTTCTACGTGCTGAATGGCGAAGCCTTCCTGAAGCGGGCGCAGGCAGATCCATCGAAGACCTACCCGGACTTCGGATGCGCGTTCGAAACGTTCACCAACAACGAGTTTCTGGAGATGGAGACGCTCGGCCCCTTGACTCGGGTGCAGCCGGGGCAGACAGTGGAACAGACTGAGCAATGGGCTCTCTTCCGCCACGTCCAACTCCCTGAGTTGACGGACGAAACCCTGACTAAGGTGCTGGAACCGCTGCTCGAAGCATCCAAAGGCAGCCAAGGAGAATAGGGCACATCTTATGGTGAAGCGTCGCGACTTCCTCAAGGCCGCCGCGCTGGCGGCGGGCACGAGTCCGAGCCCTGTTTCCGCAATGGAAGCGGAGGCCGGCCGGCCCCCGCAAGAATCCGCAAGCGTGGCAGGGTCTATCCCCGGCTTTTCGTACCCTCGACAATTCTCCGGCCGCCAACTCGCCATGCTGGCGTTTCCGTTGGGCGGAGTCGCTGCCGGCAGCATCGGCCTGGGCGGGCGCGGTCAGTTGCGGGACTGGGAGATTTTCAATCACCCGGACAAGGGAAGGTCTCCGGCGTACGCGTTTCCCGCGATCCGCGCCCGCATCGGTACGGCCGAGCCCGTCGCACGTGTGCTGGAGTCGCGGCTCATTCCGCCATACGAAGCCTGGGGCGGTTTGAGTCCCGACCGGGTCTCCGGACTGGCGCGCCTCGAGAGCGCGACCTTCACGGGTGAGTATCCACTGGCTAAGATCGCCTTTCACGACCGGGACCTGCCGGTGCTGGTGTCGCTCGAAGCCTTCACGCCCATCATCCCGCTGGACCCCGACGCTTCCGGGCTGCCGGTGGCCATTCTGCGCTACGTGGCGACCAATCCCGCCAGCCAGGCGGCAGAGGTTTCCATCGCGTTCTCGCTCGACAATCCGGTTGGCGTGGGAGTTCGCGGAGAGCAGCGAGGCGCCGTCGCAAACAAACGCACCAGTGAGTATAGGGAGTCCGGCAATCTTGCAGGGCTTCTGATGACCAATCCCGGCACTGCCCACGACGCTCCCCTGGCCGGCTCCTTCGCGCTCTGCGTTGCGGGTCGCGGAGACGGCAGGGTGACGCACCTGCGCGGGTGGCCGCGCGCGAAGTGGTGGGCGAGCCCGCTGTTATTCTGGGACGATTTTGCCGGCGACGGCCAACTCGGGCCCGAAGCCGCCGAACGGAACAACGTCGGATCGGTCTGCCTCGAGCGCACCATCGCGCCCGGTGCAAAAGCGGAATTCACGTTTCTTCTGGCCTGGCACTTTCCGAATCGCACAACCGCTTTCGGATGGGAGGAATTGAACGGAGATACGTCCGGCGTGGCCCCGAACGCCATCATCGGCAACTATTACTGCCAGCGCTTTCGCGATGCCTGGGCCGCGGCCGAATTCGCGGTCCAAAATCTGCCTTCTCTGGAGCCGCGGATGAGGCACTTTCTCACGGCCATACGAGAGTCCACGCTGCCCGCGCCGGTAAAGGAAGCGGCCATGGCGAATCTCTCGACGCTGGTAACGCCTACTTGCTTCCGCACCGCGGACGGGAAGTTCCGCGGGTTCGAGGGGATCACCGACGATCGTGGCTGCTGCCCCGGCAATTGCACGCACGTCTGGAACTACGAAACCACCACGCAGTTTCTGTTTCCGTCGCTGGCGCGCTCCATGCGCGAGGCCGCCTTCGACTTGGCGGATGGTCTGCACGGAATGCTGCCCATCCGGCTGGCGCTGCCCGAAGGGCGCCAGACGCGGGGCACCACCGCCGCCGACGGAACCATGGGGCAGATCGTCAAGACTTTCATCGACTGGCAACTCTGCGGCGACCGCGACTGGTTGCTGCGGATCTGGCCGAAGGTACGGAAGGCGCTGGAATTCGCATGGATCGAGGGAGGCTGGGACGCGAATCGCGACGGCGTCCTCGAAGGTGTGCAGCACAATACCTACGACGTCGAGTTCTATGGTCCCAACCCCTTTTGCGGCGTCTACTATCTGGCTGCGCTGCGTGCGTGTGAGGAAATGGCGCGGGCCGCAGGCGATCGATCGTTCGCCTCCGAATGCCGCCGGCTGTTCGATAACGGGAGCGGGTGGATCGACGCCAATCTTTTCAACGGGCAGTACTACGTGCAGAAGATCCATGGCATCCCGCGCGAGCGGATCGCACCGCAGCTTCGCTCCACCGGAGGAGCCGAGGATCCCGAGCATCCCGATTTCCAGCTTGGCGAGGGCTGCCTTGCCGACCAGTTGATCGGACAGTATCTAGCCGATATCGCCGGCCTTGGTCCATTGCTCGCGCCGGATAACATCCGCACGACGCTGGCGTCGATCCTCCGCTACAACTATCGAAGCAGCCTGGCGCGGCACGACTCCGTCCAGCGAGTCTACGCGCTCAATGACGAAGCTGCGGTCCTCGTCTGCGACTACGGCGCTGTAAAGCGGCCGAGCATTCCTTTCCCGTACTACTCCGAATCGTGGACCGGGATTGAGTACCTCTTTGCCACCCAACTGCTGTTTTCCGGCAAGGTCGACGAGGGTGTGCGTTGCTATGAGAATGTCCGGCAGAGGTACGATGGCGAGCGGCGCAATCCCTGGGACGAGTTCGAGTGCGGCCATCATTACGCCCGCGCTATGTCGGCGTGGTCGGGCGTTGTGGCGCTCAGCGGGTTCCGCTATCGGGGAGACGAGGACAGGATTGCCGTCGCGCCGCGTGTGCCGGGCGCGGACTTCCGGTCGTTCTGGTCGACGGCCACCGGATGGGGTGTGTTCTCGCAGTCGGTGCGGAATGGGCGCACTCGCTTCGCGCTCTCGGTGATCGAGGGGAAACTCGCCTGCCACTCGCTGGAACTCGCCGTCGAAATCCCGCTGGGCGCGAAATCCGTGGCGCGCGCCGGCGAGAATGTGCTGCCGCACGAGTTGCGGCGCGAGGACCGGCGTGCGGTCTTTCTCTTCGCGGAAACGGTAGCGTTGGCGCCGGGCGCCGATCTCAACCTGGAAGTCTGACGATGACGCGGGCAAAGCCTCTCATCGTTGTGGTCGGCGGCTTCCTGGGCGCGGGTAAGACCACCCTGCTTCTCCGCGCGGCGGCCCTGCTGGAAGGGTCCGGATACCGGGCTGCCCTGATCACCAACGATCAAGGCAGCGCGCTGGTGGATACGCGGCTCGCGGCCGCAGCGACGCCGCACACCGAAGAGGTTGCCGGCGGATGTTTCTGCTGCCGCTTTTCCGATTTCCTCGACGCCGCCGACCGGCTCCGTGCATACGAGCCGGACGTCATCCTCGCCGAACCGGTTGGCAGTTGTATCGACATTGTGGCGACCGTGTTGCAGCCTTTGGCCGAGTACTATCGCGATCGGTATCGGCTGGCGCCGTTCACCGTCCTTGTCGAGCCGCAACGGGCGCGCGAGCTGCTGGCGCCGGATGCCGATCGTCAGCTTGCTTACCTGTTCACGAATCAGCTCGCGGAGGCCGATCTGGTCTGCTTCAGCAGGGCCGACGTATGTGCGGACTTCCCCGCGTTGCCTTCGGGTTTCGCCTTCCGTCTGAGCGGAACCACGGGCGAGGGGGTGGCGGAGTGGCTCGCCGATGTCCTTGCCGACGACCGTCTGTCCGGCGCCCGGCCGCTCCAGGATGTCGACTATGGGCGCTACGCAGAGGCCGAAGCCGCTCTTGGATGGATGAACTGGCGCGCCACCCTGCTGCTCGATCGCGCGCTGAGCCCTGCTCAGGTGGTCGGGCCGTTCCTGGACTGCCTCGACGAGGCGCTTTCGCGGGAGGGAGTTGCGATCGCCCACCTCAAGCTCTTTGACCAGGCTTCGACCGGGCACATCCGAGCCAGTCTCTGCCGCAACCAGGAGGAGCCGATGGTGGATGGAATGCTCGATGCGTCTCCGGCGCGCGAGCATGACCTGGTATTGAATCTGCGGGCCTGCGGATCTCCGGAGCAACTACAGGCAGCTCTGCTGGAAGCCACCCACCAACTGCCCGGCGATGCGACCGTACTGCACTTCGAATGCTTCCGGCCGGCGCCTCCGCAACCCCAGCACCGCATCGCGAGTCATTGAGGAGAGAAACGTGCGCACTCAACTGGTTCGAGCACTCGTTCTATTGTCTCTATTGCTGGCGAATGCTTTCAAAGCCAGATCGCAAGATGCCGTTTACAGACCGAAGAATCAGCTTATTCCGGCGCCTGGCTGTCTGACCATGAAGGGCGCTTGGGAAGGCGGCTCCACGGCCTGCACCGAAGCCAGCCATCAACTCTGGCTTAAGGATGTCCAGCATTGGCGGATGGAGAGGAAGATCCGCATCGGCTACAACTCGTCGAGATATGAGCGGCCGGAGGTACAGTGGGCGCAGTCCAGCTTCATCCAGCCGCAGATGATGGTGCAGGATCGCTATTTCTACGACCCGGCCGCCGGTAAGTACACGGTCGACCGATATCTCGACGATCTCGAACAACGCTACGGCGGAATTGATGCTGTTCTCATCTGGCCGACTTACCCGAACATGGGCATCGACGACCGCAACCAATTAGACATGGTCGGAAGTATGCCCGGTGGTGTGAAAGGGGTGAAGCAGATGGTGGCCGAGTTTCACCGGCGTGGCGTGCGTGTTCTCTTCCCCATGATGATGTGGGACCAAGGGACACGCGACCCGGGTAGCGCATGGCCGGACGCGATCGCCGCGCTGATGAAGCAGATCGGCGCCGATGGCATCAACGGCGACACGCAGGATGGCGTTCCTCTGGAGTTTTCGCTGGCGGCCGACCGCATCGGGCACCCCTTGGTGTTTGAACCGGAAGGCGGTCCATCGGATGAAGCGCTGGCCTGGAATCTCATGACCTGGGGACAGTACAACGGCCAGTACGATTTCGTTCCGGGCGTGGATAGATACCGCTGGCTCGAGCCGAAACATATGGTGAACATCTCCGACCGTTGGAACCGGAGTAAGACGGACGACCTCCAGTATGCATTTTTCAATGGCGAGGGCTGGGAATCGTGGGAGAACATTTGGGGGATCTGGAACGGCATCACTCCGCGCGACGCAGAAGCCACGCGCCGCGTTGCGGCCATGGAACGCGGCATCGCCCGGTTTCTCACCGGCCCCGAGTGGGAGCCCTTCTATCCGATGCATCGTTATGGCGTGTTCGCTAGCCGCTGGCCTCTCGGCGATGAAACCGTATGGACGATCGTGAACCGTAACGAATATTCGGTCGACGGCAGCCAGATGACGATCCCGCATCGCGACGGTGTCCGTTATTTCGACTTGTATCACGGGTCCGAGTTGAACCCCCAGCGCGAGCCGGCGGGCGACATTCTCTCATTTCACCTCGAAGCGCGAGGCTACGGTGCCGTGCTGGCCATTCACGGCGAACCTTCGGACGCGCAGCGAGAGCTCATGGCGAAGATGAAGTCCATGACGGCGCAGCCGCTGTCGGGTTATTCGAACGTTTGGAAAACGCTGCCGCAGGAGCTGGTCGAAGTACGTCCCACCCCGCCGGCCTCCTCTACGCCGGAAGGGATGATTCGCATTCCAGCGGGTGACTTCCTGTTCAAGGTAGAGGGAATCGAAATCGAGGGAGTCAATGACATCGGAGTAGACGTCCAGTACCCTTGGGAGCCGAACGCGCGCCGTTTCCACGAACATAGGATGACGATTCGCTCCTTCTACATCGACAAGTATCCGGTAACCAACGCGCAGTTCAAGAAGTTTCTCGTCGCATCACGCTATCGTCCCCAGGATGATCTGAACTTCCTGCGGGACTGGCGGAATGACACGTTTCCGGAAGGCTGGGCCAATAAGCCCGTGACGTGGGTTTCGCAAGAGGATGCTCGCGCCTACGCAGCCTGGGCTGGCAAGCGCCTTCCGCGCGAGTGGGAGTGGCAATATGCCGCTCAAGGCAACGACAGCCGTCTCTACCCCTGGGGTAATGACTGGCAACCGGCCGCAATCCCCGGCCCGCGGACGGGGCGAACCATAGCCGGTCCGGACAACGTCGATGCCCATCCGGGTGGAGCGAGTCCGTTCGGCGTCATGGACCTGGTGGGCAACGTCTGGCAATGGACCGATGAGTACGCCGATGAGCACACACGGGCCGGCATCCTGCGCGGAGGCAGCTATTACCAACCGCAGGGATCGATCTGGTATTTCCCCCAGGCATACCGCAATGACCAGCATGGCAAGCTGCTGCTGATGGCGCCCAGCTATGATCGCTCAGGCGTACTGGGGTTCCGCTGCGTGGTGGATGCACCATAAACCTGCCGGTCTCCGGGTTTGCCCGGCCTTGCCCGGCGAACGCCGTGAGGCAGGCCGGTGGGCCGCTGTGATCGCGCTCTCCGCCGGCCGGCGGGTGGCCCTCTGGGAACGGGACCTGGCAAGCCTCATTCGCGCCCAAGCGGCAGTCTTCGCGGGCGTCCGGCCCCTGGTGAATTCGCTTGGCCGGCGCCCCCTCCATTCGAGAGGGCGTATGTCTCGGGCAACTTCAGCCGGTATCTCAACCTGCCGGCCGCGGTGGGAATCGGGCCCGGACATCCCGCGGATGAAAGCCGCAACCGGCGCGTTTTCCGGAAAACCGCCTTACTGAAACAGCAGCGGAGCGAACTCCTCCAGGTAGTTCCGCCAGTTGATCCAGGTGTGGCCGCCCGGGCTCTCCTGGAAAACGGGCGAAAAACCGTGCCTCTTCAACATATCGACGGTCGCCGTCGACGCGGAAATCAGGGAATCCTGCGACCCCGTGCTGAACCACAGCAGCTTCAGGCCGGGCTTGAGCGAGGCATCGTCCAGCATAGCCGCGTGCTGCTGTTCCCACTCCGACGAGGGGCCCGGCGGAAGGGGCGATGCACCGGCGCCCGGCCGCCGCATGCTGAACACACCCGAGCTGAACACCCCCAGATACGCGAACCGATCCAAATGGGACATCGAGATATTCAGCGTTTGTCCGCCGCCCATAGAGAGTCCGGCCATGGCCCGATGAGCGCGGTCCGTCAGCACCCGGTAATGCGTTTCCACATACGGCATGATGTCGGTCACGAAATCCTCGGCGAACTCGTCGCGCGCCGCGGCATCCCCGGCTCGTGGCATGTTGAACGCCGCCGAGGTATGGCCGGCGGGCATAACGATCACCATCGGCTTGGCCTTGTGTCCCGCGATCAGGTTGTCCATGATGAACCCGGCCCGGCCCACCGACGTCCAGGCGTCGTCACAGTCCATCGCGCCATGCAGCAGGTAGAACACCGGGTACTTGTCCGTGCCATTCTCATAGCCAGGGGGCGTGTAAATGTGCATCCGCCGGTGCCTGCCCAGCGCGGTGGAGTAGTAGGTAACCGATGCCACGGCGCCGTGAGGCACCCTCTGCGTATCCATGAAATCGGCGCCGGGAACGTACACCAGGCTCCACGAGTTGGTGTTCGACTCGCTCACCGCCGGGTTGTTGGGATCCATCACCCTCACGCCGTCTACCATGAAGGTGTAGCGGTACGCGCCCGGGTCGATGGGCCCGATCGTCGCCTCCCAGACGCCGTCGTCGCCTTTGGTGAACGTAGCGTTCGAGTTTTCCAGCCCGGCGAGGTCGCTGGCGGACAGTGTGACGCTCTTCGCCTGGGGAGCCAGAATTCGGAAGACGATGCGCCGGTCCGGCACAACCTCCGGTGACACCACGCGCGGGCCCTGCGGCCCCATTGCGCGCGGAGGCGGAGGCGGCGCCGCAGGCGGTTGCGCATTCTGGGCTATTCCCATGGGAGCGAGCAGCGCCCCTGCCAGCAGGGCGGTCGCGAAAAACATGATTGAATTTCGTTGTTCAGACATAAGCCTCCTTCACGATTCTACGCGGTGTTGCCGCCCGGATCTAGCGATCGCTAGAATCAACCGGTGGCTCAGGCAGGCGCCGCTATGGCAAAAGACGCGGTTCTCGATTGGCTGCTGGAAGGCGATCCGGCGATTCGCTGGCAAGTGCTGCGCGACCTGCGCCGAGCGTCGCCAGAGGCGCAACAGAAGATCAGGGCCCGATTCAGCGAATTTGCGTAGCTGTCGAAGGTGAGCGCCCAGGTGGCATTGGCCCCGGAATGACTGACCTTGCTGGTGCGTTCCGGAATGTCGAGCGTCGGGAGTGGACTGGCTGGAGGCCGGGAAGGCAAAATGGGATGAGGGCAGCATCCTTCGCCTGGACCTGGCGCTTGTGCCATCCTCATCGAGGCGGGCAGATGTCAACTATGATCAATTCGGGAACGCTCCGATACAATCGGTTTCTTTCGCAGGCGGGCGAGGAAGACACGGGCTGCCGGTTTGTCTGCGCGGTGGCTGGCCGGCCGGTTCTGGTGACCGGTGCAGGTGGCTATATCGGATCGGCTCTGGCGATGGCGCTTGCGGCGGCCGGTCCCGCCCGGCTTGTCCTGCTCGATTCCTCCGAACACAACCTATTCGGAATTCAGCAGCGCCTGGAGGCGGCCTTTGCGCACGTCCCGCATGAAACCATACTGGGTAATATGACGGACGCCGATTTGCTGAACCGCCTGTTCAGCCGCTTCCGCCCAAGCATCGTGTATCATGCGGCAGCTCTGAAGCACGTTCCCCTGCTGGAACTCAACCCGCTGGCCGCCGTGCGCAATAATGCGCTTGGCACCTACACGCTGGCTCGGGCGGCGCTCCACCACGGCGTGCCGGCGCTGGTGCTGGTCTCGACGGACAAGGCGGCAAACCCGCACAGCATCATGGGCGCCTCCAAGCGGCTGGCGGAACTGACTGTGGCCACGCTCAGCGGCCCTCGGTGCCGGATGAACGCCGTCCGGTTAGGCAACGTCATCGGATCGACCGGCAGCGTGGTTCCCATCTTTCGGGAGCAGATCGCGAGGCGCGGACCGGTAACCGTGACCCATCCGGCGGTGAGCCGGTATTTCATGTCTCTGCGCGAGGCGGTTGAGGCAATCCTCGCCGCCGGCGCAGCGGAGTGTGCGGGAAGAATCCTGCTGCCGGCGCTGGGAGAGCCGGAGCGCATTGCCGACCTGGCGCGCTTCCTCATCGCCGCGGCCGCGGACGGCTCCGGGAACGAAATCCCCATCCGGTTCATCGGTCTGCGTCCGGGGGAGAAGCTCGAGGAAGAGCTCGTCTTTCAGACAGAAATCCGCGAAGGATCGGCCATGGGTCCGTTGGACGTCATCCTGACACCAAGTCCGTCGCCAGCCGAGCTGCACGGCCGAATGGAACAACTCGCCTGCCATGTCGCCAGCGGCGATGTGGCGAAACTCGTTGGTACGATATCCGCAATGGTTCCCGAGTACCAGCCAAGCTCCCTCATCCTGGCTGCCATGGGCGCCGGCGGGAGCAGCGGAAGATGAAGCGCAAGATCGCCGTCGTCACCTCCTCGCGCGCCGACTACAGCCACCTGTACTGGCCGCTTCGCGAACTGGCGTCACACCCCGCGGTGGAACCGAAGATCATCGCGATCGGATCCCATCTTTCCCCTGAATTCGGCTGCACGGCGGGCGAGATCGAGAAAGACGCGCTTCCCATCGACGCTCGGATCGAATGTCTCCTGAGTTCGGACAGCGATATCGGTATGGCCAAAACGATCGGTGTGGCGACGCTCGGCCTCGCCGACTGCCTGGGGAAGATGCGCCCCGACCTGTTGCTGCTCATCGCCGACCGCTACGAAATGCTTGCGCCCGCGTCGGTGGCAACGGCCCTGCGCATTCCGTTGGTGCATATCGAAGGCGGCGAAATCAGCGAAGGCGTCATCGACGATGCCATCCGTAACGCGCTCACCAAGCTCAGCCACATTCACTTTACGTCCACGGAACTGGCCCGGGCGCGCGTTGTCGCCATGGGCGAGGAGGACTGGCGCGTCCACCGCGCCGGCGCTCCTTCACTCGACCACTTGCGCCGCAGCCCGCTGATGAGCCGCGAGCAGGTGGAAGCGCGGCTCGATATCCATTGCACGCGCCCGGCTGCCGTGATCGCATATCACCCCACCACCATCGCCCGCGACCCCACGCGGGAAGCGGACGCGCTGTTCTCCGCTCTCGAATCCATCCCGGCACAGCTACTCTTCTGCTATCCGAACGCGGACGCCGGCAGCAGGACCCTGATCGAGCGTACGAATTCCTTCGTCCGCCGCCGGGGAAACGCGCACGTGTTTGTCAATCTGGACCCGGTCCTCTACTGGAGTCTGTTGCGGTGCGTGGATCTTCTGATTGGGAACTCCAGCAGCGGAATCATGGAGGCGGCATCCTTCGCGCTGCCGGCGGTCAATGTGGGGATACGGCAGCGCGGCCGGGAACGGGCTCGCAATGTGCTCGATGCCGAAGCCAGCGCCGCCTCCATTCTGGATCGCGTTGCCGTGGCGCTGACGGACGACTTTCGCCGCTCGCTGCGCGGAATGGAAAACCCCTATGGCGACGGGCATGCGGCCGAAAGAATCGTCTCCGTGCTGACGTCCGTGCCGCTGGGCGAGGAACTTCTCATCAAGCGGGCGCCCGCCGTGAAATCGAAATGAGGATTCCGCTTTCGGCTCCCGACATCACCGAGGCCGATATTGAAGCCGTGGTGGGCGTGCTGCGTACTCCCCGGCTCAGCCTCGGCCCGAAGCTGGAGGAATTCGAGGAAGCCGCCGCCAGCTACGCCGGCGTGCCTTACGGCGTTGCCCTGGCTTCGGGCACGGCCGGGCTGCACCTCGGTCTCGCCGCTCTCGAGATCGGTGAAGGCGACGAAGTGATTCTCCCCTCCTTCACTTTCATTGCCGTTGCCAACGCCGTTCTTTATCGGCGGGCCAGACCGGTATTTGCAGACATCGATCCCCGCACACTCAACCTGACCCCCGAGAGCGTGGCAAGGGCCATCACGCCCAAGACTCGCGCCATTATCGCGGTACACACCTTCGGATGTCCGGTGGATCTCGATCCCATCCTCCATACTGCGGCCAGGCACGGCATCAAGGTGATTGAGGACGCCTGCGAGGCTCTCGGAGCGGAGTACCGGGGAAGAAGGGCCGGCGGACTCGGCGACTTTGGAGTCTTCGGGTTCTATCCCAACAAGCCGATCACCACGGGAGAAGGCGGAATGGCGGTCACCCGCTACGCACAACTGGCCGAAACGATTCGCGCGCTCCGCAATCAGGGCCGAAGGCCGTCGGACGGCTGGCTGGATCATTCCCTACTCGGTTACAACTACCGGCTTTCCGAGATCAACTGCGCTCTGGGCCTCTCGCAACTGCAGCGGATCGACGGCATTCTGGCGCGGCGTGAAAACCGGGCAGCCTGTTACTACGAACATCTGCGGACAGCGCCGGAACTGATCCTCCCTGTTCTCAAGACCGCCGAAGGGCGCGTGTGCTGGTTCGTTTTCGTCGTCCGGCTGGCGGCACGCTTCACGCAGGAAGACCGCGATCGAATCCTTGCCTACATGGCTTCGCGAGGCATCGGATGCGGGCGGTACTTTGCTCCGGTGCATCGGCAACCGCTGTACGCAGCTTACGCCGATCGCGGCCACGATCTGACTATCACCGAGCAGGTAGCTTCACGAACACTAGGGCTGCCGTTTTTCAACCGGATAACGGACGGCGAAATCGCCGAGGTCTGCCTGACTCTGCGGGAAGCGATCGACACGGTTCGAAGGCGCCCGGCTCAGTCCTCCTGATCGGAAGGCCGCCGCAAAACGTACAGAAGATTGCCTTCAAAACTCCGCCGCCGGAGTTGTCCCGAAGCATAGTCCACCACGAACCGCTTCTCAATGCGAAGACCAGCGGCCCGAGCCAGGGCCGTGAACTCTCGATGGGTGAAGACGTGCCCGGTAGTCGAGACGCGATGGCCCTCGATGTTCCAGGTAACCCGAACGTCGCCATTGCCGCCGGCCGGCGACACCTGGTCCCGGAGAAAACGGGCCGCCGTTGCCAGCGCGCCGTAATGACGCGCGTTATAGCGGTGATTCAGGTCGATGAAGATCCTGCCTTCCGCCGACACCAACCGTGCGAACTGGCGGAGCACTTCGACGCGGGCAGCAGCGGGCAGAATGTGTCCGAGGACGTTCCAGAGACAGGTGATGACGTCGAAGCTGCCTTGCCGGCGGTGGAGATCTTCGGCCCGCATGGCCCAGATGTTCGCCTGCGCGGGACAGCGGCTTCGCATGACGCCGCTGGGCTCCAGCAGAATAAGATCCCACAAGTTCGCGGCTTCGGCGATGCGCCCGGCGCGAGCGCCATCTCCGGCGCCAACATCCAGCAGCGAACGGCTGCCGGGCGGAATCTCGCCAACCACAAGCCGGTCGATGGCGTCGAGATACGCCGCGCGTTGTTTCGCCAGGCGCGCGTAGGAAGGGGCAACCTGGTCGTAAGCAGCGACCGGATCCAGCACCTCCCCGGCGGCGAAGCTAGGCGGATTCATTGGCACAACCAACCTACTACAGGTGGCGCTGCGGGAGCTTCCGGTGGAAACTTCCTATTACGGCTCCGTCGGTCCCACAAACAAGGAGACGCTGCGGCGCTATAGCAACGGCAGAATTTTCTCCGGGCCGCGCGGGGCGAGCTGCTCGAGCTGCACGTAGAGCGCGATCACCGGATCGTCTTGCGCGCGCAATATGCCGGCCAGTTTGGTATTGCCCGAGTCCAGCGCGACGCGGCCGATCAGGGCGTTGACGGGAAGGAACCACTGGGTGCGGTCGCTCACGGTTGCGCGGCTTTGTTTCAAACAGTTCAGCCAGGAACGCATCACACTCTCGCGGTTAGTGCCGAGACTCATCGCATACAGGTTGTTATACACCCAAGTCTTTTCGCGAAACACGTCGTCGGCCTGTCCGTTGCCCGGTCGCCAAGCGTCCAGGGCCGCCAGCGTGGCCTGTAGCTTGGCGCGCCAAGCGTCGGTATTGTGTTCCGATTCGAGCAGCGGTTGTTCATCGGGCCCGAAGGCCAATTCTCGCGTTAGTTGGTTCACGTTCTGGCATTGCGCATCCTGGCGAGAGTGAGCGCCGTCGGCAAGACCATCGAGGCTGTGCGGAGTGGTCTCCTGCTCCGAGAGCGGCTTTAACGGCGGCATCAGGAGCTTCTCGGCGAAGAAAACAGAGGCGCCCCAGCCGAGGACTTCACTCGGCCGGCCGGTCGTCAGGTTGAGAGTCATGGGGCCGTTGTTGATCAAATGGTCGTCCGCGCAGCGATCGCCCGTCAGATGGTGCACCAGATAGAGGCGGTAAGCCTCCACCAGGGGAAGCGGGGAAAGATGGCGGCGCTTCAACTCTTCGACCAGATCGAGAATCGCCGGCCCGGTCGCGGTGGCGTAATAGGTGAATGAGCGGTCGTCGCCTGAGATCTCGCGCAGGCTGGACGCCAGCGAAAGAGTGAAGGCCTCGAAGTCGGCATCCTTCAATTCGGCTTGCTGGAGCAAGCGCGCCACCGGTGCAATCTGCGCCGGCGACGCGATGCCGCCCACGCGGCTTTTCAGAAGCTTCGCCACGTCGCGGTGCCCGATCTTTGCAATCGCGCCTAGTGCTTCGTAATAGCGGCCCACGTCATAGACCACGATCTCCTCGCAGCGGACGGGCGGGACTGCGGGACGCGCCATCGAGAGAAACAGTTTGGTGGCCTTGGCGCTATCGAGCGGCAGCAATTGCTGGACGGCGCGCAGGCGGAGAGAGAGCGCGTCGAGATCTTGCTGGTAGGCGCGCTCCAGAAACCCACCGGTGCCGCCAGTGCGCGTGATGGAGGCGCGGAGCTTGATGGGGTGCTGGGCTGCGGCAGCCCGGCGGAAAGCCTCGGCCAGCAACTTCACGCGCGTGCGAGGGTCCAGTTTCTCGCTTGACGCCAGCCGGATCATGGCGTCCGCCGCGAACTCCGGCGGGGCCTTGCGCGCCAGAGCGGAAACAATGCTGGAATCGGAACTGCCAGCGGCCCCCAGCAAAACTAGGGGAAAGAGGAACAATGCAGGAGTCTTCATGGATTCGGTTACGTACTATATTTTAGACGCAACCAGGGATACGAAAGACGGCCGATCAGCCTCAGCCGCCGCTCAGCTCGCGAAGGCAGCGGCGTTAACCAATTCCGAGTCGTTCGTCGACCAGATCGCTTTTACGGACGGCATGAATATTCCAATGACGCTGACGGTGGCGAGCACAAAAACGGCAACGATGATGGTATATTCAATCAGATCCTGAGCCTCCTCGGTGCACCAGAACTGCTGTAGATATCGCCGGATCCGCACCATGGCCTCCATGTTCATTACAACCCAGACCTGCACTGCTTGCAAGCGAATAGTACAAACGATAGTACCGAACGATCAGCGGATAATATTGACTTTGTTCATAGGTTACTGTGAGTTGGCAGCGACTACTATCCACCGTTAGTATTCGGTTTAGGGATGTTTTCCGCCCAAGTTAAGCCGGGATGGGGACCACATAAGCGGACATGCACGTGCGGCAGGGCCAAAAACAAAAAACCGGGCGTCCTAGGGTGGGACGCCCGGGGAGGAGTCTCCCGTAATCCGCTCGGAGGTTCAGACTACGGAAGGTGGAATAGACCGTTTATGCCAGCAAACCGCCGTGGCCCAGGCAGGCAATTTCCCAGCCCGTGATATGATAGCGAGCCAGCAGCGGCGGCAGAACCAAGTCGACCACATTCGGTTTGGCGGAGCGGAAGCAGCCGGGTGCGGAAACCACCGGCACTTCATCCTTGTACGCCAACAATAGCAAGTTTCCGGGCTCGACCGGGGCCAGGAACCGTTCCACTTGTGCGCCGACGCGAATCATGGCCTGGCCAATCACATCCTCCGGCCCAGCCGGAGCCGTGGTGGATGCCACCAGGATGACGCTCGGTTTGGATCTCAACAGATGTTGTAGGCTGCGGGCGACCGAATTCTCATCTTCCGTGCAGGACAGCACAAAATTGGGGTTAACGCCGAACCGCTCGAGGCGCTGCCGCATGATGTTCTCGAACAATTGGCGCGCTCGCTCACCGCTGATGGGGTCGGTGTAGAGAACGCCTACAGCCGGAGAACGCACGGGTCGCGCCTGGAGAATCGGGCCGCGTTCTTTCAGAATGTTGATGAGGGCTTCCAGTTGCTCCTTGGCCACGGCAAACGGAGCGCTCTTGACGGTAGCTACGCGCTGGCCGGCCAAGGCGTGACTGAAGTTCAGCGCGGTAGCGATGACCACGCTAGCGGCGCAGTTGATCTGTTTAAGCAACTCATCGTCCACCAGCAGACAGCAATTCTCCGTGGCCACCAGATTGGCGCGGCCCCCGGCGGCGACGCGGATTTCGAAGCTGCCGCATCCCATTTCGCTGGCAACGGCCGCGACGGCGTCATCCTCACCCACCTCGCCATCCTCCAGCTCAGTGACCCAGATGGTCTCCATGCCTTCCGATTCCAGGACCCGGATGTCCTCATCGCTGATTACATGGCCTTTGGCCAACAATTTCTTCCCACCCGGGCGGAAAACAGTGCAGCAAAGGATCCGTCCCGTTGAGGATTTCACGTCAACAGTTTGCGCTCTCATGCCAGCCTCACAAGAAGTTAGGATCTGAGGTGAATTCAGGATTTAAAGCTCTTGAAAGCTGATTGTATCTCAAAGTACAGCGAACCGTGGATAATTTCCGCGATTTTTTGAGGGGTGATGTAAAACCCAACTTGTGGGTGCTCCCCTTACGGGACTTATGGAACGCGAGGAGTGGGCACGGGGATCAATTGGTCGTCGGGAGCGGGTGCCCAGATCTTGGGCAGAGCTTCCGCCCAGTGGTCGGGACGCAGAACCCGCAGCACGGCGACTTCGTCGCAGGCCTGGAACTTTGGGCAACGGAGGCAATCCTTCCATGCCTTGAGCGGCAGAGCGCCGCGCTCGATTGCCTGAAAGCCGACCTTACGGAAGAACTCCACCACGTAAGTGAAGGCGAACACGGCATCCAACTCATATTGCTCGGCTTCGGCCGTCAGCGCCTCCACCAGTTTCCGTCCCACCCCGTGTGTTTTGGCCTGTTCGCGGACGGCCAGGGAACGGATCTCGGCCAGCGTGGGGCTGTAAAAATGGAGCGCACCGCAGCCCACCAGCTCCCTCCCGGAGGTGACCACGGTGAAGTCGCGAATGGCTTCCGATAATTCGAACTCGGTGCGCGGCAACATCAGGCCTAGCGCGGCGTAGTCGTTGATGAGACGGAGGATGGGACCGATGTCGCGCATGGCCGCCTTGCGCACGGTAAGCGGCGGGGCGCCATGGGATTCGACAAATGCGTCTTCGTGCACTGCGCTGATCATGCCGGCACCTCGAATGGCGCCAGCCGCGTGCCCAGCGCCTCTCCTTCCAGAATACGCATCAAAACCCCGTCCGCCGCGCCGGGAGCGATGCGCACGTCCGCTATTCCGGCATCCAGAGCCGCCAGTGCCGCATTGAGCTTGGCCTGCATGCCGCCGGTAGCGACTCCGGAAGCCATCAACGCGCGGGCCTCGGCGGCGGTGAGCAGCGGGCGCACCTGGTGCGAACCATCCAGCACGCCGGCCACGTCGGTGAGGAAAATCAACTGCCGCGCGCGGAAAGCCGCTGCGCAGGCCACCGCCATCTGGTCTGCATTCACGTTGTAAATGTTGCCCGCGCGGTCTCCCGCGACGCAGGCCACTACCGGCAGGTAACGGTTAACGGTCAACAGCTCGAGCAGGCCGGCATTCGACCGTGTGACGCGGCCGACCGCGCCCAGCGCCGGGTCGAGCTGTTCGGCCTCGGCCAGCAGGGCATCGATGCCGGTGAGACCGACCGCCAGCGCGCCGGCGCGGTTCAAGCTCGCCACGAGCTCTTGGTTCACGCTGCCGGCGAAGACTTTGAGCACCGCATCCACCGTTTCCGGCGTGGTTACGCGCAGGCCATTGACGAAGCGGCTCTCGATCCCGCGCTCGGCCAGATAGCGGGTCATCTGCTTGCCGCCGCCGTGTACCACCACGAGCTGGACGCCGGACGCGGCAACGGCCGCGATCTCGCTGGCGAGCCGCTGGCGCGACGCTGCGTCATCGAGCAACGTGCCTCCCAGTTTGATCAAGATGCGGTTCACAGCAGCCCCTCAGTTTCCGCGAATCCCAGCATCAGGTTCATGTTCTGCACGGCCTGCCCGGCGGCGCCTTTCACCAGGTTATCGATGGCGCTGACCACTACCGCCCGGCCGGTTCTCCCGTCCAGCGTGACGCCGATGTCGCAGAAATTGGTGCGCGCCACCGCGCGCAGGTCGGGCACGTGGCCGGGTTGATACAAGCGGATGAACGGCTCGCCCGCGTAGCGCTTCTCGTATATGGCGAGCAGGTCGTCGGTGGAGCGGGCGTTGCGGGCACGGAAGTAGATGGTCTCCAGGATGCCGCGGTCGAGCGGCAGCAGGTGCGCGGTGAAGCCGAACTCGCTTTCCTCCAGGCCGCTGACCAGCAGCACCTCAGGGACGTGACGGTGGCGGAGGATGGAATACGCTGTGAAATTCTCTGTCACTTCGCAGAAGCTGGTCTTGAGCGTGGGCTTGCGGCCGGCGCCGCTGACGCCGCTCTTGGCGTCGCAAACGATGCCGGAGGTGCGGTCCACCACGTCGGCTTCGAGCAACGGACGAATCGCCAGGTTGGCCGCCGTCGGGTAGCAACCCGGATTGGCCACCAGGCGCGCCGCCGGGATGACGTCACGGTAGAATTCCGGCAGACCGTAAACGGCTTCGGCTAGCAGGGTAGGCTGGGTGTGGGTTTCCTTATACCAGGCCAGGTAGTTGGCGGGGGTGCGCAGGCGGAAAGAGCCGCTCAGGTCGATAACGCGGGCACCAGCATCCAGCATGGCGGGCGCGAGGTCCATGGAAACCTCCGCGGGCGTGGCTAGGAAGACCAGCGCAAGGCCTTCCGCGTGAACTACTTGTGGATCACAAGGGAGACATTCCGGCGGCGCCGCGCCGCGGATTGCCGAGGCTGCACCGGATTCCTCGCGATGCTCCAGTAGGCATGGCTGAACGCCAGGGTGCCGCTGCAGGATGTGAACCAGTTCCGCGCCACTATATCCCCGATAACCGACAACGCCGACCTTAGCTTTCATATGGTTGTTTATTCTTTATGATGAATAATTATACCACAAAGTAGGACAGACGATCGGTTTTTGTCGTCTGTGAACGTCTCGTCTCAACGTCTCGCGATTTCGCAAAACGTGACAGGCCACGAAAGGCGATAGGCCGCCCTGCTGTCAGCTTTCCGCGACGGAGCGTTGAGCCAGTTCACCGAACAAGGGCAGCGAATAAGCCTCGTCGTGGGACGCCTTGATCATCATGAAAACAGACATGATGAGCAGGGCGAGGCCCACCATTTTGTCGAATGGCAAATGAGGGGAAAGATAGCAGAGGGGGCGGACCACCCATGCATTCATCAGCCAGGCGACGAACAGGTAGAGCCCCTGAAAGGCGTGGAAGCGCACCGCTCGATGCTGGCGGAAGCGGTCCGAGGCCAGCCAGATGATGCATGCGATCCAGCCAATGCCGGGAACATAGCTCAACACCGAAGCGGTCCGCGGGGAGACGCCGGCCAGCGGGTCCTGGTGGATCGGCGGCGCGGTGGTGGCGGGCTGGCGTCCGCCACAGCGCCAGCAGAACTGGTCGTGGCCCGTCACCGGATTTCCGCACTGTGTGCAAAACGGCATGCTACTTCTCAATACGTTACGCAACCGTGGCTTGTTCCGCAACTTGCTGCGAGGGGCGTGTTAAGATTGCGCCATGAGGATGCTAGGTGCCGTAGCGCTTGCGCTGGTCTCGACCGTGACCTTGCCGGCGGCAGGGAACCTGGTGATTTTCGCGATTGACGTGGAGGGCGGCCAAGCCACTCTGCTGGTTACGCCGTCGGGCGATTCGCTGCTGATCGACACCGGGTGGCCGGGCCACAACCACCGCGACGCCGACCGCATCGTCGCGGCCGCCAAGGCCGCGGGTGTCAAGAAGATCGACTGGCTGCTGATCACGCATTTCCATGTGGACCATGTGGGCGGCGTGTACCAGCTTGCCGAGAGGATGCCGATCGTGCATTTTGTCGATCACGGCGCGAGCGTCGAAAAGGGCAAGGACGCCGAGATTCTGTACAACGAATACGCGGCGGTACGCGCCAAGGGCCAACACCTGCGCGTCGAGGCGGGCCAGACCATCCCGGTGAAGGAAATTGACGTGAAGGTGCTTTCCGCGGGCGGCAACGTGATCGGCTCGCCGCTGGAGGAGCCAGGAGTTCCCAATCCGGACTGCAACGGCTACGAGCCTCCCGCCGTAACCACCGATGAAAACGGCCAATCCATCGGCGTGCTGATCACCTACGGCGACTTCCACATGCTGGATATGGGCGATCTCACCAAGGACCGCGAATACGAGCTGGTCTGCCCCGCCAACAAAATCGGCACGGCGGATTTCCTGCTGGTGTCGCATCACGGCTCGGATCTGTCCAGCTCGGCGCCATTCGTGCACGCCATTTCACCGCGCGTAGCGCTGGTGGACAACGGCCCACACAAAGGCGGCACGGCGGAAGTCTGGCAGACGCTGCACGACACGCGCGGCCTACTGGATATCTGGCAACTGCACTACGCCATCGATGCGGACAAGCAGCACAACTCGCCCGACACCTTCATCGCCAACCTGGATGCCGAGTGTGAAGGAAAGTGGATCAAAGTGACGGCCAGGAAAGACGGCAGCTTCACGGTCTACAACGCGCGCAACAAGTTCGAGAAGACTTACGTGAAGCGCTGAAGCGCTGAAGCGCGACAATCCATTACAGTAGTTTTGAGGAGCCAATCCGTTTGTACACTGCAAACCCCGCCCGTTACGAAGGTATGATCTACCGGCGCTGCGGCAAGTCCGGCATCGTGTTGCCGGCGATTTCGCTCGGCCTGTGGCACAATTTCGGCGGCGTCGATTCGCTCGAAAACAGCCGCGCCATGCTGCGATGCGCCTTTGACCTGGGAGTCACCCATTTCGACCTGGCGAACAACTATGGGCCGCCGTACGGCTCGGCGGAAGAGACCTTCGGCCGGGCGCTGAAGATGGACCTGGCGGCATACCGCGACGAGCTCGTCATTTCCACCAAAGCCGGTTATGACATGTGGCCCGGCCCTTACGGCAACTTCGGTTCGCGCAAATACCTGCTGGCCAGCCTGGACCAAAGCCTGGGCCGCATGGGTCTCGCCTACGTCGACATCTTCTATCACCACCGGCCGGACCCGGAAACGCCGCTCGAGGAGACCATGGGCGCGCTCGACCAAGCGGTGCGCTCCGGCAAGGCTCTTTACGCGGGCATTTCCAACTACGGCCCGGAAGATACCGCCAAGGCCGCCCAAATTCTGCGCCGGCAGGGGACGCCGTTCCTGATCCACCAGTTCGCCTACTCGATGTACCGCCGCGGGCCGGAGCAAGGGCTGCTCGCTACGCTGCGGCGGGAGGGCGTGGGCGGCATCGCATTTTCCCCGCTGGCGCAGGGGCTGCTCAGCGAACGCTACCTCGGCGGCGGCATCCCCGCCGATTCCCGCGCCGCGCGGCCCAAAGGCTTCCTCAAGCCCAAGGATGTGGACGAGCATCGCCTCGGCCAAGCGCGTGCTTTGAACGGCATTGCCCAGGCACGCGGCCAGAGTCTGGCGCAGATGGCGCTGGCGTGGGTGCTGCGCGATAGCGCGGTGACCAGTGCGCTGGCCGGCACCAGCCGCGTCGAGCAGTTGAAGCAGAACGTTGCCACTATTCACAAGCTGGATTTCAGTGTGGAAGAGCTGGCCGATATCGAGAAGATTCTGGCCGCGTAGCCGCGCGCAGCGTCAGTGGCCGGATCGATCGGGCACGCGCGGCTCTTCCCACCGGCCGGTTTCGCCGGCGCGGAAGATGGCGTCGATGACGGCCATGTTGCACAGCGAATCTTCGAGCGGGACCGGCGGCTGGCCGCCTTCGCGAATCGCGCGCGAGAACAGATCGCCTTGAATCGTGTACTGATCGCAGGGAGCGATCTCTTCCACCGTGATGCCGCCGCCCGTCAGATCGCGGCCGTCATCGATGTGCAGCCGCGACACCTGGTTGGCCAGAGCGTTGAACGGAATATCCAGCCAAATGCGGCCAGCGGTGCCGAAGAACTGCGCGCTCTGGTTCGCCGCCACCTGCGTGCTGCAGGTGAAGACCATGTGGCCGGAAGGGAATTCGAGCACCGCCGAAGTCAGCCGGTCAATGCCATCCAGCTCGGCATCGCGCGCAATGGTCGCCGCCACGCGCTCCGGCTCCGCGCCGAACACCATGCGGGAAACCTTGATCGCGTAGCAGCCGATGTCCATCAGCGCGCCGCCGCCGTACGCGCGAACATTGCGAATGTTGTCGCGGTTCCGGTTGTAATAGCAAAACGAGCTTACGCCCGAGCGCAGTTCGCCGATGCGGCCGCCGCGCACCACTTCCACCAGGCGCGTCCATTGGGGGTGCGTACGCACCATGAACGCCTCGCCGACGACGACGCCGGCGCGGTCCCGTGCAGCGATCAGCTCCAGTGTTTGGGCCGCGCTCATCGCCACCGGCTTTTCGCACAGCACGTGTTTGCCGGCTTCGGCGGCGCGAATGGACCAGGGCACGTGCAGGTGGTTCGGCAGCGGATTATAGATCGCGTCAATCTCCGGATCGGCGAGCAGTTCCTCGTACGAGCCGTAAGCTTTGGGAATGCCCAGCGCGCGCGCCGCTTTCTCCGCGCGGGCGCGGTCGCGCGACGCAATGCCGGCCATTTCGCAGTTCTCGCCGCGCTGCATCGCGGGAATCACTTTCCTGACGGCGATATTCGCCACCCCGAGCACACCCCAACGCACTTTTTTCATGCCCTTGATTTTAACCTCATCGCGGAGCGGTGCGGCACGCGATCGGCATCGGCCGGGCTGAAGCCTGGCTGCGCCGATTGACAATCGGCGCGCAGATTGCCAACGTGCCCCACAAGCGCGTAGCGCTACCCTGAAATCGATGAGGTCTTTCGTAGGGAACGCCTCGGCGTCTACTTCCATTGCGGCGATGAGCGGTTGTGCCGAGTCCACACCGAATGCGGCGATTTCGGCCATAGCCCAACTCTCAGGGCGCGCTGCCGTGCCGGGCACCGGCTGCTGTCGGGACACGGGCTATACTGGGAAATACCCGTCACTCCCGTGCAAGACTACATCCGGATTCGCGGCGCGCGAACCCACAATCTGAAAAACGTTTCGGTTTCGATTCCCCACAACCAGTTGACCGTGGTGACCGGCGTGTCGGGCTCGGGCAAGTCGTCGCTGGCATTCGACACCATTTACGCGGAGGGCCAACGGCGCTACGTGGAATCCCTGTCGGCCTACGCCCGCCAGTTCCTGGAGCGCATGGAGAAGCCGGCCGTCGACGACATCGACGGCATCGCGCCCGCGGTAGCCATCCGCCAGAAGAACTCGAGCCGCAACCCGCGTTCCACCGTCGCAACCGCCACCGAGTGCTACGATTTTCTGCGCCTGCTCTACGCCCGCGTGGGCCAGACCTTCTGCCCGGCCTGCGGGACAGTGGTGCGGAAAGACACGGTGGATGAAGTGGCCGCGCGCCTGCTCGCGCTGCCCGACGGCTCGCGCTGGTACGCCTTGTTCGCTTGCGGAGAACACGCCGGCGCCGCCTCGCTGCGCGACCACCTGTTCGAGCTGCGCAAGAAGGGCTTCACGCGGCTGTTTCAGTCCGGGCGGATTTTCGAGTTTTCGACGCCCGAATCGTTGCTCGATATCGATTTCAGCCAGCCGGTTTTCGTGCTGGTGGACCGCATCGCGATCGGCCCCGGCCTGCACCAGCGCCTGGTCGACACGGTCGAAATCTGCTATCGCGAGGCCGGCGAAGTGATTTTCGAGAGCGCCGTTCTCGAAAGTGCCGCGCCCGTCCGGACGTTGCGCTTTAACGAGAAGTTCCAGTGCAAGACCTGCGGCATGGAGTTCGCGGACGCGGAGCCCATTCTGTTCAGCTTCAATTCGCCGTTCGGCGCCTGCCCGCGCTGCCAGGGCTTCGGCAACACCATCGATTTCGATCTGGACCGCGTGATTCCCGACAAATCGCTTTCGCTCGATGACGGCGCAGTCGAGCCGTGGACCAAGCCCAAGTTCCGCTCCTGGCTCGGCAATTTCCGCAAGTCCGCCCGCGGCAAGGTGCGCTTTCGCGCGGCCTTCGCCGATCTGACGGAAGAGGAACGCGAACTGGTGTACGATTTCGTCCGCCGCTTTTTCGCGTATCTCGAAACCAAGAAATACAAGCTGCACGTGCGCGTCTTCCTCAGCCGCTACCGCGGTTACGCGCTGTGCCCGGAGTGCAAGGGCGCCCGTCTGCGCAAAGAGGCGCTGTACGTGCGCGTGGGTGGACGCAACCTGGCCGAGGTGGTGCGCCTCAACATCGCCGAAGCCGCGCAGTTCTTCGACGCGCTGGCGCTCAAGCCGGAAGAAACCGCCATCGCCGAGAAGATCCTGGTCGAGATCCGCCAGCGGCTTAAGTTCCTGAACGACGTGGGCCTGGAATACCTGACGCTCGACCGGTTGTCGTCGACACTTTCCGGCGGCGAAGCCCAGCGTATCCAGCTCGCCACCTGCCTGGGTTCGCGCCTGGTGGGCGCCTGCTACGTGCTCGATGAGCCATCCATCGGCCTGCACAGCCGCGACACCGGGCGGTTGATCCGTATCCTGGAGGAATTGCGCGAGCTGGGCAATACCATCGTGGTGGTGGAGCACGACCCGGAAGTGATGCGCGCTGCCGATCATCTGCTGGATCTGGGGCCGGGCGCGGGCGAGCACGGCGGCAACATCGTATATGAGGGCACTCTCGATCGGCTGCTCGCCGACGGCACCAGCTCGCTCACGGCCCGCTATCTGCGCGGCGACCTGCGCGTGGCCCAGCCGCGGGCGCGGCGAACGGTGGATCCCAAACGCCTGCTGCGCGTGATCGGCGCACGGGTCCATAATCTCAAGAACATCGACGTCGAGATTCCGCTGGGAATGATGGTGGCCATCACCGGCGTCTCCGGCTCCGGCAAGTCCACGCTGGTTCACGATGTGCTGTTCCGGTCGATCGAGGCGCTGCACAGGGCGCGCGATTCGGGCGAAGAAGCGGAGATCAATGATGCCCTCGAGCCGGACGCCCGGCCGCGCATGGCTTGCCGCAAACTGGAAGGCGCCGAGCGTATCTTTAGCACGGTGATGATCGATCAATCGCCTATCGGCCGCACCCCTCGATCCAATCCCGTCACTTACATCAAGGCGTTCGACCTGATTCGTGCGCTTTTCGCCAACACCCGCGATGCGCAGAAGCAGGGCTACACGCCCGGTCATTTCTCCTTCAACATTCCCGGCGGCCGCTGCGAGACTTGCCAGGGCGATGGCACGGTGACAGTGGAGATGCAGTTCCTGGCCGACGTGGAGCTGATCTGCGAAGAGTGCAAGGGCACCCGCTACAAGAGCGCCATTCTGGAGATTCGCTATAACGGGCTCAACATCCACGAAGTGTTGCAGCTCACGGTCAGCGGGGCCATCGAGTTTTTCGGCGGCGTGCCGCGGCTGGTGGAGCGCCTGCGCGTGCTGGACGACGTCGGCCTGGGATACTTGCGGCTGGGCCAATCCGCCACCACGCTTTCCGGCGGCGAGGCGCAGCGCGTCAAACTGGCCGCCCACCTGGCGGCGGCAAGCTGCCGCGGCACGCTGTTCATCTTCGACGAGCCCACCACCGGCCTGCACTTCGACGATATCGCCAAGCTGCTGGCCGCCTTCGGGCGGCTGATCGAAAACGGCGGCAGCCTGGTGGTGATCGAACATAACCTGGACGTCATCCGCGCCGCCGATTGGGTCATCGACCTCGGCCCGGAAGGCGGCGCAGGCGGCGGCGAAGTGGTGGTGGCCGGAACCCCGGAGACCGTGGCGCGCGCCGCCCGCTCCTACACCGGCCGGTATCTCGCCACATTGCCCGGGAAGTAGAATCGTACTGGGAGGAAAGAATGCGGCTCTTGCTGCTCGTTTCGCTCGCCGGCCCGTTGGCTTTCGCCGCCACCGAACCGCTTGCCATCGTTCAGCCCGTCATCAGCCAGATGGAAGAAGGCGCGCCTGCGCCCGCTGGCTTCTATTACACGCCCGGCGAGGTCCTGTTCTTCACCTGCCGCGTGGCGCACTACGCCAAGACCGCGGATCTGAAGGTTCGCATTGCCTACTCGGTCGAAGCGTTCGATCCCAAAGGCGTGCAGCTCAGCGAGAGTTACAAGAACGAATTCAACGACGAGGTTACCAGCGAGGACAAAGACTGGATGCCGAAGATCCAGACACAGGTGATGATACCGCCGGTGGCGGGTTCCGGCACATACAAAGTTGTGGTAAAAGCCGAAGACCGGATCGCCAATACCACGGCGCAGATCGAGGTGCCGTTTGAAGTCCGCGGCCGCGTCGTGGAGCCGAGCGACAACGTGATCGTGCGCAACTTTCACTTCTACCACGATGAGGACGGCAAACAGCCTGCCGAGAAGCCCGTTTACCATGCGGGCCAAACCCTGTGGACCCGTTTCGACATCATCGGATACCGATACGGCGCCGGCAACAAAATCGACGTAAGCTGGGTGGCTTCCATCATGCTGCCCGACGGCAAGGCGCTCTGGACACAGCCGGAGCCGGCCGCCGAACAGAGCCAATCGTTTTATCCCAAGCGCTACATTTCGGGCGAGTTCAGCATCAATCTGAAGGCGGGTGTCAAACCGGGCTCCTATATCGTCGACCTGCAGGTGAAAGACGCCATCGGGAATCAAACCTACGAAAGCCGCCAGCCGTTTACGGTGGAGTAGCGGCAAAAGTGGGGCGGGCGCTTTCGCCTGCCAACCGCTGCGGTAGTTGAGTTTGTGGGCGGGAAGCTTTCTGCGGCAGTAGCAATAGGGGTGAGAGTCGAAAGCGCCTGCCCCACTTGTCTTCGCGTTACGCCGCGCCCTCCAGCTTCAGGACACACGCTTCGGAAAACGGCAGGCTTTCCGGCACGCGAACCGTCAGGCGTTTCTGATGGTGCGAGACCTTCAGCGGGGCAGCGTTGTCCAGCAGCGTGACACGCACGTCGCCGCGGGCTTCCATGTCATCGAGCACCACCTCGCGGCCGGGCCGGTGCGGCAGAATCGCGTAGACTGCGCCCGCCTTCGTGGTGAAGAATGCCTCGATGCGCGCTACGCCGGCGGGCGGCGTATCCACCAAGCTCGCGATCGGATACGCCGACATGAATTCGCTCTCTTCGAGTTTCGGCTCCTCGCCCCGCGACCACTGCCGCGCGCGGCGCCACGCGCGCGTGCCGTAGATGGCTTCCCCGTTCGACCGCAGCCAGTCGCCCAGTTGCAGCAGCCGCTCTTCCATGATCACGGGAATGCGCCCGTCGGCGGTGGGGCCGATATCGAGCAGCAGGTTACCGCCACGGCTCACCAGGTCGATCAGCATCAGAAGCAGGTCGCGGCCGGTGTGATAATCGGCCAGCGTCTCGGCGCGATTGTAGCCGTATGAGAAGCCCATGCCGCGGCTTTCCTCCCACGGGCGTGCGCTCTGCTTCATGCCGGACGTGTATTCGGTGGTGTAGTAACCGCCATGTTTGTGTCTGGTATCCTTACCCCAACGGTCGTCGACGACCACCTGCTCGCGCACCGGCGATTCGTTGTACAGCCACGCCAGCAGCTCCGGCGAGCGCCACTCATCGCTCGTCAGCTCCCATTCGCCGTCGGAGAAGACGATCTCCGGCTCCACGTGCTTCACCACGTCCTGAAACTGCGGAAACATATGCTCGCGGACGTAGCGTGGCTTGTCGGAAAGCCACAGCGGGTTGTACCACTCGTAGAGCGAATAGTAAATGCCCATGTGGAGGCCGCGCTTGCGCCCTGCCCGGGCCAGATCGGCCAGCACGTCGCGCCGCGGGCCGATATCCACCGCGTTCCAGGGCCGTCCCCAGGCGCGGTTGGCCTCCTCGCTGCGCCACAGCGTGAAGCCTTCGTGGTGCTTGGAAGTGGGCGCCACGTAGCGGGCGCCGGAGCGCACGAACACATCCGCCCAGTGGTCCGGGTCGAACATTTCGGCGTGAAACTGCGGGGCGAAATCGAAGTAAGAAAAGTCGGACCCGTAGACACGCCGGTGAAACTGCCAGGTCTGGTAGCCGTCCTGGCCCGGCGCCGTAGCCTTCTGCCCCTCGGTTAGCGAGTGCCAATACCACTCGGCATAGGGCGTCTCGCCCTTGGTGCGTGGCGGCGCAAACGCCGGCACCGAGTAGACTCCCCAATGGATGAAAATGCCGAACTTGGCGTCCACATACCAGTCGGGGACGGGCCGGCTGTCGATCGATTCCCAGTTAGCCTGGTAGCCCGCCGGCGCGGCGCTCTGCCGCAGGGCCAACGGCGCAGCAGCCATGACACGAAGAAAACCCCGGCGTTCCATACGGGGCTATGTTATCAGGATTGACGGCTGCTGCCCTACCTTACGTGGCAGATACCCTCGAAGTTGGCACAGCCCGCTTGAGCGTCGAGGATGCTGTGCGCGGGGCACGGGAAGGCGCCGGTGCGCATCGCGGCGGCGGCACTCGCCGGCACGAATGGCTGTCGCAGCACGCAGGATTGCGTGTGCCACGGCAGCCGCAGCTACTCGGTCGCCCGGTTCAGGGCGTCCGCCGCTCCTTCAATCGCCGCGCCGGCATTTTCGAGCACCTTGCCCACGCGCGCGATCTGTTCGTCCGCCAGCTTCCACTGTTTCTGCTCGATGCTCTCGCGCACCGCCGGCAGCGTCTTTACGCCGTAGCCCGTGTAGAGGCCTGGAGCATAGATCTGGTGCTGGAACCAGGGGCGGTTGGGCAGTCCCTCGCTCGAAAGAAACGCGCGCTCCACCACTACCAGGCGGTCGTTCACATTCTTCAGCTCCGCGTGGGCCAGCGCCGATCCGCCGTTTGCGGCAGCGTGTGCAGCCGCTTGGTCGAAGCCGTGCGCCGTCCGCTCCAGCTCAGCCAGCCCGTTTTCGAGCGGCGCGAAATTCAGAAACGGCGGCACCGGTTCCTTAGGAGGCGGCACCGTTTGGAGACGCGGATCCTCCAGCGCAGTGAACACTCCGTCGTCGATCTGCCGATTGCGCTCCATCGCCTGCTCGCGCTTTTCTCGCGCCAGTTTCTCCACCTCATCCACGTACCGGTGCAGGGTGTCGGCCAGCCCATGAAATTCGAACGGCAGCAGGTCCGCCCCGGCCAGCCGCATCACCGCCGTCCCCGCGGTTTGTGCCAGCGCGCGTCCGTACACGAAGGTCGTGTCGGAAAAGTGCGTGAACCAATAAAAATCGTCGTAGATGGAATGATAAATGCCACCGCCGTCTTCGCCGCCGAATCCCAGGTTCAGCGATGCGATACCCACGTGGTCCAGAAACGCCGTGTAATCCGAGCCTGAGCCCAGCGCGCCGATGCGCAGGTCCGGTCGCGTCCGCGCTTCCTCGCGGTCCGCCTGCGGCGTCATTGTCCGGCCCTCTCCCGCGATGCGCTGCGACTGCGCCCGCTTCCATACCGTGACATTGCTCTCCGGGTCGACGATATCGCGCGCCACGCCATTGATGAAGTGCTCGAGCGAATGCGATCCCTCCACTTCCAGAAAGCCGCGGCCGTTACTGTCCGAATTGATGTACACCGCCGCCTTGCGCCCGAGTTCTTCGGCGTGCTCTTCGGCCCACTCGGTCGAGCCCAGCAGGCCGGGCTCCTCGCCGTCCCAGAGGCAGAACAGGATGGTGCGCTTCGGCTTCCAACCCTGATGCAGCAGCGCCGCCATGGCGCGCGCCTCTTCCAGCACGGCAATCGTGCCGGAGACGGGATCTTCCGCGCCGTTCACCCACGCGTCATGATGGTTGCCGCGCAGAATCCACTCATCCGGATACTCCGCGCCAGGAATGCGCGCGATCACGTCGTAGATCGGCTTGCGGTCCCAGTTGAACTTCAACTTCAGGTGCACTTTGGCCGGGCCTGGCCCGATGCGGTACGTAATCGGCAGCCCGCCGCGCCAAGGCTCCGGCGCCACTCGCCCTTCCAGCGCCGTCAGCAGCGGCTGCGCGTCCGCGTAAGAAATCGGCATCACCGGTATTTTGGTCAGCGTCACCGCCTGGTCGAGCGGCAGCCGCTTGGCTTCGGGCGTCGCGCCCACGCCCGGCGTCAGCGGATCGCCTGGATAGACGGGCATGTCCATCACGCTGCCGCGCTGTACGCCATCCTTGGGGCGGTAGGGCCCGGCCGGAAAAGTTTGGCCGGGAGCGTAGCCATCGTCGCGCGGATCGGAGTAGATCAGGCACCCGATGGCGCCGCGCTCGGCCGCCACCTTCGGCTTGATGCCGCGCCAGCTTCCTCCGTAGCGCGCGATCACGATCGCCCCTTTCACCGACACGCCCTGCCGGTCCAGCGTCTCGTAATCTTCCGGCACGCCGTAGTTGACGTACACCAGCGGCCCGGTCACGTCGCCATCGATCGAATATGCGTTGTACGTCGGAAGCTGCTCGTCATGCTGTGAGGAGGTGGGATCCTCCGCCACCGTCGGCTCCTCGATCTTAGCTACGAAGCGCTCCGGGGCGACCATCTCGAGCAGGCGCTCCTTCGGCGTCGGAAAGAGCACGTCGAAGGTCTCGATGTGCGCATCCAGCCCCCACTCGCGGAGCTTGGCGAGCAGCCACTCCGCGTTGTCGCGGTCGTAAGCCGACCCCACGTGGTGCGGACGCGCCGAGAGGCGCTCCATGTACGAGCGCATCAACGCCGGATCCGGAATGGCGCGGAACTTGGCTTCCCACTCGCGCTCCGCGCGCGCCGAATCCGCCGTGAATCCCGCCAGCGGCGCCGGCTCCTGCGGAATCGCTATCGGCGACGCAAGATACAAGCCGAGCAATGCGGCCAGACCCGTTTTCATAAGACCGCTATTGTACACCCGGAATCCGCCGCCACGAGGCCGGCCGCGCTCCCGCTTCTCTATAACTGCTGCGGCGCTTCGCCCAGGCGTACTTGCACTTTCTCTCTGCGGCCATTGCGATACACGGTGAGGTTCAACACATCGCCGCCATGCTTGCGGTTCATCACCTGTACCAGCGAATCGTTGCCCTCCACCGGCTGGCCTTCTACTTCCACTATCAAATCGCCGCCCACTCCGAGTTGATAGTTTCCGACCACCACCACCTGGCGTGGCCCGCGCAAACCGGCTTCCTCCGCCGGCGATCCGCGTTCGATGCGTTGGATCAGCAAACCGCCCTTGGCCGGCAGATCGAGCGCTTCGGCCAGATCGCCCGAGATCCACACCGTGGTGATACCCAGCGTGGGCCGCGAAATGTGGCCGCGCGCCTGGAATTGATCCAGCATTTCCTTGGCGCGATTGATGGGCATGGCGAAGCCGATACCGATGTTGCCTTGCCCGTAAATCGCCGTGTTGATACCGATCACGCTGCCATGTGAATCGAGCAGCGGCCCGCCGCTGTTGCCGGGATTGATGGCGGCATCAGTCTGAATCATGCCTTCCAGCCGCTCGTCTTCGGTTTGCAGTTTGCGATTGAGCGAGCTGACGATTCCGGTGGTGAGCGTTCCCTCCAAACCAAAAGGATTGCCGATGGCCAGCACCTTCTGCCCCACCACCAACGCGTCGGAATCGCCCAGCCGCAGCGTGGGCAGCTTGCGGCCGGCCTCGATCCGGATCAGCGCCAGGTCGTTACGCGCGTCCGTGCCGAGCACTTTCGCCGGATACGATTTCATATCGGCAAGCTTCACCGTGAGCCGCGAGCTGCCGCGCACCACGTGGTTGTTGGTGAGGATGGTGCCGTCCGCATTGAGAATGAAGCCCGACCCAGTGCCGTCTTCCGGGTAGAGCTGAAAGAACCAGTCCTCGCGATAGACGCGGGAAGTGATGTTGACCGTGGCCTCGCGCGCCGTCTTGTAAATCTCGATGTTGTTTTGCTCGTCAGACGAGTACCCCGGCGCGGCCGACGCGGGAGCTTCCCAAAGCCGTCCGCTGGAGGAGAGCTGCGGGAGGATCTGGGCAAGCTTCCAGTGCCCGGCGGAGGTTATGGCCAGGAAGCCGGCCACCAGCACGCCGGCCCATAGAAACGGTCGCATCACTTTCATGGTTGGATTCTCCGTAACGCCTCGTAGACGGCCTCGGTTTGCCGCAGCGTGTTTTCCTTGGTTCCCGATGTATCGATGACGAAGTTGGCGAATTTCCGTTTATCCTCGATCGGCATCTGGCGGCTGAGGCGCGCGCGCACCACGGCTTCCACGGCGCCCTCGCGGCGCATCGCGCGCTCCACCTGCTGTTCCTCGGTGCAGGTCACCAGAATCAGGCGGTCAAACCGCTTGTAGCTGCCGGTCTCGATGAGGATCGCGGCCTCTACCACGAAGATCCCGCCGGGCGCGCGGCGGGCGAATTCCGCGGCCATTTCCTCCTCTTGGCGCACTACCGGCGGATGCACCAGCGCATTGAGACGGGCCAGCTTCTCGGGCCGGTCGAACACCAGTTCGGCCAGCCGCCGCCGGTCGATCCCGCCATCGTCACCGGCGATTTCGGCACCGAATTCGCGGATCACCGCGTCGTGCGCCTCGCCGGCGGCGCTGAGCGCTTGGTGTCCCAGGTCGTCGGCCTGGACCACCAGGCATCCGTAGCTCGCCAGCGCGTCCCCGACGAACGATTTTCCGCTCGCCAGGCCGCCGGTCAGCCCGACTTTCAACATACGCCGGCCCGCCGTTCGGCGGCAGCCACTGTGTTGGCCATCAGCATGGCGATCGTCAGCGGGCCGACGCCTCCGGGCACCGGCGTGTAAGCGGAGGCTTTCTCAATCACGTCGAGCGGATCGACGTCGCCCATCAGCGCGAAGCCGCGCTTGTCGAAAGCGGCCAGCTTGTCGGCGGAGTTGCGGAAGACGCGCGCCGCAAGTGCGCGATCCGTCACACGCGTGGTGCCCACGTCGATCACCACGGCGCCCGGCCGTATGAAGTCGCCCGTAATCATCGCAGGCCGGCCCAGCGCCGCCACCAGGATATCCGCTTCGCGGCACACGCCGGGCAGGTCCACGGTCTTCGAGTGGCAGATGGTGACCGTGGCATGTTCATGCAGCAGCAGCAGCGCGACCGGTTTGCCCACGATGTCGCTGCGGCCCACCACCACCGCGCGCTTGCCGGCGACCGGGATGCGGTAGCGCTTCAGCAGCTCCATAATACCCGCCGGCGTGCATGGGCGCGGACCCGGCAGCGCCGCGACCAAGTTACCCACGTTGCACGGATGGAACCCGTCCACGTCTTTCGCGGGTGTCACCGCCAGCAGCACCCGCTTCGAATCCACCTGCGGCGGCAGCGGCAGTTGCACCAGAATGCCGTCCAGGTCGTCCCGCGCATTCAGGGCGTCGATGGTGGCCAGCAGCTCGCCCGTGGTCACGCTTTCCGGCGGCCGCAGCGTCTCCGAGTGAATCCCCAGATCTTCGCAGGTCTTGACCTTGTTGCGAACGTAGATCTCCGACGCTGGATTATTTCCCACCAGCACTACAGCGAGTCCGGGGGTACGGCCCTTGGCAGCCAGGGCCGCTATGCGAGGTTTCAGCTCGGCTTTGATTTCATCGCGGACGCGATTTCCGTCGAGGATTTGAGTTGGCAAGCTGAAGCCTGCCCCACCGATTTCGGGCATTCCCTAACAATCATAGCGTGCGCTGGTGCACATTCGCGCCTCTTCAGAACGTGAACCCGACCAGAACCTCCGCCTGGTTCTTGCTGCTGTTGAGGACGCCGGAGAGATTGAAGTACTCCTGCGCCCAGCGGGTGAAACGGATTTCGGGAGCCACATGAACGACGATCGCGTGCACATCCAACCCGCCGCCGATCACCACCCCCATGGTCCCCTTGCTGGTGGCCGTGGGAGGGGCGATCAACACGTTATTACAAACGTTAAGAGAGCAGGCCACATTGTTCGCCGTGTTTTTCAACCCCAACAGCGTGTCCCAAGCCACGCCCGCTTCCACATATGGCCGCACGATTTTGCTGGGAAACTTGTATTTGGCGACCAGCGGGAACTCCCAGTTGCCCGACGATCCGGTACTAACGGTTTCGTTGCCGGACGGATTCAGAATGTTGGTGTAGCTGAAATGGCGATACAGCACGTCGAATTCGACGCTCAGCCCGTGCGGCAGCCGCACTTCCACTTCCGGGCCGACCAGATACCGGTCGGTCGCGGTGGTGGACGTGCCCTGCACCGTGTTCAGGAAGTCCGTCAGCGGCAGCCCGGCTTTGAGGCCGGCCGAAAACGGCTGAGCCAGTGCGGCCCCGGCAATCGGCAGCAGCAAGAATAAGAGCTTCATACATTCAGATTACGAAGAAACGGCGCGGCGCGTTTCCGCCGAAGAGCGGCCCGGCTCCCAGCCAGCTTCAGAATGTGAACCCAACCAGGAACTCGACCTGGTTCTGGCCACTGTGCAGATCGTCGTCGAGGCTGAAGTACTGTTGCGCCCAGCGCGTATAGCGAACCTCGGGAGCCACATGCATCGCGCCTGCGTGGATATCGACGCCGCCGCCAACCACTACCCCCGCAGTTCTCTGGCTGTCTACCGAGGGAGGGTAATATGTGTTCTCACACACGACGCTGCAAGGCGTCTCGCTCGGGGTGTTCTTCAGACCCGATATCGCATCCCAGGCCACGCCCGCTTCCACGTACGGCCGGACGATTTTGCGGGGAAACTTGTATTTGGCGACCAGCGGAAACTCCCAGTTGCCTGAGGACCCGATGGTGATGACGGTGCTCGAGGCGAACGCTTCGTAGTTGGTATAGCTGAAATGGCGGTAGAGCGCGTCGAATTCGACGCTCAGACCGTGAGGCAGCCGCACTTCCAGCTCAGGGCCGAGGATATACCGGTTGGTGACGGCGGTAGTGTCAACAGTTTGCACCACGTCCAAGAAATCCGTGACCGGCAGCCCGGCCTTGATCCCGGCCAAAACCGGCTGGGCCAGCGCCGCCCCGCCAACCAGCAGCAGCAGGAATACAGGCCTCATAGCTTCAGATTACGAAGAAACGGCGCAGTCAGGGGCGGGCTCCCTACCGCAAGCTCCGCTCGAAGAAGTCCACCATCATCCGGTTCATATGATGCGCGGCGATCCCACTGACGCCGTGTGACTTCTGCGTATAGAGCATGTATTCGAATTGCCTGCCGGCCAGTTCGAGCGCGCTGATGAGCTGGATGGAATTCTGGAACAGCACGTTGTCATCCTCGAAGTTCTGCACCAGCATCAGCTTGCCCTTGAGGTTCTTGGCTTTCGCTGGAAGCGCCGTATCGCGGTAGCCGTCCGGATTGTCTTTGGGCAGTCCCATGTAGCGCTCGGTGTAAATGGAGTCGTAACCGATCCAGCTCGCGACTGGGGCGCCGGCGAAACCGGCTTTGAAAACTTCCGGCGCGTTGAGCAGCGCGTTGACGGTCATGAAGCCGCCGTAGCTCCAGCCGCGAATGCCGATGCGCTCCGGGTCGGCCAGCCCCGTGGCGATCAGGTGACGCACACCGGCGACCTGGTCGGCCAGTTCGGTGACGCCAAGCTTGTGATAGATGGCGGTCTCGAAGTCGTGGCCGCGCCCTTCGCCGCCGCGGTTTTCGCACTGCCAGACCGCGTAGCCCTTGTTCGCCAGCACCTGGTCGATATCGATCCCCGGCCACGCGTTATGCACTGGCAAGCCCACGCCCGGCCCGCCATAGACGGAGACAATCACCGGGTACCGTTTGCCCTGTTCATAGCCGGCCGGTTTGATGAGCCGCCCGTAAAGCGTCACGCCATCGGGGGTGGTGAACGGCACGATCTCGGCGGGCAGAATGTCGTACTCCTCCTGCGTGCGGTCCGGCTCGAGATAGACGCCGAGTTCGGTGCCATCTCCCGCGTGGAGGACGCTGCGCGGAGGTTCGCTGAGGCTCGACCAGGTGTCCACGTAATAGAGGCCGCCGGGCCCCATCGAGATGTCATGAGTGCCGGGTTCCTGGGTGAGGCGGCGTTTGGTTCGGCCGTCCAGGTTGATCGCGTAAAGGTGCCGCTCGAAGTGGCTCGGCTCATCGGAAGTATAGAAGACACGTCCGCCGGCTTCATCCACCGCGATTATGCGCGAGACTTCCCACGCGCCGCTGGTGACCTGTTGCACCTGTTTGCCATCGTTCGAATAGACGAAGATATGGCGGTGCCCTCCCGGGCCGCGTTCGCTGGTCCAGAGAAACTGCTTGCCATTTTCCAGGAACCGGATATCGCCTTTCAGGTTGATCCAGCAAGGGTCGGACTCTTCAAAGATGGTCGTGCGCGCGCCGGATTCGAGATCGATGGAAAACAGCGCGTCGCGGTTCTGCACGCGGTTGAAGCGCAGCACGTAGAGCGCGCGGGAGCCGGGCATCCAGCCCGCGCGGGCAATCAGGTACGAGTCGCGGGTGTCGCCCACGTCGTACCACCGGGTGGGGCCGCCGTTGACGGAAACCACGCCCAGGCGGATGATCGCATTGTTGTCGCCGGCCTGCGGGTAGCGCTCCGGTTCGTAGACGGCGCGCAACCGGAGCAGGTCTTCGTGCGGGTAGAGGGGCTCGGAATGGGTGTCGAACTGCAAGTAGGCGATGGATTTCGAATCCGGCGACCACCAGAAGGCCGCGTTCAGCTCGAGCTCCTCCGGGTAAACCCAGTCGAGCCCGCCGTTGCGCAGGGTCTCGGATCCGTCCCTGGTGAGCCGGGTTTCGCCTTTGCTGGCCACGTCCACCACGTAAAGATCCGAGCCGCGGCGAAAGGCGATTGTCTTGCCATCCGGCGCCAGCCGTGCGTCCCTCTCGATGACTGGGGTCTTGGTGATCTGGTCCCACTTACCTGTGTCCAAGTGGATCAGAAAAATGTCGCCGGCCGTGGTATAGAGCAGCTCCTTACCGCTGGTGGAAAGCTCCATGCTCCCCAAGCCGGCGTGCCGGTTGATCCAATCCATCGGGCCATTGTCGGCTGGCGGCGCCACCGCCGCGGCATCGATCTCATCCAGCGCCATCACCGTCCTGCTGCGCCGGGTGGCGCAATCGTACAGAGCGAGGTTATTGTTCTGGCGCACCAGAAAGCTCTTGCCGTCCGGCAACCACAGTTCCGGGGCCGGAGCTCCGCGCCCGCCGCGCGCGGCCTGGCTGAGCGTCTCGAGCGTGACCGGCTTCTTCTGTGCCAAGACGGAGGACGCCAGCAGAACGATGACCGCGAGCTTTCGCATAAGTGTGATTGTAACCGGGGGAGTCGGAAGACAGGAGCCGGGAGTCAGAAGTCACAAGACAGAAGAAGGAAGTCGGCGGTCGGAAGACAGGGCGCCGCAAATTCCGCTTTCCTCTTCTGACTCCTGACTTCTTGCCTCCGCCTCAGTATTCCACGTCCACCAGAAAGAGGCCCTTGGCTGGGGCTGTGGCGCCGGACTCCAGCGGAAACACGGATGTATCGCCGATATTGCCGCGGCCGGCTTCGATCAGGGTCCCCACCAGGTTGCGCACCATGTGTTTCAAAAAGCCGCTGCCGCGCACCCGGTAGATCAGCCGCTCCTGGTCGCGGGCGAGCGTGGAGGAAAAAATCGTCCTCACTTTGGACTGGCCCTCGGCGTCGCGGTCGTCGGAGGCGGCAAACGCGCTGAAATCGTGCTCGCCCTCGAAAACGGCTGCCAGCCGCAACATCCGTTCTTCCTCCAGCGGGTAAGGGTAGTGATGCACGAAGGGCCAATCGAACGGGCTGCAAATCTCCCCGCGCGCGATGCGGTACTCGTAAGTCTTGGCCTTGGCCTCGAAGCGCGGGTGGAAGCCGGCGTCCACGTCTTCGGCCGAGCAGACGCGAATGGCGGGCGGCAGCAGGCGGTTCATGGCGCGGCGCAGGTTGGCGAGCGGAATCGGGTTCTCGATGCTGAAAGCGGCCACTTGCCGGAGCGCATGTACGCCGGCATCGGTGCGGCCCGAGCCGGCCACATGCACCGGCCTTCCTTCCATGCCGGAAACGATTTCTTCGAGCGTCCCTTGAATAGTTGCCAGGCCGGGCTGCACCTGCCAGCCATGGAACGGGCCGCCGTCGTACGCCAGGGTGATGCGGATGCGGCGCATCAGGCGGGGCGCGAGCCCGGCTTCACCAGCCGAATCCCCCGCCGGCACAGCGGGCACTCCTCGGGCTGATAAGCGGCCACGTTGAGCGTGGCCAGCGCCACGCGCGGTACTCCCACGTCCGCGGTTCCGCCGCTGCGGTCGATGATGGAACCGGCAGCCGCCACCGTGGCGCCCGCCCCCTGCAGAACCGCGATCACGTCCGCCGTACTGCCTCCGGTGGTGATGACGTCCTCGACGACGCACGCGATTTCACCCTGCTCCACCGAAAATCCGCGCCGCAAAACCATTTTGCGGGATTCCGGATCGCGCTCGGTAAAGATATGCCGGCAACCCAGGGCGCGCGCCACCTCGTGGCCAATGATCAAACCGCCCAACGCCGGCGAAACCACCACGCTCACCCCCGCCGCGAGACCGGGCTGCAGCGCGCCGGCAAGCATCTTGCCCAGTTTCTCCGCCGCCAGCGGGTGTTCCAGCACCAGCGCGCATTGCAGGTAGCGGTCGCTGTGCAGGCCGCTGGTCAGGCGGAAGTGGCCTTCCAGGTACGCCCCCGTAAAGCGGAACAACTCCAGGACGGACTCGGTGGTGGGCGTCACACCCGCCACTATAACATCCCGTCTATGTGGCAAATTATTGCCGAACGGTAGCCACCGGCGACAAGATGGTGCTTTTGTCTGACACATCGGTACCAAATCTCCATAAGCTGAAGCGCCGGTCTTGGATGTTGGGGTTGATTCCACGCTAGTTAAGGTTTGGAGCACTAATTGCTCATACACTCTCGTGACTAGGATTACACGGGCCCGAAGAGAGACGATTGACCCCACCTTAGCAGACCTGCCGAACGAGTCACCTCACCAGCAAGCCCACTATTAGACCCCACAAACCTTCACAACCGTCTCTCCTCGGAGCCTTGACACCGCCCCGAGCCTGCCATCGCGTACTATAGTTCCATGGCCAAAGCTACGTTCGATGTGCAGTGCCCCTGCTGCCAGGCGATCCTGAGAATCGATTCGGAAACCAGCGCCATCATTGCCCACACCATTCCCGAGAAGCCCAAGCCGATTGAGGACTTGGCGGCCGAAGTGGTCAAGCTAAAAGGCGAAGAGTCGCGCCGGGACGAAGTCTTCCGCAAACAGGTGGAAGCGCAAAAGTCGCACGGCAAGGTGCTCGAGAAAAAATTCGACGAACTTTTCAAGCGCGTCAAGGAAGACCCCAACGCCCCGCCGCCCGTGCGCGACATCGACCTCGACTAACTTATTCACGGCGAGAGCACCACTTATCCACGCCCGCCGCCATAAATCACCCGCAGCACACTGCGCACATATTGCTCGCCGGTGAGGCCCTCGCGAGCCGCCTCGGGGAATTCGACCAGCGACTGGAAATACTCTGCCAGTTCCCGGAACAGTTCGATGCGCGCCAGCGGCTCGAAGCCGTCCCGCCGCGACACGGCCGCGACCGCGATGCTCACCGATTCCGGACTTACCAGGCTGCGCAGCCTGGCGGCCAGGTGCGGCCAGGCCAGCAGCGAATTGTATTTGGCGGGCGCCATCTGTTCCAGGTCGGGAGCGTACGAGCTGCGCTCGCGGGCCACGATGGTGCCGGCCGCCAGGTCGCCCAGCCGCTGGCAATTGCGGCTGCAGAAGCACGCGACGCCCCCCACTAAGTAGACGGCCGGAAGCATATCCACCAGCCGGAGCAGGTTCCGCAGAATCACCTGCGAAAGCTGCAAGCGCAAGCCCTGGGCATCCACCACGCGCAGGCCCATTACCCGCTTGCCGAGGGTCTGGCCATGCCAGCGCCACTCCAGCACGATCCCGTAGCCGACCGAAATTGCGAAATAGAGAATCACCGCGATCGCCGTGGCCCAATCCTGATTCAGGTGCCCCAGCCATTCGCCGGTTTTGTCCACCCCTTTCGTGAGCACCCCGATCGCCGCCAGGTCCACGATCCAGGCCAGCGAGCGCGTCACCGGTGAGGCGAGATCGAAAGAAAACTCCACGCCCTCGGGCGTTTCGATAGTCAGCGAAGTGGCGCGCCCGCTGCTCATTCGCGGCCCGCCCAGCCCAGGAAAAAGGACAGCGCCGCCAGTTCGCACAACCCGAAAGCGATCTTCAGGCTGTAGGGGATCACGGGCTGGTGATACTGCGACACGAAGGCTTCGACCGTGCCGGCCCAGATCAGCAGTACGGCCGCGCCCGAGACGATAGCCACCAGGTCCGCAGCCACGGCCCGCAGACGGACCACGCGGGGCGTGCGGTCGCCCCATCCGATCAGGGCGCCAGCCAGGATAAAGCCCGCTTGTCCGCCCAGCAGAATGGCCGGGATCTCGATGGAGCCGTGCGGCAGCAGCCAGCCCGCCAGAAAGACGCCCTGCCCTCCCACGATGTAATCCGTCGCCACCGCGCCCAGGATCACGCCGTTGTAGAACAGCAGGATCAGCGTTCCCGCGCCGAAGGTCACGCCCAGCGCCAGGGCCATGATCGTGACCTGGGTATTGTGCGTCATCAGTTGCGCTGCGAAGGAGGCCTTGATGCCGCGGAGTCGATCCTCCCTGGCGCCGCTCTCTTCATGGGCGACGCGCTCGGAGGGTGGTTCCTGAAGGCCGGGAAACGGCATCAGGATCGCTTTGTTCCGTGGGTCCATGTGCAGCGCGAACCAGCCGAAGGCGCAACCCAGCAAGGTGACCCCGACGGCCAGCCGGAACGCTCCCAGGTGACGCCGGAAGGCCCGCGGGAACGCGAGTATGGCGCTCTTCCACCGGATTTTGGCGGGCGCGCGGGTTTCGTGGATTACCGAGTACGCGCGCGATACCAACGACTCCAGGAAGGCCCGCAACTGGGGTTCGGTCGCGAAAGTGTCCAACCGCGAAAGGTCGGAGGAGCACCGTTCATAAAGGTAGTGGAGACGCTGGATCTCATCGAGTGGAAGACGCCGCTCCGGTTCGGCTTCGAGCTTCTTGAGCATGGCGTGTAGCTCGTCCCAGTAGGCCCGTTCCGCCGCAACGAAGCGGGGAAGATCGATGATCATAGAATCTGTCTCCGCTTGACATCCAGATAGCCCGAGGCGACCTGCATTTTGATGCGGTCGGGATCGGTGACCGTCAGTTTCACGCCCCGGTTCTGCAGCGCGATTTCGAGCGCGCGCATGCGGTTCCATAGCATCTGGCCGGCCAGGCCGGCATATAGCCCGTCCAGATCCGTGACCGGCTCGCCGGTGTAGAGCGGATGCAGCGCCGCCGTGCGCCTGACGTTGACCAGCACCAGGTGGCGCCGCGCCAGCAGGGGAATATCCCGTTCGAAGCTATCCGCCAGCAACGCGTCGTCGAGCGAGGTGAAGAAGACCAGCAGCGAGCGGCGCCGCAGGTTGAGTTGCAGGCTGGTGAAGACGTCGCGGAAATCGGGGCTCACGCGCTGGGCGTGCAGGTTGTAGATGGTTTCGCGGCACAGCCGGAAGTGGTCCATGCCGCTGCGCGCCCGCACGAATTTGTGGGTGCGGTCGCTGAAAGTGACCAGTCCGAAGCGGTCGCCCTGCTTTTCCGCCACCAGCGCCAGGTGCAGGGCCGCGTCCACGAAGGATTCGAGGATTCCCTCGCGCGCCGAGAGTCGCGACGAATCCAGAATCGCGTAAACTTCCTGGGCGTGCTCCACGCGGTACAACTTAACCGCCGGAAAGCCGCGTTTGGCGGTGGCTTTCCAGTGAATGTCTTCAAAACTGTCGCCGGGCAGGTAATGGCGAAGGTTTTCGAATTCGCGGCCCTTCCCTACCTGGCGCCGCACGCGCATGCCGAGGTTGGCGGTGCGCAGAAACAGCGCCGCCGTGACGCGGTCGCGCAGGTTGGGATAGACGCGGAAGGAAAAGTCCAGCGGCCGCGGCTGGCCGGCCAGCCACAGCCCCAGCGGCGAACCCGCTTCCACGTACAGTTCCCGCAGCGCATGGTCGCCGCGCGCCCGTCCGGTACACGGCCACTCGACGATCGACGCCCCTTGCGGAGCGGATACGTCCAGCACTGGCGCTTCGGTCTCCATGGCCGCCGGCAGATTGACGCCCAACCGGAGGGTGCAAGGCGCTTCTCCCCGCTGCTCGACGGTGACGGGAAAGCTGGCCGCCACGTCTTTGGTGAGGCGAATGAATCGCGGAGCGCTCAGCGCCACCCCGGCAATTCGCCGCAGGGCCGCTATGGCGTCGAATGCGGCGAGGGCGCCGCACACCACCAATCCCGCCGCGCACGCCACCGTCAGATTGGGAAACATCCCGCCGAGCGAGGCCAGCGGCAGCGCCACGACCACGGAAACCAGGAGCAGGCGCGGAGCAGGAACTAGCATGGCTTGCTTCTCATCTCTTCGGGCAAGCTAAAGCATGCCCCACCACTGCAAGTACGCTGTTCTGGTGGGGCATGCTTTAGCTTGCCCAAAAGAGCACTCATCGCGGCACCGGCACTTCGTGCAGAATGCGGTCCAGCACCTCCGTTGCGCGTACGCCTTCCAGTTCCGATTCGGGGCGCAGCAGAAGGCGGTGTTCCAGCACCGGCAGCGCCACGGCGCGGATGTCGTCGGGGCTTACGAAGTCGCGCGCCGCAAGCGCCGCCCAGGCCCGCCCCGCGCGCAATAGGGCCTGCGAGGCGCGAGGGCCGGCGCCCACCAGGATGGCGTCGTCGGTGCGGGTCCGGCGCACTATCTGCACCGCGTAGTCCGCCAGTTGGTCGCTCACCTGGACGGTCTCCAGCACTTCCCGCAGGCCGGCCAGGTCGGCTTCGGCCAGGCAGGGCGCGACGTCGCCGCGCAGCAGCACGGCTTCCGGCGCTTCCGGGCCCAGCGAGCGGCGGCCCAGCGAAAGCTCGTCCCGATCTTCCGGCCAGCCCATGGTGATCTTGAGCATGAAGCGGTCCTTCTGGGCTTCCGGCAGCGGATAGGTGCCCTCGCTCTCGATCGGGTTCTGGGTGGCAAAAACGGTGAAATTCGGCGACAGCCGGAAGCTCTCGCGGTCGATAGTGACCGTGCGCTCCTGCATGGCTTCGAGGAGCGCCGACTGCGTCTTGGCGGGCGCGCGGTTGATTTCGTCCGCCAGCAGAAAGGTGGTGAATAACGGACCCTTGACCAGCGAGAACTCGTTGCGCTGCAAGTTGAACACGTTGGTCCCGGTAATATCGGCCGGCATCAGGTCGGGGGTGAACTGGATGCGCTTGAATTCCGAGCCCAACACCGCGGCCAGGGTGCGCGCAAGCAACGTCTTCCCCAATCCGGGAACTCCCTCGATGAGCGCGTGCTGATTGCAAAGCACCACCACCATCGAATAGCGGATAGCCTCTTCCTGCCCGATAATCACCTTGCGGATACCGGCAACTGCCGTCTCCATGACGGATTGAAACTGTTCGAAGTTCAAAGTTCTCCTTTCGCGTGCAGCAGGGCTTGTATTTCGCGGGTGGCCTCCACCGGGTGCCCGGCTGCGCCAGCCACGATCGCTTCGGCTTGCTTCCGGTGCTCGGGCGTCGCCTGGCGCCCGTTCGTGCTCAGCCACTCGCGCCAGCAGACCGCGGCCAGTTCCGCGGGTGGAATATGCCGCTTCAAGAGTGTCAGCAGGCCGGCCTGGGAGGTGCGGCCGGAGAAGCGCTCGACGGAGCGGGACGAGGCGGGCGGGGGAAAGCCCGAAGCGTTTCTCCAGATGAACAGCGCCGCGCAGAGTCCCAGTCCGAGAGCCAGGCCCATCAGGCGGAACTGCCGCGCCATCCCGATCACGCTTCCCGATTCCGCTAGCCCCAGGTGCTCTTCGTCGAAGACAATCCGCCGGTACGGGCCGAGCGCCCCGGAGACCTGTTGCAGCCGGTCCATGGCGACGGCGGATTCGTTGGTGAAGTCCGCGCTTTCCGCAATCAATACCACGCTGCCTTTGCCGAAGTCGCGTTCGATGGCCAGAATCTTCGATCCCATTTGGTCGCGGACCCTCCAGCCTTCGGCCTGCCCGAAATAGAGCGGGTGCGGCTTCTTCGCGTCGGACTCGATCTTGAAGGTCACCTTCCACATGGTCTTAATAGGCGGTTCCTGGGGAGTCTCCGGCTTGGATTTCTTCTTCGGGCCCATGGTCTTCGGCTCCTCCTGACGATCGAATGCCGCTTGCTTTGGCAGGGGGTTGTCCGGATCGATGTACATGCCCACCACCACACGGTTGCCGCGGCTGGCGATCCGTTCCACCGGCCGCAGGAAGAGAGCGTCGTCCCAATTCACCTGCATTGGATTCACTCCCAGCAGCACCAGGGTGGCGCCATCGCGCGGCAGGAATTCCATCGGCAGGAAATTGCGCTCGACGGCGATCCCGGGCAGCTTCCCTAGGCTGTCGAAAAGCAACTTGGTTCCGAGGCGGTCGGTGCGCAGGGTGGAGAATTCCGGATAAAGTTCGCCGGAGGCGAACTGCCGGTTGAAGAGGCTAATAACGCCCCAGAGGAAGACCGCCGCGACCAACAGCGCCAGCGTCCAGGATCTCCACGCGCGCCTCATGCGACCCCCGCGCTCAAACGCGTTTTCATCTCTTCCCCCCGCTGCCGGAACTCTTGGGGCTCGCCCTCAAACACATCGTGCAGGCCGTACCATGCCCGCTCGAACGCTCGAACGTTGGCGGAGAACAACTCGCGCGCTTCCGGCGCGTGCCGCGCTCTGCGGCGCAACTCGACCTCGAATTCGCGATTGGTTTTGCCGGGATCGATGGTGAGAAACTCCCGCCGGCCCAGCCATGCCAGGTTGGCCAAGTAGAATGCCCGCAGTGCCAGGCGCAGATTGCCCTCGGCCAGGCAGCGTTCCGCCATCTCGAGCCAGCCCGCCTCGGGGAGGCGGTCGGCGGTGAGCCCTTCGTCGTCGAGCCGCACCGGCACCGTGGAAGGACGCGCGGAGGGTGTGGCTTTCCTGGGACGCAACTTGACCGCGCGCCAAACCACCCAGCCCGCCAGCGCCACCGCCAGCCCGATCAGCACCCAGACGCTCCAGTGCAGCGCCGCCGCCGGCGCCTGTCCGCCCAGCGGCATCGGCCCGACGCCCAGCCCTCCGAAGATCCACCGCAGCAGGCGATCAATCATCCTCTCGACCCATTTCACGGCGGATTGAACGGCGGCAATCGCGCGGTCCGTCGCCAGGATGATCCAGGGAGTGTTGGAGGCGGCGGTGGCCGGGGGAGGGATTCGCCAGTTGTACTCGGGCGATTGCATGGTCTGGCGCACGGCCTCTTCCAGTTGCCGGGGCACCACCGAGTCGGCGGCCCGCGCCACAACCGGCAGCACCGCCAGCGCCAGCACAACCGCTGCCGCTGCGCCCTTGGCCAGCCTGGACCGGACCCGCCGCAAGCCGGCGCGCAAATCCTCGCCGGTCTCGACCGATTCCCCTTGGAAGCAGCGCAGACAGTACACCGCCTGCACGAACGGATCGAAAACCAGCCAGGTCGCGCCCAGCACAACCAGGAGGAAGAGACGGTTTTCAAAGAAGTTTGAGCCGCTGCGGGTGAACGTCGACTCGTACCCGGTCAGCATCTTGATGAGCTGCGGCAGAATGATGAGGGTCAACGCCACGTTCAGCATGGCGATCAGCGAGAGCAGAAGCAGGAGGAACTGGAGCAGCCAGCACTGGAACTTGTCGATGCCCGCCAGGTGGCGCGCTTTGGCGATCACCGCGAGCGGGTCGAGGTCCTCGCGGCCGGCCAGCACCGCGGCGTTGCGGTAGAACTCGACCGTGGTGGCAAAAGGGAAAACGGCCACCAGCGAAATCGGCAGCGCCAGGGGCTTGGTGGCTGCCAGGAACGCCTGGTTCGCCACCAGGCGCCAAACCCGCTGAAGGTTCCACGGCCTTTCCGCGGCGCCGCTGAGCGACCGGTGCAGGCGCCCCGCGAATACGCTGCGCCAGCAGTTCATCCAGATCAACAGCAGCGCAACGGCGAGCGATTCCGCGGCGCAGGCGAGATCGGACATGGGAGGGTGCGTCACGTCGTTCCAGAAAACCAGCAACATCAGGGCGAACGGCACGCTGCCGGTCCAATGGCAGAGCAGGGTGTCGAGTGAAGCGCGGCGCAACAGATGAGCGGCTTCTTCGAGCAGCGACACGGGTCCGGGCTGTTCTAGCGGCCTTGCCATGACATGCGCTCCGAGCGCTCCGTGATGGTGATCAGACCCTCGCCGGCGCCGAAGACGATGGCCCAGGCCAGAATCACTCCGGCCAGGGTCATGCCCACGGCTGCCAGCCGGCGGAGTTTGCCGCGCCGCGCCGCCGCGGTCTGCGCCGCGTGCCTGAGACACGCGGCGCACAACAGCCGGGACTCGTGCTCGGTGACGCATTCGCGGCAAAAGCTTCGCCCGCACTGCGGGCACCGGCACACCGCCTCGCGCGCCTCGTGATTCCAGCACCGTTGTTGGAAGGCCAGACCACTCATAAGCGGAAAGTGGGGCAGGTTGCCAGCCTGCGGCGGGTTGGGAACCCGCCTGCCATTTGCGCACTCCCGCACAGGCCGGTTGCCAACCGGCCGCAGGATACCATCCTGCCCCACGGAGCGCGCGAACCAGTCTTTGTGGCGGGCGCAATTTGCCCACTCATCGTCTCACTGTTTCGCTCACACATTGAAGGAAACCTTCTCTTCGGGCGGCCGCTCGCCGCGCAGCACCAGGACCGCGCCCGCCAATCCAAGCAGCAGACTCATTCCGCCGGCGATTCCGCGCGACACGGGATAGTTGAGTAATCCCAATGGCTGCATTTGAGCCTGAATCGCACTTGGGTTTTTCGATCGCGCATTCTGGTAGCCGATAGCCATCGCCGCCCCCACTTGAGCCGCATAATACCAGACGCCGATGGACGCCAATGCGACGATAGCCAGGTTGCGCAGGCTCGGCACCAGCTTGCCCATGTAGTTTTGCACCAAAACGGCCACCGCCGCGGCAACCTGCAGCAGGAGAAAGCCGAGCAGAACCCAGCGTGCCACGTTCGCGCTCACCTGGAGCGTCAGCAAGTCGGCGAGGCCTCCCAGGCACAGGCTGGCAACGAATAGAAAGGATACCGGCGTGCGCGCCGTCCTTGCCGGTGACGGAGGCGGAGGCAACGGCGCAGTCCCGCCCGGCATGGCGAGTCCGACTCTGCCCTCGGGCAGCGGCCCGATCTGCTTATCTTCCACCGCCTCCGCCCAATTACCCTCGATGACGCCCTGCGCCTGCGCCAGGTAGGGTTCAACCTTCTTGAGAAAGCGCCGCGCCGTCCAGGTGCGATACAGCGACGGAAGCTCTTCGGAGCTGACGGCAGTGTAAATGCGGCAGCGGCAACTCCAGCCCGCAGAGACGTATATCCAAGCGATCACCAACGCCGCCGACACAGTCCACCAAGTCCACCCGAGTTTCAGGTGCAGACGTTGTTGCAGCGCATTGACAGCCGCCAGCGCCCAAATCCACAGCACGGCGACGAGCACGGCACGGGTCGAAATGTGGAAGCGCGCGGCACTGGCCGTCACAATGGCCTGGACGTCGCGAAAATAGAATCGCTTGTACTCTTCCCGAAAGCGCGCGGATTTGACCAGCAACAAGTGGTCGGACCCCAGCCAGACGCTGGAGCCGAAGAGAAAGCCCCTGCGCCGTCCGGGCAGCCTGCGATACCGCTCGCGGTTTTGCTCCATGGTCACGCTCCCGGCCGGGCCTTGGCCACCGGATCATAGACGATAGCCGCCGGTTTGCCGTAACCATGCGGCGGGATCTTCGGACCTCTCCGGGCCGCAGCCACCAAGTACCAGATGCCCCAGATCCACAGCCCGCCTTCCAGTAGCGCCACCGCCAGTCCCACGCCGAAACGCCACCGGATGCGGCGCACCAGGCTGAGCGGCTGTTTCCACTTCATGATCGCCAGCGCCACCACCGCCGGCGCGGAGAGAATGGTGAGCGGCCAGATCAACAGCAGGGCGAAGGGTATGAACAGAGCCCAGGTGTCGTACAACATCCGCGAAGTGTCGGAATTGACGGAGCGGGCTTTCCCGCTGGAAGCGGCCACGCAGGAAGGGCACCAGACCCCAGCGCCGAACTCCACTGCACAGAGCTGGCACACGAATCGTCCGCACTGCTGGCAGGCCGAAACGGCCCGCTTGCCGGGATGGTCGAAGCACGCAGCTTCACCGTCCAACGCCGTTTCGGCACGCGCCGAGGCCCCTTGTGCCAGCGCCGCCGGGAACAGCCGCACGGTATTGCGCGAGCCGCAGGACGTACAGTTGGCAGCCTCACCGTTCAACAGTTCCCATTTGGGCAACGGCATATTGCAGCGAGCGCAGGGTACGGGCATCTCGTCCGCATTAGCCCCTGGTCTTGATCACCCTGGTGTCGCAGATCATATCGTGCAGCGCGCGCTTTTGAGAGTCGAATCCCGCCATGATGTATCCGATGTAAAGGATCATTGCGCTCAGCATCTTGGCGAAGTAGCGGCCGGCGGCGCGGCCTACCTGGAGCTTCGACCCATCGGGACGAAGTACCTGTACTCCGACGGCCATCTTCCCCGGCGTGGCGGCGAATTTGACGATGAAGAACGTTTCGTAGGTGCACCCGAGGACCATGCCGAAGAGCGCCGACAACCCGATTATGCCGAACATCGGCGCCAGCATCGCGAATACCTCTGTCGGCGAGGCGTTGGGGTTTGGCGCCATCCGGGCCATCGAGATGCCCAGCGCTCCGAACAGCGCCGCTTGCAGGATGCCCATGGGAATCGCCAGGATGATGCCATCGATGATCACGGCTACGAACCGCAGCCAGAATCCGCCGTACCGGACGAAGCCGGCCGGCGCCACACCTTCGCGCAGTTTCTGCGCATAGGCATCCTTACAGAGTGGACACACCAGCCGGTCGCCGAAGCGAGCGAGTTCTTCAGCGGCCGCCGGCCGCCCGCATTCCGAACAGTAGTTAGTTTGAGGCGTCATATGGCGTCCATTGCGTAGTTTAGGAGATTGTAGCAGCTTGGCATTTCCAGTACCATGGTGCCTGAATCATCCGGACGTTGGCACAATTGCGTAAGGAGATAGTAACGATGAGAACAATCGAAATTGTGGCATCTGCGGCTTGTCTATCCCTGTGCGTGGCCTCCGCGCTGGCCCAGGAACCCGGGAATCCATCCGGCGCCAAGGTGCGGGTCGGGGTGTACGACTCGCGCGCGATAGCGGTGGCATTCATTAATTCCGAAGCCTGGCAGGCCTCCAACGGCAAACAACTCGCCGGCATGATGGCCGAGTACAACACGGCCAAGGCCGAGGGGAATCAGAAACGGGTTGCGGAGTTGGAGGCGCAGGGCAAGGCCCAGCAGTCGCTTCTTCACAAGCAGGGCTTCAGCACCGCACCGGTCGACGACATTCTGAAGAACATTCAGGACAAAATACCCGAGATCGCCAAGACCGCCGGTGTCGGCCCCATCGTCTCCAAGTGGGACAACGATGCGCTCGCGAAATACAGGTCAGCCGAACTGGTTGACATCACGATGCCGCTGGTCAACGCCTTCCACCCGACCAAACGGCAACTGAAATTCGCCATCGACATCCAAAAGCAGGCGCCCATTTCTTTGGAGGAAGCCGAGAAGATGGAAAACTGACGCGCCGGATGCGTGCCAGTCAGTCAGGCGCCGGCCTGCACTTCTGTTATCCTCGGCTCATGGAAAATCGTCGTTTCAGCGACGTGGGTGGAACCCCAGGTGGGCCCGGCCACTTTGTGATGGGCAGGGCCGGGCGTGCCCGGCCCCAGCGGCGACGTACCTATTGGCTCCGTCGGGCCGAGTCCCGATTCAGCGCGTGTTCAAATCGTTCTGCGACCGCCGGAGTCTTGAAGTCGCCGGTCAGTATTTCACGGTTCGTTACGTCGCGGCCGTAAAGTTCCCGGTTGCTATCCCCGTCCGGCCGAAGCGTTGCGCCTTCCAGCGAGATGCCCGCGAACAGCCCGTGAGAACGGGAATACGACAGCATTTCCGCTTGCATCATGGCGTCCGTCTCAGCGGCCAGGTCGCGGCCAACCGGGCCCGCCGCCGCGGTCGCCTCTCCGCCGAGCGTAAATTTATCGGACAGGAGGTGCTTCATTCCGCCATCGTTCATCACCAGCAATACGATGTCTGTGTCCGAAAGGCCAATCTGGAATCCTAAGCTTCCACCTTCAACCCGCATCGAGGCAGGCGCGCTCCAGCCCACGCCACCCTGCTGGCGGCACACCGCGAACCCACGGCCATACTTCGCGCCGAAGATGAATCCGGCTTTTTTCATGCCCGGCACGACAACCACGCATTTCGCCTTATCGATCAGATCCTGGGGGATACCTTTGTCGGCAGCCCTCATCATATCCGTCAACGCATCCGCGGAAGCATCCAGCCTGTCGTCAACCTTGACTTCTCTGTCCGCCGCGAAGGCCACGGCACTCATGGAACCCGCAACCGCCAAAATGGCTACCAGTGTTTTGCGCATTCAAAGTTCTCCTCTTCGAGTTCCAAAGAGCACCTCGGCTTCCAGTGTGCTGGGAATAACATCGATGCCGTCTTCTCCTTACGGTTCACCGATTTGCGCACCGGCATGATTCGGTGTGCGGTGTAAGATCTGCATCCCGGCCTGCAGATGCTGCCGAAACCCTCCGGGCCGGGGAGTGCGCTACACTCGATCCTTGCTTCATGCACGACCGCGCTAAACCAATCGACCCCACGCATCGCTGCTTTTGGCGCGTGCTGATACCGTCGCTCGTTCTGTTTGGCTTGAACGCGCTGATTTGCGCGGCGCTCTACCGCACCGAGTACCTGGATCAGATGAGCTCGGTAGAAGGAGTCTTCATTGCCCTGGCACGTTACATGCGCGACCACGCAGGGGATCTCTATTGGTGCCCGCTCTGGTTCGGTGGCATGCCTTTTCAGAACACGTATCCACCGCTGCTGCACGCGCTGGTGGCGCTGCTATCGGCGGGCGTCCGCATTTCACCGGCGCTGGCCTACCACGCAGTTACGGCGTTCTTCTATTGCCTGGGACCGGTCACGCTCTTCTGGTTTCTCACGAAATACACCGGCCGCCCGGCGCCGAGCTTCACGGCAGGGCTGCTGTACTCCTTGTTCTCCCCGTCCGCGGTGTTGCTGCCGGAAATCCGCGCCGATATCGGCGGCCTGCTGCACGCCCGCAGGCTGCAATGCGCCGTTCACTATGGCGAGGGGCCGCACGTAGCCTCCCTGGCACTGATCCCGCTGGCGATCCTGACTCTGGAACTCGCCTTCACCAGCCGCAGGCTGATCCACTTCTTATTGGCTGTCCTGTCGTGCATGGCGGTCGTTCTGACTAACTGGCCGGGAGCGGTGGGCTTAATCATAGTCCTAATCGCATGGATTTGCTCCAAGGAACGATTCGACTTACTCCGCGCCGCCGGACTGGTAGCACTGGTTGGGATCGTCGGATATGCGATCGCTTCGCCGTGGTGCCCGCCTTCGACGGTTCGCGTGGTCTTCGGCAACGCGCAGCGCGCGGGTGGAGCGTATGGAATCGGTGTGCAGCAGTTGGAGTGGATGTCGATGTTGGCGGTGGCGTGCTGGGCGTTGCGATTCGTGTTATTGCGCTGGCGGGCGTGCGGGCTGATTCAGTTCTCCGCGCTACTTACTCTGATTTCAGGTGCGGTCATCATCGCCGCCTCCCATGGGAAGTATCTTCTCCCGCAGCCGCAGCGCTTTCATCTGTTATTCGAGTTAGCCGTCACAATCCTGGCGGTGTTCGCCTTGTGGCCCGCACTATCCCGGTTACCGCGATTCTCGATTAGGATTGCCATTGGCGTAGCCTGCCTCCTGGCCGCCATGCAAGTCTGGAATTACAGCCTGTATGGCAGGCAGTTAATGCGTCCGATCGACATTCGCCAGACCATCGAGTACCGGGTGGCCGACTGGCTCGAGCGGAACGGGCCGTACGCGCGTGTCTTTGCCCCGGGTTCCATGTCCGTGTGGCTGAATGACTTCACGGACACGCCGCAGCTTGCTGGCTGCTGCGACCAGAGCTCGCCCAATTTTGAGAGCCTAGTTGCCGCGTACACGATCTACACGGATCAAAATGCGGGAGACCGGGGCGCGTACTATTCCATGATCTGGCTGAAGGCGTTCGGCGTGCAAGCGATCGCGATGGACGGCGCGGCCAGCACGGAGGCGTATCACCCTTACGCCCATCCGCAAAAGTTCGACGGTACGCTGCGCCGCATGTGGAGCCAGGATGACAACGAAATCCTGGAGGTTCCTCATAGGACCAGCAGCCTGGCGCACGTAATTCCCGAGGCCGCCCTGGTGCGCCACACGCCGATCCACGGTCTGGATGTGGCGCCGCTTCTGCCGTACATTGCGGCGCTGGACGACCCAGCGCTTCCCGCAGCGGCGATGCATTGGCGGAATCGGCATGACGCCACCATCGAAGCGCGGCTGAGTAAACAACAGCTAATCTCCGTCCAAATGACGTACACCAAGGGATGGCACGCCACCATCGACGGCCAGCCACGGGAAGTAGCGCGGGATGCGATCGGCCTGCTGGCCATTCGCCCGCGTTGCGAAGGCGATTGCGTCATCCGTCTTACTTACGATGGAGGCACCGAGATGCTAGTCGCCCGCATCGCCTCCTGGTCGACGATGGGTCTGCTGTTAGTTGGCTTGCTCGCCGAATGGAAGCGACGCGGCCTGGAGAGAGAACGCCGCGTCTAAAAGTGGAATCCCAGCGTCGCGGTGATGGCGCGCGGGCTGACGTAGTGGGTGCCGCTGAAGGTGGACAAGAAATTGTACAGCGCCTCTTTGTTCATGACATTGACGACCGTCAGCCGCGCGCTCCACTTGTATCGGTCGCCGCCGAAGAGGTTGTCGTGGCCGACGGCCATGTCGAAGAGGTTGCGCGGCGCGATGCGCGGTGGGTTGAGGTCGTCATTCTCCGTGCCAGCCGCTGGAATCTTGAGCAGCGTGGACCCGTACTGCGACGCGGCGCAGAGGCTGGTGGGGCTGATCGGTGAGGTCGGCGTGGCGTGCACGCTGCCGCAATAGAGTCCCGCCTGGAACTGCTGGTCCGGCGTCAAGTTGGAAACGTCCACCACCGAGTCGGTCCCGTCCGGCCCATTCGCGCAGTTCCCGCCGGCGCACGGAACAGGACCGGCGACCAGGCCGCTGTCATACCGCCAGTTGAAGCTGTACCACGGGCCTTTTTTCCATGGCTGGTATTGCATGTGCGTGGTCTGGTTGAAGTTTTCGTCGTGGTCGATGCGGAAAACCGTGGCGCCGCCAGGCGTGGCGCCAATGCCGCTAATCTGTGGCGTGAAGAAGCGCGCCGCCACGTGGGAGAAGACCACGTACGCGGTCAGCCCGTGGAAGTTGGGCATGCTGGCGCGGACCGCATAGCCGGGGATCTTGGAGCGTTCCCACTCGATGGGAAAGGTGATTGGTGAGTCGCCCAGGACGCTGAAGTCGTAAGCTCCGTGGGTGTATTTCCAGATGTATTCGCCATCCACCACCAGGTATTTTCCGAAAGCCTGCTGGAAGCCGGCGTGGAATTCGTTGCGCCATCCGGGAGCGAGCGGGGAGGTCTCGCAAGGTCCCACCTCCGACATGATGGCGTGGATCACCGGATCGTTGCATCCCAGACTGGAAAGGACCAGGTTCTCGTTAAAAGGCGTTTCGAGCGAGCGGGAATAGGAAATCCGCAACACGGTTCCGGTTGGCTTGATATTGTATGCAATCCCCAACCGCGGCTCCGGCTGGCTGGCACTGGTGATGCCGCGGTAGATATCCTCGCGGAACCCCACGTTGAACGACCAGTTCTTGATCGTGATCGTGTCTTGCACGAACATGCCCACCTCGCGAATGTCGGCATGCCCGTAATAGTGATACAGGCCGCTCGTGGAGTCTGGGCAGCCATCGGAGGCGGGCAAGGGCCCTGTCCGAGTTAGGTCGTAGCAGCCGAGCAAAGGGTTGAATGCGGGATTCGGCTGCAACGCGCCCGTGCATTGCGATGGATCGGCGATCGCCGCCGAAGTGTCCGGACTACCGTCGGCGTTCAGGCAAACCGCGTTGCTGGCTGGGTCGACCAGCCCCAGCGCGTCTTTCTCGGTGATGATGGTGTCCTGATACGTGACGCCAGCCTTGATGTTGTGCGCGCCCTTGACGTAGGACACGCTGGTGCGCGCGCCGAGGTTGGTCAGCCGGCGATTCTGGCCGATGGTTTCGGTCTGCAGATCGGGGATCAGGTCCGCGAAAGGATCTGCGCTCGGGTAGTAGTTGTATTGATCCTGCCGCACGAAGCCGCCGAACGTGAACACGGTGTGCGCATTGAGCAGGCGTGTCCAGGCGGGCGCGATGTTGAACGTGCGGATCTGGGAACGCTGGTCGCTCGATCCTACCGGAACGCCGTTGGGGCCAAGCCCGCCGTTATCGGCAACCAATCCGGACCACGCGGTTGCGTTTTGAGCGTCGAACGAATTCGGCGTCTGGAACCACGAGCGGGTGAAGCCGAAGTTCACATTGATGCTGTCCGCCTGGGAAGGCTTGAGGTCGACGCGATCGAAGAAATTCTCTTCGTTGCCGTGATCGTGCATTACGGCGAGCTCCGGCCCATCCAGAAAGCGGCCGCTATCGAGACCGCTGGCGGCGATGAAATTGCCCCACCAGTTACCGCCATACGCGAGGTTGAAGCTGCCGCCGCCGGTGCCGAAGCTGCCGTACGTGGCGTCGATTTCGCCGTGCGGCTGGGTGACGCCCATGCCGGAGCGCGTGGTCACCACGATCACGAGGCTGGTCTTGTCGCCGTATTCAGCCGGCGGCGCGCCTTCGATCACTTCCATCGACGCCACCGAATCGAGCGGGATCTGATTCGAGAAAACCTTGCTTTGCTGGTCGGTAATCGGCTGGTCGTCCACCGAAAATGAGTTGGAAGCATGATCGCCGAGTCCATGAAACAGACCGTCGGAATCGGCGGCGACGCCGGGAACGCTCGCTGTCACCAGCGAGCTGAGCGACGAGGACTGGCTTTCGAGCGGCAGTTTGTCGAACAGCGCGCGATCGACATCGGTATGCGTGGTCGAAACGGTTTCCAGCAGATCCTGCGAACCCTCGACGTCCACGGTGACCTTCGACTCGCCGATCTCGAGGTTGATCTTCAGCTCCACCGGGACCGATGTCCGGACGTTGACGTCCTGGATGGCGACCTGGAAGCCGGATGCGCTGGCAGTGAGATGATAGTTGTTGAACGGGACGTTGCCGAACGCAAAGTTCCCCTGGCTGTCGGTGGCCGTGCTGCGGCTGAGCTGGGAAACCGGGTTCTGAATCTCCACCACCGCGCCTTTGACCACCGCGCCGGAAGGATCGAGAACCGACCCGCGGATGGTCCCCGAACTGCCGCCGCCCGACTGCGCGTGACCCAAGACACCAGAACAGAATCCCACGACCAGCAAAGTCAGAACCACGCGCACACTTTTCATCATCTTCTCCATTGTCTTGGGCGGATTGGGGCGACCCTAGGACAATTATACCGGCGGGCGGCCCAGAGCGGCCAAAGGCCTACTTTTGCCGATGAACGGACTGGCAGATAGTCGTGCAGGCGCTTTCGCCTGCCAACCGCCGGGTGGGGAGTCACTCGCTCAGAAGCTGGCGCAAACCATGGGCGCGGCGTTTGCTGGCGATGAACTGCTGATCGTTACTCAGCGTGATGAGCCAGCGCTGACTGCTGAGCGCGCTCATCTTGCGCACGTGATCCACGTTGATGAGCGCATTGCGGTGGATGCGCTGGAAGCTGGAACGGCTCAGCCGCTGTTCGATGACTTTCAGCGTCTGCGTCGCCAGGTACTTTTTCCGCGCAGTGACGATCCACACCAGGTCGCCTTCGGCCTGAAAGGCGAGGATCTCAGCCGCATCGAGCAGAAAGTACTCCTCGCCGGCCTTGCCGACGATCTTGCGCGGATGCGGTCCCGGCCCGGGCGCTGCGAGTTCCTGAAGCTGTGCCAGCCGTTCTACTGCCAGGCGGCCACTGACGCGGCTGGCCCGCTTGACGGCTTGCCGCAATCGTTCCTGTCCCACCGGCTTGAGCAGGTAGTCGATGGCGCCCGCCTCGAACGCCTGGATCGCGTAACGGTCATAGGCGGTGACGATCACGATCACCGGCATGTGGGACCCGCGCCGGATGCCGCTCACGACTTCAAACCCGCTCATGGCTGGCATTTGCAGGTCGAGCAAGACTAGATCGGGCCTACGCTTGGCAATCTGGTCGAGCGCATGGGCGCCGTTGTCGGCTTCGCCAATCACCTCCACGCCATCGATCAATTCCAGTTCCTCGCGCAGCACCTGGCGGGCGATCGGCTCATCATCGACGATCAGCGTTCTCAGTGGCATGAAGGGATGCCTTGTCTGAATACCGGAAACTCGCTTACCGAACAATTCTCACATGAGCGGCGGCGGGGATGGAAAGCTCGGCGTAGGTGGTGCCGGGGTTGAAGGCGAGGCGAAGGCCCGCGGCGGGCCCATAGCAGATTTCGAGCCTACGCCGTAAATTGTCGAGCCCAACCCCGGTGCCGGGACTTCCGGCGGCGTCGCCGGTGGAGCTGTTTTCCACTCGGATGCGTATCTGCCCGCCCTCGATTTCGCCGCGGATGCGAACGTATCCAGGCTCGGCGCTGGGGGCTATGCCGTGCCGGATCGCGTTTTCCACCAGCGGCTCGACCGATAACGCGGGGATGGGGACTTCGAGAAGCGCCTCGTCCACGTCGATCTCTACACTCAGCCTGCTGCCCAGACGCGATTGCTCCACCTCCAGATAAGCGCGCACAATTTGCATTTCCTGCGCCAGCGGCACGAAGGTCTTCTCCGATTGCAGGAAATAGCGAAAGATCTCCGCCAGGTTGAGCACCATGCGGCGGGCGTGTGAAGCTTCGCGTGGTATGGTGCCGTAAACGGCGTTGAGCGCGTTGAACAGAAAATGCGGATTGATTTGCGATTGCAAGGCGCGCAGCTCGCCCTGCGAAACCAGCCGCTCCATTTCCCGGCGGTGCAACAATGCGACTTTTTCGGAGATCTCGATGGCGGCGCGCGCCAGCATTCGCAAGTCCTCGCTCAGGTAACGCCGTCCGCCCTCGCGACGGCCGAGTAGGATGAGCTTGGAACCGCCCGAGCCGAGCCGCACCGGCACCATCGTTTCCGCCCAGTCCCACCGGCGCAGCGATGGTGCGTCCGCGATGGCGCTGGCTGGCGCCGGGGCGTGCAGGTTCTCCGCGCTCGCGATCTCAGTCTGTTCAACCACCGCGTGTTGGGGCGTTCGCACTGCGTCGGCCATGGCGGAGGCGGACCACTCGAGGAGCGGATCTTCATCGGTGAACGGCGGGCAGTCCTTGATGCGGCCGGCCAGACCGGCCACGCCGCTCTGCCGGAAAACCACCCCTGTCAGCCACTCCTGCACGCGATTGCGCAGCCATGCATAGAAGACGAGGAACAGGCAGACGCCGATCAGCAGCGCCACTTCGTGCAACGGATCGGCGATCCGCTCCACCGGTAACAGGCGGAAGGCGGCGGCGATCGCCAGCAGCGCGAGAATGGCGGCCAGCAGCGCGTTAGCGAGAAAACGGATGAATGCGTCGAGCAGAACGAAGCGATAATCCTGCAGCAGGATAAACAAGGCCAGCGGAATACCGGCGTGGTGCACCACCAGTTCGCTGGCCCAGGCCTGGCTGGCGTGGCCCACGCCGAAATGCACGAAGGACATGGCAAACAAAGCCAGGCACATGGCAGCCAGGGTTCGGATTCCGCCGGGGCGCCGGCTGTATGCCGCGCTGGCGGCGGCCAGGCCGGTAAGCAGCAGGAAACCGATGGTGGTAACCAACAGCGCGGCCTGGTGCCAGGCAGCGGCGTTGCCTCGTATCTCGACGAAATGCATGGCGGAAGCGATCGCCCCGAGCGCATACCCGGCGATCACCAAGCCGCGGTTTCGGTCTCCCAGCGAGATATGCAGTAAGACCGCCGGGAGCACAGTGAGAGTGGAAAAGCTGCAAGCCACCAGGACACTTTGCACCGCGGCGGGCAGGCTCGGCCAGGTCAGCACGACCAGCGAGCCCAGGTTCCAAAGCAGCGACAGCGCCGCCGCCAGCCCCGGCAGGTACCGCCCGCGCGAACCGCTCCAACCGCGACCGCTATAGAGCAGAACCAGAAAAATCGCGAAGATCAGCGCACCGGCTGCGTGACCCAGAATGTTGATCAGCAGAGGTTGGTTGAATCCCGGCATAGCGCGCAGTCTTGCACCTTCATCCTAGATCAACCGTGGCGCAGGCTGTCGAGCCGGCTGAGCCGGCGATTCATCTCGCCCCGGGCCGGCAAGCCCGGCCCGGCCTACCACGCCGGCGCGGCTAGCCCACCGCAGCGAAACTCGCCTCTGCGCGCAGGTTCGCCACGCCGGCCGTGTAACGGCTGTCGGTCACCAGGAACGCCACCGCGTCCTCGAGCCACTCGTGCCAAACCCCGTCGGGGTCGTGGGAGGCCACCGTCAGCGTGTACTCCTGCGGGCACAACTCGCAGCGGAATCGAAAGCTCACCGCCAGCGTGCCGCCCTGGCGCACCGGCCCCAGCCGCAACCGCTCCAGTTCCGTGTTGGTGCCGTAGACGTTGAACCCGCTGCGCGTACGGATCATCATCCCCACTACCGGATTAGCCACCAGCGCCTGGTACCGTACGGTTATCTTCACTGCCACCTGCTCGCCGCTCCGCCATGCCATGGTGGGTCTGCCGTCCTCGCCGGACAGTTCCACACCTACGATTTCAGCGCGCCCGTCGCCGCGGAAAAACCGCGGGCTGATCGGCGTGCTCATCGTCCCGCCCCAGGTGCGCACTCTCGCGGCGATGTGCTGTCGGTAAACGCGCAGAATTTCTTCCGGGTCGCCCCGCGCCGCCAGTTTGCCCTCATGCAACCACCACACCTCGTCCGCCAGCCGCCGCAGCAGTTCCTCTTCATGCGACACCAGCAGGATCGTGGAGCCCGCCTGCCGCAAGCGGTCGATCGCCACCGCCGCGCGCTCCCGTACCAGCAGGTCGTGCCGGGCAAAAGTGTGGTCGATCGCCAACACCGGCGCCGGCGCCAGATTCAGCGGGTCGTCCGGCCCTAGCAGCCGCGCCCCGCCGTGGTTATCCACCTCGCCTGCCATGGGCTGTTCAACCCCGCCAGCCAGGCGCGCCAGCACGCTTTTCCCGGCTCCGTTCTCTCCCACCACTCCGATTACCGCACCGTCCGGCGCCGCGGCGTCGAATTCCACCAGCGGTGAGCTCGAGACATGTCGAAAGACCAAGGCCATAAACGTTAGAATAGCAATTGAAACATGGATGCATCCAACTTACTAATTTCCATGCGCGCCGATTGGAATCGGCGCGCCGCCGAAGACGCCAATTATTACGTGGCCTTCGGCCGCCGCCGGCAGTCCGAGGAAGAGTTCTTCTCCACCGCCGCCGGCACCGTTCAGCAGTTGCTGCCGGAGCTGAAACGCTTCACCGGCCGCGACGCCGCGCTCGAAATCGGCTGCGGTCCCGGCCGCCTGATGCGCCCGCTCAGCCGCTACTTCAAGGAAATTCACGGTGTCGACGTCTCCGACGAGATGATCCGCCTGGCGCGCGAGCGCCTCGCCCACACAGCCAATGCTTTCGCCCAGTTGGGCTCCGGTTCGGACCTTGCGATGTACCCTGATGGCAAGTTCGATTTTGTCTATTCCTACGCTGTCTTCCAGCACATTCCCAGCCGCGACGTGGTGTTCGCATACCTGCGCGAGGCCTTCCGCGTCCTCAAGCCCGGCGGCTTCCTGCGCTGCCAGTTGAACGGCCTGCCGCCGCACGCGCGCCAATACGACACCTGGAACGGCGTGCGCATCACACCCGCGGAAATCGCCGCGTTCGTCGAAACCACCGGCTTTCACCTCCTGGCGCTCGAGCAGATTTGGACCCAGTACATGTGGATCACGCTGCGCAAGCCGGACCCTGCCGGCGCCGCGCCGGCCAACCACTCCGCGCGCCTGCGCAACATTTCCAATGCGCTCACCGGGGAATCCGTCACCCCCGCATCCGGCGCCATGGCCGCGCTGGCGTTGTGGATCGAGCGTCTGCCCGCCTCCTGCCACCTGCTCAACACTACCGTCACCGTCGATGGCCGCCACTGCCGCCTCACGTACGTCGGCCCGCCTGCGGCCGACGGCGTCTCCCAGATCAACGCCGTGCTTCCGGAGAACCTGCGCACCGGCCTGGTGATGGTCGAAGCCGCCCATGACGGCGGCCCGCTCTGCTCCGCCGGCTGGGTGCGCATCGTGCCCGCCGGTCCCTCGGTTCCCCGTGTCACCGGCATCACCGACGGCGTCAACCTCCTGTCCGGTAACCGTATCGTCAGCGGCACCGTGAAGGTGACCATGGAAGAGGTTGCTAACGGCGCTGACTTCCACGCCACTGTGGACAAGCTCGCCACGCCCGCCGCCGATGCCTTCTGTACCGACCCCGTCGCACAGCGCTGGGAGTTCAACTTCAACCTCCCCGAGAATCTCCCGCCCGGCCCGCACCCGGTATCCATCAAGTTGGGGCGCCGTGTCTTCCCACGGATACTCATCGAGGTGGCCTGATTGGGCCGCTCCCTCGCCGCGGCTGCGGTTGCCATCGCCGTAGCCGTTCTCTTCCTGGGTCTGCCGCGCCGCCGCCCGGTCCGCCAACTGCCTGCCAGCGTGATCGAGGTCCACTCCGAAATCGCCGTCGACGCCGATAGCGAGCTGCGCGGCGCGCCCTCCGGCACCGTGCTGCGTCTGGCCTCGGATTTCGCCGGCCGCGCCGCCATCGTCGTCCGCGGCGACAATGTTACCCTGCGCGATTTCACGATCGATGGCAACCGCGCTGCCCTGGAGACCCGCGCTGGCCTGCCGTCCTACGACACTTCTTTCGCGAAATTCACCCGCGCCAACGGCGTCCTTGCCGAGCGCGTCAGCGGCCTCACCATCGATCGGCTTCACTTTCGAAATATCGCCGGCTTCGCCGTGCTGGTCAGCCGCGCGCGCGCGGTGGGCATCCGCCGCGTCACCGTTGCCGATAGCGGTTCGCGCAACTCACTCGGACGCAACAACTCGACCGGCGGCATACTGCTCGAGGAAGGAACCAGCGATTTCCGCGTCACCAACTGCGAGCTGTCTCGCATCCGCGGCAACGGCATCTGGACGCATTCCCTCTACACGTCACCGCGCAACGCCCGCGGCCTGATCGCCTTCAATCGCTTCCACCAGGTCGGCCGCGACGCCATCCAGGCCGGCCACGTCACCGCCATTTCGGTGACCGGCAACTCGGGCAGCCGTATCGGTTTCCCCGTGGAAGAAGTGGATATCGAGAACGGTGCCACTCCCGTCGCTCTCGATACCGCCGGCAACGTCGACGCCTCCTCTTATGACGGCAACCGCTTCGAGGAAATCGATGGCAAGTGCATCGACCTCGATGGCTTTCACGACGGCGAAGTCCGCGCCAACCAGTGCATCAACCGCGGCGCACCCGAATCCTACCGCTTCGGCCACTACGGCATCACCATGAACAACGCTAACCCGGACATGCGTTCCCAAAACATCCGGCTGGTCGACAACCTCATCGACGGTACGCTGTTCGGCGGTATCTTCGTCATCGGTTCCGGCCACACCATCGCCCGCAACCGCCTGCTCGCGATCGACGCCTCCCACTGCAACGAAAACGCCGTTCGCTTCGGTTGCTATTACGGCCCCGCCGATCCCGAGATCCTCGAAGCCGGCATTTATTTGGCACGCGGCGCCGAGCACCCCGCCCCCGCCCGCCACAATCTCATCCAGGACAACCGCATCACCGGTTTCAAAATGCAATCCCGCTGCATCCTCGCCGCCCCCGGCGTCGACCCGCACTCTAACACCATTTTTCACAACGTCTGCCGCGATCGATAGTTGTCTTGTGGGGCAGGCTAAAAAACCTGCGCGCCGATTATGAACCGGTGCAGCCGGGCACCAGTCCGGCAGGTGTTTTTCGGCTCCTCAAGCTGCGGCCCCGCTCCGCTACTTTCCGGCTTCCTCGCCGGCCGGAACCGCCGGGAGCGGTACCCGTGCCGGCTCGTGCCTGCCGGACGCCAAAGCTAGGCTGGCGCACCGCGACTGGAAGTCGGCGAGTTTGTCCGCCGCTCGCGGAACCCGATCCAGGCGGCGCAGGATTTCCCGCTTTGCCCGGCGAACCAGCTCGATGTCCATCTCATTCATCTGCAGCAGCCGGCCACACAGCTCCTTGCCCCAGAGGTCTTCCCAATACTCGCGGGACTCGACCGGCGCGCGCCCTGCGGCCTGACTGACGTTCTGCGGAACATACTCCAGTCGAAGATCGGGGAACGCGGGGCGCAGAAAATACTCTGCAACCACCAGGCTCTCGTCGAACATCTCAACCAGGCCTGGAATGGCCATTTCGCGTAACACCGCGGTAGCCCGTTCCAGATCCTGCTCATCCGCTGGGCGCGTGAATGCTCCCGCGTTGGCTAACTGCGTCACTTGCACCTCGCTCACCTGATGGGGAGCTTCGTCAATGAGGCGAACCGCGAACTCTCGCGCACCGTAAGATCGCGCCCAGCGGGCATAAGGAGAATCCGAGTCGCTGCGCCGGAAGTGGTTGTAAGTCGAATGCAGCCGGGCTAGTGGATCTCGCAAGAAGCACCAATCGAAAAACACCGTCCGCCGGCTCAGCGGCTTCGGATAGCGCAAATGGTGGCTGGATACCGCAGCGATGCCCGGGTGCTGTTTCAGAAACTCTTTCAAGTCTGCGGCATCCAGCGTGGCATCCGGATCCCCGGCGTGAACCGTTGCAAACCGCCCCGGAAACTCGCGCTGCAGAATCGCCTCAATCGTACTACCGCCATTCTTGAAGACGTGGTAGTGAACGATAACATATCGGGTGGGCACCGCAGGCACGGTCACGTTCACAAGGTTACCTCGTTGTAATAAAACGCGGGACGCGGAAAAAGGTTTCGGTAACAGCCCAGTCAAAAAGCGTTGTGGGGCAGAGTGGTAACTAACCTTTAGTGAACGAAACGGCCTCCAGGGCCGGCATGTCCACGAAAGCCGCCGGCTCCGCCCAGTCCGGGCTTCAGCGTCGTGTACTTCGTCTGTTGATCCGGAGTGAGGATAGCATAAAACGCTGCGTCAGCCGTAGCCTCAGCCGTCACCCGTTCCGTGGTCAGGTCGCCGATCTGGGTGGCAGCGGCAGCGATATCGGCAGAGCTGTTTGCCAGTATTGCGGTTTTCAACGCGGTCCGCTCCGTCTTCATATTGGTGGCGAGAGGCGCCAGCGCGGTCTGTTCGGTTGTAAAAATGGTGGTGGCGGAGGCCTGTTGTGCGCTCGTGAGATCCAGCAGCTTGGCCAGGCGCGCGACCATGGCAGCGGCGATTTGCGCAGGTGTCGGAGGCGTCGGCGCGGTGCCGGCAATGGCCTGCGAGCAAAGGAACGACGCTGAAAGCGCCGCCACTGAGACCGCCCGGAATATATTGTTTTTCATTGCGAATGCTCCTTAACTTCTGTCGTTGGCATAGCCTCGTCGAATGGACGAAACTTTTCCAGTAAGTTTAGACGGGCTTCGCCGGGACCGGGTTTCCGAAGCTCGCGAGGATCTCAGGTCTGCACTCGCCTGCTGCCAGTAATGCCATGGCGGGGGCTTGCCTTGAGCGTGCGGGGCCATTCTGCTATTCTCAATGAGTCGAAATCAGGAACAGTTCTTTCCCGGCCGTTTGAGGCGGGGTCACTGGCGAGGTTCACCATGTCAGGCCATTCCAAGTGGGCCACCATCAAGCACAAGAAGGCGGCTACGGACGCAAAGCGCGGGAAAACGTTCACGCGCATCATCAAGGAAATCACCATCGCCGCGCGCAGCGGCGGCGATCCGGACGGCAATCCCCGGTTGCGCAGCGCCGTGCTGGCGGCCAAGGCGGCGAGCATGCCGTCGGATAACATCAAAAAGGCGATCATGCGCGGCACCGGCGAGATCGAGGGCGGGCAGATCGACGAAGTGATGTTCGAAGGCTACGGGCCGGGCGGCGCGGCGGTGCTGGTAAACGTGGCCACCGACAACCGCAACCGGACGGTGAGCGAACTCCGCCATGTTTTTTCGAAGAACGGCGGCAACATGGGCGAGCAGGGCAGCGTGGCCTGGATGTTCGAGCGCAAGAGCCAGATCTACGTGGCCGGCGAAAAGGCGAGCGAAGACCAGCTCATCAACGTGGCGCTCGAAGCGGGCGGCGACGATCTGCGCCAGGAAGGCGAAAGCTGGGAAATCCTCTCGGCTCCGGAAGCGCACGAAGCGGTGCAGAAGGCGTTGGAAGCGGCCGGGATCCCGGTCGACCAAGCCTCGATTGCCATGGTTCCGAAGAACCTGGTGAAGCTGGAGGGCAAGAACGCGGCGGGCATGTTGCGGCTGAACGACGCGCTGGAAGAGCACGAGGACGTGCAGAACGTGTACTCCAACTTCGATATCGACGAGAAGGAGATGGAGGCCCTCGAGCGCTGACGTGCGTGTGCTCGGTATCGATTGCGGGTCGGCGCGCACGGGTTACGGCATCATCGACAGCGACGGGCAGCGGCATCGCATGGTGGCCGCGGGGACGATTTGCACCAACGCGCGGTTGCCGTTTGAAAAGCGCCTGCTCAAAATCGCCAACGAGCTGCGCGCGCTGCTGCGCGAGCGTGCCCCGGATCGGGCGGCGGTGGAGGGAGTGTTTTATTCGGCCAACGTGCAGACGGCGCTGAAGCTGGCGCAGGTGCGCGGGGTTGCGCTGCTGGTGGTGGCGGAAGCGGGCGTGCCGCTGGCGGAGTATTCGCCGCTGGAAGTAAAAACCAGCGTGGTGGGATACGGGCGGGCGGAAAAGACGCAGGTGCAGTTGATGGTGCAATCGCTGCTGAAGCTCGACCGTGGAATCGAATCCGAGGACGCGGCCGACGCGCTGGCGGTGGCGATTTGCCACGCCAATCGCGAGGCCACGCGGGCGAGGATCGGGCCGGTATGAACGGCGCGCGGTGGCCCTGCCTGTTGCTCTGGACGGCGGCGGCTTTCGGCGCCGGCGACGCGCGGCTGTTTTTTTCGAGGACGTTTCCGGGCAGCGCCCCGCCGTATCTGGAAGTGCGCGTCGCACAAACCGGCGATGCCGAATATCGCGAAGCTCCCGACGAAGAGTTGCCGGTCAAGTTCAAGCTATCGGAAGAAGAGACGGCGGCGGTTTTCTCTCTCGCCGGAAAGCTGGATTATTTCCGGCATCCGCTCGAATCGCCGGCCAAAGTCGCTTTCATGGGAACCAAGCTGATGCGCTATGAGAGCGGCGATGGCAAGAGCGCGGTGAAGAACGAAGTCAAGTTCAATTACTCCGAAGATGTTTCCGCGCAGACGCTGCTCGACTGGTTCGAGCGGATGGCGGAATCCGCCGAGCTTCGCATCGATCTGGAGCGCGCGGCCAAATACGATCACCTGGGCGTGATGCACGCGCTGGAGACGCTGGCGGAGGCGATGGACGATCACCGGGTGGTGGCCGCCGCGCAGTTCCTGCCGATGCTGGACCGCATCGCCAACAACGAAACCTATATGCACGAGGCGCGGACGCTGGCGGCGGATCTGGCCGGAATGATTCGCAATCCGCAGAAGTAGGGCGACAAAGTGAGCGCACGAAGGGCTGCGGCGGAGGAATTGGTGCCGTCGAATCAGTCGCGCAGTTCAGGCTTCCGGTTTTCTGGACCAAGGTTCCGCCGCCGCCGAGGCGCAGCCCCAACCGCTGGCTAGGCCGCTGTTGGGGAATGGAGGGAGGGACAAAGATGTTAATCAGACGCTACGGATCTTGGGGCATCGTATTAGCCGCCATTGTTCTCGCCGGGCCCGTTTCGCCCCCGGCCGGCGAGGTTGTTCGGTTTCTGTCCCAGCCCGCCAAATTGCCCACGCCCGGCGCCGTTTCGGTCATCGATGGCCAGCACGTATGGGTCGGGCTTACCTACACGGAGGACGGGGGTTCTTCGTGGGTTGCGCGGTGCCCCCCGGCTGCGAGCGTGGCGGATCTTGGCCTCGGCTTGCCCTGTGGCATGGCGAACACCTTTTTCGTCACGGCCAAGAGGGGTTGGTTGACCGGCACCCGATCCGTCTGGATGACAGACGACGGAGGACTGACCTGGCGGTCGCAGGTGCCCGGCCATATCCACACAATGGCCTTTGTCGGCGACAGTGGCTGGCTCGCAGCGGGCGACGGCCACTCGGTCCAAAACTACAGAACCGAAGATCTCGGCCAGACCTGGAACCAATGCGGCTCATCATGGGAGCTGTCGCGGGTGGCTCCGTGGAGCTCGGCGTCGTTCCTGGATGCACGGAACGGCTGGATAACTGTCGGTTCCTACAATGATCGCGAACTACCCTACCTCGGTGGAGTGGCCCGGACAATGGACGGGGGATGCACGTGGAAGATCCTGTGGCGGGATTCGGACGATCCCGGCGAGAACATGGGGGATATTCGGTTTGTCGACAATAGCTTCGGCTGGCTGTTCACGTATTATGGCAGGCTACTCGAAACCAGGGACGGAGGAACCCACTGGAGCCCTGTTGCGCTGCCCGAGCCTGACTTTCTTCAAAGCGCGTATCTTGTGAGTAGGAGCAGAGGTTGGATCATAGAGGGCACGAATGAGGGACCGGTCTTGCACTATACCACGGACGCCGGAGCGCACTGGCATTCAGTTTCGAACGAAGACATACGGGCCAATCGGGGCATGGCGCGCGAGATTCCGGTCGCCTGGGGTCAGGCCCTTCTTCTGAGCTTCCAACTGCGCCGCTAGGGCCGGGACAAGGAGGCGCGGGGGAAGTCCGGGGAGGTTACCATTCGCTGACAAGCGATTGCCAGCGCTCATCCCCCAGCGCATACTGAGGTCGGTCGGGCGTGATGCACGCGCTGGAGACGCTGGCGGAGGCGATGGACGATCACCGGGTGGTGGCCGCCGCGCAGTTCCTGCCGATGCTGGACCGCATCGCCAACAACGAAACCTATATGCACGAGGCGCGGACCCTGGCGGCGGATCTGGCCGGAATGATTCGCAATCCGCAGAAGTAGGGCGGGGGAGCAGGCGCCGCGAATCCCTTGACGGTAGATCTTTGTATGGACGATACTGTAAATACCAATGCGGGTTGATTGGGACAACGCCAAGAACGCGATTAACCGCAGCAAGCATGGAATCGACTTTGAAACAGCGCAGCTCATTTTTGACGATCCATTCTGCATCACTTTCGTTGAGCGGGTAACTGACGGTGAAGAGCGATGGCACGCAATCGGCTCGATCGAGAAGCTCGTTGTACTTGTCGTCGTGCATACGTATCGGGAAGTGGATTCGGAGGAAATGATCCGCATCATCTCAGCCCGTCGCGCGACCACGAAGGAAAGGAGGCTCTATGAGCAAGCTATCGGCTGAGAAACGCAAAGAGCTTCAGAAGCTCGCTGCCAGGCCGGACCGCGAAATCGACCTGTCCGACATCCCGGAAATTCGGGAGATTCCGCCGGATGCCGTGATCGGCAGGTTCTACCGGCCCAAGAAGACCACCGTGACGATCCGGCTTGATGTGGATGTCGTGGCGTGGTTGAAGGCAACCGGTGACGGGTATCAGACTCGAATCAACGCCTATCTCCGCCATCTGATGCAACAGCGCCGCCAGCAATGAGGCTTACCAGGACCGAAGCGTCGCCCACTCCGAGGAAGGTTACGTCCCGTCTGTCAGCGGGTTTTTGGTCACCGGGTCTTTGTCCGTAGCCTGCCATGGTTCCGGGGTGTATTATATATAATTCGAAGGGTTGTTTTCGATGCTTACTCAAACCCGGCCCCTTGATCGGGCGACGGTCGAAGGACTATATCGCGAAAAGGATGTCCGACTTACGCCGGAGCAGCTCGCGGCGTGCTTTCCGCACCTTCAGCGGCCGCTTTCGGAGGTTCTTCAGCTCAATATCCCCGTGGGTAAAGACGGCATGATCGGGCGAGCTGAGATTCCCGCCTGGCCCCGCTGAAGGTTCGCCGATCAGAGCGGCCCCCGATTGCCACCACCGCACAACTGCGCGGCGTGCTCTAGCGCTTATCTGTCAACTCGATCGTTGGCAAGGGTGTGACCGCCGATATCCCTGTGCCCAATCCCCGTCGTGTTGCTCAGAATCGTCGCGAAATCCCTGATGAGCATCCTTTCCAGCGCGACCCTGTATGGATCGAGAGCGGGTGGAAGCACGTCGTAGCGGAAGTAGTCCCAATCAGGGATGGATGGATGCGGCTGCAGAAGCCTCTTAACCAAATCGCGTGCTTCCCCAACGTAGAACCGCTTAGTTTCCGTCGCCAGCAGAAAATAGATGACGTTCTTTGCGCCAAGCTCGAACGCGACCTCCGAGCGCGCCTTCCAATCCTGCTTATGTATCCGATGTGTCCCTTTTCCGGAAAGCTCGTCATCTATGCTCTTGATGGCCGGCGAACCGAGCAACCTCTTGAAGAGATGCGGGAATTCGGGCCGCATCGTGTAGTTTGAAACAAATCGAAAGATCCGCTGTTCATGGTCAAATTCGATATCCAGAAACTCCGCAAATGGGATGTCGCTTTCGATGTCTTGCGCATGCCCCAGGTCGGCTTCAAGCGAGCGCATGTAGCTCATGAGGAACGACTGCTTCAACTCGTAGGACAGGGCGGGATCAAACCACAGGCGAAACGCGGGGTTGCGCCTACCATGTGGTGAACTGGCGGTAACTGATGCGCTGTAGGTCTGATCCTGGAAGGTCACGTGCGCGGCGGCCTCGGGCTGGTTCTTGCTGGTGACTCCGCCAAACAGGGCGGGAAGAGTCCACATCTTGCATGCCCACATGGGAATCGTTATGCCGCCATACTCAAAAAGGGATTTGTGCACCTTCTTGCGCCAGATCGCAAACTCGACGTTCTGCCGTTCGGATTTCATGACCGCTTGCCTGTTGCCACACTACACCCTTGGTCCAGAGAGCACGTTGACAGACGGGACGTAGCGCAGGGCAAAACGCGTAAGCCCAGAGCTGCGTGGTCTATTCCGACAGCTTTTGATGCTTCGCGACCCATTGTCAACGCAGCATCTCCGCTACGCTGATTATTATAGTTCAGGTTCCGGATATCCGATTGCTTCGGGCGCCACTCAAAGCCCGGTTCTAACGCTTGCGCGCTATTCCGATCACGCTTACGGCGGGCCAGGGCAACGCGCCATCGATGCGGCGCCAGAGCCAGACCAGGCGGTCGAACACCCAGAGCAGGACGCGGCTGGAGCTGCGGCGCTTGAGGACGCGTCCGGTGAACCACCAGCCGGGGCGGGTGATGCGGTTGAAGTGCAGCACTTGCTCGACAGCGAGGCCGGCGGCTTCCATCTTGGCGCGCAGTTCGGCTTCGCTGTAACGCCGGTAGTGGCCGAGTTCCTCATCGAGGGTGCCGTAGATGGCCTGATCTTGCGGCACCAGCACGATGGCGACGCCGCCGGGGACGAGGGCGCTCGATATATTGGCAAGGCCGGTCGCGTCGTCCTCGATATGTTCCAGCACGTTGAGGCAGATTACAGTGTCGGCCTGGCCGGCGAGCGGGGCGAAGTCCTCGGGCGCGCTCAAGTCGCAGCGCATCAGCCTCACATTGGGGTGGTTCTGGAAACGCACGCGGAGCCGGGCCAGGTGTTCGGGGTCGATATCGCTGGCGATGTAAAGCTGGCGGCGCGGGGACAGGTGCCGCGAGAGGTTGCCCATGCCGGCGCCAATCTCGAGTACGCGAGTGCCCACCCACGGACGAATGGTATCGGCCATCCAGCGGTTAAAGCGCGGGGTCTGGGAAAGCGCGTCCAACATGCCGGCGCCGCCATCGCGATAAATATCGCGCCGCAGGCCATACCAGAGCACGGCGCACAGCGCCCATACGGCGTCCCAAAAGCCGATCTTCTTGCCTTCCTCGTAGGTGCGGCCGCGGTAGCTGATAGGGACCTCATACAGGGCCACGCCGCGCTGGGCGAGTTTGACGGTGATTTCTGGATCGAAACCGAAGCCGTCGCTGCGCAGCGGAATCGAACGCACCAGCGACAGGCGGAAGGCTTTGTAGCCGGTTTCCATGTCCGTGAGGTTCAAGTCGGCGACGGCGTTGCCTACGGTGGTCAGGAAGTGGTTGGCCAGCGAATGCCAGAAGTACATCACGCGGCGTTCGCCCGAACTGGCGAAGCGCGAGCCGAAGACCGCGTCGGCGTGGCCCTCCAGTAGCGGGGCGAGCACGCGGGCGAGGTCGAGGGGATTGTATTCGAGGTCGCTGTCCTGGATGACCGCGAACTCTCCCGACGCGTGCTCGATGGCGGTGCGGATGGCGGCGCCCTTGCCCCGGTTGCGGCCGTGGCGAACGACCTGAATTACGCCTGGGTGCAGCCGGGCGAGATCATCCAGGGTCTGGGCCGACTCATCCGTGGAGCCGTCATCGACAGCGACGATTTCGACGGGTACTTGCTCCCACAGCGGCACCGCTAGCAGGCGCACGACCAGCGCCGGCAGATATTCCGCTTCATTGAAGACCGGAATGAGGATCGAAACTCGGGGATTCGCGGGTGCCAATAGAAGATGGTAGTACGCCGCGGCGGGCCCGCGGGGCCGGGGCGCGTCAACCTGGCGGACCCGATGCCGCCATGTTGCATGCGTAAATATGAGTCCATGCCTCTAAATGGCTATCGGGAAGCCATTGACTTCCCGTACAATAGAGTCACACTGTAATTGAGAGGTGGATGAGATGAAACCGATCGGGATCGCACTCCTGGCCAGCGCACTGCTGGCCCTCACCGCGACCCCGGGCTTGGCGCAGTACGTGGTCTCCGCCAAATCCGGCACGGTCAATTTCACGGAAGGCCAGGTGCAGTTGGATGGCCACACGCTGGAATCGTCCCTAACCCACTACCCGGACATCAAGGAGGGAAGCGTGCTCTCTACCGGGGATGGCCGCGCGGAGGTTCTGCTCACCCCCGGCGTCACTCTCCGCCTAGGCGACCACGCCAGCCTCAAGATGATCACCAACCGGCTGATCGACACGCGTGTGGAGTTGCTAGGTGGCAAGGCCGTTGTGGAGGCTGACCAGATCGGCAAAGACACCAGCGTCACTATCGTCGTCAATAACGCCGCCGTGTCGCTGCCCAAGGCTGGCATCTATCGGTTCAATTTTGAGCCGGCGCAGTTGAGGGTGTTCAAGGGCGAAGCCGCCGTACTGACGGGCTCCGAGACCAAGCTGGTGGGAGCCGGCAGAACGTGCCCGCTGGGCGGCACCGAGGTTGCGGTCAAGAAGTTCGAGACGGACGACACGGATGCGCTGGATCACTGGAGCGAACGCCGAGCCGAGCTCATGGCCATGGCGAACGTGTCGGGCGCCAGTTCGTTAAGTCCGTACGGAGGTTTGTACGGCGCGGGCTACTCAGCGGGAATGGGAATGCCGTTCCTGGGCTGTTCCGGTCTCGGCTATATGCCATCGTTCGGTTACGCAGGCGGCACGTGGGGCTTTCTGAACCCATTTGGCGGCTACGCGCCGTCCGGAATGTGGTCGTACAACCCCTGGTACGACATGTATACGTACATTCCTTGTGCCGGCATGGCTTTTAGCCCGTACGGCTACGGGTTCTGGAGTCCGGGCCGGGTTCAGAGCGTTATCAACTCGCCCACGAGCGGCACCGGCGTCACGCCTCGTCCAATACACCGGCCGGTGCAACGTCCCTTGTTGACGCTGGCAGTTAATGGATCTCACACACCTGGGTTCCGAGGGGGAACGGGCACCAGATCCGCTTACGGTTCGGCGGCTTCGGGACATGGTGGTTCGGCTAGTTACGCCAGCGGTGGATCATCCTCTGGATCGGCGGGATCGGCTGCGCGCGGTGGTGCATCGACTGGCGGTTTCGGCTTTGCTGGGGGTGGTGCATCCGCTGGTGCGGGTGGCCACGGAGGTTTCGGCGGCGGAGGAGGAGGCGGCGGACGCCGGTAAAGGGACCGGTATTCACCGGGATTTTTGACAGAGAGGCCGGATGGTTGGCTTTCCATTCGGCCTTTTTTCTTTTATTTAGTTGATAGATCTGAAAGTTTTAGTTTATCGGGGACGGAACAGGGCCGAATGACACAGTTGCCATTCGGCTATTTTCCTTTTGTTTGGCCGGTTTTGTCTGAGAAACCCGTTCAGTCCGGATGAAACGGCGTCAGATACAATAGTTCCATCTGACTTTTTTTCTTTTGATTAGAGAATATTTCTGAAAGGGTTGGTTAATCCGTACGTGGCAGCTACACGGCTAGCCGCAGAGGGCGGTGGCGGCGGCTGGCGCGGACACCGATCAACTCGGCCACTTCGCCCAGCAGCGCCGGCAGGTTCTCGGTGTAAATCGAAACTTCGGAAACCGCTGGCTGGTATCCGCCCTTGGGCTTGGTATGGCCCGAAGTGATGAAGGCGGTGGCTGGCCGATAGTCCTTCACGCGAGCATAGGCTAGCAGATTGTGCCCGGCAGCACCGGAGCCGCCTTCACCATCGCTCAACACCAAGTCGTATTCTCCCTCGTCGAGTTTAGCCAACGCCTCGGCGGGCGTGGCGGCTGCGTCCACCGCATAACCGCTGGCCTGGAGAATCGTTTGTATGGTCAGCCTGGGTGCAAGATCGCCATGCATCAGCAAAATACGGGCAAGGTCCAACGCCTTGTAGTTCGATTTGTAGCCAGCGGACATCTGCATCTTTGGCCCTAAGACTACTTTAACCGAGAATGCCGGATTTGTAGCCGGAAAATTTAGATGTTGAAGAGTTTAGGCGCCGGTAACGCTCTCCTTGTCTGCGAATACTAGTACCTTTGGTGTATGCTTTCCGCATAGGTCAGGCCGTGTTTTGAACGACATGACTCGAAGGTGTCCATTTTTCGTTGAGGAGGAGCGAGACCACAGCCCATCGCAAATCTTCAAGCGGGTTGGTCACGAAGCGGCCGCTCGGGTCATGGGGCTCTGGATACAACACCACTTGGTTGTGGAGGCTGACTTTCGGCTACAGGCGCTTAGCAATTAGGAGGGTGATATCGTCGGCCTGTGGCGCTCCGGCGGTGAATTCCCCGAGCGCGGCGGTGACGGCGCCGACGATGTCCCGTGCGGGGCGCGCGCGGTTATCGCGCAGAACGCGGATGAAACGTTCCTCGCCAAATTGGGCGTAGTCCGGATTGTTGGCTTCGGTGACGCCGTCGCTATAGAGCGCCAGCAGGTCGCCTGGAGCGAGGTTGGCGCTCTGTTCGCTGTAGGGCGCGATGGAGATGACGCCGAGCACGGGGCCGCCGCCTTCGAGCATTTGCGCGTCCCCGGAGGCGCGCAACAGGACCGGCGGATTGTGGCCCGCATTGGCAAACCGCAAATCGCCCGAGGCGGCATCGAGGACGCTGAAGAAGAACGTGATGAAACGGTTGCTGGGACAGGTGGCGCAGGTGGCTTTGTTGAGCCGCGCCATGAAATCGCCCAGGTTGCCGGGGGTTTCCGCCAGCACATGGACGCGCGCGTGGAGGGCCATCATCATCAGCGACGCCGGCATGCCTTTGCCCGATACATCGCCCAGCGCCAAACCCACGCTGGGGCCGGCGTAGGGGAAAAAATCGTAGTAGTCGCCACCCACTGTGCGGCACGGGACGTTGAAACCGGCCAGATCCACACCGGCGATTTCGGGCGCGCGCGCCGGCAGCATGCCGCCCTGGATCTCGGCGGCCTGCGACAGATCGCGCTGCATGATGCGCTCGGCGGCTTCGACTTCGGCCAGACGCGCGTGCTCGATGCGAATGGCGGCCACGTTCGCCATCACGGTCAGCAGGCTCAGATCGTTCTTGGTGAATTCGCGCAGGATGAAGGGAGAATCCACGTAGATCAAGCCGATGATGCGGTCCTTGGTTTGGAGCGGGACGGCCATCATGGTGTGGACCTTTTGTTCCACGATGCTCATGCGGGCCTTAAAGGCGTCGTCGAGTTGCGCATCGCGCACCAGCACGGACGATTTCTCGCGCAGCACGCGGTCGCGAACCGCGGTCGAGATGCGGAATCCATCGCCCTTGTGGGCCTTGGCGGTGAGCTGATCGCCTTCAAGCAGCAGCAGCACGCCGCGTTGCGCGTTGACGGCCTGAATCGACAGATCGAGGATCAGCGGAAACAGGTCGGCGAGCGGGCGGTTTTCGGCCAGCTCCTGGCCGGCGTGGATGAGGGCCTGCATCGCGGCCGACGGCTTGGCGCCGCCGCCGGGCTCGACCACGATGGTGCGGTTGGCATCTCCCAGGCTGGTGACCAGGGTCGAAGTGCTGGGCGAATCGGTCTCAGCTCCTTCGAACACCACCACGGAGGACACGGGCGCGCTTGGCTCGGGAGCGAAGACGATGGACAGGTGGCCGGCGGTGATGCGGTCGCCGGGGCGCAGCACCAGTACCGCTTTGAGCGGAATGCCGTTGACGAAGGTGCCGTTCTTGCTGCCCAGATCCTGCACCGTCCATTCGTCGCCGGAGGGCTCCAGGGCGAAGTGCTGGCGCGAGAGGCCGGAATCCTCGGGGAAGCTCAATTCGGCGGCGCTGGAGCGTCCCACGGCCAACCGGCCGCTGGAAAGCGGAAGGGTTCTCGTCTGCCCCTCGGGACCTTGAATCAGAATTGTGCGCGGCATGGGTGTGAACTATTTTAGCCGTCCTGCGGAGACGAAGGCGGCGCAGGCCGATTACTCGCGTGCGCGGAGGACATGGAATCTTTTTGGGGTTTCAGGCTGAGCGGTGCTGGATCGAGCAGAAAAGGCAAGCTAAAGCACCCCCTACCCATACCGAGCGCTACGCAGCATCCCCGAGCACATGTGAGTAAACGGACTTGCTCTCTGTTATAGTCGGCTTGGGAAACGAATATGGAACGGACCATTTCATTCACGTTAAACGGCAAAGCGGCGGCCGTGAAAACGGACGACGAACGGATACTGCTGTGGGTGCTGCGCAGCGATCTGGGGCTGACAGGCACGAAATTCGGGTGCGGCGAAGGATTGTGCGGAGCCTGCACGGTGATCGTGGGAAACGAGGCGGTGCGGTCGTGCGCGACGCCTCTTAAGGCGGTGGCCGGCAAACGGGTAATGACCATCGAAGGGATCGGCCAGAACGGGCTGCACGCCATCCAGCACGCGTTCCTGGAGCACCGCGCGTTCCAGTGCGGATACTGCACGTCTGGGATGATCGTGAGTGCGTATGCGTTGCTGCTGAAGACGCCGCGTCCGACGCGCGAGCAGATTGTGCGGCACATGGAAGACAATCTGTGCCGTTGCGGCTCGCACGTGCGGATTCTGGATGCGATTCAGGAAGCCGCCGGGGCGGCACAGGCGGGTGTGTGATGGCTGAGAGCTTGGTTGTTCAGGGTGAAATGAAACGGCGCGACTTCTTCGAAGTCGCGGGGGCGGGGCTGTTCGTCTTTTTCGGCGCGGAATCGGTGGAGGGTCAGGAGCCGGGGAGGCTGCCGGGGCGGCAAAGCGGTCCGGCGGATTTCAACGCCTATCTGAAAATCGGGGCGGACGGGCGCGTGACGTGCTTGGCTGGCAAAGTGGAGTTGGGCCAGGGTGCGATGACGGAGTTGGCAGGAGCTCTGGCGGAAGAACTCGATGTCGCGCTGGACACGGTGGACGTGGTGATGGGCGATACCGAACTGTGCCCGTACGATATGGGAACCTTCGGATCGATGTGTACGCCGCTGCTCTGGCCGGCGGTGCGCAGAGCGGGAGCGGAGGCCAAAGCGGTATTGCTCGAAATGGCGTCGGAGCGGTTGCAGGCGCCAGTCGGCCAATTGCAGGTGGAATCCGGGAGCATCCGCCAATTGGGCAAGCCGTCGAATGCGGTGACGTACGGGCAACTGGTGGAAGGCAAGCGCATCGAGCGGCATCTCGAGAATGTGCCCGTGAAGGCGGCGGGGTTTGCGGTGATCGGCACCTCGCCGATGCGCAAAGACGGCGTGGACAAAGTCACGGGCAAGGCGCAATATGCGGGCGATATCGTGCTGCCGGGGATGCTGCACGCAGCCATTCTGCGGCCGCCGGCGCACGGGGCGACGTTGAAATCGGCGGACACTTCGGCGGCGGAGAAGCTAAGCGGCGTGCGGGTGGTGAAGGACGGCGGGATGATCGCGGTGCTGCACGAGCGGCCCGATATTGCAGTTGAGGCGCTGGGCAAAATCAAGGCCGATTGGGAGAATCCGCCGGCCGGTCCCGACGACAAAACGATCTTCGAGCACATTCAGAAGACTGCGCCGCAGCCGCGCGTAGTGGGCCAGAGCGGCGATCTGGCGGAGGGCGAGCGGATGGTGGGGAGCGTGATCGAGGAAACCTACCTGAACAGCTACGTCGCTCACGCTCCTATGGAGACCCACTCGGCGACGGCGCAGACCGAAGACGGCAAGGTCACGGTATGGGCCAGCTCGCAAGCCCCGTTCCAGGTGCAGCGCGCCGTGGCATCGGCGCTGGGAATGCCGGCCGAGAAGGTGCGGATCATTTCCCGGTACGTCGGCGGCGGGTTCGGCGGCAAGACGGAAGCGGACCAGGGAGTGGAGGCGGCGCGCCTGGCGAAAATCACAGGCAAACCGGTGCAGGTGGTCTACAGCCGTCAGGAGGAATTCTTCTACGACCGGTTCCGGCCGGCCGCGGTGATGAAGATCCGCGCCGGGGTGGCGGGCGGCAAGATCGTGCTGTGGGACAGCCACGTGTTCGGGGCGGGGGATCGGGAAGCCAATCCGTTTTACGACATCCCGCACAAGCGCGTGACATCGGCGGGTGGATGGATGGGCGGGAATCCAGCGGGGATGAACCCATTCGCGGTCGGCGCGTGGCGCGCGCCGTCGGTGAACAGCAACACGTTCGCGCGGGAATCGCATATCGACGCGTTGGCGGCGAAGGCGGGCATGGATCCGCTGGAGTTCCGGCTGAACAACCTGACGAATCCGCGGGTGCGGCGCGTGTTGGAAACCGCCGCCAAACAGTTCGGCTGGAAGGCCGGCCGCGCGCCCACGGAACGCGGCGCCGGGATGGCGTGCGGCATGTACTCCAACGCCTGCAACGCCACGATGGTGGAAGTAGCGGTGAACCGCGGCACGGGTGCCGTTCAGGTAAAGCGCGTGGTGATGGCGCTGGACGAAGGCCTGGTCGTCAACCCCGACGGAATGCGGCAGCAGGCCGAAGGCTGCGTCATCATGGGCCTGGGTTACTCGCTGGCCGAGGAAGTGCGGTTCCGCAACGGGGAGGTGCTCGACACCAACTTCGACACGTACCAGATTCCACGATTCTCGTGGCTGCCGAAGATCGAAATCGTGCTGGTGGACAATCCGGAGACGCCGGCGCTGGGCGGCGGGGAGCCACCAATCATCGCCATGGGCGCGGCGTTGGCCAACGCCATCTTCGATGCTGTGGGCGCTCGCCTGCTGCAATTGCCCATGACGCCGGAGCGCGTGAAAGCAGCGGTGGCAAAGGCCTGAGCAGCGCGAATGCGGATGGGACTGTCTCCGGGCTTACGCCCTTTTGGGAGCAAGGTGGAGAGTGCCTGACGTAGGATAGCGCTGGGAATGTATACCTTGCCGTGCGCACGCAGTTTGGCGGACTGTGAGGATTCACGCCAGGGCAATGCGGCAGACCCCGTAGATGGCGAATGCGGCGACGCCAAAGGTCCATAGGCGCGGGCGCCACGGGGCGTTCCAAAAGAGAGAGAACAGCAGGATGAGCCCAAGCGGGCTGAGGGCGTTGCAGTGAATCGCCTGGCTCCAGTGCCCCTTGGCGAGCGCGCACAAACCGCGCGTGAGCCCGCACAGCGGGCACGGCTTGCCGGTGAGCCAATGGAAAGGGCAAGTGCGAAACACGGGCTCCGCCGGAGGCGAGGCCCACCACAGAAGCACCAGGAGGAGGCCCGCGCCAGCCAGCCGCAGGGCGTTCGAGGCGCCCCACCTGCTACAGCGCGTCGATGGTCTGCTGTTCGAATGCGACAATTTCTTTGTACGCCACGGTAATGGCCGCGATCGACAAGGGGAACGTCACCAGCAGCCCGACGACGCAGCACAGCAGGCCCAGCACGTTCACCAGGAACAACAGTATCAGGAACATGGTGAATCCGAAATAGTCCTGCTTCACGATGGCGTGACTGGCTTGCATGGCCGGCCAGAAATCCATCCGCTTGTCGAAGATGAACAGGTAGGTGAACTTGAGCGCGGCCGCCACCACCAGACCGGGGATGATGCAGAAAATCGTCCCGATGAACGTGAACACGCCAATCAGCAACATCGCCACCAGGGTCGGGATGAAATAATTGAAGCCCTTGAAGAGATCCGCGAACTCGGCGCGGCGGCCGGCGATCTTCTTCATGGTGAAAATGTGGAAGCCGGTAATGAGCGCGCCTTGAATAAACGGCACGCCGCTGAGAAAGAAGAAAATCAAGGTGGCCAAAACGTAGGCGCCCATGTCCGCCTTCACCAGATCCCAGCCGGCTCCAATCCACCGGCCGGAGGCGACTTGCACGACCGTGGGAGGAGTCCACGCGGGTGGCGGTACAGCGCCGGAAGCGGCGGGAGGCCCCGCGAACGATCGGCCGCAATTGGTGCAGAACTGCTGGTCGGGGTTTACTTGCGTACCGCAGCGATCACAAAACATGAATGTGCTCCGTACTCAAGGATACACGATGCGGGCTACCCGGAAACCATCCGGCACTCGGACAGGTTCAATCGCGCACGCGGCGCTGGTGGGTGGAGGGGATTTTCATATCCTCGCGGTATTTGGCAACGGTGCGGCGGGTGACGTCGATGCCTTCGGCCTGCAGCATGGCGGTGATCTGCTCGTCGGTAAGCGGCTTGGTGCGATCCTCGGCCTCGATCATCTTCTTCACCTTGCGCTTGAGCAACAGGAGCGGAGTGCCGCTGCCGGAAGGCCCCTGCACGGCTTCGGAGAAGAAATAGCGCAGCTCGAAAACGCCCTGCGGCGTGTGCACGTACTTGCTGGCGACGGCGCGGCTGACGGTGGAGGGATGGACGCCGACTTCTTCGGCCACCTCCTTGATCATCATCGGCTTGAGTGAGTCGATGCCGTGCGAGAGGAATTCAGTTTGGCGGCGCACGATGGCCTGGCAGACCTTGAGGATGGTCTGCTTGCGCTGCTCGATGTTCTTCATCAACTGGATGGCTGAGGTGTAGCGTTCGCGAACATAGTCGCGCACTTCCTTGGTGGCGCCCTGGTCGCGGTCGAGCATGCGCCGGTACTGCGCGTTCAAGCGGAGCTGCGGCACGTCCTCGTCATTCATCTGGATGATGTATTCGTCGCCGTCCTTGATGAAGGTAACGTCCGGCTCGACCACCCGCGCGCCGGCTCCGGAATAGCGCAAGCCGGGCCGCGGATTCAGGTGGCGGATCATGTAGACGGCAATCTCGATGTGCTCGAGAGGCCGTCCCAACAAGCGCGCCATCTCCTTGTACTGGCGGGTTTCGAGCAAGCGCATGTGGTTGGAAACGATCTGCCAGGCGACGCCGCCTTTGCCGTTGACGCTTTCGATCTGCAGCAGCAGGCACTCGCGCAAATCGCGCGCGCCGACGCCGGCCGGATCGAGCGATTGCACGGCAGCGAGGGCAGCCTCCACGGTTTCGGCCTGGTGGTCGCCGAGGGGCGCGATTTCATCGAGCGACGCCGAAAGATAGCCGTCTTCGTTGAGGTTGCCGATGATGGCTTCGGCCGCGTCGCGCACCGGGTCCGGCATGACGACTACCGCCAACTGGGAGCGCAGATAATCGCCGAGGGTGACGGGAGCGGAAAGGAAAGTTTCGAAAGACGGTTTCTCGACCGATTCGGCGGCCGGGCTCTTGTAGCCCGGATCGAGGTAGTCGTCAAAGAACGTTCCGAAATCGATTTCGTCGAAAGGGTCGGCCGCGGCCGGTTCGGTGGGCGGATCGCCGGCAGTGACAGCTTCGGGCTCGACGGTGGCGACGGCGGCGGTTTCCTCGGGATCCGGGAAAAGATTGCCGTTGATGGCGACGTCGGCGCGCTCGCCATCGGCGGTAGAGGTTTGGTTGCCAGGCGTGGCTTCGAGGATCTGCCGGTCGGCCGGGTCAGTGGTCGCCTCGGCCTCGAGCAGCGGCAACAATTCCTCGGGGGTGATCTCCTCGCCGGCCTCCTCGGTGGCCTCTTCGAGGACCGGATTCTTGACGATTTCCTGAGTGATCATCTCCTTCAGTTCCAGCCGGTTGAGCTGAAGAACCGTGACCATCTGGACGAGGCCCGGGGTAAGAATCTGCTTCTGCGACACCTTCAACTGCAGTCTTGGCGACAGGAAGCTCATTCGACTCTCATGATATCACTCGAACGGTGCCGAATCGCGCGGGGTATTGTCCCAAGAGCAGACAATACCCAGCGCATGCTGGCCGGCCGGGAGGGTTATTTCACGGCGATGGTGAGATGGAAGCCCGAGCTGAGGTCAGCGCTGCCGACGCCGTCGTACTGGATACCGATGGGCACCTGCGCGGCGGGCACAATGGCCATGGGAATCTGGACGTTGATTTGCCAGAGGCCGGCGAATCCCGGCGCCAGGCCGGAATAAGTGACCCACTGGCCGTTGGTCGGGTCGCCGCCCAGGAGGGGCCCGCAGTCGTCCACGAAACAGCTCCCGATCGCCACGCGCGGCGTTTGCGGGGTAGTGGCGAAGTTGGGGGGACCGGGAGCGGCGGCGCCATCGGCAGGCGCGTTGTTCAAGGCTCCCTGGCCGGTGCAATAGATCGAGATGACGGACCCGCGCGCAGCCGGATTGGTGGCACTGTTCACCGAGAAGTCCTGATTGAGCACGGCTGCCTGATAAAAGCCGCCGTTAAGGAAGCATCCGCCGGAGGCGCCGCAGAAGATCGCCGGGGAGACCTCGGCCATGGCCACGGAGGCAGCGCCCAGAACCTGGCCGGTAGAAACCTGGACGATTTCGACGTCGGCGGTGCCGGTGACCGGGGCGTTCATGGGCACCAGGAAATTGACCTGCCCGGGCGAAACAAAGTACAGCGGCGCGGCTGCGTCGTTGAACATCACCTGCTCATCGGCGAGCGTGATGGGCATGGGATACCCGGTCAGCGCGGGGAACGGCGGCGCCGAGGGCATCGAGCCGGTCTTGAACTGGGTCTGGGAAGCTACCTCATACAGACTGGCGACGACACCAGGCGCCAGCGGTTGGCCCTGGTAAGTGGCCTGGGCATTCTCGCCCGCCAGGCCCTGGTAGTAAACCGCGACGCGGCTGGTCGCGTCGGCCAGGAACAGGTCTCCATATTGATCCTGGGCCACTGCCAGCGTGGTGTCAGCGGCCTGGACGGTGCCCGTGGACGCAGGGTTCAATTCCAGAGTGTCGTACTTGGGGTAGCGGGTGGCGGCGGGGGCGCCATTGGTGACGGTGGTGACCCAGATCTCACCGGTGGACGGGTTGACGAAAATGCCCTGTGGGGCCGTCAGGTTCGGCAAACTGAGGATGGGGTCGGCGGAGGCTGGCGCCGTCAGCGGGTTGTTGGGATCGCCGAAAATCTGCACACGACCATTGCCGGTGTCGGTGACGTACACCTGGCCGTTGGTATCGGTGGCGATGTGATGCGGCGAGTTGAGCTGGTTGGCGGCCGCACCCGGAGTGATGGTCACAAAATCCGGCTGGCCGAATACCTTGGTGGCGGCTTTGCCATTGTCCGCTGGGGCGTTGAAGGTGGTTTGCCCGCTCGAAAAGGGAATATAGAGGACGCGATTGTCGACGAGGTCGGACACCATCAGGCCGTTGGTGCCGGTAAATGCGAGGCCGTAAGGCGCGAACATATTGACGGCGCTGGGATCGGTGATCGGAGCGCCGGTAAGACTGGTCTGGCCCAGCACCAAGTCGGCGGATTCCAGCACTTGTGTTTGCGGCCAGTTGGCAAACGGCGCCGGAAAACGGACCACGCGGCTGTTGTAGGTATCGGCCACGTAGAGGTTGCCGTTAGAATCGGTGAGCACACCGCTCGGGAAGCAAAGGCCGGAAGCGGTGGTCTTGGTCGGGTCGCCGGAAGGATAGTTGCAGAGCGCTGTGTTGAAATCCGGTTCGCCGATGACGATTTCGTTACTGGCCTGCTGGCCTTGCGGCACTCCGGTGGCATAGAGCTTGCGGGCATCGTAAAACCCCATTACGCGGTGGTTACGCGGATCGGCCACGTAAAGGTGGGGCACGGAGCCGGAGGTATCGAGGGCGATGCCGGCATCGTAAGGGGGCTGGCCATTAAAAAGGGTCTGGCCGTTATAAAACTGGAATTCGCGGCCTTCGATGAGGTTGGGCGAATTCATGGTCATCGTATCTTGCCCGAGGACCCGCGTCGCGTTGCCAAAAGGCACCGTCCCGGACCCACTTGGCATCACCACGACGCGATTATTGCCGGTATCCACCACGAACAATTCGCTGGTGGATGGCAGGAAGGCCGCCGTGATCGGGTTCGCGAATACCCCCGCGTTGGCGGGCGGAGTGAGCACGGTGGGAATCGTGTTGCCGTTGGCGCGGAAACTCTGGAACGATCCGTTCTGGCCGAGCACGCCGGTCGCCTGCGGCGAGAAATAGGTGGTCGCGCTGGGCCAGGAAGAATAAGGCGGAAACACCAGGACGCGGTTATCGTTGGTGTCGACGACGCCCACGCTGCTATCGGCCAGGAAGAAGATGCCGCCCGGATTGGAGAAACGAGTTTCATCGGCAATCGCCTGAGTCTGGGCGGTGGTGAGGTTCTGCAGCCCCGTCCCTCCCAGGACGCCCATAATGCGCGTGGCGGACTGCCCGCTGGAAAATGGCGGAGTGAAGACCAACACACGGCTCAGAAGCTGCGGATTGTTCGGATCGGCGTCGGAAACATAGAGATTGCCGGCCGCATCGAAAATCAACTGGGAGGGCACCGCAAACTGGTTGGCGGTTTGCTGGCTGCTGGAGTTGGCCGGGTTTAGCGCGGGTTGCAGGCTGACGAAATCCAGTTGTCCCAACTCGACGGTGGCGGTCAAGAGGCCGCCTCCACTGGCGACAGCGGCGGCAGGGAACATCAGCACGCGGCGGTTGCCGGGGTCGGTGACCCACATGTTTCCGCTGCTATCGAAGGCGATGCTGGCGAGAAGCACAGGGCCGCCGGGGGAAAAGGACAGACCCTGCGCGGTGGGGGCGCCGCTCGGATAATTCGCCGTGTTCGATTTCAGCGACGGCTGGCCAACATACAGATCCGGAGTGGGATACGATCCCGTTTGGGCGTACTGCGCAAAGGGCGCCTTATAGCGTAAGACGCGGTTGTTGCCGCTGTCGGCGACGTAGAGGTCACCCTTGTAAACCGCTAGGCCGGTGGGATAGCTCAAGCCGGTGGTAAAAACGGTGCCCGGACCGGATTTGGCAGTCGAGTACTGGTCCGGTTGCCCGATCACCAGGTCGGCCGGCTGCCCGTTGGAAAAGCCGGTCGAGTTCTTCCATGCCAGGACGCGGTTGTTCAATGTGTCGGCCACGTAGACCAGGGGCGGCGAAGTGGAGGGATCGAAGGCGATGCCAGTGGGATTCCACAATTCACGACCTTCCACGAGGTTGGGATTGGCGGTCTTCGGGATCAGCAGCGGCTGGCCGATTTGACGCGACGGGCTGCCGTTGAGCGTGACCGGGGTGACCGGGGTGGTCTGCGTCTGCGCGTCGGCCGCCACGGTGGACGACAAGAACACGATGGAAAAAACAAGGCACGTGTATTTCATTGACTTTCCCGGAAGGCGCGGACACGGAGGTGCGCTCCCTAAGAGGATAGCAGACCGGGCCGAAAGGTTGAATACGTCGGGTACTGGGTAACGTCCGGCGCCTCGAAACGGCAGCCGGTGGCTTGCTAGAGTGGAGTTGCCATGTCGCGCATGATCGACGAGATACGGCAGCAGCCGACGGCGCTGGCCCACACCTTGAAGGCGGGCATCGGCAATGCGCAACGGTTCCGGCGGCTGGTGGAAGGCAAGCGGCCGCGGCTAGTGGTGCTGGCGGCGCGCGGGACCTCGGATAACGCGGCGCTTTTCGGGCGGTACTTGCTGGAAATCGCGGCTGGGATTCCGGTTTCGCTGGCGGCGCCCTCGATCGCCACACTATACCGGGCGAAGGTGGATTATTCGGAAGCGCTCGTGGTGGCCATATCGCAATCGGGCGAATCCACCGATACAAATATGGTGCTCGAATGGGCGCGGGCGCGCGGGGCCATGACCCTGGGCATCACCAACGAGCACAGCAGCACGCTGGCGCGCCTGGCGGAGCACGTGTGGCTGGTGCGCGCCGGCAAGGAAAGGAGCGTGGCGGCCACCAAGACTTACACCGGCCAGATGCTGCTGCTGTACCTGCTCGCCTTTGCGCTGGGCGGGCATATCCGCCTGGCCGACCTGGAGCGCCTGCCGGGAATGGTGGAAGACGCTCTGGGCCTGGAAGAAGAGGTGGCCGAACTGGCGGCGCGCTACCGGTTCATGAATCGAGCGGCAGTGGTGGGGCGCGGGCTGAATTACTCGAACTCATTCGAACTCGCGCTCAAGCTGATGGAGACGTGTCAGGTAGTGGCGGAAGGGTTTTCCGCGGCCGATTTCCTGCACGGCCCGATCGCGCTCGCCGGACCCAGCTTTCCGGTGTTTGCCTTTGCGCCGTCGGGCGTGACATGGAGCTCGATCGGGCAGACGCTGGACAAGCTGACGCGGATGCGCGCCGAAGTTCTGGCCATTACCGATCCGGGCAACCGCGAGGTGGAAACGCGGGCCACGCGGGTGATCCGCCTGCCGCGGCGAATTCCGGAAGCGCTCACGCCCATCCCCTACATCGTGCCCGCGCAGATCTTTGCTGCGTGCCTGGCGGTGGAAAAAGGCCTCGACCCCGACCGCCCGTGCACGCTGAGCAAAGTGACGCGGACGATGTAGGGGGCGGAGCGTTCGCGCCAACGAAGGGCGTCGGCAGAAGTACTCCCAGGAACCGTGTAACCTAACACAGCAGGCGAGGCGAGAATCCGCGGGCGTGTGAATAGGCACAAAGGGGCTGGCCAATCCGTGTCATGCATTCCAGTGGCAGGCGACTTGCTTCTGTAATCGCGGAGGTATGTTCAATGCGCGGATCTACGTTTCTATTCTTGGCTGCCGTCGCCGGACTTGGCTTGACACCAGCCGCTCCCAGAGCACAGGCCCAGGTCGGCGTCGAGATCGGAGTAGCCCCGGACTGTCCCTACGGCTATTACGACGTTGCCCCCTATAACTGTGCTCCTTTTGGTTATTACGGTCCGGAGTGGTTCAGCGGAGGCGTGTTCATCGGCGCTGGCCCATGGTTCCATGGCCGCGACGATTTCCGGGGCCACGTGAATAACCACTTCCATCCGGAACATGGTTATAAGGGCCCGATGCCGGCTCGTGGCGAGAAAGCGGATCCAAGAAAGCATATAGAAACTGCGCATTTCAAGGGAAACGAAATGCGCGATGGACGCGGGCATGTGGTTAGTGAAAAACGCTAGCCCGGTTCGAGGAGCTGTTGCCCGCGCAGCAAATAGTGCGGACTCGGCAACCCGCCGCTCCCGGGAAACTCAAGCCATCGCAGAGAGAAGCTGCGAAATGGGCGCCGCTAGCGGCGGGTGCGTTTCAAATGCGCGTTAAGGTGGCCGATGGATGCGAACTGGCCGGCGTAGACGGCGGTGCGCGCCGGGCTGGGCTTGCGGTGCGGGTCGAAATCGCGGCGGCGGAAGAGGTCGGAAGAGGCAATCACGGCCGCGCCCAAGGGGCGGTACTCGTAGGTGCCTTGCGCCCACGCGACTTCGGTGTCGAGCCAGAGATAAAAGCCCATCGGCTTCATGTTAACGCGTCGCGGTAGGACGGACGATCGGTTTTTGTCGTCTGTCGTTCGCTGACTACTACGGGCGGCGGCAGGCCACGAAAAGCGATGGCCCGTCCTACCGCCGGAAACGGAGTTCGTCCTTGAAGGCTTCCAGGCTGTTGTAGACGATAGGGCAGACCGAGGCGCGGTCGACGAAGCTCCACATGCGGCTGGCGATGGAGCCGTTGCCGCGCACCAGGTGCGGATAGCGCGGACAGATCCCTGGGCGCGCGTCGTACACGGAGCAGAGGTTACCTTCCAGGAACACGCAACCGTGGCCTTCGGTGAACTTGAGGACGCGCGTCATCTGGCCCTCGTCGGTTTCGATCATCGTGTAATCGGCGATGAACTGCTCGGGTGCCATATGCAGGTGCCGCGCCAGCTTTTCGATATCACGTTCGGTAATTTCGGTGGTCGAAGTCTTGCAGCAGTTGGCACACTGGGTGCAATCGATCTGCTCTTGAATGCCTTCGGCGATCCGCCGCAGGATACGATCCGAATGATCGCGCGATTTCATGAAGCGACGAAAGCGCAGGTTTTCATCCAGCTTCTTTTCACCCAATAACTTAATCTGCACCAGGTCGGTGATCATGGCAGGCGGCGTGCTCACGGAAACGATTGTGTCACAGACTGCGGGCCGGATGTGGGATCAATCGGCGCGCAGCCGGATCCCCCGTCTGAACCGGCGGACCAGAGCCGCGCATTCCTCGACGCGCAGCAGCGCGGCGGCGGCCAGGTAGATGACGCCATAGGTCGCGATCACGGCCAACCCGCATTCGAGTGGGTGACCGGGGCCGAGCGCAGCTTTCACTCCCCACGCGGCGGCGGCGGCCACCGCGGCGGCTAGCCAGAGCCGGGCGACCAGCGATCCCGGCAGGCCGGTGCAGCCGATTCTGGCGTTGAGCGTGCGGCGCAGCAGCGTGAATTCCACCCATCCGGCAACGCCGGCGGATGCGGTGAGCCCGGCCACGCCCCATTTCGGATCGACGCCAACCCAGCCGGGCAGCGGAATGGCGCACAGATAGCCCAGCCCGGTGGTGAGGATCACGCGCACCACGGCGAAGCGGAGCGGCGTGCGCGTATCGCGCAGCGCGTAGTATGCGGAAGAGTAAAGTCGCCCCAAGGTCTGCGCCAAGAGGCCCACGGCGGAGCCGGCCAGGATGGCCCACACATAGCGCGAATTGGCGGCGGTGAAACGGCCGGTTTGAAACAACACGGCTGTGATGACGCCGCCGAGCGCGAGAAAGGCCATGGCGGAAGGCACGACGAAAAAGGCGATCTGGCGGAGTCCGGAATCGAGGCGGCGGCGCAGGTGAGCAGCCACTTCGTCAGCGGCGCCCAGCGCGCTCGACATGGCGGGCAATTCCGCCGCCGACACCGACATGCCGAACAAGCTGACCGGCAGAAGGTACAGCGTCTGCGCATTTGTGAGGCCAGCCACCGCGCCTGTGCCCAAGAGGCTGGCCAGCAACGAATCCACCCATCCGCTGATCTGCACTACGCCGCGGCTGATGAACACCGGGCCGAAATTGCGAATCACTTCCCGCACCTGGGGCTCGCCCGTATCGAGGCTGGCCCGCAGACGGTGCGCCAGGCGCAGGACAACGGGAAGCTGAATGCCGAATTGCAGCGCGCTGCCGGCGACAGATCCCCAAGCCAGAGTGACCGCGAGTGTGGCTGGCGGCTGGCGGCGGAACAGCACCAGGGCGGCGATCATGGCCAGGTTCCACACCACCGGCGCGGTATAGGACAGAAAGAATTTGCGATGACTGTTGAGGATGCCGAGGCACCACGCAGAGAGCGCCAGCAAGCCCGCGCCGGGAAACAGAACGCGCACGATGCGAATGGTGAGCTCGCGCTTAGCGCCGTGGAAACCGGGGGCGATGGCATCGATCAACAAGGGCGTGGCCAGCACTCCGGCCAGCACCAGCGCCGAAGAAACCAGCGCCAGAATGGAACCGACCACGCCGGCTACGCGGCCGGCTTGCTCTTCGTCGCCTTCGGCCAGCAAGCGGGCGTACACCGGAATGAACGATGCCGACAGCACGCCTTCGCCGAACAGATTCTGCAGAAAATTGGGGATGCGGAAGGCCGCGTTGAAGGCGTCGGCGGCATCATAGAGGCCGAAATAATGAGAGAAGACGCGCTGGCGCACGAGGCCGATCAGGCGGCTGAGCAGGATGCCGGCGCCGACCAGCGTGGCGTGACGGGCAGTGGACGAAGGCTGGCTGCTCTTAGGTTGGATGGTCTCGGGCATGCGTCTCGCGCGCGGCCTAGACAAGCTTCTCCAGCACCGCAGCGGTCACGGCTTCGGTGGTGCTCGAGCCGCCCAGATCCGGCGTGCGCACTTTGCCCTCCGCCAGTACGGCGGCTACGGCGGCTTCGACTTCGCGCGCGGCGTCCACGATTTCCAGATGATCGAGCATCATGGCGGCGCTGAGAATGGTTGCCAGCGGGTTGACCACGCCCTTACCCGCGATATCCGGCGCCGAGCCGTGAACCGGCTCGAACATCGATGGGAAGCGCCGCAGCGGGTCGAGATTGGCGCTGGCGGCCAGGCCCATGCTGCCGATGATGGCGGCGGAAAGATCGCTCAGAATATCGCCAAACAGGTTCGAGCCCACCACCACGTCGAAGCTTTCCGGGCGGCGCACGAAATTCATGGCGGCCGCGTCCACCAGCAGCGATTCGGTTTCGACATCGGGAAATTGCGCAGCTACCTCTCGAAAGGTGCGGTCCCAGAGCACCATGCTGAAGCCCTGGGCGTTGGATTTGGTGATGGATGCGACGCGCTTTTTCTTGTTGCGCGCCACGGCCAGCTCGAAGGCGAAGCGCACGATCCGTTCCACGCCGCGGCGGGTGAACACGGAGGTCTGGATGGCGATTTCTTCCGGCTGGTGTTGGTAGACGAATCCGCCCACCTGTGCGTACTCGCCTTCGGTGTTCTCGCGGACCACCACGAAATCGATCTCGCCGCCCTTGGGCTTGGCGAGCGGCGACGCAACGCCCGGATAGAGATATGCCGGGCGCACGTTGGCGAATTGATCGAAGGCGCGGCGGATGGGTAGCAGCAGGCCGTTGAGCGTGAGGTGGTCGGGGATGTCCGGGTGGCCGACGGCACCGAGCAGGATGGCGTCGCAGGACTGCAGCAGGTCGATGGCCCCGGCCGGCATCATGCGTCCCCAGCGGAAGTAGTGTTCCGCGCCCCAGTCGAAATCCTGAAACGCGAAAGCTATCTTGTGTTTTTGCGCGGCGCGTTCCAGGACGCGCCTGGCCTGCGGCACGACCTCCTGGCCCACGCCGTCGCCGGCAATCACCGCGATCGTGTATGTCTTCATCGTCGGAAACTCGATTTTCGCACGCGCCCGGTTACGCCGGCCGGTCCCGGTCGAGGTGAACTTCGCGAGTGGGGTAGGGAACCGCGACGCCTTCTTCGCGCAGACGGAGGAGAATGCGCTTGCGCAACTGGTGGCGGATGCCGTACTGCTGGGAGAACTCGGCGATCTGGTAGCTGAGCGTGAAGCCCAGCGAGGATTCTTGAAAACCGGGGTCGAGCGTAGCCGAAGGCGCCGGATCGGCCAGCAGGCCGGGAATGTCCTTGGCGCCCGCGGTGGCAATCTCGACCAGCAGGCGTTCCACCCGGTCCGGGTCGGTATCATAAGGGACGTTGACCTGGAGCGAGGAAGACATGCGCTGCTCCGGCAGGTGGTAATTGGTGACGATGGCTTGGGCGAGCTTTGAGTTGGGCACGATGACGAGGTTGTTGCCGAGCGACCGGATGGCCGTGGATCGCCAGCCGATGTCCGACACGTAACCTTCCTCGCCGCTCGAGAGCTTGATGTAATCGTTCAATCGCATCTGCCCGGCGACCGCTATGTAGAAACCGGCAAAGAGATTGGAAAGCGTGTCCTGCAACGCCAGAGCGACAGCCAGGCCGCCCACGCCCAGCGCGGTGAGGATCGGCGTGACCTGAACGTTCTCGGCGCTGAGCAGCAGCAGCAACCCCAGCACCAGCGCCGTGAGCTGGGCTAGCGTCGTGGTGAGCGTGGTGACGGGCAGCGCGCCGGGAACCTGGTTGCCGTAGCCGCGCACCAGGTCTCCCGCCATGCGCATCGCCATCAGGGTGAAGCTCAAAATCCACAATGCGATCAGAATCCTGGGGGCATACTTATCGGTGACGATGGTGGGCAGCGGCGCCGATTGGATGGCCAGATGAACGGCCAGGATCAACGCCCAGATGGTGGTGGGGCCGGCCAGCGCCGCACAAAGGACCCGGCCGGGGCGGCTGCCGGTGCGCGCCACCCAGGCGCGTAGGCCGCGCAGAATGAGGCTGCGCACCAGGTACGCGATGGCGAAGGTCACCACCAACACGACGCCCGGTTCGATCAACTGCCTCGGCTCGCGCGCCAGAGCGCGGAATGTCTCCATGGGTTTTTACCAGCATCACACAAAACGCCTGCACGTTACAGCCCGTGCGCCCGTCATTTTGATGTGCGGTGGAGTGTGCCCATACTGGCGCTGCTGCTGGCCGGTTGCCTGGCGGCGGAAGAACTGAGCGCGTGGGAACTCTACGAGTTTGGACGGGACGCGGAAAAGAAGGGCCAAATGGCGCAGGCTTACCTGCTGTATTCGGAAGCCGCCGCGATGGAGCCGCGCAACCAGACGTATTGGCTGCGCAGCCAGGCCGTTCGTTCGCGCGCAGCCCTGGAAGCGAAGCCGGTTCCTCCGTTGTCGGCGGCGGTTGGCGATGGCAACCTGGAGGAAACGGGGCCGCCGCTGGAGGCTGCGACCACGAGCGACCTGGCGGACGCGAGGAAGGCACTGCCGCCCTCGGATCTGGCGGGCGGCGACCTGGCCCGCGATTTCGATCTGAGTGGAGATTCGAAGAAGGTGTACACGGACGTGGCCAAGGCTTTCGGCCTGGACTGCGTCTTCGACGGCGATTACCAGCCAATGCCCGCGCTCCACTTCCACCTGGACGGAGTGGGGTACCGGGAGGCGCTGCACGGCCTCGAATTCGCCACGGGGACCTTCATTGCGCCGCTTTCCCCAAAGCTCTTTCTGGTGTCCAAAGACACCCCGCTCAAACGAACGCAAAACGAGCCGGTGGTGGCAGTGACGATTCCGCTGCCCGACGCCGGCGTGCAGCAGGACTTCACCAGCCTGGTGGACGGTGTGAAGCAGGCGACGGCCATTGAGAGGGTCAGTATGGATTCGCAGACGCGAACCCTGGTGATCCGCGACCGCCTGTCGCGCGTGCTGCCGGCCAAAGCGCTGCTGGAGCAACTTCTCTATCCGCGGGCACAGGTGATGATAGAGATGAGGATGGTGGAAGTTAGCCGCAGCAAAACGACCACTTATGGCGTGGATTTTCCGACTATGTTCTCGCTAACCGCGCTGACCAACTGGCTGGACAATCAGATAACACTGCCGACGAACATCAGTGGGTTACTCTCTTTCGGCGGCGGTAAAACGTTGCTGGGGATGGGAATCATGGATGCCGCTGCGGTGGCGCAAATGACTGAAAGCTCCAGCAAAACGCTATGGACCACTGAACTGCGCGGCGAAGAACGCCAGCCTATGACGCTGCACGTGGGCAACCGCTACCCCGTGCTCACGTCCGGCTATTTTGGAGCGTCGGGCTCTTCGACAACCACATCGGGCAGCACGGCCACGGTGCCTGGCACTGCCACCGGGACTGGCACCGCAACCGGCGTTGGCACTTTGAAGTTGAGCCAGACCACGGTAGCGTGGACTTACTCCTCCGCGGGTGTATCCCCGCAAGCTGCCAGCATCAACGTCACCAGCTCCAATGGAGTCATCGGCTACACCGCCACCGTGGCGAGCTCCAGCCCGTGGCTGGTCGTGAACTCCGCGGCAACCGCTTCGGGCACCTTGCCAGCCACATTGACCATTTCGGCTGGCACCGGCCTCACGGCGCTCGGAACGGGCGCCTACCTGGGAACGGTGCAGGTGAGCGGTTCGGACGGCTCCGTCACCTACCTCACCGTAACCCTGGCGGTCAACGGCGGTGCGCCGAATCTCACTGTTTCGCCCAGCCCGGTCGCGCTTGGCGCGGCAGCCGGCGGGTTATTGGCGCAACAGACCGAGACGGTGACCAGTACGATCGGCGGGACCTTGTCGGCTAGTGTGATCGGTTCCGGCCTTTCGCTTTCGGTTTCCGCGAGCACGGTGACAGCCAACACGCCGGCCAGCGTTACGGTTTTCGGAAATCCTACGGGGCTTTCAGCGCTAACCTATCTCGGCATTCTCAGCGTGACGGCCGGTGGAGTTACCGAGGAGACACTAGTGACCTTCACCGTGACTTCGAGTGGGAGCCTGCAACTAAGCCAGAGCTCGATTCCGTGGACGTACACCTCCGGCGGAAGCTTGCCGGACGCCGCTAATGTGAACGTGTCGAGCACGAGCAGCGGCGTCACTTATACCGCCACCGTTTCGAGCGCGAATTCCTGGCTGCTGGTGGATGGCGAGACGACCGTCTCGGGTCCGCTGCCGGCCACGTTGATTGTTGAACCCAGTTCGAGTCTCGCAAGTCTCGGCACGGGAACTTACACAGGCACCGTGACATTGACTGGATCGGATGGCTCGATCGCTTACATCGACGTGACTTTGACGGTGAACGGGGGAACCGCCACAGGTCTCACGATTACGCCGAACCCAGTCTCGCTCAGTGCGTCCCTCGATGGTTCCACCGTGTCGGAAACCGTGACGGTGACCAGCGACACCGCCGGAACCTTGTCGGCCAGTGTCACCGGGTCGGGTCTATCGCTTTCGACTGTCAGTTCGACAGTGGCAGCAGCGACGCCCACCACCTTCACTGTGTACGGAAATCCTACGAACCTTACGGCGGATACCTACATCGGCGCCATTACCGTCACAGTGGCGGATGTCACGCAGACTGTTCAAGTGAGCTTCAGCGTGGGTGCGATCAGCAGCGGAACCAATGGGACCTCCACTTATACGCCACCTCCCTCTTTCACATTCGAGGACCTGGGGCTGAGCCTGAAATTGACGCCGGCGGTACACGGCATGAACGAGGTTTCGCTCGATATCGAGGCCGAGGTCAAGCTGTTGACCGGCCAATCGGTCAACGGCGTTCCGGTAGTCTCCAACCGCAGCTTGAAGTCAGTGGTGCGGTTGAATACCGGCGAGTGGGCGGCGGTGGCCGGATTGTTGGATACGAACGAAGGACGCAACATCTCGGGATTGGCCGGTTTGTCGGAGATCCGCTTCCTGGGCCCGCTGGTGAGCACGCACGAGCATGACACCTCCCGCGACGAGGTCATTCTGCTGCTGCGTCCCCGCCTGTTGAACGTGCCGCCGGGCGAACACGTGCCGCGCGCGATTGCGGTGGGCACGGACACCAGACCGGCCACCATTTTCTAGCGCGGGGCGGGGTCTTACGTCCTGCGCAACACGATCAGGCAAACTCCGTTGGGCCACGGGTCACGGTTGCCGCGCGAAGAATTGCGCCACGTCTTCGGATTGCGCGGCGCGCTGGGCTTCGCACAGGCGGATGCCTTCCAGCACTTGGGCGTAATTGCGCGGGCCGCCGAGGAAGTTCCGGACGCGATCCTGAAAGAACTCGACGAACGCGCGGCGGGAGGGCTCGTCGCAGAACGGTGCGCCGACAAACGGCAGTGACGCGGCGGCATCGAAGTCGCCCTCGCGCGGCAGCCGCTTCAGTATCTCGTCATAGTGAGACTTGACGAACTCGAAGGGCAGCATTTGGGTTTGCGGATCGCCGGCGCCGCTGAATATTAGGCCGGCCGTTTCGCGCACGTCGAACTGGGGCGCTAAGAGCAGGCCCAGCGCCTGCTGCACGATTTTGGGATCGCGGAAACCGCTCAGCGCGGCGATGATGGCGCTGCGCTCGCGGCGGTCCTGGGTTTTCTTCAGCTCGGCGAGCAGGCGGTCGAACAAGTCCTGGCCGCCGGAAAAGGCGGCCGTCGAGAGCACCCCGCGGAGCATGTCGGGGTCGATGCCCTTGTGAGTATCGAGCCAGCCTATGGCCAGACGGCGGGCGTCGGCTTGGAGCGCAGGGTCGTCGCCCTCCTGCGCCACGAAAGGAACCAGGCTGGCGCGCATCAGACGGGTGTCGGCGTCGTCATCCGGCTTAGCCGACCAACCGAGGTCCGCCGCGCGGGCGCTGAACGTCTTGCGAATAAAGGCTGCATAGTTAGGACGGAGCGTAGGAGGCACCAGGTCACGCGCCCCGCCAACGATTTCGCGGGCCTCGCTAGCGAGCTGGCGCTCGGTCGAATTGGCGGAGGCGCGCGCGGCAGAGAGCGCGGCGCTCTCTTTGGCGTCGCCCGAATCGGCCAGCGCCTTCAGATCGTGCAACAGCGTGACGCGCTCGGCGGCATTGAGCCAATCGCCTTCTTCCCCGAGCAACTTGTCCAAAAGTCCGCCTTGATATGAGGTGATGTAGTATCCGGTGCCGTTGGCGTTGGCGGAGATGGCGGCCGGGCAGGCGGATGCGTTCTTGAGCGGGAACTCGGCGCTGGGTTTATCGAGCAGGAAGCACTCCGTGGCGGGGCTGTCGGCGGCCTCGTACCGCACGCAGACGGGCACTTGCCACTGGGCGCCCTGCGAGCCGGTGGAGCCGAGCGGCAAGTAGCGTTTCTGACTGAGCGCCACGCGCGGACCGCCGGAGCATTTCAATTCGACCGAAACCTCCGGAATGCCCGGCCGGTCGAGGAAGGTCTTGAAGGCGGCGGCAAGCTGTGGCTTGCCCGCCGTGGCGATGGAATCGAGGAAGTCGCCGGCCGTGGCGTTGCGGAAAGCGTAGCGCTTGAGGTAGGCGTTGACGCCGGCGCGGAATCGCCGTTCGCCCGTCCACACTTCAAACATGCGGATGACTGCGGCGCCCTTTTCGTAGGTGATGCCGTCGAAGGCGTTCGCGACGTCGCCCTTGGTTTCAATGGGCTGGCGGATCTGGCGTGCGGTGACCAGACTGTCGGATACCATGGCGCCGAACTTGGATTGCAGATCGGTCAGCCGGGTGTTCCAATCCGGCTGCCACTCAGCCAGAATCCTGGAAGACATCCAGGTGGCGAAAGCTTCATTGAGCCAGATGTCATCCCACCAGGCGGTGGTCACCAGGTCGCCGAACCACTGGTGGGCCAGCTCGTGGGCCGCATCCGAGGCATAAGCGCGCTGGCGATTAATGCTATCCGTGGCCGGATCGGCGAGCAGGATGCTCTGCGCATAGGTGACTAGGCCGGCGTTCTCCATGGCTTCGAAGCCGAACGTCAACGGGATGGCGACTTCGTCGAGCTTCTCATAAGGGTAGGGAACGCCAAAGTACTCTTCCAGGCGGCCGACGATGGTGGCCGAGACCTGGGCGGCGTAATTGGCCTGGGCTGCCTTGCCGCGTGGCGTGACGATGCGCACCGGAACGTGATTGCGCCCGGCTTTTCCGGCGTCGACCACGTCAAAGGGGCCTATGGCGAAGGCGACCAGGTAGCTGGGCAGCGGTTTGGTTTCGGCGAAGACGACGCGCTTCATGCCGTTCGGCTCGCCGGTTTCGGAAACCTGCGGCGTATTCGAGAAGGCCTTGTCCGTCTGGCGAATGTGCAGCGTGAGCTGCCAGGGAGTCTTGAAGCCGGGCTGGTCGAAGCAGGGAAACGTGCGGCGTGCGTCGAGCGCTTCGAACTGGGTGAACAAATACGGCGTGCCGGCGTCTTCGCCCTGAAAAATACCGGCGCTCGAGTTGGCGCTGATTTTGCCCTGATAGACGATGTGAATTCTCGCCGGCCCGGCGGGGAGCGCGGCAGGCAGGCGGAGCGCGATGAAGTCGTCGCCAGCCGATTCGACGGCGGCAGGCAGGGAATTGACCGTGGCTTGTTGGATGGTGAGATCGTTGGCGTTGAGCCACACCAGCGAGGCCGGCGTGGCGAGTACGACGTCGATATCGAGGACCCCTGAAAAGGCAGCGGCCGCGGGCACAGCCGTCAGTTCGGCGGTGTAGCGTGTGGGACGTATATCCGCGCCGAGGCGCAGCTTGGGAGCGTCGGCGGCCAACAGGCAAACAGAGGAAGCCAGGTATGCAAGGGCAAGGGTGCGCATGGTTGACTTGACCAGTGTAATGCCTTCCGCGCGGCGCAGGGCGTTCACGGGTTCGTCCGCCGGATTCGCTGAGTCAGCAAGCCCGGCCGCGATTGTCGACGCCGGTCACAGTGACGTTGCCCGCACGCCGCCGCTGCGCCGTTTACTCCATGAAGAAAACTTCCTTCATCATGGCGAAGCGTTCTCCAGGCTGTAGGTCCGGTACCGGCTCAAACAGGCGGCTCATGAATTGTTGCCAGCGCTGGTTGACGGGGTCGCGGTCGAGTTCGTCCCATGCCTTGTCGAAATCGTCGACCCGCAGGCACAGCACCAGTTCCTGACCGCGCCGGAAGACAGAGTAATCGGAGATACCGGCTTGCTTGAGTTTAGCCAGCAGCTCCGGCCAGACGCGCTGGTGTTCGCGCTCGTATTCTTCGATGGCGTCCGGCTTGATGCGAAGTTGGAATGCGTAGCGTGGCATATCAGGCGTAAGTCGAGGCGTTCGCCATATTCCGCTGGCGGCGCTCAGCCGTCACGCGCTCCAGGTAGCCGCTCTGGCGGAAGGCGTCCATCGGGTCGGTGGGCAAGCCCCGGATCTTCGCCCATTCGCGGATGGCGGGCCGCACATCGGTGGAGAAGGCGTCTTTCAGGCAGTTCTCGGCATCCACCAGGGCGCAACTTTTCTGGCCAAGCGCGAGTTTCTCGTGGTCCACCAGCGTGGCCTTGGCGTAGAGCTCCATGGCCGTCTGGACGGTCTGAATTATGGCTTCGATTTTGCCTTTCAAGTTGTGGCTCTGGTCGATCATGTAGGCGATATCGGCGCGCGCGCCGGTTTCCCATTCGAAGAATAGGATCTCGTGGAAAATGCGGAAGACCTGGTAGGGGTCGATGGAGCCCATGGTGAGGTCGTCGTCCGCGTAGCGGCGGTCGTTGAAGTGGAAACCGCCGAGAAGCCCGAGATCCAGCAGCCACGCCACAATCTGTTCGATATTCTGCGCCTGGTAGTGGTGGCCGGTGTCCACTAGCACCTTGGCCTGCGGGCCGGAAGAACGGGCGAATTCGAGCGCCATCCCCCAATCGCCGATATCGGTGTGATAGAAGGCCGGTTCGAAGGGCTTGTATTCGACCAGCATGCGTTGCCCCGGATCGAGGCGGGCATGGATCGTCCGCAGGCCCTCTTCAAACCAGTGCTTGCGCTGCCGCATGTTCTGCGTGCCCGGATAGTTGCTCCCGTCGGCGAACCAAAGCGAAACATCGCGGCTGTTCAGGCGTTTGCCGATTTCGACGCTATCCAGCAAGTGGTCGAGGGCGGCCTGGCGAGTGACGGCGTCGGGGTTCCCGAGCGATCCGTATTTGTAGATCTGGTCCTGAAACACATTGGGGTTGATGGCGCCGGCGCGCAGGCCGTGTGTGGCGGCCAGCGAGCGCACCTCATCCACGTCACCAACGCCTTTCGGCAGATCCCAAAGCACGTGCAGCGCCACCGACGGGCACACGCCGGTCCAGCGGTGCACCTGGCCCGCGTCGCTGAACTTCTCTGCGATGGTGCTGGCCGCGGCCGGTTGCTGGAACTTGCCGAAGCGCGTGCCGGTGTTGGCAAATCCCCAACTGGGCAGCTCGATTTGAAACCGGTCGAGCGCGGTATGGACGATCTCGCTTTGTCGATTGTTAGTCACGTTTTGCCTGGCCTATAGTTCAAATAATGACACGGGCGCGGGAAAAACCAAAACCGCCGGGGCGCTCGCATAAGATTAGCATGGTAAGCATGCGATGGAGCATAGTAGCGGTGGGTGCGGTGGCATGTGCGGCTTTGCTCTGCTCCCAGCCTGCGCCGCGCGACGCCATGGCGGAAATGCGGGCAGCCTTCGCGCGCCCTCCGGATAACTGCCGGATCATGATGCGCTGGTGGTGGTTCGGCCCGGCGGTGGAAAAGCGCGAGTTGGAACGCGAGCTGCGCGTCATGAAGGAAGGCGGCATTGGCGGCGTGGAGATCCAACCCGTCTATCCGCTGACGCTTGACGACCCGGCGCGCGGCCTGGTGAACCTGCCGTATCTCTCGGATGGCTTTCTCGACGCCGTGCGTTTCGCCAACGACAAAGCGCGCGAGCTTGGAATGCGCGTCGATATCACGCTCGGCAGTGGCTGGCCCTATGGCGGACCGCACACGCCGGTCGATCTCGCGTCCGCCAGATTGCGGATGGAACGCCTGGCCGTGCCGGCCAATGCCGGAATCGTGGCGATGCCCAAGACGGCCGGGGGCGAGAAGTTCGTCGCGGCGTTTGTCGAGCGCGGCGGCGGATTCGATCGCATCACCGATATCGACGATGCCGGAATACACGTTTCGCCGGCAACCCCGGGTGGCAGCGTGTTGGTCTTCATTGCGAGCCGCACTCATCAGGCCGTGAAGCGCGCAGCGGTGGGCGCCGAAGGTCCTGTGCTCGATCACTACAGCGCGGCGGCCATCGAAAACCATTTGAAATATGTCGGCGACCGCTTGATGCAGGCTTTCGGCGCGCATCCGCCTTACGCGGTATTCAGCGACAGTTTGGAAGCATACGGTGCGGATTGGACCGGCGATTTCCTGGCGGAATTTCAAAAGCGCCGCGGCTATGACCTCACGCCCTACCTTCCCGCGCTGGCTGGCGACATGGGCGAGACCACAGCGAGCATCCGGCACGATTGGGGCAAGACGCTGACCGAGCTCGCCAACGAACATTATCTGACGCCGCTGCGGCAGTGGGCTGCCGCGCATGGCACGCGGTTCCGTTCGCAGAACTACGGCATTCCGCCGGTGAACCTTTCGAGCAACGCGCTGGTGGATTTGCCGGAAGGCGAGAATTCCGCGTGGAGGCGCTTCGCGGCCACGCGCTGGGCGTCCTCGGCCAGCCATCTGTATGGGCGGCCGGTGACTTCGTCGGAAACGTGGACATGGCTGCATTCACCGGTCTTTCGCGCCACTCCGCTCGACATGAAGGCGGAGGCCGACCTGCACTTTTTGAACGGCATCAACCAACTGGTGGGCCACGGCTGGCCCTATTCGCCGCCGCAGGCGGGTGAACCCGGCTGGCACTTCTACGCCGCGGCGGTTTTCAATCAACACAACCCGTGGTGGATCGTGATGCCCGATATCACCGCCTACTTGCAGCGCGTGAGCTGGCTGCTGCGGCAGGGCGAGCCGGTCAACGATGTGGCGCTGTATCTGCCCACCGCCGACGCTTATGCCGGCTTCACGCTGGGGCACGATTCGGTGGATCAATCGATGGACCGGCTGCTCGACCCTAGGGTGATTCCACAGATTTTGGACGGCGGCTACAACTACGATTTCATCGACGATGACGCCATCGCCGCGGTTGGAATCAAGTATCCCGTGCTGGTGCTGCCGAATGTGGAGAGAATGCCGCTCAAGACGCTCGCCAAGATCGCCGAGTACGCGCGCAAGGGCGGCATCGTCATCGCCACCGGCCGCGTTCCCTCGCTGGCGCCGGGGTTCCTGGAAGCCAAAACGGATACGCCGCAGATCCGCGAACTGGCGCGGGCGTTGTTCGAAGCCGTGGCAGCGCCCGGGCATTTGTTGCAAAACGACACCAAGCTGGGAGAAACGTTGCATGGGCTGTTCAAGCCCGATGTAACGGCGCCGCCCGAGATCGGGTTCGTGCATCGGAGACTGACGTCGGGGGACCATGCTTATTTCGTCGTCAACACCTCCAACCATCGCGTGCACAGCGCGGTAGCCTTTCGCGCGGGGGTCGCCGAATCGTGGGATCCTTTCACCGGCGAAAGAGATTCGTGGGCGCTCGACAGGCGCCCGCCGGGAGCAATCGATCTGGATATGGCGCCCTATGAGTCGCGTGTCTTCATTTCCTTTTCCGGGCCGTTTTCCATTCTTGGACCTGGCGCCACCGCACCGGCCGGCCCGCTTCCCACGCTGCTCGATCTGAGCGCCGGTTGGAAAGTGACCTTCCCCGGTTCCGCGCAGCCGGTCACGATGGACCAGCTAACCTCCTGGACCGAGGTCGCAGGCATGAAGAACTTCTCGGGTACCGCAACTTACGAGAAGACGTTCACGGTGGATGCCGCCGTGTTCGCACCGGAGCGCCGGCTCTATCTCGATTTTGGCGAAGGCACTCTGGTCCCTGCGCCGGAGCGGCGCGGCAGCGGCATGCGCGCGCTGCTCGAGAGCCCCGTGCGCGAAGCCGCCATCGTCTATCTCAATGGCCAGCGCGCCGGTTCGGTGTGGCATCCGCCGTATGAAATCGAGGTCACCGGCCTGCTCCACAGCGGCGAGAATACGCTGCGCATCGTGGTGGCCAATCTCGCCATTAACGCGCTCGCTGCGCAGCCGCCGCCGGACTATCGCGCGCTGATCGCCAAATACGGAGACCGGTTCCAAGACCAGAACATGAGCGCCATCCAGCGCTTGCCCTCGGGGATTCTGGGCCCGGTGCGGATCGTGGCGCGGTAAGACCTGCCGTGAAAAAAACGCGCCCGCAAGCGGGCGTTGGCAAGCTGAAGCATGCCCCACCAATGCAAGCAAACTACTTGTTTGGTAGTTTACGCCGCCACCCGCGCCATGCGGTCGATGGCCTCGTCAATCTCGGCGGTGTTTTTGAACCCGAGCGTAACGCAATCCACGCAGCCCAGATTCATGGCGAATTTCATCGCCCGGTCGCGGTCCGCAAAGTCCGTGAAGCGGCCCTCTCCCACCAGTTTCATGCTGATCACGCCCATGCCCTGCTGGTGAACGGCTTTGGTGTGCTGCACCACTTCGTCCACGTTACCGATGTCGTTCGTGTCGCGCATTTGTTCGGTGTCCATGCGGACGCCAGCGTGATTCATGCGGATCATGGCGATATCCAGCCACTGGTTGCCCGGAATCGTCCGCAACGCCGGCAGGCCGTGGATGGAAGCGCCGTGCGACAGAATAATCTTCTTGTCCTTGGCCTCGGACATCGCGTCCTCTAGCGCCTTATAATCCTGCTCCCAGGTGGGCGGCCGCAGGCAATGCAGCAGCAGGATGTCGATGTACTCGGAGCTCAACTGCCGCCGGTACATGTCCATCTTTTCCGCCGGGGGAGGCCCATAGGGCGGCGTACTGTACTTGGTCATCAAACGATAGCTGTCACGCGGCAGACCCTTCAGCGCCGTGGCCAGCATTTCGGGCATGCCGTGATAGCTTTCGGCCGTTTCGAAAAAGCGGATGCCCCGGTCGTAGGCATAGCGCACTAAGCGCGTAAACCCGTCCTGTCCCAGTTGCCGCTGCACGGCGCCGCCCATGCTGCCGGTGCCGAATGCTAATCGGGTGACCTTAATGTTGGAGCGCCCGAGCGTTACCCAGTCCGTAGCCGTGCGCTTGCCCGCATCGGCCAGCGCCCTGCCGCCCAAGGCGGCCGTCAGGCCCACGCCCGCGGCAGTCTTCAAGAAATCTCGTCTGGTGGAATGTGCCATTGTTCCCTTCCTTTAGCCAACTACTTACCGTCACTCTACCACTTTGCAAGCGTGCTAGGATAGCTCCGGTAGTACCTCAAAAGCGCACTGTGGACGTATCCCTATTTATCACGTGCTATAATGACACGCTTTTTCCGGCCACGGGAAAGGCTGTCGTCGCGGTGTTGGAACGGCTGGGCCACACCGTGGATTTCCCTCAGGCGCAGACCTGCTGCGGCCAGATGCACTACAATACCGGCTACCAGGACGACGCCCGGCGCATGATGCTGCACTTCCTCGAGGTGTTTCGCGACGCCGAGACGATCTGCGTGCCCTCGGCGTCGTGCGTGGCGATGATGCGGGAGCATTTCCCGAAGATGGCGGCCGCCAGCCCGGACGCATCCGTAGCCCGCGACGTGGACGCGTTGCTGCCACGGGTGTACGAGTTCTGCGAGCTGCTCGTGGATAAGTTCCGCATCGTCGACACCGGCGCGTTTTTTCCGCACACGGTTACGCTGCATACCACCTGCCATTCGCTGCGCGGCACCAAGATCGGGGAGCGCCCGGTGCAGTTGCTCCGCTCCGTGCGGGGCCTTAGCTATGTCGAGTTGCCGCAAGCGGACCAGTGCTGCGGCTTCGGCGGCACCTTCGCCATCAAGAACGCGGACGTCTCGGCCGCCATGCTCAGCGACAAGATCCGCGCCATCCTGGACACCCAGGCGGAAATCTGTACGGCGGTGGACAATTCCTGCCTGATGCACATTGGCGGCGCGCTCAGCCGGCAGCGGGCCGGCGTTCGCTGCCTGCACCTGGCGGAAATTCTGGCGTCCACCGCGCGAGAGCCTGCATGAGCGCCAAGGTGGGACAAGCGGCCGGAGCGCCGTCGTTTGCCGACGCGGCCCGCGGCATGCTGGGCAACACGCAGCTCCGCCATAATGTGCGCAACGCCACCGATGTGATCCGCGCCCGGCGCGCCCATGCCGTGGCCGAAACACTGGACTGGGAGCAACTGCGCGATTCCGCGCGCGCCGTCAAGGACCACGTTCTGCGCCACCTGCAAGCCTATCTGGAGCAGTTCGAAACCGCCTGCACCGCCGCCGGCGGGAAAGTGCACTGGGCGCGCGACGCGGACGAGGCCAACGGCAAGATCGTCGACATCATCCGCTCGCACGGCGCCTCCGAGGTCATCAAGGTAAAGACCATGACTTCGGATGAGACCGCGCTCAACCCCGCGCTGGAAGCGGCCGGCATCACGCCCATCGAAACCGATCTGGCCGATCTCATCATTCAGCTCGGCGCCGACAAGCCTTCCCACATCGTGGTGCCCGCGCTGCACCGCAACCGGGCCGAGATCCGCCGCCTCTTCATGGAGAAGATGCAACTCAAGGAGTTGGGCGAGCGCGCCGAGGACCTGACCGCCACGGCGCGCCGCTATCTGCGCGAGAGGTTCCTGCGCGTGCGCGTGGGTTTGAGCGGAGCGAATTTTGCCGTCGCCGAATCGGGCTCCCTCTGCGTAGTGGAATCGGAAGGCAACGGCCGCATGTGCGTCACCCTGCCCAAGGTCCTGATTAGCCTGGTGGGCATTGAAAAGATCGTTCCCACGTTTGGCGATCTGGAAGTGTTCTTGCAACTGCTGGCGCGCTCGGCTACCGGCGAGCGCATGAACCCGTACAACTCCATCTGGACCGGCGTTACGCCCGGCGACGGCCCGGAGGAGTTTCACGTGGTGCTGCTCGATAACGGCCGCACGGGCGTGCTGGACGACCCGGCATCGCGCGCCACGCTTGCCTGCATCCGCTGCGGCGCCTGCCTCAACATTTGTCCCGTCTACCGTCAGACGGGGGGCCACGCTTACGGCTCGATTTACGCCGGGCCGATCGGCGCCATCCTGACGCCGCAGTTGCAGGCGATGCGGCATTCGCAATCTCTGCCCTACGCGTCGACGCTTTGCGGCGCCTGCTACGATGTCTGTCCGGTTAAGATCGATATCCCGGAGATCCTGCTTCACCTGCGCAACAAGGTGGTGAAGGGCCACGGCGCGCCATTTGCCGAGTGGATGGCGATGAAAGTGGCGGCGCGGGCGTTTTCGAAAGGCGGGCGCCTCGAATCGGCGCAGAAGCTGGTGCGCATCGCGCAGAAGCCGTTTGTCGAGGACGGTGTGATCGGGCGGCTGCCCGGTATGATGGCGAACTGGACACGCTTCCGCGACCTGCCGGCGGTTCCCGCCGAATCGTTCCGCCAGTGGTGGGCCAAGCGCCAGCGCAAGGAGATCTCATGAGCGCCGCTATGCCGGACGCCAAGCAGGAGATACTCGAACGAATCCGCAAGGCCACTGGCGGCGCGGGAGATCGCGCCGCGGAGTACGCCGCGATTCCGCGCGAGTACCGGCGCGAAGGCGGCATGGCGCCTGAGGCGCGGCTGGAGCTGTTTGCAGCACGCCTTTACGACTACGGCGCCAGTGTCTACCGCTGCACTGCCGCGCAGATTGCCGATGCCGTGGCGCAGGCGCTCACCCAGCGCCGCCGCACCGCCATCGTGGTTTCTCAGGGTGTGCCCGCAAGCTGGCTGCCCGAGGGCTTCGAATTTGTGGAGGATAACGCCCTGAGCTATGCCGCGCTCGATCAGAGTAACGGCGTGCTCACTGGCTGCGAGGCGGCGGTTGCCTTCACCGGCACCATCATCCTGCGCCATGGGCCCGGTCAGCCCCGTCGCGCCGTTACCCTGGTGCCCGATTATCATCTCTGCGTCGTCCGGGCGGAACAGGTGGTGGAGACCTTGCCGGAAGCCATCCGCCGCGTGGAGGAGTTCCGCGCGGTGCCGCTCACCACCATCTCCGGACCCTCCGCCACTTCCGATATCGAGATGACCCGCGTCAAGGGTGTTCACGGCCCCAGAACACTCGACGTGGTGCTGGTGTTGTAAGGGGCGCGTACGTAATTAACGATGCCAACCGCCCGGAAGCTGCGGCGAGCTCCGGCGTGAAACGGCCCGTTCAAAACTCCAGGCGCAACGCCATCTGCCCTTGCCGCGGCGCATTGGACTGGCTGCTTATCATGCCGAAATTCGCGGCGCTGATGTTCGATGCCGGCGCGCCGAACACCACGCGGTTGAACACGTTGAAGAACTCGGCGCGGAAGATCAGGGTCACCCGCTCGGTAATCGCTATACGCTTCACGGCGCCCACGCTCTCATTCAAATTCCATGGCGCACGCAGGCTGTCGTAAGATCGCGCGGCGCTGCCGAGCGTGAAGGGCGCGGGCACGGTGAATGCAGACGGATTGATGTAGCGGTCGACCGCCGGGTTGAAATTGCTGTAGCTCAGTTCGAGCGGCACGCCCGAAACCACGTCGGGCCGCAACGTGGAGTTGAACAGTGGCAGCGTGTCGTTGGCGGTAAGCACGATGGGCATGCCGGCCCAGTATTGATCGATGTCGGTGAGCGTCCAGCCCGCCATCACTTTCCCCAGTGCGCCGCGCTGGAAGAAGCGCTTGCCTGGACCGAAAGGTAGATCGTATAGGAAGCTGATGGAAACCGCCTGCGGCACGTCGGTATCGCTGACGGCTTTTTCAAGGCTGCGGTTGTAATAGGTCTGCCCAGCAGGTCCGCCGCCGGCCGCGATGTCGGCGTCGGTGAGCGTCTTCGACCAGGCGTATGCCACCACTCCGGTCAGCCCGTGGGAGATGCGCCTCTCCATCTTCATCTGCAGCGCGTGGTAAGTGGAATCGCCGTTCGGGTTGCTGAGGTTGGTGATCGTCAGGTACTGCGGGAACGGTCGCAGCGCCTGCGCCACCGAGCCGGTAAACCCGGGGTAGGGAATGGGAATGCCTGCCGCCTGCGCGGCCGCCGAAGTCACCGGGGCGGTGAGCAGGTTGCCCAGGCTCAGATAGCTGGGGTTCAGCTCGTTCGGCTGAATGAGAGCGGTTCCCAAGCGGGTGCCTTTCACCCCCACGTAATCGGCTTCCAGTAGCAGATTCTCAGCCAGCTCGCGCTGCACGCCGAAGCTCCAGTTCTGGAAGTATGGCGGGCGGCCGTCGCCAGCGCCGATCATGGTCACCGCCGAGCCGTTGGCCACCGTCGGGCTGATATCGGGCGGCCGCACGTAGTTCTGCGGAAAGCCGGCATCCCAGTTGAAAGCCGGCGTGACGCCGTTGTTGGTGCTCGAAAATACCGGCGATGCATTGAAGCCGAAACCGAAACTTTGCGATTGCCGCAGACCGGCGTCGGCATTGCCCGGCCCATAGTAAATCCCGTATCCGCCGCGCAAAGTGGCCCTCGGCGTAGCAGCGTAAGCGAACCCCACGCGCGGTCCGAAATTCTTGTAGTCCGTTTTAGCGAAGCTGGTCAACCCACTGCGGCCGGGACCGGTGCCCAGAAACTCGATTGCGCCCGGCAGATTGCCGGCGCCAGGATTGGCGAGCGCTGGGTCGAAGCTCGCCAGATTGTCGTGCGCCTCGGTGCGCGGAAAATAGATTTCGTAGCGCAGACCCAGGTTGAGCGTCAACGTGCGGCTGATCTTCCAATCGTCCTGCGCGAAACCGGCTACGTAGCGATAGCGAATTCCCGGAACCAGCGTGAGCTGGTTGAGCTGGCCCTGGTGCACGTCTCCCAGCAGAAAACTGGCGAAGGCGCTGCCGCTGGACGAAACGCCGGGCAGACCCGTCTCCAGCGTGTTGAACGCGAAACTGCCCTGCGATCCGAAATGATCCGCGCCATTGGTCTGGAGCCAGCGCGCATCGGCGCCGAATTTCAGGCCATGACGGCCGCGCATCCAGCCGGCCGTGTCGTCGAGCTGAAACACGTTGTTGATCTGCTCGCCCACCGTCTTGGTGCCGTTGGTGGATCCCCAGGTCGCGTAGCCATCGTTGAACGTCACGTACGGGAACGCGTTGCCGGGGCCGGTCTGCACGCCGGTCAAACCGATCTGGCTGGGCCAGTTTTGGTTGGCGGCCAGCGAGTTCCACAACTGCGCCTCGCGCGTGAAACCGGCTGCGGCATGGTTGAGCAGGGTTGAAGACGGAGACCAATCGTCGCTCAGCCGCGCCCAACGCGAGTTGTAGTCGTTGTTGAGCCCGTTGGTGAATGGGTCGGGCAACGTATCCGCGCTGATCTGCGCCTGCCTGCCGACATAGAGAAAGCCGCTCAGCCGGTTCGCGTCGGTGAAGGAATGGTCGATCTTGAGATCCACCTGGTCGCGGCTGAAACTGTTGGCACCCAGTGCCAGAAAGTTGTTGAGGTTGCCTGCGTTCGTCGGCTGCGGCAGCAGCGGCAGGATCTTCGAGGAAACCGAGCTGAAAGCGCTCTGCGGAATCATGTTGGTGGGAAACGGCGTGCGCGTGTACGCGCCGCTGGCGGCGAGAGTCGTGGTGGAGGGGTCGTAAATGAGAATCGGTTTTCCGCCGCTGCCCACCAGCGAGGAGAAATTGCCGTCGCGAAAAGCCACCGGCGGAATACTCACCAGCGAATTCGAGGACGATTGCAGGTAACGGAATCCGCTGTAGACGAAATAAAAGAACGTGCGCTTGTGCCCGTCATACACGCGCGGGATCGCGACCGGGCCCCCCAGCGCCGCGCCGAATTCGTTTTGCCGGTTCACCGGCGCGGCCGTGGCGAAGAAGCCGCGGGCATCGAAGACGTTGTTGCGCAGATAATCGAATGCCGCGCCGTGAAATGTGTTCGTCCCCGACTTGCTCGAAAACACTTCAAACCCGCCGCCTGTGCGTCCGTACTCCGCGCTGAAATCGCTGTTCACCAAGCGAAATTCCGAGACCGCCTCCACCGATGGATAGGTGAACAGCGTACCGCCGCTTTCCGGGCTGGTGGCGCCGACGCCATCGAACAGCACCTCCTTGGCGCGCGATTGCGAGCCGTCGATCTGCGTGTTGGCGGTGGTGCCGGTCACGCCGGGCGTGAGAAAGATGAAGCTCTCGGGATCTCGCATGTTGCCGGAAATCGAGAGCGGGAGATTGGTGACGAGCTTTTCGGTGACGGCGGTGGAGTTGCCGGAAGTTGTCGTGTCGACGACCGGAGTGACGTCGATTACGTCGATGTCACTTCTGGACACCCAGGGCACGAGGTCGAGCGTGACTGTCTCGGCCACATGTATCTGGACTATTCGGGTGTCGGGATTAAAGCCCTTTGCGGCTGCGCTCACGCTGTAGACGCCCTCCGGCAATTGCCGTAAAGCGTAGACCCCAACAGCATTGCTCGTCGTGGCGTACTTGAGGCCGGTAGCTTGATTCTCGGCCTCAACGGACGCGCCGGGAATCACCGCGCCCGTCTGGTCCATGACCAACCCCGTCAGCGTGCTGCGGTCCGACTGCGCCAGCGCCGCCGTCGCCGCCAAAAACAAAATCGCCAGGTCTCGTGGCATGAGTTCGCAAGTCCGGCATTGGCCGGCAATCCTTAGTGTTCCATTTCGCCGCCCAGCAGGGCAAGCTAAAGCGTGCCACACCAATGCCGTGCGTGTGTCCGGTAGGGCACGCTTTAGCTTGCCAGCACTCTCAAGAGCATGGCCCCGCAAAAAAGGATGGCGCTATCTGATTGAAAACGGGCGCAATTCTCCTCTTGACAGGCAATCACAAATTGCAATAGTATAATTACAAATTGCTATATGAAGCTTGGTGAAAAACTTCGGTACCTGCGCGAGGTCGAAGGAACCCTGCGCGGATTCAATCGCGAACTGTCGCAACTGGAGATGTCGCGGCTGATCCAGCGCGAGCTCGGCAAATCGATCAGCCAGAGCTACCTTTCGCAGATCGAGAGCGGGGCGCGGCCGCACCTGACCAATTCGACGCGGATGCTGCTGGCGAAGTTTTTCAAAGTGCATCCGGGCTACCTGGTGGACGATCCGGAGGGGTTTGAGAACGAGCTGGTATCGGACGTGGGGGCGCTCGAGGACAAGCTGGACCTGTGGCTGGTGAGCGGCGCCGAGCGGTTTCGCCGCGATCCCGAGCTGCAGCACGCGCTGCTCGCGTTGGCGCGGCACGCGGATACGCGCATGTGCATCATTCTGCTGGGTGAGATTCTGGAGAACCCGGGCCTGGCCGAGCGGTTGATGGAGGTCCTGAAGACGCCGGCGGCCCGCAAGACGAGGAGGCAGTAAATGAACTGGGCGGATTTCTACCTCGCATGTTTTCTGGTCGGTTTCCTTTTGAGCGCGTTGGCGTTTCTGGCGGGAACGGGGCACGTGCACATCCCGCATCTGCATTTGCACCATGGTTTGCATATTCCGCACGGGCACATTCCGCACGGCGGGCGGGGCGAGCTGCCGTGGCTCAATTTCGGAACCCTAGCGGCGTTTCTGGCCTGGTTTGGCGGCGCGGGATATCTGCTGGAGCATTACTACCATGTCTGGTATTTCCTGGCTTTCGCGGTAGCGACCTTCTGCGGGCTGGGCGCCGCGGCGGTGGTGTTCGTGTTTCTCGCCAAGGTGCTGATGGCGCATGAAGCGCCGCTCGATGCGGCGGATTACGAGATGGTCGGCGTGCTCGGGCATCTGAGCATCCGGATTCGCGACGGCGGAACGGGCGAGATTGTTTTTGCGCAGGAAGGTACGCGCCACGTAGCTGGCGCGCGCAGCGAGGATGGCGCAGCCATCCCCAAGGGCGCGGAAGTTGTGGTGACGCGCTACGAGAAGGGCATTGCCTACGTCCGGCGCTGGGAAGACCTGGCCGGAGAAACGGAGTTGAAGAGTTAAATGGAACAAGTTTTCCAAAACCCGATCGTGATCTTCGTTCTTTTGGGAGTCCTGGTCCTACTGTTCATTCTGACCGCGTTTGCCAAGCTGTACCGCAAAGCCGGCCCGCACGAAGCCATCATCGTGTACGGACTGGGCGGCACGCGCGTGGTGAAGGGCCGCGGCACGATTATCTTTCCGATGGTGGAGGCCTGGCGCGGGCTGTCGCTGGAGCTGATGTCGTTCGATGTGGCGCCCAAGCAGGACCTGTACACACGGCAGGGCGTCGCGGTGACGGTGGAAGCTGTGGCGCAGATCAAGGTGAAATCGGATCCCGAATCGATTCTCACCGCGGCGGAGCAATTTCTGACCAAGAATCCGGATGAACGCGAAGGGTTGATCCGGCTGGTGATGGAAGGCCACCTGCGCGGCATCATCGGCCAGTTGACGGTGGAAGAAATCGTCAAGCAGCCGGAGATGGTGGGTGAGCGGATGCGGTCTACCTGCGCCGACGACATGACCAAGATGGGACTGGAGGTGATCTCCTTCACCATTAAGGAAGTCCGCGACAAGAACGAGTACATCGCCAACATGGGCCGGCCGGACGTGGCGCGCATCAAGCGCGACGCCGACGTGGCATCCGCCGAAGCCGAGCGCGATACGGCCATCAAACGGGCGAACGCATCCCGCGAATCCGCCATCGCCAAAGCGCAGGCCGACCAGGAGCGCGTGCTGGCGGAGACGCTCTCCCAAACCAAGCAGGCCGAGGCGCAGCGCGACCTGGAAACCAAGAAGGCCTTGTACCTGGAGGCCGTGAAGAAGCAACAGGCCCAGGCCGACAAAGCTTACGAGATCCAGACCAACATCATGCAGCAGCAGGTGCGCGGTGAAGAGGTCACCATTCACCAGGTCGAGAAAGAACACGAAGTCAAGGTGCAGGAGGCCGAGATTCAGCGGCGCGAGCGCGAGCTGACGGCCACCGTGCTGAAGCCGGCGGAGGCCGAGCGGCAGCGCATCGAGACCCTGGCGGAAGCCGAAAAGCAGCGCCTGATCACCGAAGCCGAAGGCCATGCGTCGGCCATCCGCGCGCAGGGCGAAGCGGAAGCGGAAATCATCTTCAAGAAGGGCGAGGCCGAAGCCAAGGCCATGAACCTGAGGGCCGCGGCGTACCAGGAATTCAACCAGGCGGCGATTATCGACAAGCTGATCACGGGCTTGCCGGAGGTGGTGAAAGCGCTGGCCGCGCCGCTGGCCAACGTGGACAAGATCACGGTGGTCTCGACCGGCAACGGTGACACCGCCGGCATGAACAAGATCACCGGCGATATGACGAAGATAGCGGCGCAGGTTCCGGCATTGTTCGAGACCCTCTCGGGCATGCCGTTCAGCGAGCTATTCGCCAAAGTGCGGACGATTGGGGACAAGGCGCCGAAGCCGGATGACAAGGCTCCGGCGGCGCAATAGGGAATTTGGGTAACCGGGCCGCGTGCTGCCAAGTGCGCGGCCCGCAGGAAAGGAGAACGGCAATGGCACTCTTAGAGCGCGTTTCCACATTGATTCGGGCCAACCTCAACGATCTGGTCGACAAGGCCGAGGACCCGGAAAAAATGATCAAGCAGGTGATCCTCGATATGGAGAATCAACTGCTCCAGGTGAAAACCCAGGTGGCGATTTCGATCGCCGACCAGCACGTGCTGGAGAAGAAGCTCAAGGAAAGCGAAGACAACGACGGGCAATGGATGCGGCGCGCGGACATGGCGCTCGACCAGCACGACGATACGCTGGCCCGCACCGCCGTGGAGCGCGCGATGACCTACCGCACCACGGCCGGCAGCTTCCGGCAGCAGGTGGAAGACCAGAAGACGCAGGTGGAGAACCTGAAGGGCGCGCTGACCAAGCTGCAACAGAAGCTGGTGGAAGCGCAAGCCAAAAGCGACATGCTGATCGCGCAGCACCGGCGCTCGCGCGCGCTGGGTAAGGCTACCCAGGCGGGGCTGAATATGGGCGATCAATCCAAGACTGCTGCCTTTGACCGCATGAAGAACAAGGTGCAGCACAGCGAAGCGGCCGCGCAGGCCACCGCCGAACTGATGGCCGACAATGTCGAGGACCAGTTCAAGGCGATGGAGAAGCACGACGAAATCGACCGGCTGCTGGCCGAGTTGAAGGCCAAGCGCAAGGCCGGGTAACTGCAATCGGAAG